>NZ_BAED01000054.1 GCF_000241345.1 Gordonia amarae NBRC 15530
CTGATGTCGCGCAACACCGCGCGGCCGTCGTAGCCGTGCGACACCTGATCGAACTCGATCACGCCGGACCCGGTCACGCCTTGCGCAGGAGGGTGGCCGGACCGAACGGCTTGATCAGCCCGGGCCAGCCGCGATGCACCTGAGCGGCGACCAGCGCGGCCACCACCGCCTTGCCGATGTCACCGGCGATGAACGAGGTGTTGGCGCTCAGCGCGGCGTCGAACGTCATGCCCTTGATCATCATGCCCGCGATGCCGCATGCGTAGATCACCAGCAGCCCACCGATGACGTTGAAGACGATGCCCAGCCACCAGCGGTATTTGGGCATCATCATCGCGGTCAGCAGGCCGATGATGAAGGCGGCCGGCAGGAAACCGACGAAGAAACCACCGGTCACCGAGGTGAGCGAGGTCCAGCCGTTGCGGCCGCCGGCCAGGATCGGCAGACCGACGAGCGCCAGGACCGCGAAGATCGCCACCGCCAGGGTGCCCTTCTTGGGTCCGAGCACACAACCGGCCAGCATCACGCCGAGCGACTGCAGGGTGATCGGCACACCACTGGACAGGTTGATGGTGCCGGGCAGCCCGAGCGCCGCGATCAACGCTGCGAACACGGCGGCCTGGGTGAGGTCGGTGACCGAGAGGAAAGGCGCCCGCGCGGGGTCCCTGGTTGTTTCATCCATGATGGTCTCGAAGTATCCCATGTGCCCGGTGAGTGATTTCCCGCAGCATAGGGCGCGCTTATAGACTTGCGCGGGTGACCGGCTCATCCGATACCCGTCCCGTCCTCGTCGTCGACTTCGGTGCCCAGTACGCGCAGCTCATCGCCCGGCGGGTGCGGGAGGCGCGCATCTACTCCGAGGTCATCGCGCACGACGCGCCCCTGGCCGAATTCGAGGCCAAGAATCCGGCGGCGATCGTGCTTTCGGGTGGTCCCGCGTCGGTGTACGCCGACGACGCACCGAGCCTCGACCCGGCGGTTCTCGACCTGGGTGTGCCGGTGTTCGGCATCTGTTACGGCTTCCAGTCGATGGCCAAGGCGCTCGGCGGCACCGTCGCCAACACCGGCGGCCGCGAGTTCGGGCGCACCCCGTTCATCCCGGCCGGCGGCGTGCTGCACGCCGGCCTCGACGGCGAGCAGCCGGTGTGGATGAGCCACAACGACGCCGTGCAGGTGGCGCCCGAGGGCTTCACCGTGACTGGCTCGACGCCCGGCGCGCCGGTCGCGTCGTTTGAGAACACGCAGCGCCGGATGGCCGGTGTCCAGTACCACCCGGAGGTGCTGCACACCCCGCACGGCCAGCAGGTGCTGACCCGTTTCCTGTACGAGATCGCCGGTCTTCAGCCGACCTGGACCGCCGCCAACATCGCCGAGTCCCTGATCGAGGATGTGCGGGCGCAGGTGGGCGAGAACGGCCTGGCGATCTGCGGCCTGTCCGGCGGCGTCGACTCCGCGGTGGCGGCCGCGCTCGTGCAGCGAGCCATCGGTGACCGGCTCACCTGTGTGTTCGTCGATCACGGGCTGCTGCGTGCGGGTGAACGGGAGCAGGTGCAGCAGGACTTCGTCGCGGCCACGGGCGCTCGCCTGGTGACCGTCGACGCCGAGTCGGTGTTCCTCGGCGAACTGGCCGGGGTCAGCGACCCGGAGGCCAAGCGCAAGATCATCGGGCGCGAGTTCATCCGTTCCTTCGAAGGTGCGGTCACCGAGGTGCTCGGCGACCGGGCCGCGGTGGGGGATAAGGTCGAATTCCTGGTGCAGGGCACGCTCTACCCCGACGTCGTCGAGTCCGGCGGCGGCAGCGGCACCGCCAATATCAAGAGCCACCACAACGTGGGCGGCCTGCCCGACGACCTCGAGTTCAGCCTCGTCGAGCCGCTGCGTCTGCTGTTCAAGGACGAGGTGCGCGCCGTCGGACGCGAACTCGGCCTGCCCGAGGAAATCGTTGCGCGCCAGCCCTTCCCAGGTCCGGGCCTGGCGATCCGCATTGTCGGCGAGGTGACCGGAGAGCGGCTGGCCATCCTGCGCCGCGCCGACGCCATCGCCCGCGAGGAACTCACCCGCGCCGGCCTCGACGGCCAGATCTGGCAGTGCCCGGTCGTGCTGCTCGCCGACGTCCGCAGCGTTGGCGTCCAGGGCGACGGCCGTACCTACGGCCACCCGATCGTGCTGCGCCCGGTGTCCAGCGAGGACGCCATGACCGCCGACTGGACCCGCGTCCCGTACGAGGTGCTGGAAACCATCTCCACCCGCATCACCAACGAGGTTCCCGACGTCAACCGCGTCGTCCTCGACGTCACCAGCAAGCCGCCGGGCACCATCGAGTGGGAGTGAGCACGGTCCCGGTGTGCGGAACGTAGGCGTATCCGGGGGCGTCGTCGTCACTAGCGTCAGGTGGACATAGCAGCAGCTTCACCTGACGTGGGGAGACCCGAGTTGAGTGCACCGACGATGCCGACCAGTGCTGACCAGATCACGCCCGAATGGATGTCGGGGATCCTCACCGACTCTCATCCCGGGGCTGTTGTCGACGAGGTGTCGGTGGTGTTGCGTGACGACGGCACCAACCGGCGGGCGCGGCTGGCGCTCACATACAGCGAGGGTTCCGGTCCGGCAACGGTATTCGTCAAATCAGTCGACCCAGATCATCGGCTGCTGCTGACGATGACGAGTGGGCTGTTCCATGAGCCGCGGCTGTTCGCGGCCGATGTGCCGCTGCCCGTGGATCATCCGACGGTATACGCGGCGCTGTTCGACGAGGAGGCCGAAAATTTCCTCCTCGTCATGGAGGACATTGCCGCACGTGACGCTGATCCGCGGGACTCGTTGCGGCCGTTGACCCCCGAGCTGGCGGCGGCTGGGGTGCGGGCGCTCGGCCGGTTGCACAGCCGGTACTGGGGTGCACGCCTGGATGTTCCGGAACTGTCCTGGCTCGAACCGTTCGTCGCGTTCGACGGTCTGCAGTACGCTCCGCTGCCGTCGGCGCTGGAGAAGCTGGACGAATCCACCCCGCAGTCGGTGCTGTCGATGACCATCGGCCAACTCGTCGACGAGGTGTGGAAACCGTACATCGGTACCCTCACCACCACGACGCAGACGCTGTTGCACGGCGACGCCCACATCGGCAACACGTACGTCACCCCCGACGGCGATGTCGGCCTGCTCGACTGGCAGATGGTGCGCCGCGGCAACTGGTCCCTCGACGTCGGCTACTTCCTGCAAGGATCACTCACCGTCGACGACCGGCGCACCCACGAACGCGCACTGCTCGCCGAATACCGCTCCGCACTGGATCTTCCGGAGTCTGAACTGCCGTCGGCCGACGAGATCTGGCTGCGGTACCGGGCGTCGGTGGCGCACGGTCTGGCCACCTGGCTGGCCACTGCGAGCGCCGACGGCGGCCTGTGGCAGCGCCCCGAGATCGCCCTTGCCCTGGCCCAGCGGTATGCCGTCGCCTACGGCGACCTCGACACTCCCGCCGCGATAGCCGAGATCGTGGTGGCGTCAGGTGCCGAAAGGTCACCTGACCCTGCGTGACCCTTACGAGGTGCTGGAAGCCATCTCCACCCGCATCACCGACGAAGTTCCCGACGTCAACCGCGTCGTCCTCGACGTCACCAGCAAGCCGCCGGGCACCATCGAGTGGGAGTGACGCCGACGCCGAGCAGGTGTCGGCATCATCGGCAAGACTGTGTCGCCTATGTCACGTTCCGCCCCTAAATTTCTGAATATGGCATCAGGAAAGTTACGCTTTCCCGGCAATGTATGGAAGCAAGCTGGGGATGTAGGTGTGAGATGGGGCGACGGAGCATCGGAAACGGTGGCGCAGCGTCGAAGGGTGCGCCGACCGCGACGCGGCGTGTGGGACGTGCGCAAGCCCTGACCGGGCTGGCACTGGTTGTTCTGCTGGCCGGTGGGGTGCTCGTGTGGCGCAGTCTCGCCGACGGATGCGGCGGCGATCGCGACAAGGTGACGGTGATCGCCGACTCTTCCATGGCCGATCCGCTGAAAGCGCTCACCTCGATCGCGTCCGACGAGTCGTGCTACGACTTCAGGGTCGCCCAGGTTCCGAGTACGGCCGACGAGGCCTCGCTCAAGCGGATCGCCGACGCCACCGGGGGCACGAGCTACATCGCGCGCACGCCGAACGATATCAGTGGCATCTTCACCACCGAGATCACGAAGTGGATGAAGGACTGACTCAGGCGCGGCGACGGCGGCGGAGACGGGTCGCGAGGTTGGCGGCGCCTTCACGCATGGCGGCACCCACGCCGTGCTCGTGGTCGTGCTCGTGGTCGTCGTACTCTTTGAGGTCGCGGTCGTGGTTGGCGGCCTTGGCGTAGCCGTTCTCCGACAGCCCGCGACGCCAGTAGCCGATCACCAGCATCGATTTGCGATCGACACCCCGGGCCCGCAGATTTTTGCGGATCGCGATCACCTGCGCCGACTCGGCCGACGCCCAGGCAAACGTATCCGGTTTGAGCTCATGGGCTTTCACCGCGTCGAGAAGCAGGGTGGTGGTGCCGCCGGGAGCACCGTCGCGCGACAGCCACACCACGTCGACACCGGCGGGCCCGGCCAGATCGATGCGGCCGGAGTCGTCGGCGACCTCGATGTAGGCGGTACCGGTGGCATCGGCGGGCAGGTTGTCCAGGATGTCGCCGATACCGGGCAGACCCGTTTCGTCGCCCGCGATCAGATAGTGGTCACCGTGACCGATGTGGCGTCCACCGCCGCCCGCGATACCGAGGGTGGTGCCGGGCCGGGCGCGCATCGCCCACGCCGACGCGATGCCCTCGTCGCCGTGCAGCACGAAATCGATACTGAGGGTGTTGTTCTCGGCGCTGTAACGGCGCACTGTGTACGTGCGGACGCGGGCGTGCAACTCGGGCCGTGACCGTAGGACGGTTTCGGTGTCGCTGGTCGGGTCGTCGAGTTCGGGAACATCGTAGGTGCCGTCGGGATGCGGCAGGAAGATCTTGATATTGGGGAACTGTCCGGTGGCGATGTACTCGCCGACGGCGTCGCCGGAGAAGGTGAACCGCCGCATATGCGGTGACAGGTCCTCGACGGTGTCAACGGTGAACAGCAAAGCCATGGTGGTTACTCTCTTATCGCGGTCAGCGGTTGTCAGGCGAATTCATCTGCGAATTCATCGATCTCGTCCTGGGTGAGGTCATCGACCAGCGAATCGGACGGGGTGATGCCGCCCAGTTCGCCGAATGTGTCGGGGGCGGCGAGCGCCGCGAGGATCGCCGACCACTCGTCGACGATCCGCTGCGCCCGGGCTCTGCCGATCAGGGTCCGCACGAACGATATCTCGACGCGCAGCCGCAACTCGTCGTCGACGGCTACGGTAACCGCGTTGATCTCCAGCGGATGCGATACCGGCATCGCGTCGTCGCGAACCACGATGATCGGCTTTCCCGGCCACACCGCCGAGAACGGTCCGCTGCCCTCGCCGGTGGTGAGCCTGCCCAGATAGTTGAACAGCACCCCACTGGGCCGCTGCGGCTGCGTGCCGGGGGCGAGTTCGGTGAGCAGCCCGTATTCGAGGCCACCAAACATGGGCGCGGCCAGCCGTTCCTTGACCTGCTTGATGACGGTGTCGGCCGACCGCACCAGCGCCGCCGGGCCGGCGGGGGTGGTATCGGCGGGGATGCGGACGGGTACGGGCCAGAAGGCGGTGAACCAGCCGACGGTCCGCGACAGGTCGACACCGTCGACGAGCGTCTCGTCCCGGCCGTGCCCTTCGAGGTCGACGAACAGTCGCCGCGAGCGGGGACCGTCTTCCGGGTACACCCGGGCGATCGCCAGCGCCAGCGTTGCCAGCAGCACTTCGGTGGGGCCGGTGCGGTACAGGTCGGGAATCGCGGCGATGGCGTCGTGGGTGGGCAGGTCGACCTCGAACCGGTCGACAGCCGACGCCGTATCGACCGATGCGTCCAGCGGACGGGCGGACACCACGATGTCGTCGGCTCCGGGTGTGGCCGGGGGATGCTCCCACAGCGGGGTGCCCGCCGTGACGTCGGCGTCCGTGGCCCGGGACACCAGCCCGCGCGACCACTCCCGGAACGACGTCGTCGGGGCGGGGAGCGAGGGAGCTGCGGCACGGGAGACCGCATCGAACGCGGTCCGCAGATCCTCACCGAGGATCCGCCACGACACCCCGTCGACAACGAGGTGGTGCAGCAACAGCACGAACGCGTCGGTTCGCCCGTCACGGGTGGGCAGGTCACGGATCAGCAGGCCCCGGCTCATCAGGCCGGCGTGCGGACGCAGCAGGTGCGCCGTCTCGGTGATCCGCTGTTCCGCCCACGACTGCGCCGCCACGGCGTCGAGACCGGCGGGTGTGTCGACGATCTCGACCGAGGTCTGGGCGTCGTCGGCGGGGGATCCGTCGACGACCAGACCGCCGTCGGTGAGCCGTGCGCGCAGCATCGGGTGCGTCCGGCGCAGCGTGTCGAGGGTGTCGGCCAGGTCGATGAGGGAGGCACCCGATGGAATCCGGTAGGCACGTACCTGCGCGAACGGGTCGAGCGGGCCGCCGTTACGCAGCACCCGGTGCATCAGCGGCGTGAACGGGATCTCGCCGACGGCCTGGGCCGGGTCGGCGGTGACTGCGGCCGACGACGTGTGGGTCGCGGCGTCGGCCAGAGCCTGTGCCGTGCGCAGTTCGAACACCTGGCGAGGGGACACGACAATACCGAATTCACGTGCCCGCGAGGTCAACTGGATGGAGATGATGCTGTCGCCGCCGAGCGAGAAGAAGTCATCGCCCGGGTCGACGGCCGGTACTTCGAGAATGTCGGCAATCAAGCCGCATAGAACGGCCACCGGCGAATCCCCGGAAACCGGTCGGGGGGTGGGCACCTGACCGCGCCAGGGATCGGGCAGGGCGCGGCGATCGGTCTTACCTGCGGGGCTCAGCGGGACCGCGTCGATCGGTACGAACGCAGACGGCACGATGTACGACGGTGCGATACGGGTGATCTCCTCGCGCAGCGCCGCGAAATCTGTGGTGCCGGTGCCGGTCAGGTAGGCGACCAGCCGTGCCGGGGAGCCGGCCGAGGCGCGGACATCGGCGACGATGGCCCCGACCTGGATGCGCAGGTTCCGAGCGGCCGTCATGACTGCGGACTCGACCTCGCCGAGTTCGACGCGGTAGCCCCGCACCTTCACCTGATCGTCGGCGCGGCCGAGGTAGTCGAGCTGCCCGAAGCCGTTCCAGCGGACGAGATCGCCTGTGCGGTAGAGACGTTCGCCCGCCGCAAACGGGCTGGCTACGAAACGCTGCGCGGTCAGATCGGGCCGGTGGTGGTAGGCACGCGCCAATTGCCTGCTGCCGATGTACAGTTCACCCTCGGCGGCGGGTGCCACCGGCTGCAGATGCCGGTCGAGTACGTGCAGATCGGCACCCCGTGACGGCACCCCGATCGACGGTTCGGGGGTGTCGGCGACCGTGGCGAAGGTGATCTCGACCGTGGTCTCGGTGGGGCCGTACAGATTGAACACCGTGACGGCCGGATTGCCGGTCAACTCGGTCCACAACGAAGGCGAGAATGCCTCACCGCCCGTCGACAGCCACCGCGGAATATGTTCGCCGTCAGGGGGATTCACCAGCCCGGCACGCACATACTCGGCCTGCAGGGCGGGCACCGCGTCGACGTAGTCGATCCGGTTGTCGCGGATGACGCCGATGACCACGTCCGGGTCGGTGACGTCGGCCCGGTCGATCAGGTACAGGTGGTGGCCGAAACACATCCACGCCAACGGCACCACGGCCGAGTCGAACGAGAAGGTGTGGGTGCTCAGGATCCGGATGGGATGGTCCGGCATCGTGAAATGCCGGTGCGAGCCCAGGAGCGTGGAGACCGCGTGGTGGGGGATCACGACACCCTTGGGCAGACCGGTCGACCCGGACGTGTAGATGACGTAGGCGGAGCTTTCCGGGTGCGGATAGCCCAGGGGCAGCGGGGCTTCCGGGAACTTGCCGGCATCGTCGGTGTCGAGGTCGATGAGGGTGACGTCGGCCGGCAGGTGCTGCGCGGCGAGGTCACGGGTCGACTCGGTGACCAGTACTGCCCGCGCCCCGCAGTCGGTGAGCAGGTGCCTGACCCGGTCGGCCGGATAGCGGGGATCGATCGGCACGAACGCGCCATGTGCCCGCCACACCGCCAGAATCGCGGCGACGGTCGCGGCCGACGAGTCGGCGACGATCGCCACCGGATCGTCGGCGCGAACCCCGGCTCCGCGCAGCGTGCGGGCCAGTATCTCAGTGCGGGTTGCCAATTCGGTGAAAGTCCAGGTGGCATCCGGGGCGACGATCGCGACCGCGGACGGGTTCGCGGTGACCGTCGCGTCGAACGTCTCGATCATCGACGGGCCACCGGAGTTGGGGCCACCGCGGCCGAGCCGGGCAGCTTCCTCGGCCTCCGCGGCGGTGATCACAGCCAGCATGGCCAGCTTGTGTTCCGCCGACCCGGGATCGGTGAACGTGAGGAGGAACCGGGCGATGTCGCCGGCCAGCCCCGCCAGCGCCGCCTCGTCGTAGCGGTCGGCGTCGGCGTCGATGAGCAGGCTGAGTTCGCCGTCGCGGGTGGGGGAGACGGTGACCGAGAAGTCCTGCACCGGGCCGCGTTCGATGGAATGCTGCACGGCGTCACGGCCGGCGAAACGAACCGACGGCGCGAACGGTTTGGCGTTGACGACGGTCCCGGCGAACCGGCTGAACCCGCCGGTGAGGGTCGGGCCGGTGCCCACCGGTCTGCCCCGGTACCGCTGATGCCGGCTCAGTTCCCGGATCGCAGCGCCGGCGCCGGAGATGATGTCGGCGACGGTATCGCCGGGCCGGGTCGCGATCCGCAGCGGCACCAGATTGACCGCCACCGTGGGGACACGCGCCGACGGCTGACCGAGCCGGTTCATCAGCAGGAAGCCCAGGCTGATCTCAGTGTCGCCGCGCACCCGCGCCAGGTATGCCGCCACGGCTGCGGTGACGGCGACGGTCCAGTTGCCGGGGATCTGCGGCAGCGGGGTGCGCAGGGTGCGCACCGCATCGGCCTGCCCGGACACACCGGTTTCGGCTGCGCCGTCGAGGTGCTCGGCCCAGAACCCGGCGTCCGTGGCGTACGCGTCGGAGGCCAGATAGTCCAGGTCGCCGTCGACGACCTCGGCGATGAGACCCAAGGGGGCGGCGGTGTCGTCGGTCCCGGCCACCAGATGCGCGTAGAGGGCGGCGCCCCGATTGAACACCAGCGACAGGCCGTAGGCGTCGATCAGTGCGTGATGCACGGCCAGCACCCAGAACGTGCGCTCGGGCGCGGCGATGATCCACTGGTGCACGCCCGGTACGACGCTCAGGTCGTGTACGGTGCCCGTCCACCCACGCACCTGCGCGATGATCGTCGGCCACGGGTCCGCATCGTCTGTCCGGACGACGGTGGGCAGTGGCAGATCGTGATCACCCGGTACCTGGCGCCACCCGTCACCCGACTCGATCAGCCTGGTGGTCAGCGCGTCGGACTCGGACACCGCCAGTCGCGCCGCACGCGCCAGGGCGTCGACGTTGACCTCGCCGGGGATCTCGATGGCGTCGCACACGTTGAACGTGGCATTGTCCGGGGCCAGCGTCTGGCCGAACCACAGCCCGGCCTGCGCCGAGGTGAGGGGGATCGCATCGGTCACGGTCACCGCTCCAGGAAATCGGCCAGCCGCGGGCCCCACGTGCGGACCGCATCGGGGTTGAGCATCTGCGGATGCGAATACTCGGTCTGCACATGCTGTTTCATGTTCAGCATGCCCGACCAGGTGTTGAACGAGAACGGTGGATCGGCCTCGACGTACAGCACCGGGGTATCGATCGGCGCGGTGGGCGGATGCAGTTCGCGCATCACCGTCAGGGCCCACATATTCGACTCCACGATGGACTCGATGTAGTCGGCGCCCAGCCCCGCGAACACCGACTCGCTGCCGCGCACCACCTCGACGGCCTGCTCTACAGTCAGTCCCGCGGCCAGCTCGGCGGGCACCGGCACGTCGATCGCCGCCAGCGCCGCCGCCGCGGGGGCGATGGTGTCGACGTAGTCGAAGTACTCCTCCGGGGACCGGGCGAACGCGTCGACCAGCACCAGCGACCCGACCGGCCGGCCTCGCCCGGCCAGCGCCGCCACCACCGTTGTGGTCACCGAACCGCCGAACGACCAGCCCAGCAGCGTCACCGGGGGCTTTACCCCGTCGTCGGCAGCCGGTGCCGCGAGATCGATCTGTTCGGCGAAATACTGTGCCGCCGAGGCGAGATCGGCCGGCACCTCGATGCCCGCGATCGCCGGGGACTGCACGGCGAAAACACCACACGAATCGGGGATGTGCGCGAGCAACTGCCCGTACCGCCAGCCCAGACCTGTTCCCGGCGGCAGGATGAACACAGGTGTGCCGGCATCGGTTCCGGAGCGGAAGGTGATCACCGGAACCCGCAGGTGCGAGCCCGTGTCGGAGTCACCCCCGAGTACCGCCGCCATGCCCGCGATCGTCGGATTGGTGAACACGTCGGCCACCTTGAGCTCCACCCCGAGCCTGCCGCGCACCGCGTCGGCAAACGTCATCAGCTGCAGCGAATGCGCGCCGAGGTCGAACAGGTTGGTGTCCGGGTCCACCTCGTCGACGCCGAAGACACCGGCGGCGATCTCGGCGAGCACCCGCTCCAGCATCGAACCGGACCGTCCGGAGCCGCCGCCTGCCGCGACGGGTTCGGGGAGCGCGGAGGTGTCGCGTTTGCCGTTGACGTTGACCGGGATCTCATCGATCTCGGTGATCGTCGACGGGACCATGTAGGCGGGCAGCCGCTCGGCGAGCTGCCGCCGGATCTGCGGGATCGGAGGCAGGGCGCCGTCGGAGACCACATAGCCGGCGAGTGCTGTTGAGCCGGTGGTGTCGGTGCGTGCCACCACCGCGGCGTGCAGCACCCCGTCGACGGCGGCCAGCACCGCCTCCACCTCGGCCGGCTCGACACGGTAGCCGCGCACCTTGATCTGGAAGTCGGTGCGGCCCAGGTAATCGAGAAGGCCGTCGGCCCTGCGGCGCATCAGATCACCGGTGCGGTAGAGCCTTTCACCCGGATGCGCCGGGTGCGCGACGAAACTCGCGGCGGTCAGGTCGGGGCGGCCGCCGTAGCCGCGTGCCAGCCCGTCGCCCTCGACGTACAGTTCACCCGGCACCCCGGGCGGCACCGGCCGCAGCCACGGGTCGAGCAGATACCCGACCGTGTTGCTGATGGGGCGGCCCACCGTGGGCGTCGCCGAATCCTCGGTGCCACCGCCCAGGGTGTTGATCGTGTACTCGGTGGGCCCGTACAGGTTGTAGCCTTCGGTACCGTCGGCGTCCCGCAGGGCGTCCCACACCCCGGTGCCGACGGCCTCACCACCGAGGAGCACCAGCGCCGGCCGGTGCGCACCGGTTGGGCCGCCGAAACTGTCACCGTCCAGGAGCCCCGCCGCGATCAGGTATTCGGCGTAGGTGGGGGTCACGTTGATGACGTCGATCCTGTGGGTGTCGCAGTAGGCCACCAGCTCCCGCGGATCGCGGCGCAGTTCCTCATCGCATACATGCACCGTGTGGCCGTAGGTGAGCCACAGCAGTTCCTCCCACGACATGTCGAATGCGAACGACACCGTGTGCGCGATGTGCAGCCTGTCGAACCGCGACCGCGCCACCGCCGGCCGGAAGATCTCGTCGAGGTGGTTGACGTACATGTTGGTCAGGCCGCGGTACCCGGTCACCACGCCCTTGGGTGTGCCCGTCGAGCCGGATGTGTAGATCACGTAGGCGGGATGGTCGAGGCGGTCGGCGTGGTCGCTCGCGAAACCACCGAGCTCACTGTCGGACAACGGTTCCGGGGAGAGCGCCGCGAGCCGTTCCCGGATCCGCCCCGACCGCAGATCGATCGGCGCTGCGCCGGTGCCGCCGAAGATCACCCGATCGGTGTCGGCGGTGGTGCCCGCGGTGAGCGCGAGAACGGGGCGGGCGTCGGCCACGAGTTCGTGCAGGCGTTCTGCCGGGTGGACCAGCTCTAGCGGCAGATAGGCGGCGCCGGTGCGCAGTACGGCGAACAGCGCCACCACCATCTCGATGGAGCGTTCGATGCCGAGCGCCACCACGGTCTCCGGTGCCGCCCCCTCTGCGAGCAGAAGCCTGGCGAGCCTGTTGATCTCGGCGTCGAGTTCGCCGAACGTCAGCGACCTGTCGCCGCAGATGAGGGCGGTGTCGTCGGCGTTGTCTGCGGCGGTGGCCGCCAGCAGCTCCGACACCGACAGGTCGGGCACGTCGAGTGTGCGGCCGGTCTGCGGCGCCTCGACAGCGGCGATCGGCAACCGCGCCAGCGGGGTGCCGAAGACGTCGCCGGGTGCGGCCAGTGCGGTCAGGACCGTGATCAGGTCGCCCGACAGACCATCGGCGGTCTCGTCGTCGACGATATCCGAGCGGGTCTCGATCTTCACCGTCAGCTCGTCGCCCGGGGTGATCACCACCGTCAGCGCGAAATGGGTGTGGTCGTCGCTGGTATGGCCCACCACGCCGTGCTCGGCGCCGAGCAGCGCATCGGAGATGAAGTTCTGCAACACCAGCAGTGTGTCGAACAGAACGGGTGCCGACGCCTGGGCCTGGATCTCGCCGAGACTGAGCCAATCGTGGCCCAGCACACCGAGCGCGGTGGATTGCTGGGCGGTCAGCAGATCGGCGACCGTGGCCTCCGGGCGCAGCCGCGCCCGCACCGGAACCGTGTTGAGGAACATGCCGATCGCGGCGTCGGTACCCTCGACCTCCGGTGGCCTGCCCGCAACGGTCTGGCCGATCGCCACATCGGTGCGGCCGGTCCACCTGCTCACCACCAGCAGCAGCGCCGTCGACAGCACCGTGTTGAGGGTGACGCCCGCATCGCGGGCCAGCGCGGGCAGCGCCGCGGACTGTTCGGCGCTGAGGGTGTGCTGGTGAATCCTGGTGTAGCCCCGGACCACCGGATCGGCCTCGGGGACCAGGACAGAAGGCTCGTCATAGCCGTCGAGGTAGTCGGCCCACGCCGCGACTGCGGCGTCCCGATCCCGGTCACCGAGCCAGCGCAGATACCGGGCGAACACGGCCGACTCGATCGGCGCCGGTGCGCTGTCGGTGTCTCCCGCGTAATGGGCGAGCAGGCCGCCGATGAACGAGCCGTTGGACCAGCCGTCCCAGACGAGGAAGCGGCGCGACACCGCCAGCCGGTCGCCATCGGGCCGCCGGATCAGCGTGACCCTCCACAGCGGCGGTGCGGCGAGCTCGAACTTGTGCGCCCGGTCGGCGAGAATCACCTCGTCGTATGCCTCATCGAGTGCGGCGCCGCGCAATTCGCGCAGGTCGGCGATCTCCAGAGGCGCGGGCAGCCGGTCGACGACGTACTGGACCGGTCCGGGCAGTCCGGCGTGGGTGAAACCGCCACGCAGTGCGGGATGATCGGCCATCAGTGCGGTCAGCGCATGCCGCAGGCGGTCGGGGTCGAGTGCCCGATCGAATTCGAGAACGAACTGCGCGTTGTAGATGTCGAGGTCTTCGGACACCACCGACTGGAAGTACAGGCCCTCCTGCAACGGTGACAGCGCCCAGATCGCCTCGATGGTGCCCGGTGCCAGTTGCCGCAGGCGGGTCCGGGCCGTATCGGAGAGGGCAACACCCACAATATTGTCCGGCGAGGGGCCGACCTGATTGGCCGGATCTGCCGCCGCGGTGGCCACGGACTGGGCGGCGTGGGCCCAGGCAGCTGCCAGTTGCCGCGGCTCGATCAGCCGGTCACCCGCCGGAAGCGGCGAGTAGACGGTGAACTCGTATCCGGCCTCGGTGACCCGGACCAGTGCGCCGGTCTCCGGTTCGCTGCCCCGGATGCGGAGCAGGCCACGCTCGTCACGCACCCGGACCTGCCAGCGCTCGCCCGCGCCGGCCAGCACACCGGAGGCCTGCGGGTGCAGGTAGCGCAGCAGAGCGAAGTCGAGTCCGTTGTCGCGCTGGCGATTCAGGCAGGTGCGTGCCGAACGCAGGGCCGTCGCCGGATCGGCGGATACCGGCACCGCGAGGGGCGCGGCGAAACCGAACGGTGCGGCGCTGCCGCCGACCGGCTCCGGGTAGCCGGTGCGGCCGGTGCGGTCGAGGTCGATCACGATCTCTGAACCGCCTGTGGCAGAGCCGATGTCGTGCAGTGCCAACGCCAACGACGCGAGCGCGGCACCGCTCGGGTCGAGCCCGGCGGCCGTGGCGGCGGCGGGGTCCGTCACAGCCTCGGCGGTCGCCGTGGAGCGGCCGTCACCGGGCTCGACGGCGGGTGCCTGCCGGCATAGTTCGAGCCAGCCGTCGAGTTGTTCGATGCAGGCGCCGGTCTGGGCGCGATCACCCGCCCACGTCACCGCGTCGGCGGGTGCGGGTGTCGGGGCAAGGCTGATAGCACCACCGGATGCGATTGCGGCCCAGCAGGCGTCGACGTCGCGCCGCAGGATCTGCAGGCCGTGGGCGTCGACGATCAGCGGATGCGCCGCCAGTAGCAGGGTACCGGGTTTCCTGCGTACTCCCGGGATCCAGGTGGCTCCGAAACCACCTGCGGTGTAGGGCAATTCGTCGACGGCCTGATCGGGGGACGCAGCGGCGGCGAGGATGGTCAATTCGGCCGGTGTATCGGCGGGGACGTACTCCCATAGCCCCGGCGCCCATTCCTGCGCACGCAGTGACAACTCGGGGTGCGCGCCGACGAGTGCGGCCAGTATCGCCCGCACCTGCGCGGCCTCGGTGCCGGGTGGTGTCTGCAGCGCGATCACCGGTGCGTCCGGTGCGTCATTCTGCGGCGCGTCGCCGAAGGACTCCGACTCGCCCGCGGCGATCCACTCCTCGGCACCGGGGAGCGTTCCGGCAGGTGCCTGCGCGGCCGTCGCGGCCGGACCGGGCCCGGCGACGAGGCGCGGACCGATCACCTGCTCCGGATCGTTGATGAGGCCGCGTACGTACTCGGCCAATTCATCTGCGATACGGGTCATCTCGGCCATGTGCGTGCCGGGACCGTGCAGGTTGAGGCGGATCTTCTTCGCCGGTACGTCGACCTCGAAGAACACGTCGATGTCGCCGGTCGGACCCGACGAGAGGATCTCCAGCGTGGCGTCGATGCCGAGCCGGCTGAACGGTCTGGTGCTCAGCGGCAGCACGTTGGCGCCCACACCGAACAGCGCCTTCGGGGTGCCGGCCTCACGCAACGCGCGGCCCAGATCCTCCCCGCGGAAACGGCTGTGCGGGGCCACCTCGCCGAGCAGTTCGTCGATATCGCCCGCCGCCTGCCGCCAGGTGGCGCCGGACCGCAATCGGACGCGCACCGGCAGCACGGTGGCGAAAGTTCCTAGATGCGTGCGTAATTCGGGTGTGGTGCGGGCAGCCATCGGCATCGCCAGCATCAGGTCGGACTGGCCGGTCCGGCGGTGCAGGAAACCGGCGAGCGCGGCGAACAACAATCCCGCGGTCCGCACCCCGAGGGTGCGTGCCAGCCCGTACAGCCGGTCGTACTCGTTGTCGCTGAGCCCGACCGCCAGGATGTCTGCCCGGCGCGGGATCGGGTCGAGATCGGTGAGCAGCCGCGGCGGGGGCGGCGCGTCGGCCACATGGGCCAGCCAGAAATCCCGGTCCCGGGTGAACTGTTCCGAATTCCGGTAGTCCTCGTCGAGATCGACGAGACTGCTCAGCGACCATTGCTCCCCGGAGTCGTCCGCTCCCGCGGACACCTCGCCCCGGCACATCCTCTCGTATCGGGAAAGTCCCGAGGCGAGCACAAACCCCACCGCCGTGCCGTCGAGGATGAGGTGATGCGCCGACAGGAAGGCGAGTGTGTACTCGTCCTCGACCCGGATCAGGTTGATCCGGAACAGGATCTCGCCGAGGCCGTTGTTCCCGTCGCCCGGCCTTCCGGTCACCTCGTAGGGTCGTTCCAGTTCGGCTGAAATCCATTCGCGCGCCTGCGCATACGCGTCCGCACGGCCCCGCAGGTCGACGATGTCGACGGCGGGGACGGTGTCCGTGGGTTCCTGCACCACCTCGCCGCCGTCGCTCACCCGGAACCGCACCCGGACAGCCTGCGATTCGGCCATCGCCGCCCGCATGGCGGCGAGGAGGACGTCGAAGTCGACGGGTCCACGGGCGTGCGCGACGAGAACCGTCGAATAGGCGGTGGCGTCGTCGGTGAGTCGCTGGCCCACCCAGATCTCGCGCTGGGCGGCGGTCAGCGGCCGTGCCGATGCCTCGGGTGCCGGGACGGTGATGGTGGTGCTGTCGGTCATTACGGTGTGGTGGGCTTGGCGGCCTTCACTGCGGACTCGATGGCGTCAACCTGCTTGTCGGCGGCGGTGATGGTGTAGGCGTACGGCGCCGGGTAGGGGAACAGGTTGCCCGCCTTGACCGCGGGCAGGTTCTTGAACGTCGGCTTGTCGAGCAGTTCCTGGGTCCGCTTGGTGGGCTTGCCGTCGAAGTCCGCCTCGTAGAAGATCACGTTCGCCGGTTCGAGCTTGCTGGTCAGCTCGAGCGAGATGGCCTGGTTGTAGCGCTCCGGGTTGGGGTCGGCGCCCCCGAAGTAGGTGAGACCGGCCTTGGTGAGCCGCTCGTAGGTCAGTGCCTTGGAGGTCGCGATCTGGAACGAGCCGGGCACCGCCGAACCCTCCACGTAGGCGACCGTCCCGAGCTTGGAGATGGCGTCCTTGTTGGCGGTGCCGACCTGGGTCAGATCGGCGTCGAGGCGCTTGAGGTCGGCGGCCACCTTGTCGCCGCAACCCACGGCATCGGCGACCTTGGTGTAGTTACGCCACACGTCGGCCGGTTCCTTGATGTCGAAGGCCGCGACCGGCACCTTGCCCTTGAGCTTCTCGACGGCCAGGGTCTCGATGACGTCCTTGCGGATCGAGGTGACCACCAGATCCGGCTTGAGGGAGAGCGTCTTCTCCGCGCTCAGGCCGTCGGCGATCGACCCGACGGTCGGCAGGTCCTTGACCTTGTCCAGCTCTTCCTGCGTGGCGTTCTGCTTGTAGTCGTCGAGGAGGCCGGCCAGGGGAACACCGAGGTCGATGAGCTGATTGCCCACGAGCCAGCCGGCGACGATCTTCTGCGGCGTGGCCGGGACCTCGACATCACCGAGGAAGGTGCCCTTGAGCGTGCGCTTGCCCGACTCCGAACCGGCCTGGCAGCCGGCCGCCTTCGCAGTCGAGGAGGTGTCCTCGTCCGACGAGTCGCCGCCGCATCCGGCCGCGACGAGGGAGACCGAGGCCGCGAGCGCGACGATGAGGTTGCGCGCACGCCGGGAACCCCGAGCCCCTCGTGTGGTGGTTACCCGTGTGGTCGTTGCCATCTGTGCGACTCCTCGGTGTCGTGCTGCCTGATCTGTCCGTGCGCCGAAGTCGGACACTCCGGACTCAGGTTAGGGTAACCTACTGAGTGTCTGTGAGCCGACCTGCCCCCGCGTCGTCGGCGCGACCGCGCACGGCTTGCTCCACCGAGCGCACCAGGGCGCCGATCTCCTCCCGCGTGAACACCCGTGCTGAACAGGTCACTTCGATGATGAGCCGGCCCTCGTCGAGGGCGCCGCGTTCCACCCGGGCGTCGACGGTGATCGCGTAGTCGGCACCCAGATCGCCGGCGGGCCGGGTCCGCGTCCACGCGGCCTCGGGCGCGGGCTGCCAGTCGGTCTGCCCGCCCAGAACCATGGTGCCCAGATAGTTGACCAGCACCTGCGCCTTCGGTGCCCGGGCCAGCACCCGCGCCGTGCGCGCGTTGCAGTAGCGGAGCAGGCCGTACGAATGGGCGTGTTGCTCGAGGTCCGTCGCGATGGTGGTCGCGGCATCGCTGATGTCGGGGTCGAACAGGACGGGCGCGACGGTGGTGAGCCAGCCGACCGTCCGGGACAGATCGAGATCGCCCAGGTCGCGGCCGTGGCCTTCGATGTCGATGAGCACCGGCCCCGCCGCCTGTCCGGCGTCGGTACGCCACGCCGTGATCGCGGCCCCGGTATCGGCGATCACCGCCGCGGTCACCGACTCCGCCGACAGGTAGGCGCGGGTCCGCTCGGCATCGAGGGTGATCACCTCGGTGACCAGATCGGCCTGCGTGCCGAGTACCGGTGCGTCGGTGACCGGGGCGGAGCCCGCCAGCAGACCTCGCCAGCGGGGGAGTTCGGCCATCGTCGGCTGCGCGTTCGCCAGCTCGGCGATGGTGTCGGTGTACCGCGAGTACGACACCGCCGGCGGCAGAAGGACCGGCGGGTTTCCGGCGGCGATCGCCGTGGCGGCCTCGGCGAGATCGTCGAGCAGGATCCGCCACGACACCGCGTCGACCGCGAGGTGGTGGATCACCAGCACCAGCCGGCCGTATCCGTTGTCCCTGCCGTATCCGTTGTCCCCGCCGTATCCGTTGTCCCCGAAAACTGCTGCCGCCGCGATGGTTCCGCCGGCGGTGGGATCGAGGCGGGCAAGGGTGTCCGCGGCGATCCTGGTGAATGTCTCCTCGGTGGGGTCGTCGGCCCGGTGAACCGTGAGAACGGCTGCGGCGTCGAATGATGCGGCCGGTATCGGCTGCACCGACCACACTCCGGCCACGGTGGTGGTCACCCGCAGCCGCAGCGCCTCGTGGCGGGCGACGACCACGGCCAGTGCCTGCCGGACGTCGTCGGCGGTCACCGACGCCGGCAGGGCGACGGTGATCGACTGGGCCAGCGACTGCCAGCGTCCGGGCCTGCTCGCCAGTTGCGCGACGATCGGGGTCAGCGGCATCGGTTCGGTGCGTTCGGGTTCATCGTCGGTCGATGACTCGTCGGCACGTCGCGCGACGGCGGCCAGCGCGGCGACGGTGCGCTGCTCGAACAGTTCCCGCACGTCGACGAGCAGCCCGCGGCGGCGGAGCCGGTTGACGACGGTGATCGCGACGATGCTGTCGCCGCCGAGCGCGAAGAAGTCATCCCCGGCCCCGACGGTGGAGTCGGGTAGCCGCAGCACGTCGGCGAACACCTCGGCGATGTCGGCTGCCACCGGGTCGTCGACGGTACCGCCCACCCCGGCGATCACCGGGTCCGGCAGCCGCCGGGTGTCGAGCTTGCCGTTCGAGGTGACCGGCAGCGAGTCGAGCAGGGTGAGCGTCGCCGGTACCAGGTGGGCGGGCAGTGTCCGCGCGACGGCCGACAGGATCGACTCCGGTGCAACGATTTCCGGGTCTTCGGCGACTCCGTGGGCGACGAGCATGGTACGGCCGTCGACGGTGGTATGGCCCAGCACCACGACCTGTGTGAGCCCGCCCGCGGCCAGCAGCGCCTGTTCGATCTCGCCGGGTTCGATGCGCTGGCCGCGCAGCTTCAGCTGGCTGTCGGTGCGGCCGGCGTATTCGAGCACACCGCCGGCGGTCCAGCGGGCGATGTCGCCGGTCCGGTACATCCGCTCGCCGGGCCGGCCGAACGGGCAGGCGACGAAGCGGGTGGCGGTCAGGCCCGCCCGTCCCGCGTAGCCGCGCGCGAGCTGGCGGCCGGACAGGTACAGCTCACCCCACACCCCGATCGGCAGTTGATCCAGCGCCCTGCCCAGCACGTGCAGACCGGTGTTCCATATGGGTGCGCCGATCGGTACGACCGGACCGGTCGCCCCGGTGACGTCGATCTCGCTGACGTCGACGGCGGCCTCGGTGGGGCCGTACAGGTTGTGCAGGTGCACGTGCGGGAACCTCCGGGCCACACCGTCACGCAGCGGTGCGGTGAGCGCCTCACCCGAACACAAGATCCGGCGCAGGTCTGGCAGTTCCGTGGTGGTCTCGGCCAGGAATGCCCGCAGCAGCGACGGCACGAAGTGGACCGCAGTGATCCCATGCCGCGCCAGGGCCTCGGCGATCGCCGCCGGTTCGCGGTGGGCACCGGGGGTGGCCATCACGAGGGTCGCGCCACAGATCAATGGCCAGAACAACTCCCACACGGAGACGTCGAAGCCGATCGGGGTCTTGTGCAGGACCCGCTCGCCGGGTTGCAGGCCGAATCGGTGCTGCATCCACAGCAGTCGGTTGACGATCGCCGGGTGGTCGACCACCACCGCCTTCGGTGTGCCGGTCGATCCGGAGGTGTAGATCAGGTAGGCGCCACGGGCAGTCGGGAGCGCACCCGCCGGTGGCGGCGTGCCGGTGGGACCGCCGGTCGTCGGGGTGCCCACGGCGTCGACCACGACGACCGGAACCTCGCCACCGGTGAACGCGTCGTCGTCGGTGACGACCGCCGCCGGCCGGGCATCGGTCAGGATGAACCCGCGGCGTGCGGGCGGATGGTCGCGGTCCAGGGGTAGGTACGCCGCACCCGCCCGCATGATCGCGAGCACTGCCACCGACAGTGCGACACCGCGCGGCAGATCCACACCCACCACGTCGTCGGCACCGACTCCCGAACCCACCAGCCGTGCGGCGAGAGCGTCTGCGGCATAGATCAATTCGGAGTAGGTGAGTGCTGTGCTGTCGTCCACGACCGCCGGGGTACCCGGATGGGTGGCGGCCGCGGCCGCGATCAACGCCGGCAGATCGACGTCGTCGGGGACACCTGCGGCGGTGTCGTTGAATCGGGACAGCGCGGACCGGTCCGCCTCGGTGAGCAGCGGCAGCCGGGACAACCTGGTGCCCGGGTCGGTGGCCATCGCCGTCAGCGTCGCGGTGAGCGCGTCGGCGATCCGGATCACCGTCGCGTCGTCGAGCAGATCGCGGGAGAACTCGATGCGCCCGGAAATCGGTTGTCCGGGCCCGTGTTCCAGGAACTCGACGGTCAGGTCGAACTTGGCGGTGTTCGCCCGCACCGGCAGCACACGGGCGGTGAGGCCGGCGAAATCCGGTGAGCTGATCGGGTTCCGGTACTGCACGAGCGTCTGGAACAGCGGGCTGCGTGCCACATCCCGCACCGGGTCGACGGCGTCGACGACCTCCTGGAACGGCAGCAGCTGATGGTCGAGGGCGGTCAGATCCACCTGCTTGACGTGGTCAAGGAGTTCGGCGACCGTGGGATCGCCGCACAGGCGGGTCCGCAGGACGACGGTGTTGGTGAACATGCCGATCACCGACCGTGTCGCCGGATGATCCCGGCCGGCGACCGGGGTGCCCAGCGGTATGTCGTCGGCGCCGGTCAGCCGCGACCACAGCGCTGCGACCGCGGCGTGGGCCACCATGAAACCGGTGACGCCGGTCGAACGGGTCAGCCGGGTGAGGGCATCGGCCGTGTCCGCACCGATCGTGAACTCCACCGTGCCACCGGAATCCGACGGAACCGATGGCCGCGGCCGGTCGTAGGGCAGTGGCAGCTCGTCGGGCAGGCCGTCGAGTTCGGTTCGCCAGTGGTCGCGTTCGAGTTGCCGCAGTGACGTGCCGGACGGGTCGGCCGCGTCGAGTCGACGGTCCTGCCATGCGGTGGCGTCGGCGTACTGGACCGCCGGGGCGGGTGGCTGCGGTGCCCGCCGGATCGCGTTCTCGTACGCGGCCGCCAGCTCGTCGAACACCAGCGGTGTCGACCATTCGTCGCCGGCGATGTGGTGCATCACCACCTGCAGCACGGTCGTGTCGCCGGCGATTCGGGCCAGATCGACCCGGACCGGCAGATCCTCGGCCAGGTCGAATCGCGCGCTCCGGGAAAGTTCCAGCGCTGCAGCGTAATCGGTGCCTTCGTGCACAAGGATGGGAATCGGGGTGCCTGCGGGGAGGATGCGCTGGAACAGGGCGCCCTCGTCATCGGCGACGAGTTGCGTCCGCAGCGACTCGTTCCGGTCCACCAGCGACCGCACGGCGGCGCGTAACGCCTCTTCGTCGAGGCGGCCGTCGAGTTCGACCACGAACGACAGGCTGTAGGCAGAACCCCCGGTCGACTCGGTCGCGGCATCCCGCTGCAACCGGTCGAGCACCCATAGCCGACGCTGGGCGGCAGACGCAGGCAGCGGATCGGGCCGCGGCTCGTCGCCGGGACCGGTTCCCAGGCCGGTATCCGCTCCCTGGGCGTCGGCCGGGCCGTCGACCCATGCGGCGAGCGCGGCCACGGTCGGATGGTCGAAGACGGTGCGGACGGTCGCGGGTGCGTCGAGCTCGACGGTGAGCCGGTGCGCGAGCCGCGTCGCGAGCAGCGAATGTCCGCCGGCGGCAAAGAAGTTCAGCTCGGCGTCCACGTCGGTGCGGCCGAGGAGTTCGCCGTACACGGCGGCGATGGTGGTTTCGGTGCCCGGCGCCGGGGGCCGGGCACCCGCGGCCACGGTCAGGGTCGCCGGGTCGGGCAGCGAGCGCCGGTCGACCTTGCCGTTGGGCAGCGTCGGCAACTCGTCGAGGACCACGACGGCGGGGACCTGATACTCCGGCAGTCGCTCGGCGAGCCCGGTGCGCAACGCCGCCGGGTCGAGACCGCAGGCGCCGCTCACGTAACCCCACAGCGTGAGCGCACCGCTCGGGTCGGGGCGGGCCACCACAACGGCGGCCTCGACACCCGGCAGGCCGCGGAGGGCGGCCTGCACCCCGACGGTCTCCACGCGATGGCCGCGGATCTTCACCTGCCCGTCGCCGCGACCGTGAAACTCCACCTCGCCGTTGCTGTCCCAGCAGCCGAGGTCTCCGGTGCGGAACAGCCTGATGCCGCCCGGACCGGCCACGAATCGCTCCGCGGTGAGCGCGGGCCGCCGCAGGTAACCGCGTGCGATCTGTGTTGTGGCGACATAGATCTCGCCGACCACACCCACCGGAGTGGGACGCAGCGCGGTATCGAGGATGACGATCTCCGAGCCCGGGACAGGGCGGCCGATCGGGACCGGATCGGTGGTGCCCCCATCCACGCGGGCAAAGGTGACATCGCCCACCACCTCCGAGGAACCGTACGAGTTCACGATCGTCGTGTGTGGTGCCAGTTCCCGCAGCTGTCCGGTGATGTCCCCGGACAGCGTCTCCCCGGACAGGATCCAGCGTGCGATGCCGGTGCAGGCACCCGGTGCCGACGCGGCGAGTTCGGCGGCCAGCGAACCGACGGCGGTCACCTGCGTGACCGCGTGCGCGTCGATCAACTTGGCCTGCGTGATCGGATCGACCCGTTCGTCGTCGGTGGCCAGGATGATCGGTGCGTGCGCGCAGATCGCGCCGAGCAACTCGGTGAGTCCGTCGATGAAGGCCAGCGAACTCTTCACCAGGCGCACGTCGGGGCTGGTGGGTGGCCACAGCTCATGCGCCCACGCCAGCCGTGACCCGAGGCCGTCGCGGGTGCCCACGACCGCCTTCGGGGTGCCGGTCGAGCCCGACGTGTACAGCAGGTACGCCGGATTCCCGGGCCGGACCGGCGACGCAACCGGGGTGCCGGACGGGTCTGAAGCGGGATCATCGATGACGAGCCGCGGCAGCGGATCGGCACCCGGCACCGGCGTGATGCCGTCGACGATCACCAGGTCGGGCCGGGCGTCGGCGAGGATGAATGAGAGGAAGTCGGCCGGGTAGTCGAGGGCGATCGGCAGGACCGCCGCACCCGCGCGGAGGATGGCCAGGACCGCAGCGACCGTGTCGATCTGCCGGGGAAGTGCCAGGGCGACAATCGATTCCGGACCGATCCCGCAAGCGCGCAGGCGTTGGTCGAAAGTCCTTGCCCGGGAGTCGAGTTCGGTCCAGCTGACCGAGCGGCCGCCGCAGGTCACCGCGACCCGGTCGTCGGTGGTGATCGTGAGCAGGTCGTCGAGCGTCCGCTCCGGCACGGCCGGACCGGTACCCAGCGCACGCACCCGCGCCGCCTCTTCCTCATCCAGGACGGGCAGGTCGGCGACCAGAGCCGACGGTGTGTCGGCGAGCGCGGTGAGCACGGCCACCAGATTCCGGGCGAGCCGGTCGCGGCGCTCCGCGGCGACAACCTCGGGCAGATAGTGCAGGCGGATCTGCATGCCCGGCCGCGACCCGGGCGGGTGACCTGTGGCATTCGGGATGACCTGCAGGGTGAGCGGATAGTGGGTGGAGTCCTGCGGTTCGATCGAGGTGATCGCCAGGCCTGCCGCCGTCATCGTCTCCTGCAGCGGGCCCGCGCTCAGCGGATGATTCTCGAACACCAGCAGGGTGTCGAACATCTCGCCGAGTCCCACCGCACCCGCGATCGCCGGCAGGCCGACCCACTGATCGTCCATCACCGTCGTCTGGGTGGCCTGTACCCGCCGCGCCACCTCGATCAGGGGATCGGCCGGCCGGGCTTCCACGCGAACCGGCACCGCGCCGAGCGTCATGCCGATGATCGATTCGGCGCCGTCGAACTCCGGGCTGCGCCCCGAGACGGTGGTGCCGAACAGCACGTCGCCGCGTCCGGTGTCCAGGCCGAGCGTCAGGCCCCACGCGGTCTGCACGAGCGCGGCGGTGGTGGTGCCCTCGGCGCGGGCGCGTGCGGTCAGGCGTTCGGTGAGATCGCCGGGATCATCGATGCGTAGTTCCTCGGGGCGCGAACCCAGCGCCGCCGCCTCCGGTGCCAGCAGCGTCGCCTCCGGTACCGCGCCCAATGCCTGACGCCAGCGGTCGAGGGCGGCGGCACTGTCCCGACTGCCCAGCCAGGCCAGGAAGTCGCGGTACGAGCGCACCGCGGGCAGGCCGTCGATAGTGCCGCCCGCGGCGTAGGCGGCGAAGATCTCGCGCACCAGCATCGGCGACGACCAGCCGTCGAGGATCAGGTGGTGATTGGTGATGAGCACCCGCCATGACCGGGTGGACAGCCGTGCCACGGTGAGCCGCAGCAACGGTGGGGTACCCGGCTCGAACCGGGTGTTGCGATCGGCCTCGCGCAGTTCGTCCCAGCGGCGGAGCCCGGCAGCGGCCGGGAGATCGGTCAGATCGTGCTCGGCCCAGCCGATCTCGGCTCCGTCGATGACAAGGGCCACCGGCATACCGTTCTTGCGGCGGCGAAAGGCGCTGCGCAGGTTGGGGTGCCGGTCCAGGACAGCCTGGGCGCTGCGGCGCAGCAGGTGGGGGTCCAGATCGCCGTCGATGCCGAGATCCGCCTGCACCGTATACGGGTCCGGCCCCGACTCCGACAGGGTCGACGCGTACAGCAACCCCTCCTGCAGAGGGGTGAGCGGCATGATCTCGGCGATTTTCATGGGGCTTCCTCACATGCTCTTGGCCGGGCACCCGGTGCCCGGCCAAGAAATGGTGTCACTGCATGCTGTCACGACAAAACGGGACCGCCTACCTCGGCCATGTCGTGCGCGTGTTCGCCCACTTCACGGCCTCCAGGGTCTGCGCGGTGCTCAGACCATGCAATTGTGTCGGATAGGTGCGGTAGGTGACGTTGACCCCGTTGGACCGCAGCCGCGACACGAACTGTCCGGTCAGCGGGGTGAAGGCCACCACATCGAGGTAGCCCTGCTGCAGCAGGATCGGTGCTCCGTAGCCGGAGGTGGGGAGCCTGGTGTACTGACGCAGCGCGGGCAGCAGCGGGCCGTCGGCCAGCGGCCTGGACACGAGTTGACCGACGGTCAGGCCCTTGGTCGCCGGACCCGACTCGGCGTAGCAGAGGCGCTGCGCATTCTTGATCACGGTGCGGCCGAGCGGGGTGAGGTAGGAGTCGACGTCGATGTCGGGCCTGCTCACCTTGAGCCCGGCGAGCACGTAGGAGAAATAGGTGACGTAGTCGGGCACAACCACATTCGGGAAGCCGGGGCGGATCGCGGCGAAGTAGTCCGAGAGTCCCGTCGGCACGGAGTGGGCGATGGTCGCCGCGTTCTTGAGTTCGGGCGCATACGATTTCGCGAGAGAGTTCGACCACATCGACGCGTGTCCGCCCTGCGAACCACCGAAGCTGACGAAGGCATTGGAGGTGTCGGTACCGACATACTTCTTGACGACGGTGCGGGCCGCTCGCACCATGTCGAGGGTGTTCTTGCCGGCGACCGGGCCGTCCAGATACGCGTGCACACCCGGCCCGCCGATGCCCTGGTACTCGGTGGCGGCGATCACGTAGTCGTCGCGCAACCACTGCCCGAGCCACTTGTCGCGGCTGCCGCGTTTGTCCTTGCCGAGGGAGTCGGTGATGGTGCAGGAGTCACCGAGGCCCATGGTGGAGTGGTTCCAGGCCAAGATGCGCCAACCGCCCGGCCCGGGTGCCTTCTTGGGGAGGGAGACGCTGCCCTTGACCTCGACCAGCCTGCCCCGCGGGTCGGCCGACAGGTAGGTGACGTCGAAGACCCGGGCCGCGCTCGCCATCCTTGCTTCGGGCCGATCGGTGATCTCGGTACTGCGGACCACATCACCTGGCTTTCCGGTGGGGGCGGCGACCGCCGCCGGAGCCGTCGCGGAGAGGGTGAGTCCGAGGACAAGAATCGCCACGACGGTCAGGATCGGCGGAACTCCCCGATGCTCTCGCACGCTCAACCTCCCGATTCGCGATGCCAGGTTAGGCAAACCTTGGTGTCACAGGGAGGGTAGCAGAGCGATTAGGCCGACCTAAGTTCCGGTTTGTCCGGTATTCGGGGGAGTTGCCGTCACCGACGGGTGGTCGACTTGCGGGCACCCGTCGCGATGAGGGTGATGCCGAGCAGTAGGCAGGCGCCCACGGCGATCTTGCCGATCGTGGCGGCGTCGTCGATGGCGGGGGAGCCGGCGAGCACCCACACCGCCACCGCTATGGCGCTCAGCCCGATGATCACGAAGCCGGGTGCGCGCTGTCCCGCGCCGGCGGGTGCTGTTCCACCCGTCTGGGGGGTGTTGCCGGTCATCGCCGAACCTCCACATCTCCGAAATCAACTGCGGCGTCGATGGTCAGGACGGGACTGCCGGGGCGGGCATCGCCGCGGGAGAGTCCGTCGGGGCACGTCGTGTCGCCGACATCGGCCGAACACGTGACATCGATCGCCATGTTCTTGGGCACGATGATGTCGATCTCGCCGAGGCCGCCGCGGACCTTGACCGCGCGGTCCCTGGTGAGGGTCACCCCGGTCAGATCCAGTTCGCCGTTGCCGACGGTGAAGGAGTACTCGGGACGGATATCGTTCTCGCTCTGCGGTTTCCACGATCGTTCCCCGACCCCGCCGCCGGGTAGCCGCTGCCACTGCATGTCGGCGGCCGCGGCCAGCACCAGACCGGCGCCGAGCAGGACGGCGATGGTCGCCAGGCCCGTTGCGTGCCCGCCGGTGGGACGCCGGCGCAGTGCTGAGACGGTCAGCCCGGCACCGATAACCGCCAGCGCCAGGGCCGCGATGCGGACAGGCGTGAACCATTGCGCGCCGGCGAGATTGGCCGCGATGCCCCCGGCCGCGGTCAGGATGGCCACCCCGAGAACCATCGGGGTCCACGCGGACCGGGTCGCTTCGGGTGAATCCTGTTCGGGTACAGAAGGTTCGGGAAGGTCCCAGGCGAACGGAGCTGCGCCGAGGGGATCCCATGACGGGGGCATGGGGGGTGTGACCTCGGGCGCGGCCGGGTCGGGGGTCTGTGCGTTCGTCGCCGGTTGTGCCTGGGTCTGCGTCCCGGCCGGCGACCAGGGCGGCCGGCCGGTGCCCGTCGGTGGGTGGCCGGTGCCCTGAGTCGCGGCGGTGGTTGCCGCGTACATGGGCGACGCGGACCCCGCGGGCTGGTAGCCGTCGGTCATATCGCGCGGGGTCCAGCGCTGGAAGGAATGCGCGGCCATCGCGGCCGGTGCGGGCAGCGGCGCCTGGTAGTTGTCGGCGCCCGTGCCCTGCGGCGACACCGGGGTGCGGCGATACAGCAGCCACCACCCGGCGAGCATCAGGATGGTGCCCATCAGTCCGCCCGAACTCCAGGTCTGCGAACCGAACCCGAACACGAAGTGGATCGCGAGGACGATCGCCACCAGCAGGATCAGATTGTGCCGGCCATGCCCGTGCCGCCCGCCGCGGCGAGGCCCGCCACGTGAGATGTCGCCCCGGCCGCCGATCTTGGCACGTCCGCTGGTGCCGGGAAAGGTCAGCCAGGCGACCGCGTAGAGAAGGATGCCGCTGCCGCCGAACAGTGTGGCGACGACGAACGCGACCTTCACCAGCGTCGGATCGATCCGGTAGCGCGCCCCGATGCCGGAACAGACGCCCGCGACCGTGCGGTCGGCGGGGCGCACCGGGCGGGTGACCCACATCTGTTCGAACTGCTTGGTGTCCATGGCACCAATACTGTCGGTGCCGTGCCACCGCCGGAATCGGGTAACACCCTGAGATCGTCCCTGATGTGCCGGGGTCCCCGATCGTGCCAGTATCGATGGTGTGAGTCGTCGCAGAAATCGTGCTCGGCGCGCAGTCCGGGCGAGGCCGCCGGCCGCGCTCTGGAGCCCTCGTGGGTTCACGTCGTCGCCGGAGGACACCGGAACCTTCTCACCCACGGGTATCCGGGTACCCGGTCCGGTGCAGGTGGACGCGACCGCCGACGAACCGCCGAAACTCGTCCGGCGCAACGGCGGCCGGGTCATCGGCGGCGTGGCCGGTGGACTGGCCGATCACCTGGGCGTCGACGTGTTCCGGGTCCGTGTCGTATTCGTGCTGCTGGGCGCGCTCGCCGGGGCGGGTGTCGCGGCGTATGTACTGCTGTGGTTCCTTTGCCCGCTCGGCGACGACGCCGAGCGGGTCTCGCCCGCCGAACGCCGGCAGGCCTACGGTCTGGCGCTGGTCGGCCTGGTCGTGTCGATGCTCGTCGGCATCGCGGCGGCCGGCACCCCGCTGGCCAACCTATTGCCGTTCCTGGTGGTGCTCGTCGGCGCCGGGGTGGTGTGGCGCGAGTTCGACGCACCGGTCACCAGCCGCGGCACCTGGCGGACGTGGGCGCGGCTGACCGGTGGCGCGGTGGCGGTCGTTGGCGGGCTGGCGGTGGTGGTCCTGGTCGGCGACCCCGACGTCGGCAGGCTCTCGACGACGCTGCTCGCGGTGGGCGTGACCCTGGCCGGTGTGGTGATGCTGACGGTCCCGCTGTGGATGCGGATGTGGCGTGCGCTCGGTGAGGAACGCGCCGCCCGCATCCGCGACGCCGAACGCGAGGAGATCGCCTCCCACCTGCACGATTCGGTGTTGCAGACCCTCGCGCTGATCCAGAAGAAGGCCGGCAAACCCGATGAGGTGGTGCGCCTGGCGCGCAGCCAGGAACGGGAACTGCGCGGCTGGCTGTTCGGTGATCCCGCCCAGCACGGCAGTTCCCTCGCCGCCACCCTGACCAGCGTGTGCGGCGAGGTCGAGGACGACTACGGCATCGAGGTCGACGTGATCACCGTCGGCGACCTGAGCCCCGACGACGAACCGGGCGCCGAGCAGCGCCGCCGGTGGGCGGGGCTGGCGTCGGCGGCACGGGAGGCCCTGATCAACGCCGCGAAACATTCCGGCGAACGCAAGGTGTCGGTGTACTGCGAGGTCACCGACGAGCAGGTCGAGGTGTTCGTCCGGGATCGCGGTGTCGGCTTCGACCCGGATGCGGTGGACGGCGACAGGCAGGGACTCGTACGGTCGGTGCGGGGCCGGATGGACCGTTTCGGCGGGTCGGCGACCATAGACTCGGCCCCGGGTCGGGGCACCAATGTGGTGCTGAGAATGCCCCGGGCCGATAACGACACCCCAGACAGAGACCACACCCCGGACACGGACGACACGGCGGTACTATCGCGCACCGGGCGGCAGGAGGAGGACCAGTGACCACAGACGCCACCGAGGGCGCGGGGACGTGCACGGTGTTCCTGGTCGACGACCACGCCGTGTTCCGGTCGGGAGTGCGGGCCGAACTGGCCGGCGAGAACGGTCTGCGCATCGCCGGTGAGTCCGGCACGGTGCCCGAGGCCGTCGACGGGATCGTCGCCTCCCGCCCCGATGTGGTGCTGCTCGACGTGCACATGCCCGGCGGTGGTGGTGTCGCCGTATTGCGCGGCGTGCGTGACCGGCTGGGCGAGGATGCCCCGGTGTTCCTGGCGCTGAGCGTGTCCGACGCCGCCGAGGATGTCATCGCCACCATCCGGGCCGGTGCCCGCGGCTACGTCACCAAGACCATCGACGGTGCCGAACTCGCCGACGCGGTGCGTCGCGTGGCCGACGGTGACGCTGTGTTCAGCCCACGCCTGGCCGGATTCGTGCTGGACTCGTTCACCGGCCGCTCGTCGGTGCCCGAACCCGCCCTCGACCCCGAACTCGACTCGCTGACGCGTCGCGAGATGGAGGTACTGCGCCTGCTCGCCCGCGGCTACACCTACCGCGAGATCGCCGAGGAACTGTTCATCTCCATCAAGACGGTCGAGACCCACGCATCCAACGTGCTGCGAAAAACCCAGCAGTCCAACAGGAACGCACTCACCCGCTGGGCCGCCACCCGCCACATCGGCTGAATATCGGAGCGGTGGCTACTTGAGGAGGGCGATCAGAAGGATCGCCACACCCGCCAGGACGACGAAGAAAGCGAACACCGACAGCGCCAGGGCGGTGGTCGAACTCTGTTGCTGGGGGCGGGGTTCGGGGAACGCGCCGGTCATCCGGTTGGGCATGCCGGTGTGGCCGTGGGTCGGGAACCGGAGGCGGTCCGACGACATCGTCGGCGCGTAGGCGGCATGGGTGCTCTGGGCTGTCGACGGGAGCGGCCTGGTGCCGGACGGTGCCGTGCCGGCGGTTCCGGGCTGGGTGCCGGACGGGTTTCTGGTGGGCGAGGCCTTGCCCGCTGCCTGCGGCCGCGGCTTCTGCATCCAGATCGGCAGCGCCCCATCCTTTTTGGTGAGCACGCCGGTGAGGATCTGATCCTTGCTGGTGTGCGTGGCCGCGGCGGCGACGGCTGCGAGCTCGTCGCGTGCCTGTGCCATCGTGGGCCTGCGGGCCGGTGCCGGTTCCAGGAGTTTACGCAGGATCGGTTCGAGCGCACCGGCTTTGGTGATCGGATTGATCTTGGCGCGGGCCACCTTGTGCAGCAGGGCGAGCGAGTTCTCGTCGACGCCGAACGGCGGCAGGCCCTCGAGCATCGTGTAGATGGTGGCACCGAGGGAGTACACGTCCGAGGCCTCCGACGGCAGCTGGCCGCGGGCCACCTCCGGCGCGAAATAGGCGGGCGTGCCGGTGACGATGCCGGTCTGGGTGAGGCTGACATCGTCCTTGGCGTGCGAGATACCGAAGTCGGTGATCTTCACCAGGCCGGCGTTACGGCCGGTGCTGGCGATCAGGATGTTGCCCGGCTTGATGTCGCGGTGGATGATGCCCGCGGCGTGCGCGTCGACCATCGCGTCGGCCACCTGCGCGCCGATCTGTGCCGACTGCGCGACATCGATGGTGCCGGTGGCGTGCAGGATCTGCGCGACGCTGCGCGAGGGCAGATACTCCATCACCAGCCAGGGTTCGCCGCTGTCGAGCGCCACGTCGTGCATGGCGATCGCGTTGCGGTGCGAGAGCCGGGCCGCGATCCGGCCCTCACGCATCGCGCGCTGCCGGATCGTGTCGGCCGTGTCCTCGCTCAGGCCCTCGGTGGACACGACCTGTTTGACGGCCACCTCACGGTCGAGGAGCTGATCACGGGCCAGCCACACCGTGCCCATGCCGCCACCGCCGATCCTGGACAGGAGGCGGTATCGCCCGGCGACCAGGTACTGGGGACCTGGCACGCGGGGGTTGTCGGCAACCGATGGCATGGCTGCATAATAGCCGTGACGCGGACCGTGAGTGCCCACTGTTGACAGTGAGTCGTACATATGTTCGACTTTGGTGATGCGATGGGCGGATCAAGAGGTGTCAGTGGACGGGGTGCCCGTCGACGACGGCGCGTTGCCCGGCCTCCAGCGATCGGGACTCGTGCGGTCGGTGCGCTCGCCGGACTTCGCGGGCATCACCTTCCATGAGGTGCTGGCCAAGAGTGCGCTCAACAAGCTGCCCGAGGGGTCGCAGCTGCCGTTCCGGCATACCGTCAACACCTTCCGGGGCTGTTCGCACGCCTGCCGGTACTGCTTCGCCCGCCCCACCCACGAGTACCTCGACCTCGACGCGGGTGCTGACTTCGACTCGCAGGTCGTGGTCAAACTGAATGTGGCCGCGGTGCTGCGCAAGGAACTGCGCCGCCGGTCGTGGACGCGGGAGACGGTGGCGCTGGGCACCAACACCGACCCCTATCAGCGGGCCGAGGGGCGATACCGGTTGATGCCCGGGGTGATCGCGGCGCTCACCGAGTCGGCCACGCCGTTCTCGATCCTCACCAAAGGCACGCTGCTGCGCCGTGATCTGCCGTTGCTGCGGCAGGCGGCGGGCAAGGTGCCGGTGAGTATCGGCATCTCGCTGGCACTCATCGACCCCGACCTGCAGAAGACGCTCGAACCGGGCACACCGTCGCCCAAGGCACGGCTGGCGCTGATCCGCGATGTCGCCGACGCCGGGTTCGCCCCGCACGTGATGGTCGCGCCGGTACTGCCGTACCTCACCGATTCGGCTTCCGATCTGGACGGGCTGCTGGGTGCACTCGCCGAGGCCGGGGCGTCGGGGGTGACGGCGTTTCCGTTGCACCTGCGCGGTGCGACCAAGCCGTGGTTCCTGGACTGGCTGGCCACCGAACATCCCCGGCTGATCCCGCGCTACCGCGGTCTGTACGGCCGGGGCGCGTACGTCACCAAGGAGTACTCGGCGTGGCTGCGTGACAGGATGGCGCCGTTGGTCCGCAAGCACGGGCTCGGCGATTCCGGTGGGCTGTACGGTGCTGCCAGCAGTGGCAGGGTGGCCGCTTCGCGGGAGGTGGGCATGACCATCGCCGCCGAGCGGGCGCTGGTGGCCGCACCCGAACTGGCCCAGGCGCTCACCCTGTTCTGACGCCCACCACTGCGTGCCGGCACCGAAAAACATATGTTCACCTGCGACGACGGTACATTGTCGGAGCCTTCGTCTACGATCAAATCCATCGAAAGTTTGTTCGACTCATGCGGAGGTCGGGCAAGGTTTCGTCTCCCGGGGTGACCGCTCCGGGATGCGCAGCATCTTCCCTGTACGCGCGCCACACGCACACCGGGTATGAGGAGGAACGATGGGTGACCGACTGACGATCGCGGGACGTGGAGCGGCCAGACGGCAGGCCGACGCAGACCATGCGGCCCGGATCGCGCAACTGCGCCGGCAACTGGCCGTCATGTCCGGACAACCCGACAGGTTGTCCGCGGAGCGGCCGGATCTCCCGGCGATCCCGGTGCCCGTAGCGCTGGAGCCGCTGTTCCCGGCCGGCGGGATAGCCGGCGGGGAGGTGGTCGCCTGCGACGGTGCGCGCTCGGTGCTGCTGTCGTTGATCGCGTCGGCGTCGGGTGCGGGCAGGCGGATCGGCATCGTGGGTATGCCGCGTCTGTGTCTGCTGTCGGCGGTCGAACTGGGTGCCGATCTGTCCCGGATCGCGACCATCCCGTATCCGGGCACCGATCCGGTGGAGGTGGCCTCGGTGCTGCTCGACGGGATGGATGTGGTGGTGCTGAACCTGGCCGGGGCCTCGGTGGCGCCGTCCCGCGCCAAGGTGCTGACAGGGCGGGTGCGTAAGCAGTCGTCGACGCTGATCGTCACCGGTGGAACCTGGCCGGGGGTGCGCACCAGCATCGACGCCGAGGTCACCGGATACCGGAACAGTTTGTCCCACAGTATTTCCGGTCACGGAACGGGGCGTAGCGGGATGGGCCGGATCGGTGGGATGCGGCTTCGGGTCACCGCGCGGACCCGCGGCCGGTGCCGCAGCAGCGTCGACGTCGAGCTGGTCGCCGCCGGATACGGGGCGGCACGCCGCGTCGTCCTGGCGCACACCGGCGGGTATCCGGTCGTGGCCGCCGATCCGGTGCTGGAGGTGGCCAACTGATGGGTGCTGTCACATCACCGGTGGAGCCGTCTGGCGCGGTTCCTGATCCACAGGAGCCGGCACTCAGGGTGTCGGCCCAGAGGGTGCTGGCGCTCTGGTGCCCGGACTGGCCGGCGAGCGCTGCCGCCGCGGACTCGAATCTGGCGCCGGACGTGCCGGTGGCAGTGCTGCACGCCAATCGGGTGGTGGCGTGCTCGGCGTCGGCGCGGCGCAGCGGGGTGCGCCGTGGCATGCGTAAACGGCAGGCGCAGGCGGCGTGCCCGGAGATGGTGCTCGCCGGTGCCGACGCCGACCGCGACGGACAGCAGTACGAGCCGATCGTGGCCGCCGTGATGGAGGTGGTGCCGGTCGTCGAGGTGTTGCGCCCGGGGCTGCTGGTGATACCGCTGACCATGTCCTTGTGCCGGCATCTCGGTGATGAGCAGGTGATAGCCGAACGACTGACTGATGTCGTCGGATCATGCGGTGCCGAGGCGCTGGCCGGGATCGCCGACGAGATGTTCACCGCGGTGCTCGCCGCCCGGCGCGGTCAATGCGTCGAGCCCGGCGGCGATGCGGCGTGGCTGGCGCCGCTGCCGGTGGCCGAGCTGGCCGTCGAACCCTGCTTCGGTGGGCCGGAGCGCGCCGAACTGGTGGATCTGCTGCGCCGGCTGGGTATCACCACGATCGGCGTGTTCGCCGGGTTCCCGATCCGCGATGTGGCCACCCGGTTCAACGCCGATGCCGTTGCCGCGCACCGCCTGGCGAATGCCGCGCCGGCCCGTGGACCGGTGGGCGGGCGCATCGAAGAAGATCTGGTGATCGAGTACGACTGCGATCCGCAGATCGACAGGGTCGACGCTGCGGCTTTCGTGGGCCGGCGCCTGGCCGACGAACTGCACCGCCGGCTGGCGGCGGTGTCGATGTCCTGCACCAGGCTCACCGTTGAGGCGGTCACCGAACTGGGGCAACGGCATTCACGGACCTGGCGGGCTGTGACACCGTTGACCGCTGACGATATGGCCTGCCGGATCCGCTGGCAGCTCGACGGCTGGCTCACCGGTGGCCGCACCACCCGGGATCACAGGACTGATGTGCGGCGGCCGGATTCGCCGATCGCGCTGCTGCGCATCGACCCGGTGGAGGTGATCGACTCCGGCACACTGCATTACACGCTGTCCGGGTACGGTCTGCCCGAGTCGGAGATGGACAGCGAGCGCGCTCGGACGGCACTGGCCCGGGTCCAGGGGCTGCTCGGCGGTGACGCGGTCAAGATCCCGGTGCTCAGCGGCGGCCGGGGACCGGCCGACAGGATACGGCTGGTGACCCTGGGTGAAGATCCTGTGCCGCAAGGTGATCCGCTCGCCCCGTGGCCGGGGCGGCTGCCGCAGCCCGCACCGGCGACCATGACCGAGGTCGCGGTGGCGGTACTCGACCCGGAGGGCGACCCGGTGCGGGTGTCGGCGCGGGGCGCGTTCAGTGCCGAACCCGCGCTGGTCGTCGGCTCCCGGAAATGGTCGGTGCGGTGGTGGGCCGGGCCCTGGCCCACCGGCCTCGACGCGGACGGCACGGAGGTCAGTGCCCGCGCCCAGATCCTCCTCGACGACTCCCGCGCCCTGCTCCTCCACTACCGCGAAGGCTCCTGGACCATCGAGGGCATCTACGAATAATGTTCCCGCGCAATGGTTTCCTTCGACACCAAACGGATCGGCTCGGCGTCGAAGGAAGCCATTGCGCGGGAAGGGGGCCGATATCAAGGGGTGGCCAGGGCGTCGACGGGGGAGACCGCGACGGCGCGGCGACTCGGGGGGAGTGCGGCGACCACCGCGAGTACGAAGGTGCCCGCGATGATGGCCACCAGCACACCCCAGGGCAGCCCGATCGGCATACCGGAGGTGAGGTGGCCGATGAGGGACTGTGAGGCGATGCTGCCGAACACGATTCCGAGGGTCAGGCCGCCCGCCACGGCGGTACCGGTCAGCGCCAGCGACTCACGGAAGATCATCGAACGCACCTGACGGGCGGTGAAACCCATCGCCCGCAGCATGCCGATCTCGCGGGTCCGGGAGATCACCGTCAGCGACATCGTCGAGATGAACCCGACGGCGGCGATGATCACCGAGATCGCGATGATGGCGACCAGCACCGTGGTGGTGATGTCCAGGATCTTGTCGTTGGTGGCGACCTGCTCGGGCGTCAGATCGGCCCAGTTGTGCCGCACCGCCGTGTGCAGCGACGTCATCCCGGCGGCGATGGAGGTGACCAGGGTGACGCCGATGAGCAGGCCGACGGCTGATCGGGTGGTCCGGGCCGGGTCGCTGACCGCGTTCTTGCGGGCCAGCAACGCGCTCGGGCTCGTGCCCACCGCGCGTCCGCACGCCGACACCAGACGCGGAACGATAAGCGGTGCGCCTATCAGGAACCCGGCCGACACCAGCGCGGACCCGAAGAAGGCCGCGAAAAATCCCGCTGTGGAGCCATTCTCACCCAGCCGGCAGGCGATACCCAGGATCACGGCGCCTGTGGCGACGACTCCGGCCGCCGCCACGAGACGCCACCTGGGCACCTCACGCCGCACGGTCTGTATCGCGGCCACCGAGGCCAGGGTGCGGCGGGTTCCCGCCAGCGTTGCCACGACGGCGGTACCGACGACGGCCACGGCCGCCGGGACAACCAGGAACGTGATCGTCGAATAGTCGGCATCCGGGATTTTTCCGTTGTGCACCAGGATGATCCGGGTGACATCGACACCCGCCGTGCCGACGGCGACGCCGATGACCGCGCCGGTCGCGGCCACCGCGGCAACCGCGCGGACCAGGCCGGAGCGCAGTTGTCTGCCGCTCGCACCGATCAGCCGGAGCAGTGTCAGTTGGTCGCGCCGGCCCGCGATGACGGTGTCGACGCCGTTGCTGATCACGATCGCCGACACGAACAGGGCGACCAGGATGAACACCGACGACACCGCGGACAGCGCCTGGCCGATCGGATCATCGCCCTCTGCCCGGCTGACGGTGTCGAGCAGGTCGGAGGCGCCCAGGAGTGCCGCGGAGTATGCCGCCCCGATACCGCAGACCACCCCCACCGTCGTCAGTTCACGCAGCGATCCGACCGTGAGTTTCGGGCTGGTCGCCGAGAGGCTCCCTTTCGTGATTTCCGCCGTCGTGGTCACTGCCGTGCCTCCTGCAGCCCGATGATGATCTCGGAGATCTGCCGCGGATCCAGGCCGCGGTGTTCGCCGACGATCCGGCCGTCGGCGAGCATCAGGATCCGGTCGGCGTAGGACGCGGCGAGCGGGTCATGGGTGACCATCGCGATGCCCTGCCCGTATTCGCGGACCGCGGTGGTCAGCAGTGCCAGTACCTCGCGGGCGGTGCGGGTGTCGAGGGCGCCGGTCGGTTCGTCGGCGAGGATGATCGACGGTCGGCTCGCCAGCGCCCGCACGATCGCGACGCGCTGCTGCTGCCCGCCGGACAGTTCGGCCGGCAGGTGGTCGAGGCGGTCGCGCAGGCCGAGCACCCCCACCAGATGGGCGATCCAGGCCCGCTGTTCGGGTGTGATCGGGCCACCGGACAGGACGAACGGCAGTGTGATGTTCTCCTCGGCCGTCAGCGTCGGGATGAGGTTGAACGACTGGAAGATGAAGCCGATGTGCTTGCGGCGCACCAGGGTACGTGCGGTGTCGTCGAGAGTGCCGATCGGGTCGCCGGCCAGCCAGATCTGTCCGCCGGTGATCTCGTCGAGTCCGGCGATCACGTTCATCAGAGTGGACTTGCCCGATCCGGACGGGCCCATGATGGCGGTGAACTCCTGTCGGTGCAGGTCGACCGACACGTCGCGCAGTGCGTGCACCGGGTTGGCCGGATCACCGTAGGTCCGGGAAACGTTCCGCAGGACGACCGCCGGGGCGGGCCGCTGGGTATGGCGGATGGGTGGTCCGGGGTGCGCGTGAATCATCATGCCGACAACGCTATTTCGGATCCGGGGCGGCTACATCGGCCCCGATGACCATATCCGGTACCCGGCCGGGATGACCGGTATACATCTCTGGATGTACGACGGTGTCCCGGTTGGGCTCCTGACCCGCGATGGTCAGACGAGATGGTGGTCGTAGGCGTAGACGACGAGCTGAACCCGGTCGCGCAGTGCGAGTTTGGTGAGGATCCGGGAGATGTGGGTTTTGACCGTGGCCTCCGACAGTACCTCGGCGTCGGCGATCTCGGCGTTGGACAGTCCGCGGGCGGCGCGCACCAGGATCTCCCGTTCACGGGGCGTGAGGGTCTCGTATTCGGGGCCGGGATCACCTGCACGAGCGCGGTGCCGTTCGAACAGATGCTGAGTGGCGGAGGCGGCCACCACCTGATTACCGGCGGCCACGGCACGGACGGAGGCGAGCAGAAAGTCGGGCTGGGCGTCCTTGAGGAGGAAGCCGCTCGCCCCGGCGTCGATGGCCGATGCCACCGCCTCGTCCTCGTCGAAGGTCGTGAGCACCAGGACTTTCGGAGCTTCGTCGCCGAGCCCGGACACCAGATCCCTGGTGGCGGTGATGCCGTCGATGCCGGGCATCCGCACATCCATCAGCACCACATCGGGCCGCACTGTGCGTATGCGTTCGGTCAGCCCGATCGCCGACGGCTCCTGCGCCACGACGCTCATGTCGGGCTGGCTGTCGATGATCATCGCGATGCCGCCGCGGAACAGCGGCTGGTCGTCGACGAGGCAGACGCGGATCATGCGGAAGTCCTTTCGGGGACGGTCAATTCGGTGACCCACAGCGCACCGTCCGGTGCCGCGGTGAGGGTGCCGCCCACGCGCTGAGCGCGCTCGGTCATGCCGACGATGCCATGTCCGGCTCCGCCCGGTGCGAGCGGATCGGCGGCGACGGTGTTGCGGACGGTGAGCGTGTAGCGACCGTCGCAGTGGTGTTCGGCGATGCTGACCGGCTGGTGCAGGTCACCGTATTTGAGTGCGTTGGTGAGTGATTCGGTGAGGATACGGAACGCGGAATCGGCGATCTCTGGGGCGATGTGCCCGGGTGATCCGGTGAGGTCGGTGATGGTCATGCCTGCCGCCCGCATGCGTTCGATGAGGCGCCGGCGAGCGGTGGCCGTCACCTCGACGGGTCTGTCGTCCCGACGCAGTTCCTCAAGGAGCCCCCGGACATCGCGCAGCGCCTCACGGGCGGTGTCGGCGATGACGCCGAGGGCGTCGTGTGCCGCGCCGGGGTCGGTGGCCATCGCGTACCGGGCGCCCTCGGCCTGGGCGACGACGACGGCCAGCGAATGCGCCACCACGTCGTGCATGTCGCGGGCCAGCCGGGTGCGTTCGGTCTGCTCGGCGTACAGGTCGAGGAGCCGTTTGCGTTCGAGTTCGGCGATGGTCTCGGCGACGCGGGCCTGTTCCACGGAATGCCGCTGGTGGCGGATGAAACCGGTCGCCCAGCCACCGCCGACGACGACCGCGCAGCCCAGCACGCCGATCAGGTGCCCGGCGGCCCTGTCGGCCAGCCCGTCATCGAGGCCGTAGACGAACGGGAACAGGATCCCGGCCAGTATCGATCCGGCGACGGCCACGGCCAGGGACCCGAAACGCACCCGCCGGTCGGGGTGGTCGCCGACCGTGTAGAAGAGGATCGCGTAGGCGGCGCACGGAAGCACCGCGATCCGCAGGTCGATCGACTGCACGGCCGCCGAGGCCAGTGCGCACACCATCATGGTCGACGGTGCGATCCGGCGGCAGGCCAGCGCCACCGTCACCAGTATCGCGGCCACCACCGACGAGGTGCCCTCGAACGCGTGGATGGGGATGGCGACCAGACCGAAGAGGGCGGCCACCACGATGTCGAAGGTGATGCTCCGCCGGGTGAGGCCGGGCGGTGCCAGGGGGTCGCGCATGACTACACCGTGCCAGGTGACGGTCCCGCGAGGTGGTGGACACGGCACCGGCGCGGGATATGCGCCGGTCCCACCCATCTGTCCTGCGTCAAGCTCTTGGCGCGTTTTACCTGTTCACAGCGTTGGGGAGGAGTCGCGGGATGATGCGGATGTAGGCCACCATTCCGATGATTTCTACGAGGGTTTGGGTCACGACGACAGCGGCGGCGAGTTCGTAGCCGGCGGGCAGTGCGAGAGCGAGGGGGAGAACGACGAGTGAGTTGCGGGTGGCGCCGGAGAAGGTGATGGCGCGGCTGGCCGGAACGTCGAGCCGGAACAGGCGGCTGAGGAGTGTGCCGGCGAACGCCATGATGATCAGGAACGCCACGTAGAACGGGATGACCGAGGCGACGTCGGTGAGGTTGTTGTCGAGTTTCGGGATCTGGGAGGCGACCACGACGGCGAGTACGGCGACCATCAGCGGCACCATCAGGGTGCTGGCGCCTGCGGCGACTAGGCGGCCGCTGCGGGCGCGGGCGGCCCAGGCTTGGGTGAGCCAGGCCAGGGTGAGTGGGATGACGATAAGGATGAGGAAGGCGTGCAGGAACGGTCCGACCTCGACGATGTCGGCGAGGTCGGAACCCATGAACAGCACGAGAAACACTGGCAGTAGCGCCATTTGAAGAATCAGCAGCAACGGTGTGGATGCCAGCAGGCGTTCACTGTTGCCGCCGGCGATGCCGGAGAACACGATGACGTAGTCCACGCAGGGCGTGAGCAGCACCAGCAGCACCCCGACCCGGATCGTCTGGTCAGCGGGCAGCAGCAGGAACACGGCGGCGACGACGATCGGGACGATGACGAAGTTGATCACCAACGCCGCGCCCACGAACCGGCCATCTTTGAGCGAGCGCAGTAGATCGGCGGCCGGTACTTGCAGGAAGGTGACGTACAGCAACCCGGCCAGGGCCGGGTTGATGGCGTGCTCGAGTGAGCTGCCGCTACCGGGTGCGGCGAAGCCGACAACACCACCAACGACCATCGCCGCCAGATAGATTGGGACTTGCCGGTGTTCCATCCAGGCGACGAGTCTTACAGGTCTGGCCACGAGTGAGGCCCTCCTTGCACGTGGTGGTGCCCGCACCATATGGCGCGGGCACAAGCGAGTTGGTTGGTCGAGCTAGTGACCGTTGGCTGGGATGGTTCCGAAGAGGTCGTCGAGCAGTGGTTGAGCTTCTTGGGGTGCGCGCACGTCGAGTGTGATCTCAGTGGCGCTCACGCCTAAGGTGAAGGTATAGAACGAGCAGCACTGCGACTCGGCGGCAATCAGTCCTGCCAGCGCCGCCGTCGTCGCAGCAGCGGCGGTGAAGTCGTACCGGACTCCCACCGTCGGTCCCGCGGAGCCCACCTCGCCACGGCTGGTTGCGGTGGACAGGATGTCGTGCCAGTCCTGGACCCGGTCGCCGAGTTCATCGCGACCCAGTGAGCACGCGATGGCCGGCGCTTCATCGACAACGTCTGCGTCAGCGGCAGTCAGACGGAGATCTCGACGCCCCGCCGGTAGCGGAGCAGGTGTGTCGATGAGACATCCGCAACCCGGTCTGCACGCGCCCGAGGGCGCTGGCCCGGCGAGACCCGACCTTATCGAGTGCAGTCGTTGGGCGAAGGCGGTCAGTTCCGCGATCCGCTGCTCGGTGTCAGCTAGCCGTTGATCGATCAATGGTGCCAGCTCGGTGCGCACAGACGCACACGCGCCGGACTGCCAGACCTGCAACAAGTTTCGGATATCATCGAGTGTCATACCCATTGCTTTTGCGGAGGAGATGAACTCCAGCCGGTCGACCGCGGTGTCGTCGTACATGCGGTAGCCCGACGGTGTGCGCTCAGCGGTGAGCAGACCGAGGTCTTCATAGAAGCGAAGCGTTGAGGCAGTCATTCCGGAGCGCTGCGCTAACTCCGAGATGCGATACGAACCCATGCACTCACGGTAAACCCTCAACTCGACTCGAAGGTCAAGCGCCGCAGCTCACCCTAGCTGCTCCGGCGACCCCTGTGCACGACCCTGCCAGAAAGTTTGACGCACTAGACCTCCAATGTATCGAAAATATGTTCGATACACTGGATGGGTGGGATGGAACAACGGGCCGCCGACCTGGTCGGAGATGGAGCGGGTGCTGTCGGGGCGGGCACCCGCTTCCGGTGGCCGGATGGCGCAGACATATGTGCCGGGCGACGGCAACGATTCGCCGGCCTGGTCACGCAAGCGGGGGGCCTTCGCGGCCGACGACGTCGAGCGGCGGGTGTCGGCGGTGGCCTATGCCGAACTGCACGCGCACAGTGCGTATAGCTTTCTGGACGGGGCGTCGATGCCGGAGGAGATGGTCGCGCAGGCGCGGGCACTGGACCTGAAGGCCCTCGCTCTGACCGATCACGACGGCTTCTACGGGATCGTCCGGTTCGCCGAGGCGGCCCGCGAGTATCAGTTGCCGACGGTGTTCGGGGCCGAACTGTCGCTGGAACCCGACGCCACCCGCACCGGTGTCCCCGACCCGCCGGGTGAACACCTGCTGGTGATCGCGCGCGGCGGGGAAGGGTATCGGCGGCTCTCGCGCACCATCGCCGCGGCCCACATGGCGGGCGGGGAGAAGGGTCTGCTGCGGTACGAACCCGACACACTGCCCGATGCCGCGGCCGGGCACTGGCTGATCCTCACCGGGTGTCGTAAGGGCGCGGTGCGCCGGGCGCTGGAGCGGGCGGGGATGCCAGCTGCACGCGCGGAACTGCACGCGCTGGTCGACCGGTACGGCCGCGACAATGTGGCCGTCGAACTGACCGCATCCGGGCTGCCCGACGACGACGAGCGCAACGCCGCCCTCGCGTCGCTCGCCGCGGCCTGTGGGGTGCCGACGGTGGCCACCACCGGGGCGCACTTCGCCGCACCGGACCGGCGGCGGCTGGCGATGGCGGTGGCGGCGGTCCGCGCCCGCACCGATGTCGACACCATCGAGGGCTGGCTGCCCGGGGTGGGTGGTGCGCACCTGCGCAGCGGCGACGAGATGATGCGCCTGCTGCCGGGCCATCCCGAGGCCATCGACAACGCGGTGGGTATTGCCGCCGACTGTGCCTTCGAACTCGGTCTCATCGCCCCGCAACTACCGCCCTTCGACGTTCCCGAGGGGCACACCGAGATTTCCTGGCTGCGGGAGCTGACGATGCGGCGCGCCCGGCGGCGTTACGGCACCCCGGCCGAACACCCGGCCGCGTACCGGCAGATCGAGCATGAACTGGCCGTCATCGCCTCGCTGAACTTTCCCGGGTACTTCCTGGTGGTCGCCGACATCGTCGACTTCTGCAAGGCGAGCGACATCCTGTGCCAGGGCCGGGGGAGCGCCGCCAACTCGGCGGTCTGCTACGCACTGGGCATCACCAATGTGGATCCGGTGGCCAACAAGCTGCTGTTCGAACGGTTCCTGTCACCGGCGCGCGACGGTCCCCCCGACATCGACGTCGACATCGAATCCGATCGCCGCGAAGAGGCGATCCAGTACGTGTACCGGCGCTACGGCCGCGACTACAGCGCCCAGGTGGCCAATGTGATCACCTACCGGGGGAAGTCGGCGATCCGGGACATGGCGCGGGCGTTGGGTTTCGCGCCCGGCCAGCAGGACGCGTGGAGCCGCAACCCCGACGAGGCGCCGGCACCGGTCACCGGGCTGGCGGGTGAGATCCTCGGCATGCCCCGGCATCTGGGCATCCACTCCGGCGGCATGGTGATCTGCGACCGGCCCATCGCCGACGTATGTCCCACCGAATGGGCCCGCATGGAGAACCGCAGCGTCCTGCAATGGGACAAAGACGACTGTGCCGCAATCGGTCTGGTCAAGTTCGACCTGCTCGGCCTCGGGATGCTGTCGGCGCTGCACTACGCCATCGACCTGCTGGCCGAGCACAAAGGTATCAACGTCGACCTGGCCAGGCTCGACCTGTCCGAACCTGCCGTGTACGAGATGCTGTGCCGCGCAGACTCCGTCGGGGTGTTCCAGGTGGAGTCGCGGGCGCAGATGGCCACGTTGCCGCGGCTGCGGCCACGCGAGTTCTACGACCTCGTGGTGGAGGTGGCGCTGATCCGTCCCGGCCCCATCCAGGGCGGGTCGGTGCACCCATATATCCGGCGGCGCAACGGAAAAGAGAAAGTGGCCTACGAACATCCATCGATGCGTAAGGCTTTGGAGCGGACCCTGGGTGTGCCGCTGTTCCAGGAACAACTGATGCAATTGGCCGTCGACGTCGCAGGATTCAACGCCGCCGAGGCCGATCAGCTGCGCCGGGCGATGGGTTCCAAGCGCTCTACCCGGCGCATGGAAGAACTGCGGGCACGGTTCTACGGCGGCATGCGGAGTCTGCATGGAATCACCGGACCGACCGCCGACCGCATCTACGAGAAGATGGCCGCATTCGCCAATTTCGGTTTCCCGGAAAGTCATTCGCAGAGCTTCGCCTCGCTGGTGTTCTATTCGGCGTGGTTCAAACTGCATCATCCGGCGGCCTTCTGCGCCGCCCTGCTGCGCGCTCAGCCGATGGGTTTCTACTCGCCGCAGTCGCTGGTCGCTGACGCCCGGCGGCACGGGGTGCTGGTGCACCGGCCGCATGTCAACGCGTCCCTGCCGTGGGCGACGCTGGAGAACGCGGGCACGCAGGTGCGGCTCGGCCTGGCCGCGGTGCGCGGTGTGGGAGACGAGGTGGCGCAGCGGATCGTCGACGAACGGGGCCGGGGCGGTGACTATACAGACCTCGAAGATCTGTCTCGCCGTGCCGCATTGGATATTCGACATCTTGAAGGTCTGGCGGGCGCGGGTGCTTTCGATTGTTTCGGGCTCAGCAGGCGTCAGGCGCTCTGGCAGGCGGGTACTGCTGCGGCGGCCCGGGCCGATCATCTACGGTTGGAGGCGTCGGTGCCGGCGCCGGTGCTTCCGGGTCTGTCGGAGGTCGAACTCGCCGCCACCGACGCGTGGGCCACCGGGATCACCCCGCACCTGTACCCGACGCGGTTCCTGCGGCCGCGTCTGGAGGCGATGGGCGTGATCCCCGCCGACCGGCTGCTGTCGGTGGCGGACGGCGCGCGGGTGCTGGTCGGCGGTGCGGTGACGCATCGTCAGCGGCCCGCGACGGCGTCGGGGGTAACCTTCATCAATCTCGAAGACGAGACGGGGATGGTCAACGTGGTGTGTTCGGTGGGCCTGTGGTCGCGGTACCGCGATCTGGCACACTCGGCACCCGCGCTGCTGGTACGGGGAAAGGTGCAGAACGCGGAAGGGGCCGTGACCGTGGTCGCGGACCGGCTGCAGCGGATGGACCTTCGGGTGGGGACCCGTTCCCGAGACTGGCAGTGACACAGACTGGCAGTGAGGCCGGCGGCACCGGCACCGACCGGTGCCCGCCCAGAGGAAACACGAAAACGACGATCGGGGAAGTGATGTCGCAGACCGTTGTGGTCACAGTGAAACCGAACAGCAGCAAGGGTCCGTTGGTGGAGGCCGACGAGGAGGGTGCGATCACGATCTTCGTGCGCGAACCCGCCACCGAGGGCAAGGCCAACAAGGCCGTGGGTGAACTACTCGCCAAACACCTCGGTGTGCCGAAGAGCAAGGTGGCGCTGATCGGGGGAGCAACCGCGCGCACCAAGCGGTTCCGGGTCGACTGAGCAGGGCCGGCTGAACCGGCCCCGAATCAGCCGTCGCGGTCCGTGAGCCGCACCGGCCGCCGGACCGGTGTGCCCAGGATCTGCGAGGACCGGTAGATGTGACCTTCGACGGTCCGCACCGACAGCACCAACCGCTCGGCGATCTCCTTGTTGCTCAGGCCCTGTCCGGCGAGCCGGACGATCTCCCGCTGTCGGTCCGACAGGCCGTCAGTCGACAGCGCGGTGCGCAGGGTCGGGGTGTCGGCGCCCGACCGGCCGGCGAGTTCGGTGGCGTATTCGTGGGCGGTCAGGCCCGCCCCGCTGCGGCCCTGCCGCCGGAACACCTGCACCGCCTGGGCCGCGGCGTCAACCGCCGCCGGAAGATCCAGATTCCCGGCGTGGGCACGCGCGGCCACCAGCAGCGCCTCACCGTCGGCCGCGGCCAAGGCCCGCGCATGGGCGAGGGTGTTGCGGGCGCGGGGAACCTCGGGCAACTCGTCGGCGAGCTGTGCGAGACGGTCGGTGCACGTCGTGTCGCCGAACCGGACGGCGTACAGCAGGCACAGCATCTCCGGGGTGAGCTGCCCGTCGATGTGGGCGCGTTCGGCCGTCGCCAGGGCGACGGCGGCGGCCACCGACGTCGCGCCCTCCATCGCGTGCAGCGACGCCTTCAGGATGCGCACCCGCGACATGCGGAACGCGAATCCGGCGCACTTGTGCGAGGTCAACCGGGACAACAACTCGCGGACCCGGTCGGGATCGCCCATGTTCGCCGCGACCTCGGCGGCGTTGAGACAGAACGGGAACCACATCTGCGGCGGGGACTGCACCGCGTCGAAAGCCGCCAGGGACCTGGCCAGCAGATCCGCCGCACCGGTCAGGTTGCCGACCGAGAACTGGGCGACACCCCCGAATCCGAGGATCCAGCCCTCGACATCGTCGGTGGATGCCGGTATCCGGTCTCTGAGCGCGTTGGCGATCTCCACGGCCACGGCCCCCTGGCTGCCCAACTGGCACGCGCGAATATGGATATCGCACAGGATCATTCGCCAGTACGTGCCCCACGGACTCTGGTCGGCGAGGGCGTGTGCGCGCAGTGCCACCTCGTGTACCGATGTCATCTGTCCGAGATCGGCGCGGGCGGCGATCTCGGACCAGTCCGCGGTGATGCGCGCGGTGTCACTCACCGGAGTGGCGTGGGCTACGAGCGTAGCCCCCTTGATCACCGCGCGTGGCCGGGACAGGACGGTGTCGTGCATCATCTGGGCCGCGATCATGCTCGCCGACATGTGTCCCTCGGCACGGGCCGCCTCGATCACCGCGACGGAGGCGGCGAGGTCGTTGCACGACCACAGCCGGTGGTAGTTCTCCTGCAGCAGCAGTTCGGCGCGTTGGACGTTGTCGAGATCGCTGTGATGCACCCGGACGAGTGCGTGTTCGACGGCTTCGGAGTCCCTCATCAGTGTCGACACGTGCGCCAGGAGCAACTGCGCGTCCACATAGTGCGCACCGGGACCGATCTGCGTCGCCAGTTCCTTCGCCAGTGGCAAGGCCGCCAGTCCGGCGGCCGCGACGGCACCCTCGAGAAGTATCTCCTCCCGTCCCTCGAACTGCTCGGCGGCCAGCGCCAGCACACCCTTGCTGCTGGCGACCTGCATGCCCGGGACCTGCTGGCGGTGCAGTTCGCGCACGAGCATCGCCCGCAGCCTCCGCATCCGGGTGGCGGTGGAGCCGGCCCGCCGCACCTCGCCGTACAGCGGATGAGCCAGCCGTACGCCGCCGTCGGCGCTGTCGTCGACGGTGACCAGGTGTGCGCTCTCGGCATCTTCGAGAGCGGTGGGAGCACATAAGGCCGTGATGACCGATACCGGGACCGGTTCGGCCAGTGCGACCAGGTCGACGACATCGGCGGTGTTCTCGGGAAGATCGCCGATCCTGGTGGACACGACGTCGATCAGGGACCGGGGCACCTTCACCGTGCCCGTCAGTTGCCAGCCCGACCCCCACACCGACCCCGTGCCCAGCGACTCGGGGTCGCTGAGCAGTTCGGTCACATACAGCGAGTTGCCCTGGGTCAGGCGCCACAGTTCGTCGCGTACCGACCGGTTGACATCGTCGCCGAGAGCTTCCCCGACGAGTTCGTCGACGGCAGTGCGGGAGAGTGGTTCCAGGTCGATGCGGAGCACTCCGGAGGTGCTCAGCGCTTCGGCGATCAGGGGCGTGGGCCGGCCGGCGGTGCGATAGCCGAGCACCACCCGGACCGACGGCATCGACATCAGCGTCTGCACGACGATCATCGACATCTGGTCGAGGACCTGGATGTCGTCGATGACCACCACCGACTCGCCGTCCCCCGAGGTGAACGTGTCGATGAGGGCCCGGATCCGCAGCAGCGGATCGATGATCACCGGGTCGACGTGCTCGGCGAATGCGCCCAGTGGAATGGCGGCGGCCGCCAAGGACGGATGCACCCACCGCAGGTCTGAATGGTCGGCGAGGGCCTCGGCGATCAGTCGCGTCTTGCCGATTCCGGCCGGGCCGGCGACCACGACGGTGGGTGCCGCATCGGCACGCAGCGCGTCCCTGATTGCGGCACACTCCTTCGCGCGCCCGACCATCGGCCATCTCTTCACGCCGTGATCGTAAGCGACAAAAAGTCTGTCAGATAAGCCAGAGTTGTCGCGGTTGGGTGAAATCGGTTGAGCGATCGACAGAAATGGTGAAATATCGGACAATTCGGGTGTTTCCGGTGGTCATGGGCCGGTACGCCGGGGGTTTCGCTCACATCCCGAGTCCGGTGTTGGCACCGCAGAGCACCACGCAGAGCGTCGAATCCGGGGCGCCGGTGACCTGACCGGTGGTGACTGCGGCCAGGGCGGCGGCCGTGCCGTGCTCGACGAGCAGCCGATGATCGTGCCACAGCGCGGTACGTGCCGCGACGATATCGTCGTCGCTCACCACGACACTCGACACGTCGTGGCGTCCGGCCACGGTCTGCCAGCAGATGCCGCCGACCTCGGTGGCGCCCAGCGAATCGGCGGCGATACTGTCGAGTTCCGTGGGCACCGGCCTACCCGCGGCCAGCGCCTGATTCAGGCACGACGCCCCGGCGGGTTCGGCGCCGACGATCCGGTCACCCGGCCGCATCCCCGAGGTCAGGCCGGCGATGAGGCCACCACCGCCCACACACGTCACGATCGTCAGTGGCCCGCTGATGTCGTCGGACAGCTCAAGCGCGATGGTCCCCGCGCCGGCGACAATGTCGGGCAGGTCGTAGGCGTGCAGCAGTAGTGCGCCGGACTCCCGTGCCATCGACGCGGCGGAGTCGGCGGCCACCTGATAGCGGTCGCCGACGAGGTGAACCCGAGCGCCCAGCTCGCGCAGCGCCGCGATCTTGACCTGGGGTGCGGTTTCCGGAACCACCACCGTGCACGGCACCCCCGCTATCCGGGCGGCGTGTGCGGCGCCGATCGCCGCGTTACCCCCCGACGCGACGAGAATCCCCGCATCGTCGTCCAACGACCCCTGCTCCTGTGCGTGCACTGTCGCGTTGAGGCTGCCGCGGACCTTGAAGCTGCCGCCGAGTTGAGTGAACTCCAGCTTGAATGCCACCTCGACAGGCCCGTCGACGGTGTCGATCGTGGTCCGCAGGACCGGAGTGCGCCGCACCAGACCCGAGATGCGCGCGTGCGCGGCACGGATGTCGTCAGCGGTGACCTTCATTCCGTTCAGGTTACGGGTCAGCGGTTCAGCGCGGCCCGCGGCTGAAGGACCGCGTGAGATCGCCGGTGCCGGTGCACATCACCTGCGTCCGGTTCTCGATATCCAGCGCGTGCCGCAGGTTCGGGGAGTCGACGGTCTGCCACATCGTCTCCTTGGTCATCCAGACCGCCAGCGGTGAATACTGCGCGATCTCACGGGCTTTCGCGATCGCTCGGTCCAGCGCGGCGCCTGGGTCGGCGAGTTCGAGGACCAGCCCGATGTCGACGGCCTCCTGGGCGCCGAACACCCGTCCGGTGAGCAGGAGCTCGGCCGACCGGGAGGCGCCGACGAGACGTGGCAGGTGATAGCTGACGCCCATGTCGCAGGCCGAGATGCCGTGCCGGATGAACACCGCGCCGAAGCTCGCCGACGGCGTCGCGTAGCGGATGTCGCAGGCCAGGGCCAGGGCGAACCCACCACCGACCGCGGCGCCGTTGACCACCGCGATCACCGGCTGCCGGAGCCGGTGGACCTTCTCGAACGCCGAGGCCATCAGTTCCTGTGCGGCCAGGATCGTCTCCACCGACGTCGGCGCCGACGCGGTGAGTGCGGCGTACGGGTGAGCGGTCAGGTCGGTGAGGTCGTCGGGTGCGGCCTTCATGTCGGCGCCCGCGCAGAAGATCGATCCTTCGCCGGTGATCACCACAGCGCGCTGCACCGGGTCGCCGTTGATCGCGTCGAGCGCCCGGTGGAGCTCGGTCAGCGTCTGATTGTCGAGGGCGTTGCCGCGCCGCGGACGGTCGATGGTCAGCACCGTGATGACACCCGCGTCCCCGGTGTCATCGGTGTTGTCGATGGCGACGGGGATGTGTTCGATGCGCAGACCCGTGGGGGAGAGAGGGGAAGTCATCACCCACAGGTAGCAGATGCCCGGGCCTGGCAGACCCGGAAGTCCTCAGACGGCCCCGGCGAAGTCGTGCTGACGCCACGCCTCGTAGATGGCGATGCCGGTGGCGTTGGCGAGGTTGTGCGAGCGCCGGTCCGGCAGCATCGGGATCCGGACCCGGTCGGTGACGTGCGGATCGGTCAGCACCTCGTCGGGCAGGCCCGTCGGTTCCGGTCCGAACAGCAGTACGTCACCAGGTTGATAGGCGATGTCGGTGTGCCGCTTGTCGGCGTGCGCGGTGAACGCGAACACCCGCTCGGGCCGCAGGACGTCCCAGGCGGTCGTCAGGTCGGGGTGCACGGTGACATTGGCCATCTCGTGATAGTCCAGTCCCGCGCGCTTGACCTGGGCGTCGGTCATGGTGAAGCCGAGCGGCTCGATCAGATGCAGTTCGCACCCGGTGTTGGCCGCCAGCCGGATCGCGTTGCCGGTGTTGGGCGGAATGCAGGGCTGAAAGAACATGATCCGGAACATGATGCCGGTCAGCTTAGTGGCTCGCCCCGGCGCCGGCGCAGCCCGATGGCACCGGCGCAGGTGGCGGCCTGCGGCATCGCGCGGAGCGGAAGTGGAACAATGGCCGGGTGAGTGCGATACGACTTGACGGTAAGACCACCCGCGACGAGATCTTCGCCGATCTGAGCGTGCGGGTGGAGAAGTTGCGGGCCGAGGGAATCGTCCCCGGACTGGGCACCATCCTCGTCGGCGACGATCCTGGTTCGCACTCGTATGTCAAGGGCAAGCACAACGACTGCGCCCGCATCGGTGTGGAATCCATCCGCCGCGACCTGCCCGCCGACATCACCCAGGATCAGCTCAACGCCGTGATCGACGAGCTCAACGCCGATCCGGCCTGCACCGGCTACATCGTGCAACTGCCGCTGCCCAAGCACCTCGACGAAAATGCAGCGCTCGAACGCATCGATCCGGACAAGGACGCCGACGGGCTGCATCCGATCAACCTCGGCAGGCTGGTGCTGGGCAAGGAGTCGACGCTGCCGTGCACCCCGCGCGGTGTCATCCACCTGCTGCGCCGCTACGACATCCCGCTCGACGGTGCCCGGGTGACCGTAGTCGGCCGCGGTGTCACCATCGGCAGGCCGATCGGGCTGCTGCTCACCCGGCGCAGCGAGAACGCCACCGTCACCCTCTGTCACACCGGCACCCGCGACCTGGCCGCCGAGGTGTCGCGCGCGGACATCGTCGTCGCGGCGGCGGGAGTCGGCCATCTGATCACCGCCGACATGATCAACCCGGGTGCCGCCGTCATCGATGTGGGCGTCAGCCGCAACGAGCAGGGCCTCGTCGGCGACGTCGCCCCCGACGTATGGGATGTAGCCGGTGCGGTCTCCCCGAATCCAGGTGGAGTCGGCCCGCTGACCAGGGCGTTCCTGCTGGTGAACGTCGTCGAACGGGCCGAGGCGCAGCTCGCCGCACGCCGATGACCGCACAGACGCCCGACACCCCGCCCGTGCTCTCCCCGCCGGACGACGAACACCCGCGGGCGGGAGCGCTGCGGACTGTGCTCGTCGAGCTGCCGTACCTGCTGGTGTTGCTCGCGGCGCTGATCGCGGCCATCCTGGTGACCTTCGACCGATGGCGGCGTGGGGTTTTCGTCCTCGGTTCGGCCCTATTGCTCGGTTCACTTCTGCGGGCTCTGCTGCCCTCGCAACGCGCGGGATTACTGCAGGTCAGAGGGCGTCTGTTTGATTCGGTACTGATGGCGTCCGCGGGTGTCGCAGTACTTTGGCTGGCCACGTCAATCGACTCTTTGGGCACGGATTCATTACAATAGGATCTCGAACACCCCCAAACGATCGGGAGATCGCATCACTTCTCCAGCAACACCCAGCGCAATACCGGGCCAGGGCTCCACAGCCCTGGGGGTGTCGGTTGGGCGCGGACTGGTGCATTACGTCCTGCTGACCGACGACGAGTCGGGGCGCAGCGTGGTGGACAGCAGGGTGATCGACGTCGACCATCGTGACGGTCTCGACGACCTCGGACGGGTCAATGCCGGCATCGACGTCATGCTCAACGCGGCCGGCGACCAGGAACTGCATGTCGCGGCCATCGGCGTGGCCACCCCCGTCGGCACCCGCCGCCGTGCCGTGGAAGGCAAGGGATCGGGTACCCGCAGGCAGATCCGGCTCTTCGGCGACGACGAGGCCGTCGCCAAATACCTCGCGGGTACGGGCGAGATCGACCGGTACTCGTCGGTGCTCGTCGTCGACTGCGGCGACAGCGGGATGTCGATGTACACCCTCGACCCGGCCACACTGCGCACCGGGGAGGTGCTGCGGTCGCGGGCGATCAGCGGCCGCGGTGTCGACGAGGCCATCGCCAGGTCGGTCGCGCGGTCCGAACCGGACATCGCCGATGGCCCCGCGTTCAGCCAGGGCCGGCGCGATCTGATCAGCGCCTGCCGCACCGCCAAAGAGGAGCTGTCCCAGTCCGAACACGGCACGCCGGGGCAGGCCGCGCACGTCGCGGGAGTCAGCAAGGTCGACGTGACTGAGAGCATGGTCACCGATGCGGTGGAGCCGATGGTCGCCGAAGCCCGCGACGCGGTCGCCGACGGCCTGGCCGCCGCGGCGAAGCGCGGGGTCGACCCGGAGGCCGTGGTCCTGGTCGGCGGGCTCGCGAACCTTCCGGCGGTGCAGATGATCGTGACCGGCCACGGCGGCAGGGACCCCGTGGTCCCGGCGACGCCGGAGCTGGCATCGGCGATCGGCGCCGCACGGCTCGCCGCGTCGCGGCCCGCAGCCTCACGGCAGGCGGTCATCGGGGGCGGGATCACCCGCGGACTGCTGTCCCCGATGCCGCTCGCGGTGGTCGCGGCCATCGTCGGTGTGCTGCTGATGACCCTGTACGCGGTCGGCACCACGCTGTCGGGCCGGGAGGTCACGAGCCCCGGTGACACGCTGAGCATGGCCGAGGATCCGCCCGTGGACCAGTCCACGGCGGCCGGGGCGACCTCGCGCCCATATCAGCACGTGTCCGAGCATCGCCGGACCGAACTGTCCGTCCGGGTGCCCACAACCGACCCGTCGTGGGGCGAACTGCCGGGCTGGGCCACGATCGAACTGCCGCCCCCGGAAGTGTCGTCGACCACCACCCTGATCCCGAATCCTCCCGGTGGTGACGGCTTCGTGCCGACCACCACGACGCTGGTCCCGCCTCCCCAACGGCCCGAGACCACGTCGCCGACCCGGACCCCTGAGATCACCCGGCCACCGTCATCGAGCGGGCAACCGTCGTCGCCGGAGAGTTCAAGCACGTCGTCGTCAGATACCCCGACGCCGAGTATCTCGGGTTCGCCGTCCTCCGAACCGTCCGAGAGCAACGGGAACGCAGGAATCGGATCCGGCACCCAGATCGGTGCACCGACCGAAATTCAGCCGGTCGCACCGTCGACTCCGGCCCCGGGCCCCGAGTCGGGCACCGAGGTACCGGAGCCGGAGAACCCGTAGGGCGGGACCGCCCACCCTGGAGGCCGGTGTCTGAGGACTTACGGTGACTGCCGCGCGACCTCGGCCGTGAACCTCAGGACCTCGGCGACTTCGTCGGTCGCCGCGAGGAAACCATCGTGTCCCTTGTCCGAGTGCACAACGTGCAGGCCGCCCACGGCATTGCCCAGGTGATCGACGATTTCCTGCTGTAGGCGCAGCGGGAACAGCATGTCCGAATCGATGCCACCGACGACAACAGGAACGGTACAGTTGCCGAGCGCGGCGTGGACGCCGCCACGGTTGCGCCCGACATCGTGGGCGTTGACCACTTCGGTCAGCAGCACGAAGCTTCCGGGATCGAACCGCTCGATCAGCTTCTCGGCCTGGTACTCGAGGTAGCTCTCGATGGAATACCGGCCACCCTCCAGCGGATCCTCGCCGTCCTGGGGTGCGTTGCCGAAGCGCTCATCGAGTTCGGCCTCACCCCGGTAGGTCAGGTGCGCCATCCTGCGCGCGATGCCCATGGCCTCGGCGGGGGACCGCCCTGTTCCGTAATAGTCGCCGCCCTGCCAGTCCGGGTGCGACTTGATCGCCGCGATCTGGGCTGTCTGCACCCCGATCAGGTACGCGGTGGATCGGGCGGAGATCGCGAGGACCAGCGCGCTCCTGAGCCGATCGGGGAACCCGATCGCCCACTCGAGGGCGCGGGCACCACCGAGCGATCCGCCGAGCACGGCGGCCACCCGATCGATGCCGAGCACGTCCATCAGGAACACCTCGGCCCGCACCTGGTCGAGCAGAGTGATCCGGGGAAACCGTGACCCCCACGCCATCCCATCGGGGGCGATGGACGACGGACCGGTGGAACCCATGCAGCCGCCGATCGTGTTGGCCGCGATGACGCACCACTCGTCGGTGTCGATGGCCAGGCCCTTGCCGATCACATTGCCCCACCAACCCGGCGTCGGGTGATTGTCATCGGCGGCACCGATCACGTGCGAGTCGCCGGTCAACGCATGGAGGACGAGTACGACGTTGTCCCGCGCCGGCGACAGCCTGCCCCAGCGCTGAAAAGCCATCGTCACGTTCTCGAACACCTCGCCGCTGTCGAGGGGAAGCGGGGGCAGGTCGGCGTAGACCAACTGGCCGTCGGGAATATCCTCCCAGGACTCCGTATCCGTCAGACTATGGACTCGCTGATTCGTGGTCACCGGCAGGAGTTTACCTGCGGCCGGCGGCCGCGATGTCTGTTGTGTAACGCAGCAGGTCACCGATCGCGTCGGCCTCGGTGAGGAAACCGTCATGACCCTTGTCCGAGCGCACCACATGGAGGCCGCCGACGGCGTTGCCGAGGTGCTCGGCGATCTCCGCCTGCAGGCGCAGCGGGTACAACCGGTCCGAATCGATTCCGCCGACGACGACGGGCACCGGACATCCACTCAGTGCGGCGACGATGCCACCGCGTCCCCGGCCGATGTCGTGGGTGTTGAGCGAATCGGTGAGGACGACGTAGCTGCCCGGGTCGAATCGCCTGCTCAGCTTGGCGGACTGGTGTTCGAGATAGCTTTCGATGGCAAAACGGCCGTCCCGTAGGGGGTTCTCTGTGCCCTGAGGGGTATTGCCGAACCGGTCATCGAGCTCGGCCTCGGCGCGGTACGACAGGTGCGCGATACGCCGGGCGATGTTCATGCCGGCGGTGGGAGCCCGGCCGGTGCCGTGGTAGTCGCCGCCCTGCCAATCCGGATCGGACCTGATCGCGGCGATCTGCGTGGACTGGATACCGATCTGGTCGGCCGTCGCCCGCGCACCGACGGCCAGCACCAGCACGGACCGGACCCGATCGGGATAGCCGACGGCCCATTCGAGTGCCCGCGCACCGCCCATCGATCCGCCGAGCGCCGACGCGACCTCGGTGACACCGAGCGCATCCATCAGTGCGACCTCGGCCCGCACCTGGTCGGCGATGGTGATCCGGGGGAACCGTGATCCCCAGGGCCGCCCGTCCGGGGCGATCGAGGAGGGACCGGTCGACCCACGGCAACCACCGAGGACATTGGCGGACACGACGCACCATTCATCGGTGTCGATGGCGCATCCCGGACCGATCAGCCCGTCCCACCAGCCCGCCGTCGGGTGGTCGTCGTCGACCGGTCCGGTGACGTGCGAGTCGCCGGTGAGTGCGTGCAGTGTGAGAACCACATTGTCGCGGGTGGGTGACAACGTGCCCCAACGCTGGAACGCCAGGGTCACGTCGCTGAGCACCTCGCGATTGTCGAGTGTGAGCGGCCCGACCGAGGCATACATCGTCTGCCCGTCCGGGCTCTTCGCCCAGTCGGGGTCTGCGATCAGCCCGGCCGCCGGCCGTTCAGTACTCACTGACAAGGGTTGCTCACCTGCTCTCACACTCACCTGCTGCTCACTTGGCCCTGTTCACTTGGCCGCGGCGAAACCCTGCTCGAGGTCGGCGATGATGTCATCGACACCTTCGATTCCGACGGCGAGCCGGACCAGTCCCGGGGTCACGCCGGCAGCGAGCTGCTCGTCGGGCGTCAACTGGCTGTGGGTGGTCGACGCGGGGTGGATCACCAGCGAGCGCACATCACCGATGTTGGCGACGTGGCTGTGCAGGGTCAGCGCGTCGACGAACCGCTTGCCGGCGTCGACACCGCCCTCGATCTCGAACGCGACGATAGCGCCCTGCCCCCTGGGGGCGAGTTCCTGTCCGCGCTGATACCACGGTGAGGTGGACAACCCCGCGTAGGTCACCGAGGTGACCTGCGGATGATCGTTGAGGTGCGCGGCGACTCGCTGTGCGTTGGCCACATGCCGCTCGACGCGCAGGCTCAGCGTCTCCAGTCCCTGCGCGAGCAGGAAGGCGTTGAACGGGGAGATCGCCGCGCCGGTGTCGCGCAGCAACTGCACGCGGACCTTCAGCGCGTACGCCGGTGCGCCGAGGTCGGCGAACACCGCCCCGTGGTAGCTGGGGTCCGGGGTGGTGAATCCGGGGAACAGGTCGGTGCCGTCCCGCTGCACCCGCCAGTCGAAGGTTCCGCCGTCGATGATCACGCCGCCGATCGCGGTACCGTGGCCGCCGATGTACTTGGTGGCGGAGTGGACCACCACGTCGGCGCCGTGGGCGAGCGGGTTGAGCAGGTAAGGCGTGGCGACGGTGTTGTCGACGATCAGGGGCACGCCGTTGGTGTGCGCGACATCGGAGATGCCCTTGATGTCGAGGATCTCGTTGCCGGGGTTGGCGATGGACTCGCCATAGAAAGCGCGGGTGTTGTCGCGGACCGCGGCCTGCCAGGAGGCGGGATCCTCGGGATCGTCGACGAATGTGACCTCCACACCCAGCTTGGGCAGGGTGTAGTGGAAGAGGTTGTAGGTGCCGCCGTACAGCCGGGGGCTGGCCACGACATGGCTGCCCGTCTCGGCCACATTGAGGATCGCGTAGGTGGTGGCGGCCTGACCCGACGAGACCAGCAGCGCCGCGACGCCGCCTTCGAGTGCGGCCAGACGCTGCTCCACCGCGTCCTGCGTCGGGTTCATGATCCGCGTGTAGATGTTGCCCGGCTCCGCCAGACCGAACAGGTTGGCGGCGTGCTGGGTGTCGTGGAAGGCGTAGCTGGTGGTCTGGTAGATCGGCAACGCGCGCGCGCCGGTCGTCGGATCCGGGGACTGGCCGACGTGAATCTGCTTGGTTTCGAAACTCCAGTTATCCGCTGGATTCGCTGCGTCAGACATGACGTGATACACAACTTTCTGCGGTCGGCAGGGCCATGGGAGACCCTGTTGGGGTCCGACCTTCGGACCCGCGCTTGCCGGAAGGCCTGACGGCCCCCAACCCGGTCATCACCCGGAGCACCCCACCGCGGATGGAGGGTTGCCGATCAGCGAGCCGGGGCTTTGCGCTGATACTCATGACCTGGCGACAAGGATATAACACCGATTCGGGGCCGGGAGAACCCTCCTGCTCAGACCGATTGCAAGGCCGGGGAATCGGGTGCCGCGCGGATGGTTGTGAACGACCTCACCGGGTCCGGCCGGAATCATGAGGAGGCCGGTGCCGTTGGGTACGTTGTGCCCGACCAGCCCGCCCGTCCCGTCATGCGCGCTCCCGACCAGCGACCACATCCCGAGGGTGTCCGGCCGCGGCCGCTGGGCTGGGTGATCTTCGCGCTGGCGCTTGGCGGCTTCGGGATCGGGACCACCGAGTTCGTGTCGATGGGGCTGCTGCCCACCATCGCCGGCGCGCTCGGCGTGACCGAGCCGACCGCGGGTCACCTGGTGTCGATGTACGCGCTCGGCGTGGTCGTCGGCGCGCCCGTCATCGCTGCGCTGACCGCGCGCATGTCGCGGCGCACCCTGCTGATCGTCCTGATGGCCGCCTTCACCCTCGGCAACCTGACCACAGTGCTCGCGCCGTCGTACCCGCTGCTGCTGGCGGCCCGCTTCGTCGCCGGACTGCCGCACGGGGCGTACTTCGGGGTGGCCGCGATCGTGGCGGCCCACCTCGCCGGGCCGCGCAACCGGGCCAAGGCGGTGGGCATGACGATGCTGGGGCTGTCGGTGGCCAACGTCGCCGGGGTTCCGCTGGCCACCTGGCTCGGCGACACCTTCGGGTGGCGCGCCGCCTACGTCGTGGTCGTCGCGGTCGGCGTGCTCACGTTGCTGGCGCTGCTGCGCACGCTGCCGCCGCTGACCGACATGCGGGTGACCAATCCGCTCACCGAACTCGGCGCGCTGCGGCGTTCGCAGGTGTGGTTCACCTTGTTCATCGGCATCGTCGGCAACGGTGGGCTGTTCGCGTTCTACACCTACCTCAATTCGACCCTCACCTCCCTGACCGGCGTCGGGTCCGGCGCGGTGCCATGGGCGCTGATGCTGTTCGGTCTCGGCATGGTCGCCGGCAACATCGTCGGCGGGGCGGTGGCCGACCGGAATGTGACCGCCGGCATCGCGGGCGGACTGGGAGCGATGGTCGCCGTGCTGATCGCGTTCGCGGTGTGCGCGCAGGTCGCCTGGGCCGCGTTCGCGCTGACCTTCCTGGTGGGCATGGCCGGGGCGTCGATGATCCCGGCGCTGCAGACACGTCTGATGGATGTGGCCGACGACGCGCAGACGCTGGCGGCGTCGATGAACCATTCGGCGCTCAACGTCGCCAACGCAATCGGCGCCTGGATCGGTGGTGTGGTGGTGGCGGCGGGACTGGGCTACCGCGCACCCTCGCTGTTCGGGGCCGGGCTGGCGGCCGGCGGGTTGCTGATCCTGGTTCTGGCCGTAGTGGCACGCAGGGGTGCGCCGGCCACCACTGTCGCGGTGCGGACGTAGGCTCGGGTGCCGTGCCCATCGTCATCACCACCGTCAACGTCAACGGCATCCGCGCCGCTGTCAAACAACGCAACGAACGCAACGAGGGAATGTTGCGCTGGCTGTCGGAAACACCGTCGGATGTGATCGTCCTGCAGGAGATCCGCGCCTCGCACAAGCAGGCCCACGATGCGCTGGCGCCGGCCCTCGCCGACGGCTGGCACCTGACGATGACCGAGTCGTCGGTCAAGGGACATGCCGGGGTCGGCGTGCTCAGCCGAAGCGAACCGGCCGCGGTCCGGACCGGATTCGGGAGCCCCGAATTCGACGGCCTGGGCCGGTACGTCGAGGCCGACTTCACCGCCCCCGGGGTCGACGGCGTCGATGAGCTGACCGTCGCGAGTCTGTACCTGCCCAAGGGCGCCGCCGACACGCCGCAGGACGCGGCCAAGTTCGAGGAGAAGAAGCGTTTCCTCGACGAGTTCGGTGCCTACCTCGCGGGCCTGGCCGGCGGGGATCGCGGAGTGGTGGTCGGCGGCGACTGGAATATCGCACCCGCCGAGGCCGACATCAAGAACTGGAAGGGCAATCTGAAAAGCCCGGGTTTCCTGCCGCACGAGCGCGAGTGGGTGGCCGGTCTGCTGGCCTCGGGCTGGTCGGACGTGGTCCGGGACCTGTACCCGGATGACGCGGGGCCGTACAGCTGGTGGTCGTGGCGCGGTAAGGCCTTCGACAACGACGCCGGCTGGCGCATCGACTACCAATTCGCCAACGCGCCGATGGCGGCGGTGGCGAGCGCGGCCGTCGTGGACCGGGCGCAGGCCTACGATCTGCGCTGGTCCGACCACGCACCGGTGACCGTTACGTTCGGCTGAGCTGCCCGACCCGGGCCGCGGGGTGTGCCGACAAAATCGGCTTGAGCCGCTTTGAGACACTGGAACCCATGACCAGCAGTGAAGTCGCGAGCACCGAGAACGCCGGCGGCGAGGGCGCCGCACCCCAGCCCGCCAAGCGGGTCCTGTCCGGAATCCAGCCGACCAGTGACTCCTTCCATCTCGGAAACTACCTCGGCGCCGTGCGTCAGTGGGTGGAGCTGCAGGAGGACTTCGACGCCTTCTATTTCATCCCCGACATGCACGCCATCACCGTGCCGCAGGACCCGAAAGTGCTGCGCGAACGCACCCGCGTCGCTGTCGCCCAGTTGCTGGCCGTCGGCGTTGATCCCGCGCGCGCGACGATCTACGTGCAATCGCACGTCCCCGAGATCGCTCAGCTGACCTGGGTGCTCTCGTGCCTCACCGGGTTCGGCGAGGCCAGCCGGATGACCCAGTTCAAGGACAAGTCCGCCAAGCAGGGTGTGGACGCGGCGGGGGTGGGCCTGTTCACCTACCCGATCCTGATGGCCGCGGACATCCTGGCCTTCCAGGTGGATCTGGTGCCGGTGGGCGAGGACCAGCGTCAGCACCTGGAGCTGACCCGCGACCTGGCCCAGCGCTTCAACAAGCGGTTCGGCAAGGCGCTCAAGGTACCGGAGGCGTTCATCGTCTCCGAGTTCGCCAAGATCTACGACCTGCAGAACCCGACCGCCAAGATGAGCAAGTCGGCCGACACCGACAAGGGGCTGATCAACCTGCTCGACGATCCGAAGCGCTCGGCCAAGAAGATCCGGTCCGCGGTGACCGACACCGGCAGCGAGGTCGGCTTCGACCGGGAGAACAAGCCCGGTGTGAGCAATCTGCTGACCATCCAGTCCGCGCTCAGCGGCGTCGGTATCGATGACCTCGTCGCCAAGTACGAGGGCAAGGGTTACGGCGAGCTGAAGGTCGACACGGCCGACGTGCTGGCTGATTTCGTCGGGCCGCTGCGCGGCCGGGTCACCGAATACACCGAGGATCCGGCCTATCTCGATGGCATTCTGGCCTCGGGTGCCGAACGCGCCCGCGCAATTGCATCGGACACACTCAGAATTACGTATGACAAAGTAGGGTTCTTGGCACCGAAGGTGTGAGGTACCTTTCCCTCGCACCGTGACGAGGGAGACGTCGGGGATGAGTTCTGCGGTCGATTCGGCGAAGGACGCTGTCGCCACGGGGAAGGAGAAGTTCGAGGAGGCACAGGAGCGCTGGCCGTCTCTCAAACACATCCTCGATACCGTCGCCCGGTACGGCGACCGCCGCGGCAACCTGCACGCGGCCGGTATCACGTTCACCGGCATCCTGGCGCTCATCCCGATCCTGATGGTCGCGTTCGCCATCGCCGGTTATGTGCTGGCCGGCAATCAGGGCCTGCTCGACGATATCCAGGATTCGGTGGTCGAGCAGATGCCCGGGGATATGGGCACCCAGGTCTCCGACCTGATCGATTCGGCGATCGCCTCCCGCGCCACCGTCGGTGTCGTCGGTCTGCTCGGTGCCGCGCTGACCGGTATCGGATGGATGTCGGGTGTGCGGATGGCGCTCACCGAGATCTGGGGCGGCCGCATCAAGCGCAGTGCGATCAAGGCGAAGCTCGGCGACCTGGCGATCTTCGTGGTCGTCGGCCTGGCGTTCGTGATCACCCTGGGGCTCAGCGCCCTCGGCAGCAGTGGGCTGCTCCCTCAGATCATGGATTGGCTGTCGATCGATGACATGCCGTGGGCCTCGACGCTGATCCGGGTGGTCTCGATCCTGATCTCGGTAACCGCGTCCGGGCTGCTGTTCACCTTCGTGCAGTCCCGGCTGCCGCTGATGGACGTGCCGTTCCGCAACTGCCTCAAGGCGGGCTTCCTGATGGCCGTCGTCTTCGAGATCCTCAAGGCGTTCGGCGGGATCTACCTGACCTCGGTGATGAGCGGGCCGGCGGGCGCGGCGTTCGGCTCGATCATCGGCATCATGGTGTTCGCGTACCTCGCCTCGCGGATCCTGTTGTACGTCACCGCCTGGTGCGCGACCGACCCCAAGAACGCGGCCTTTCAGGTGGTCGACGAGATCGAACCGCCGGCCGAGGAGGACGCCCAGCGGCCGGTGGTGGTCTCACCCACGTACTCGGTGAGCGCGATGCCGCCGCCGTCGGTGATCGCCGGTGCGGTGGCCGCCGGGGCGGTGCTGGCGGCGTCGATCGCCGGGCTGATCCGCCGCTGATCCGGCCGAATCCGCGCATCGTCGCGAAATTCTCCGGCTCGATGTCGAAAATGGGTGGGCGGCGACGTCTCCCTGGTGAGCGTGCGACCACACGGGGCCACGCCGCACCAATCGAAGGAGACCATCATGGCCAAGTACCTGCTGCTCAAGCATTATCGCGGTGGCCCGGCGCCGATCGTCGACACACCACTGGACCAGTGGACCCCTGAGGATCAGTCCGCCCACTTCCGGTACATGGAGGAGTTCGCCGACAGACTCCGCGAGAGCGGCGAGTACGTTGCCTCCCAAGCTCTTTCGCCGCAAGGTACGTTCATCCGGTTCGACGGCGGGGGCAAACCGCCCGTCACCGACGGCCCCTTCGCCGAGAGCAAGGACCTGATCGCCGGCTTCATGCTGATCGACGTCGACTCCTTCGACCGCGCCAAGGAACTGGCCGCGGAACTGTCGGCCGCGCCCGGCCCGGGCGGTGCGCCGATCTGTGAATGGCTCGAATTGCGCCCGATGTACGATAACAATCCGATGGATGAGGGGTGAACCCTCCGATCATCCCCGAGGTGATCGGCATCCTCGTCCGCAGGGGAGCGGACTTCTCCTCGGCCGAGGATGCCGTCCAGGAGGCGCTGATCGAACTGCTCGGGGCGTCGTCGCCGCCGCGGGACCCCAAGGCGTGGCTGGTGACCGTCGCATGGCGCAGGTTTCTCGACGCGACCCGTTCCGAGGCCGCCCGCCGCGATCGCGAGGTGCGCGTGGCGACCGAGCCGGAACGAGGACCGGCACCGGACACCGACGACAGTCTCTGGCTGTACTTCCTGTGCGCCCATCCCGCGCTGAGTCCGTCGGCGGCGGTGGCGCTGACACTGCGTGCGGTCGGCGGACTCACGACGCAGCAGATCGCCGACGCCTATATGGTTCCGGTATCGACTATGGCCCAGCGTATTTCACGGGCGAAGCGGGTCATCGCGCAGGAATCGGTCGGGCAGCCAGGGGATCTCGCCATAGTCCTGCGCGTCTTGTATCTGGTGTTCAACGCCGGTTACTCGCAATCGGTGGACCTTGCGGCCGAAGCGATCCGGATCACCCGGCAACTCGCCGCCCTGGTCGATGAACCGGAGGTGCACGGCCTGCTCGCGCTGATGATGCTCCACCACGCCCGGCGGGCCGCCAGACACGAGCCGGACGGATCGTTGATCCCGTTGGCGCAGCAGGACCGAACGCGCTGGGACACAACCGAAATCGCGAGCGGTATCGAGATCCTGCAGGCCACGCTGGCCCGCGACCGCCTCGGCGAGTACCAGGCGCAGGCGGCGATCGCCGCGCTGCACGCGGATGCCCGCGACGTGGCCGAGACCGACTGGCCGCAGATCGTCGAGTGGTACGACGAACTCCTCGGTTTCACCGACACGCCGGTGGTGCGGCTCAATCGTGCGGTGGCGGTGGGGGAGTCCGATGGCCCGCACGCGGGGCTGGCCGCGCTGTCGGGTGTCGGTGAGGACACTCCGCGGCACGCCGCGGTCCGGGCGTATCTGTATGAAAAGGCCGGCGATACCGGGCCGGCCATCCGGCTCTACGTCGAGGCCGCCGATGCCGCGACGAGCGTCGCCGAACGCCGGCATCTGACCAAGCAGGCCGCGAGACTACGCGGCCGATAAACAGTGCGGCCCGCGGACCATCAGATCCGCGGGCCGCACTGTGGACTGAACAGCAGGGGGCTGAACAAGCGGGGGTCAGCGTGAGAACATCAGGGCGCGCTTGACTTCCGAGATCGCCTGGGTCACCTGGATACCGCGCGGGCAGGCGTCGGTGCAGTTGAAGGTGGTACGGCAGCGCCACACACCGTCGACATCGTTGAGGATATCGAGGCGCTCGACGGCGGCCTCGTCGCGGCTGTCGAAGATGAACCGGTGCGCGTTGACGATCGCGGCCGGACCGAAGTAACTGCCATCGTTCCAGAAGATCGGGCAACTGGTGGTGCAGCACGCGCACAGGATGCACTTGGTGGTGTCATCGAAGCGGGCGCGGTCGGTCTGGCTCTGGATCCGCTCGTACGTCGGATCGTTGCCCGAGGTGATCAGGAACGGCTTGATCGCCCGGTAGGCGTCGAAGAACGGCTCCATGTTGACGACCAGATCCTTCTCCACCGGCAGACCCTTGATGGGTTCGATGGTGATCGTCAGTTCCTTGGCCTTGGCCGCGTCCTTGGGCAGCAGATCCTTCATCAGGAGCTTGCAGGCCAGCCGGTTGACGCCGTTGACACGCATCGCGTCGGAACCGCACACGCCGTGGGCGCAGCTGCGCCGGAACGTGAGCGTGCCGTCGAGGTAACCCTTCACGTACAGGAGCAGGTTGAGCAACCGGTCGGTCGGCAGCGCCGGCACGCGGTAGCTCTGGAACCCCTGCGCGTCAGGATCTTCCGGGTTGAACCGGTAGATCTTGAGCGTGATCATGGTGGCCTCGGCGGGCACCGGGGGCAGCGGCGGCTCGTCGGAACCGGGTGCGGGCTTGTCCAGGATGGCAGTCATCAGTACTTACGCTCCATCGGCTCATAACGGGTCTGCACCACGGGCTTGTAGTCCAGCTCGATGTCGGAGAGAAGATCGGTGCCCTTCTTGTACGCCATCGTGTGGCGCATGAAGTTGACGTCGTCACGGGTGGGGTAATCCTCACGGGCATGCCCGCCGCGGGACTCCTTGCGGTTGATGGCACCGACCACGGTGACCTCCGCCATTTCCAGCAGGAATCCGAGTTCGATGGCCTCGAGCAGATCGGAATTGAACCGCTTGCCCTTGTCATGGATGCGGATGTGCGCGTACCGCTCCTTGAGCGCCTGCACGTCTTTGAGGGCCTGCTTGAGAGTGTCCTCGGTGCGGAACACCGACGCGTTGGCATCCATCGTGGCCTGCAGCGACGTGCGGATATCGGCGACCCGTTCGTGGCCGTGCTCGGACAGCAGCGTTTCCAGCCAGCCGTCGACCATCGTGGTGGGCGCCTCGGGCAGGGGAACGAACGACGCCGAGTTCGCGTACTCGGCGGCGGCGATACCGGCCCGCCGCCCGAAGACGTTGATGTCGAGCAGCGAGTTGGTGCCGAGCCGGTTGGCTCCGTGTACGGACACGCACGCGCATTCGCCGGCGGCGAACAGGCCGTGCACGATCTCGGTGTTGTTACGCAGCACCTGGCCCTCGACGTTGGTGGGGATACCACCCATCACGTAGTGGCAGGTGGGGAACACCGGGACGTACTCGGTGACCGGGTCGACACCGAGGTAGGTGCGGGCGAACTCGGTGATGTCGGGGAGCTTCTCGTTGAGCACGTCCTCGCCGAGGTGGGTCACGTCGATGTAGACGTAGTCCTTGTTGGGTCCGGCGCCGCGGCCCTCCAGAACCTCCAGCACCATCGAGCGGGCGACGATGTCGCGGGGCGCGAGGTCCTTGATGGTGGGGGCGTAGCGTTCCATGAAGCGTTCGCCGTCCACGTTGCGCAGGATGCCGCCCTCGCCGCGGACCGCCTCGGAGATGAGGATGCCCAGACCGGCCAGACCTGTCGGATGGAACTGGTGGAACTCCATGTCCTCCAGCGGAAGTCCCTTGCGGAAGACGATGCCCATACCGTCGCCGGTCAGCGTGTGCGCGTTCGACGTGGTCTTGTACATGCGTCCCGAACCACCGGTGGCGAACACGATCGACTTGGCATGGAAGACGTGGATCTCGCCGGTGGCCAGCTCGTAGGCGACCACGCCGGTGGCGGTGAGTTCACCGTCCTCGTTCTCCGACAGGCACAGGTCGAGGGCGTAGAACTCGTTGAAGAACTCCACGTCGTGCTTGACGCAGTTCTGATACAGGGTCTGCAGGATCATGTGACCGGTACGGTCGGCGGCGTAACAGGCCCGGCGGACCGGGGCCTTGCCGTGGTCACGGGTGTGACCACCGAACCGGCGCTGGTCGATCCGGCCCTCAGGGGTGCGGTTGAACGGCAGGCCCATCTTCTCCAGGTCGAGCACCGCGTCGATGGCCTCCTTGGCCATGATCTCGGCGGCGTCCTGGTCGACGATGTAGTCGCCGCCCTTGACGGTGTCGAAGGTGTGCCACTCCCAGTTGTCCTCCTCGACGTTGGCCAGCGCGGCGCACATGCCGCCCTGTGCCGCGCCGGTGTGGGAGCGGGTGGGGTAGAGCTTGGTGAGGACCGCGGTCCGCGCACGGGGAGCGGCCTCGATGGCCGCGCGCATCCCGGCGCCGCCTGCACCGACGATGAGTACGTCGTAGCGGTGTTCCTGCATGAGTCTTGGTCTCCTTTATCCGACGCGCGAGGTCAGTCGACGCTGCTGACGTCGAAGGTGAGAAGGGCATAGGTGCCCATGATCAGCACGAGCAGCATCGACAGGGCCAGCAGGACGTTCAGCCAGAAGCGGGTCGAATCCTTGCGCGTGTAGTCGGCGATGACGGTGCGCACACCGTTGCCGCCGTGCAACTGCGCCAGCCACAGCATGGTCAGATCCCAGATCTGCCAGCCCGCCGAGTCCCAGCGCTTGGCCACGAACGAGGCGTCGATGCGGTGCACGCCGTCGTCCCACGCCAGCATGATGAACATGTGGCCGAAGGTCAGGATGATCAGTGCCAGGCCCGAGAAGCGCATGAACATCCACGCGTTCTTCTCGAAGTTGCCGCCCTTGGGCTTGCGCGGCGAGCGCGGGTTGTCGAGGCTGGCCGGCCGGACGTGTTCCTTCTCGAGCGTCTTGGCCAGTTTCGGATTTGCTGAAGTGGTCATGTCCGTCGGCTCCTAGAACGAATGCTGGATCAGGATCTGCAGGAGCCGGACAGCCATCGCGCCGAACAGCACGACGAACAGGCCGAGAATGCCCCACAGCATCTGCCGCTGGTACTTCGGTCCCTTGCCCCAGAAGTCGACCAGGATCAACCGCAGGCCATTGAGTGCGTGGAACAGCACGCACGCGACCAGCGCGATCTCCATCAGACCGATGATCGGGGTCTTGTACGTCTCGACGACCTCCGAATACTTGTTCGGGTCGATGCGGATGACCGCGGTGTCGAGGACGTGAACGAACAGGAAGAAGAAGATTGTCACACCGGTGATGCGGTGTAGCACCCAGGACCACATGCCTGGATCGCCTCGGTAGAGGGAACGCTTACGCACCGGATCTGGTGCAACCTCGGTCGGCGTACTCATCGGAAAGTTGGCCTCCAACACCGTCGATGGATTGGCTGGGCCGACTGCTCACGAACCTGCGGGCGACCCATGCAAGAGACTTTAAACCTATGCTGAGGCCGTCGTTAAATTACCCGAACACATTTGAGAGACAAGATATCTCGATTTAGGGTTGCCTTACCAATGTCCGCGTTGTAGTCGGGGTGGTCACATCGGGGTCCGAAAGTGATGTCGAGGAGGTTGTGGTGGTCGGGATGACCGAGTGGAAGACGTTGCGAGACAACGCAAGGTCGATGATCGGCAAGGCTTACGCGCCGTATTCGCGGTTCCCGGTGGGGGCCTCCGCAATCACAGACGACGGCCGTTTCGTGGCCGGATGCAATGTGGAGAATGTCTCATACGGTCTCGGGATCTGTGCCGAGGTGACTTTGGCGGCGCAGCTGGTGGCCACCGGTGGCGGGCGGCTGCGGGCCGTCGCGGTCTGTGACGCCGACGGTTCGCCGCTGATGCCGTGCGGCCGGTGCAGGCAGGTGCTCCTCGAATTCGGCGGACCGGGTCTGCTCGTCGACCACGCCGACGGTCCGCGGACCCTTGGCGAGCTGCTGCCCGATGCGTTCGGCCCCGAGGATCTGGATCGGATCACCCGATGAGCCCGGTCCTCGACGCGGTGTCGGTCATCGCCGCCAAGCGAGACGGCTGCGAACTGACCGATGAGCAGATCACCTGGATAGTCGACCGGTACACCCGTGCCGACGGGGTCGCCGAGGAACAGATGTCGGCGCTCCTGATGGCGATCTACCTGCGCGGGATGACCGATCGGGAGATCGTCACCTGGACACAGTCGATGATCGACAGCGGCACGCGGATGGACTTCGGCGAGCTGCGGCGCGACGGCAGGCCGCTGACCACCGTCGACAAACACTCCACCGGCGGGGTGGGGGACAAGATCACGTTGCCGCTCGCACCTCTGGTCGCCTCGTTCGGCGTGGCGGTGCCGCAACTGTCGGGCAGAGGCCTGGGCCACACCGGCGGCACCCTCGACAAGCTGGAGTCGATTCCCGGCTGGCGGGCGGATCTGACGACGGCGCAGCTGTATTCGCAGCTCGAGTCCGTCGGCGCCGTGGTGTGTGCGGCCGGGGCCGATCTCGCGCCCGCCGACCGCAAGCTGTACGCACTGCGCGATGTCACCGGAACCGTCGAATCGATACCGCTGATCGCGGCCTCGATCATGAGCAAGAAGATCGCCGAGGGAACCGGGGCGCTCGTACTGGATGTCAAAACCGGCTCGGGGGCTTTCCTGTCGTCACCCGACGACGCCCGGCGGCTGGCCAAGACGATGGTGTCACTCGGCACCGCGGCCGGTGTGCGCACCACCGCGCTGCTCACCGACATGTCCACCCCACTGGGCCTGACCGCCGGCAACGCGGTCGAGGTGGCCGAGTCGCTCGAGGTGCTGTCCGGGGGTGGACCCGCCGACGTCGTCGAACTCACCCTCGCTCTGGCGCGGGAGATGCTCGACGCGGCCGGGCTCCCCGACGCCGACCCCGCCGCCCATCTGGCGAATGGCAGGGCCATGGACACCTGGCGCGCGATGATCGCCGCGCAGGGCGGTGACCCGGACGCCCCGCTGCCGGTCGCCCCACACATCGAGGTGGTGCGGGCGCCGACGTCGGGTGTGCTGCGGAGCCTGGACGCGATGGCGGTGGGAGTTGCCGCCTGGCGTCTCGGCGCGGGCCGGGCGGTCCCGGGCGCCGGCGTCCAGTCCGAGGCCGGCGTGGTACTGCACGCCAAACCCGGCGACACGGTGACAGCCGGTGCACCGCTGTACAGCCTGCACACCCGGACGCCCGGGGCCATCGGCGGAGCGGTCGCCGCTCTCGACGGGGCGGCCGTGATCAGCCCACCCGGGAGCGCTACGGAGGATGATTCTCGTCCGCTCACCGGGCCGCTCGTGCTCGATCGCGTTACCGTCTGAAGATGACGCCCCGACCACTCGACCTCAGTAACCTCGCCCTCGCCCCCAAGGCCCTTCTGCACGATCACCTCGACGGCGGGCTGCGTCCGGCCACGGTGCTGGAGCTGGCCCGCGACTGCAGCTACACCGGGTTGCCCGCCGACGATGCGGCGTCGCTGGCGACGTGGTTCCGGGAGTCAGCCGACAGCGGGACGCTCGAGCGGTATCTGGAGACCTTCGCGCACACTGTCGCCGTGATGCAGACGGCGCCCGCGCTCGAACGCGTCGCCCGCGAATGCGTGGAGGATCTGGCCGCCGACGGCGTGGTCTACGCGGAGGTGCGGTTCGCGCCCGAGCAGCACCTCGCGGACGGCCTGACCCTCGATGAGGTGGTGGAGTCTGTGCTGTCCGGCTTCGCCAAGGGCGAGGTGGATGCCGCCGGGCAGGGCAGGCCGATCGTCGTGCGCTGTCTGGTGACCGCGATGCGGCACGCCGCCCGCTCCCGGGAGATCGCGGAGCTGGCCGTGCGATTCCGCGACCGCGGTGTAGTCGGCTTCGACATCGCCGGCGCGGAGGCCGGCAATCCGCCGACGCGGCATCTCGACGCGTTCGAGTACATGCGTGCCAACAACGCCCGGTTCACCATCCACGCCGGTGAGGCGTTCGGGTTGCCGTCGATCCACGAGGCGCTGGCCTACTGCGGTTGCGACCGGCTCGGGCACGGCGTCCGGGTCATCGACGACATCACGCTGCCGCCGGGGGTGAGTGCGGCGGCACACTCGTTCGAGGGTGCGGTGCTCGGCGACATCGCGGCGACGGTACGCGACAAGCGGATTCCGCTGGAGCTGTGCCCGAGTTCCAACGTGCAGACCGGTGCCGTGGCGTCATTGGCCGAGCACCCGTTCAATATCCTTGCGCGACTGCGGTTCCGGGTCACGGTGAACACCGATAACCGGCTGATGAGCGATACCTGCATGAGCAACGAGTTCAAGGTGCTCGTCGATCACTTCGGTTACGGCTGGACCGATCTGGAACGCTTCACCGTCAACGCGATGAAGTCGTCGTTCCTGCACTTCGACGAACGCATCCGGATCATCGACGAGGTCATCAAACCCGGATACGCCGTCCTGATCGGCTGAACTTACGGTCGGTTCAGCTCTTCTTGTCGAGCCGGGCCTCGAAGTCGTGCTCGAGGGCCCGCCAGGCCTCCGACTCGTTGTCGAACGGACCGGACGGGGCGAGCCGCTTCGGGTCGGGGTTGATGGCGTAGTCGACGAACCAGCCCAGCGGGGTGGTCGATCCCAGTGCCTCGCTGACGTTGTTGTCGTCGCCGTAATCGGCTGCGTCGGTAAACAGTTCGACGGCAAGGTCGAGCTGGTTGCGGTCTATGCGGCGCGGTCCGTCGGCGATGTCGTCGGCCAGGCCGGTCAGCACGTAGACGTTCTCGTCGATGACGTCGAACTCCAGCGAGCCGTCGGTGGCCTCCACCTGGACCTGGTCGAAGGTGGACACGTCGAGCAGATCGTGGTCGGTGCTGTCGGCGAGGAACTTGCTCAGGGCCCGCGGTGAGGTGAACACGAAGATCTTGCCGTCGGCGCCGAGGAACACCGGGTCGTCGCCGAGATAACAGCGCAGCGTCAGGTATTCGTCGTCGCTGGTGACGATGCGGATGGGGTCGATGCCGACCTGCGCCCAGAAGCTGTCGTCGTCGTAATCGTCATCCTCATCCTCCTCCTCGTCGTCGTCGTCCTCGTCGTCGATGCCTTCGGCCGCCTCGAGTTCGTCGTCGCCGGGCTCATCCTCGTCCTCTGCGGAGGCGGCCGCCTCGAGCTCGGCCGCGGCGGTCGCCACGGCGTCGTCGTCGGTGGGTGGTTCGGTGAGCACGCCGTCGATCGCGTCGACGACGTCATCCCAGTGCTTGGCGATGAGCCGGCCGATCCGCACCCACAGGTCGATACCGTCTCGGCCGACGAAGTTGCGGGTGCCGGTGGTGACGGCGCCCAGGATCGGGTTGCCGTTGAAGAACTTGGTGACGACGGTCAGTTCGCACACCTCACCGAGGATGCGGACGATCTCCAGCGCGTCCTCTAGTTCGGCGATGACCTCGGGGGTGGGATCCTCGGCCGCGAGCTCGGGCACGCCGACCAGGTCGTAGGTGTGCCGGTCGTCGGGCAGCAGTTCGTCGGCCGAGACCTGCTTGAGGGTCTCCCAGGTGGGATGGTCCTCGAGGTCGTTCTCGGCGCCGGACCGGATGAACGCCGCCAGTTCGGCGACGCCGGGGAGCCCGTACAGGTCCTCGTCGAGCCCGAGGAAGGCTTCCCATTCGTCGTCGCCCTCGCGCCAGCGTGGCGCCCAGAGGGTGAAGACGTTTCCGTTGGTCAATCCGAGTTCGATGGGGACGATGTCTCCGGCCATGAGCAGAAAGCCTAACGCTAGAGGTGGGCAGAGCGTCACCATGGTAGGGGATGACGGTGAGGAACAGGTGACACCGGATTGACGGTCGGCTCCGGATCATCAGGTGACACGGTAGAAACCTTCGAAGTTCTGACCCGCGTTGGTGGTGCGCAGCTGCGTGACACTGACAGGGGCACCGCCGGTCTCGATGAGCTGGCCGTTGCCGATGTACATGGCGACGTGACCGGACCAGACGGCGAGGTCGCCGGGCTGCAGGTCGTCCTGGGAGACCTGGCGGCCGGCGGTGTCCTGGTCCTGGGCTAGGCGGGGCAGCTCGACGCCGGCCTGCCGGTAGGCCCACTGCGTGAAGCCGCTGCAGTCGAACCCGCCGGTGCTTGTTCCGCCCCACATGTAGGGGGTGCCCTGCTTGCTGAGCGCGGCGGTGACGGCGGTCGCGGCCTTTTGGTTGGGGCGTAGGCGACGGAGCCGTCGGGGAGGGTGATGGGGATGCCTGAGCCGGTGGTGCGGGTGCTGGCCGCTGTGGTGAACGTCGGGGTGTCCTGCGAGGTCGTCGCGATGGGGGTCTGACGGTTCGCGCCGGTGGTCGTGGTGGACGGGGTGGTGGTGCTCGGGGTCGTGGTGCCCGGCGCGGAGGTGCCCGGTGTGCTGGTCGAGTAGGGCGTGGTGGTGACCGGGCTGGTCGAGTGCTGAACCTGGGTGATCGTGGCCGGTGTGGACTTGTTCGTGGGCGTCGAACCGGTCTGGGTGGATTTCGTCTGTGCGCGGGTGACTGCCCGTAGCCGCGCCGAATCCGATTCCAGTTGCGTGCGGGTCTTTTCGACGATTTGGACGCCCCGGCTGACGTGATCGATGGCGACGGGCACGAGGAGCGCGAGCCCGCTGACGGTCAGGGCGTTGCCGCCGAGCGTCGATACCGTGCGGCCGAAGGAGTCGACGAGGGTGTCGAGTTGCTTTGCGGCGGTGGCCACTTTGCCGGCCGCGTCGTCGACGATGGTGGCGATGCTGTCGGTGTCCGCCGTGAAAGTCGTTGCGGCGTTTGTGGTGGCGTTGACCTGTGTGGCCATGCCGCGGGCGCCGTCACCCGACCATGACTTGAGGACGGTGGTCGTGGCCGCCGCCGAGTTCTTCTCCGCCTCTGCGAGAGTCTGTGCGGTGGTGCGCAATCGGGTGACGGGATTATCCGGTGGCAGCACGCCGGTGCCGAGGGTGTCGACGAGGGTGTGCAGGGGCGCGATCAGCAGGTTGATCATTTCAGCGTCAGCTCCTTGTCGGCGCCGCCGACCTTGATGGTGGTGACGGTCGTCGTGGTGATCGTTCCGGTGGGTGATGTCGTGGTGGTCGTCGTCGTGGTGGTGGACGGGGCAGTGCCGTTCGGGGTCGCCGCGTGGGAGGGGCCAGTGCCCGGTGGGGTGCCCCTGTCCGGTGTGGTGCTATTCGACGACAGCTTGTCGGTCTGCACCTTGTCCGACGTCGCGGTGTCGGGCACCGACTTGCCTTGGGTCGTTGTGTCCGTTGCCTTGTCCGGCGCTGCCTTGTCGGGCGCTGCCTTGTTACCTGCTGTCTGCCGGTCCGTGGCGTGCTCGGATGTGTCCTGCTTCTTCGTATCCTTCTTGTTCGTGGCCTGAGTGGTGTTGTTCTGCTTGTCGGTGCTCTGGGAGGTTGTCAGCAGGCTCGCTAGTGACTGGACACCGGTGGCGAGCGTGGACAACGCCTGAATTCCGGTGGTCATCGGGTTGTTCGTCGTCTGCGTCGGGGTGGTTCGCCTTTGGGTGTTCGCCTTCTGTGTTCGTATCTTCTGCGCGGCGGTGCCGTCGGTGGCGACGTAGGTGTTGGCCGCGGTCACCGATTGGTTGCCGATCGTCTCGTGTTTCTCGGCGATCGCGACGACCTCCCGCGACTTGGTGTCAAGCACGCCGGTGAGGACGGTGAGGAAGTCGGCGCCGATGACACCGAAGGTGGGGGCGAGTTCGGTGGCCGCCGACGACCCCGTGGTGGCCGAGCCGCGGATCTCGGCAGCGATGGTGCGTTGTTGCTGGGCGAATCGGGTGATCGCGGCCGGGTCGGCCTGAACCTGGGTGTTCGTCATGGGGGTCTGACGCAGCGGAACCCCGTTTGGTTCCATCGAATTTCTGTTCGATGGATGAATGGTGGTTCCGGCACGCGGCGGTGCCGATCTGGATTTAAGGTGATCGCCATGGATGTGCACATCGTCGCTCACCCGCTGGCCGCCGTCCGGCTGACCACCCTGCGTGACAAGAACAGCAGCAATGCCCAGTTCCGGCAGGCGTTGTCCGGTCTGACGCAGATCCTCGTCTACGAAGCACTGGCGTCGGCGTCCGTCGATGACGTGCCCATCGAGACGCCGATCTGCCCGTGTCCGGGTGCGCGGCTCAGCGCGCCGCCGCTGCTCGTCCCGGTGCTGCGCGCCGGGCTCGGGATGGTCGATCAGGCGCACGCGATGGTCCCCGAGGCCAACATCGGATTCGTCGGCATCGCCCGCGACGAGTCGACCGCCAAACCGGTGCCGTACCTGGCGTCGCTGCCCGAGGATCTGTCGCAGATCCCGGTGTTCGTCCTCGACCCGATGCTGGCGACGGGCGGTTCGATGCTGCACGCTATCGACCTGTTGGTCGAACGCGGCGCCCGCGATATCACCGCCATCTGCGTGGTCGCCGCCCCCGAAGGCGTCGCCGCCCTGCAAAACTCCGGCCACCCGATCCGCCTGATCGTAGGAGCGATAGACGAAGGCCTCAACGACGCCTACTACATCGTCCCCGGCCTGGGCGACGCCGGCGACCGCCAATACGGCCCCCGCTGATCTTCCCGCTCAACCATTTCCTTCAGCGCTAAACGGATCCGTTTAGCGCTGAAGGAAACGGTAAAGCGGGAACGCTCACGCACAGAGACCGAGGCGTTTGAGTCGGGGCTTGATAAGGTCGACGACGCTCCGTGACTCCAGGTGCGCCCAGACCCAACGGACTACGAGCGCATCGGTCGCGCGGAGTTCGTCCTCACGAAGCTTCTCCCGCACCACGGCGTCCGCGGCTGTTTCGCCGGGCCTGAGGAGACGGCCGTACTTGTGGAGGCCGTCGAACTCTCCGATCAATGCCTCGTCCCAGTCGAAGTCGGTGTCGTAGTAGCCCGATGAGCACTGGAATCGGTGTTGCAGCCGCGGGACAGGCAGGCCGGCTTCGATCATCTGGGCGCGGCTCCACGATTCGCCGACGCTCTGCGACAGTCCGCTGGCGAGGGAGAGCGCACGTCTCGCAACCCGCACACCGACGCGCCGCCGGGATTCGAGGATGTCTCGCATCATCTCGATGTCCCCGCCTACCCGCATCGCTTGGTCGAATGCCGTCAGTGCCTGCGCGAACACACCCCGGGTGGCGACGTCGACCGCGGTCCGTTCGACGGTGGTCACCGCAATTCCGTCGACGACGGTGACCTCCGCGGGATCGAGCGGGGTCGCATGCAGGTGCCGGTAGCGATGAACGGCGCCGCCCGACGTCCCGCCCGACGCGACATGCACACGCGAGATATCCGGCTTGAGCAGCGGGATCCCGTGAAACGCAGCGGCCGTCGCGTGACAGAGCGGCAGGGGTGAGGTGGCCGTAGACAGTTCGGACGTCGCGACCGCAATGGCTGTCATGCGGTGCAACCGCTGTGCGCCTTCGGCTCCGTCGAAATCGGTGCTGGGTACGACCAAGGATCCCGGGTATACACGAAGGAGCAAGCCACGCCGAATCGCCTGTGCGATCTGGTTGTCGGAGACTCCCGTCTCCAGCAGCGCGGAGCGTCGAATAAGGCCGTACGAGTCGGTGGGATACGCGATCATGGCAATCAGACGCAGCAAACGCCCGTTTGGTTCCATCCGTCTCTTCCCGCGTAACCGTTTCCTTGCACGCTAAACGGATCCGTTTAGCGGCGAAGGCAATCACTACGCGGGAAGGTTATTGGTGGAGGAGCCCTTCTGCGAGGAGGGTGAGTTGGTGGGCGATCGGGGTGGGGTTGCCCTGGTGGGCGCCGATGTACATGCCGGCCTCGTTGATGGCGCCGAGCAGCAGTTGTGCGGCGAGGATCGGGTCGATACCGGGGCGGAGGTGACCGTCGTCGGCGCAACGTCGCAGGATGTCTGCGATCAGGGTCAGGGACCGGCCGCCGTCGAGGGAGCGCCAGCGTGACCAGCCCAGCGCGGACGGTGCTTCGACGAACACGATCCGGGTGGTGCGGTCGTCGGCGGCAAGGGAGTCGAGCACGGCGGGTCCCAGTGCTGTGAGCTGCGCCCGGGCTGGTGCGACAGCGGACAGCCGGGCGACGACCCGATCGACCAGTTGCCCCTCGATGTCGCTGAACACCGCTTCCATCACCTCGGTCATGTTCGCGAAGTGGTGGTAGAGAGCGCCGCGGGTCACTCCGGCCGCCGCGCACAGCCCGGTGGTGGTGACGGCTGAGAACCCCTCGTCGCAGAACAGGCGGGTGGCGACGTCGAGGAGCCGACGGCGGGTGGCGAGCGCCTGGCTTTGCCGGAGCGTCGGCACGGGTACGTCTGGTGGCACGCCCCTGAATCTACCTTGACATACACACCGCATGTGACATTCACTGTGTATGTGAAATCTTCCGATCTTGGTTCGCCGTCCAACGGCACCGAACTCATGCGGGCATTTCTGCCCGGACGGGTGCTGCGGCGGGGCCGGACGCTCACCGCGTGTGAGGCCGAAATCCGCACCGAATCGGGAAGGCTGGTGGCCAAGGCGCTGGGCAACTACAAGGTGGGCTGATGCTGACGATGAAGACGAGCTGCGAACTATGCTCCGCGGCACTGGAACCGGACGGAGCGGCGTGGATCTGCTCCTACGAATGCACCTACTGCGAGGACTGCGCGCAACGCGTCGGTACCTGCCCGAACTGTGCGGGCGAGTTGGTGCCACGGCCCCGCCGCACCACGGGCGCGGCGGCCATAGCGACGCGCTTGCCGGCCCGGGCCGCCAGGAGTATCACGCGAAGGCTGTCACGATAACTCGCTACGTGGCGACCGCCGACCAGCGGCCATTGGTGCGGCGCACGTCGACGGGGTGGTCGAAGCAGGTGCTGATCGTCGCCGAGGTGAGGGCCTCGTCGACGGTCCCGGCAGCGACCGTCTTGCCGTCGCGCAGCAACAGGGCGTGACTGGTGCTGGCGGGCAGGTCCTCCAGGTGATGGGTCACCAGAACCGTTGCGAGCGTGGGTACTTCACGACGAAGCTGGTCGATGCCTGCCAGCAGCTTCTCGCGGGCGGCCAGGTCGAGGCCGGTGGCCGGTTCATCGAGCAACAGGAGCGGTGGTTGCGGCATCAGTGCCCGGGCGATCAGGGTGCGGCCCCTCTCGCCCTGACTCATGAACGGCCACAACGATTCCCGGCGCTCGGCCATGCCGAGCATCGTGAGCAGGGCGTCGGCGTGGGCGTGTTCGGCATCGGTGTAGTCGTGCCGGTTGTCGAGTTCGGGGGTGTTGGTCAGCCCGGTGAGCACCACCTCGTGCGCCGACAGCGGGATATCGATGCGCCAGCGCGGGTCGACATGCCCGATGTGGGTGCGCAGTGAACGCATGTCGACCCGGCCGAGCCGGTGGCCGAGGACGTCGACGGTGCCGCGAGTGGGAAACCCGCGTGCCCCCAGCATCGTCATCAACGTCGACTTGCCGGCGCCGTTCGGGCCGAGCAGTGCCCAGTGCTCCCCGGGCAGTACCCGCATGCTGACATCGTCGAGCAGCAGGCGGCCGCTGCGCACCACGTCGAGTCCGGCGGCGTCGAGGACAGGTTCTTGTGTCATCGTCGTTCTCCTACTGCGACCAGTACGCGACGGCGGGCTCGTCGCCGATGGTGTTGCCGTTCTGTCGGATCACCAGACCCGAAGGGCTGACGATGTATTCGAACGATCCCGACCGCGCGAAGTAGTACTTGCCCTCCTGGGTGGGGAAGTCGATGTGCTTGAGATTCCCGTCGGCGACGCCCTTGTAGTAGAGCCCACCACGCTCGCCGACCCGGCAGATGATCACCCGTGAGCGGTTGGTCGCCAGGATGGCGAGCGCCGGATCGGTCGCGCCGTCGCAGCGGGGGCCGGCGGTGAAACCCTGCCAGTCGGTGTCGGGCACGGTCGGATCCGGACGGTCGGTATCGGTCGTAGGCGGCGGTGTGGTGACGGTTCCGGGAGGCGGGGTGACGGTCACGGTTTCTTGGCCGGTGCCGCTCTGCTGCGGGGGCGGGCTACTCGGCGACTGCGTGACGGTGTGCGTCGTGGTGCTCGGGCCCGGGGATGCGTCGGGGTCGTCGTCGCCGGACGGCAGGAGCAGGAACGCCGCCAGGATGCCGCCGACCACCAGCAGCACGCCCGCGGCCGCCGCAACCAGGACGACCGGCGACGACCAGGGGGACCGCTCGGGTGGCGGATAGCCGCCGGACGGGTAGCCCTGCGGAAAGCCCCCGCCCAGTTGCCCCCCGCTCTGATGCCCCCCGCCCTGTTGCCAGTAGTAGGGCGACTGATCGCCCTGGTAACCCGGGTAGTCGTTGCCCTGCTGGTCTCCTGGTCCGCCGGTTGTCATGTCCCGATTATGTCTGCCGCCCCGACAGGCCCGCATTCGCCTGCCGTGACGGTGAATCAGCGGACTCGTCAAGGAGCCGCATACGCCGGGCGATATTGTCTGTGCATGCCTTTCCTGAATGCCGACGGCGACATCTACGAGCTCTACCTGGGTACCGAGGGAGTCGAGCTCGACCCGGACAACCCGGAGAACCGATTCGGGCTCGACTGGGTCGAGACCGTGTCCGGTCTGCTCGACGAGGCCGCAGCAAACGCCAAGGGCCTGGTGATCACCGCGACGGGCAAGTTCTTCACCAACGGGCTCGACACCGACTACATCGCCGCCAACTATGCGCAGCTGCCCGCCTACCTCGACACGGTCCACGCGCTGTACACCAAGCTGCTGACCCTGCCGGTGCACACCGTGTCGGCGATCAACGGTCACGCTTTCGGCGCGGGCGCGATGCTGGCGCTGTGCACCGACTACAGCGTGATGCGTGACGACCGGGGCTTCTGGTCGCTGCCCGAGGCCGCGCTGTCGATGCCGTTCACCCAGGGCATGGCCGCGCTGGTGCGGACCCGACTGAGCGACGCCGCCGCCACCGAGGCGATGCTGACCAGCCGCCGCTACGGCGCGCACGACGCGGCCGCGGCGGGGATCGTCGGCGAGGCCGTGCCGGTGGATCAGCTGGTCGAGCGGGCGCGGGCGGTGGCCGCCGAACGTCAGCACATCACCGGACCCAACATCGGCGCGATCAAGGAGGGGCTGCGTGCGCCGCTGCTCGCCGATCTGGCCGTGACCACCCCGGCCACAGTGTTGTGAGCCGGCCGTCGGCGGTGATCGACGGCTGGCTCGCCGCCAACCGTGAGAAGCTGGTCGCCTGGCGGCGGCAGATCCACGCCCATCCCGAACTGTCGCGGCAGGAGGTGGCCACCACCGATCTGGTGATGGCCGAACTGACCGCGCTCGGTTTGAAGCCGCGGCGGCTACCGCTCGGCACCGGTGCGGTGTGTGATCTGGGGCCGGAGTCCGACACGCGGATCGCGCTGCGCGCCGACATGGATGCGCTGCCGATCACCGAACACACCGGTCTGCCGTTCAGTTCCACCGTCGACGCCGTGTCCCATGCGTGCGGGCACGACGCGCACACCGCGATCCTGCTGGCCACCGGCGCGCTGCTGGCCGGTGTCGAGGACCTGCCGGTCGGGGTGCGGCTGATCTTCCAGGCCGCCGAAGAGGTGATGCCGGGTGGTGCGCTCGACGCGATCGACGCCGGGGTGCTGCAGGGGGTGAGCCGCATCTTCGCCCTGCACTGCGATCCCCGGCTGCCCGTCGGGTCGGTGGGCCTGCGGGCCGGTGCGCTGACCTCGGCCGCCGACCACGTCGACGTCACCTTCCACTCCAAGGGTGGGCACACGTCGCGGCCGCATCTGACCGCCGACCTGATCTACGCGATCGGCACCGTCATCACAGGGCTGCCCGGGGTGCTGTCCCGGCGGGTGGACCCGCGGTCGGGCACCATCATGGCGTGGGGCTCGGTGCATTCGGGCAGCGCCCCCAACGCGATCCCGCAGGAAGGACGCCTGCGCGGCACCGTCCGCACCGGTGACCGGGATATCTGGGTGGAGCTGGAACCGTTGGTGCGCAGCATCATCGGTGAACTCGTCGCACCGCTGGGGGTGCAGTACGACCTCAACTATTTCCGTGGGGTGCCGCCGGTGGTGAACGACGATGTGTCTATCGCGATGCTGTCGACGGCGGTGAGCGCGGTGGGTCCGAACGCGGTGGCCGACACCCCGCAGTCACCGGGCGGTGAGGACTTCTCCTGGTATCTCGAACACGTGCCGGGCGCGATGGGCAGACTCGGCGTGTGGGACGGGCTGGGGCCGCAGGTCGACCTGCACAGCCCCAACTTCCGCATCGACGAGCGCGCCCTCGATGTCGGGGTGCGGACGCTTGCCGGGGTCGTGCTCGGGGTGTGAGCCGGGTCTAGAGCTCGCCGGACCCCGGACCGACGTTGCGTGACTCACGCAGCCTCAGGTCCTGCACGTATCCGGCGGGTGCGCCCGCGATCTCGGCCGCTTCGGCCATCACACCGAGGTACCGCGCCGACGGCAGACCGCCCTCGAACGCGTCCATCACGTACAGCCACGCCAGGACGGGGCCGTCGGCGGTGTCGACCCGGGCCCTGATCTTACGGTGGATGCCCAGTTCGGAACCCTCCCACCGGTCGAGGGTCCGCTCGTCCTCGTCGGTGACGTCGTAGAGCACGACGAACACCCGGGACGCCGGGCTTTCACGGTCCTCGGCGACGGTCGCGAGGGAGCCTTCCCAGCCGATGTCGCCGCCGGCGAAGGTGAGCCGCCAGCCGTTGAGCCAGCCCGTCCCCGACATGGGGGAATGCGGGGCGCGTTCTGCCATCTGCTCGGGGTGCATATTCGACCCGTACGCCGCGTAAGTCGGCACGTCGTCCTCTCTGCCCACGCCCTGACGACACCCAGGGTCCGGGTCTTCATCCTGCCTCGGACCGCGCAACGGTGGTCCGCCGAGTAATCCTAGTGGCCTCTGGCGGATACGTGTCGGATAAGGGTTGTGATCTGCGACGGTGGCCGGCCGGACCCGGCGACGTTCTACAGTCGGTGCCATGGTCCCGTCGACGCCGCAGGTGCCCGAACAGACCGCGCGGGCGGTGATGGTGGCGCTGGAACGGATCGCCTCACCCGAGCGCGCCCAGAGCAGCGCCCGGTTCTTCAAGACGGGCCCCGGTGAGTACGGCGAGGGCGACACCTTCATCGGTGTGACGGTTCCCGCTCAGCGCACGGTGCTGCGTTCCTTCCGGAATCTGCCGCTCACCGAACTCACGACGCTGGTCGACTCACCGGTCCACGAACATCGGCTGAGCGCGATGATCGGGGCCGTCGACAGGTTCCGCCGCGCCCGGGACGACGGCGAGCGGGAGACCATCGCGGACTGGTATCTCGATGCCGCGCGGCGGGGCCGGGTCAACAACTGGGACATCGTCGATGTCTCGGCGGGCCCGGTCCTCGGCGGATGGCTGTACGACCGGCCGCGCGAGGTGTTGTTCGCGCTGGCCCGCAGCGACGGCCACGGCCTGAACGATCTGTGGCTGCGCCGGATCGCGATCATCGCCACCCAGGAATTCATCGGCCGGGGCGATGCGTCGACGACGCTCGAACTCGCGCCGATCTACCTCGACTACCCGGACGACCTGCTGCAGAAGGCCACCGGCTGGATGCTGCGCGAGGTGGGCAAGCGTGTCGACCGGGACCTGCTGACCGGATTTCTCGACGAGTACGCGGCCCGGATGCCGCGCACGATGCTCGGCTACGCGATCGAGCACCTGACCGTTGACCGACGCCGTCATTACCGTTCGCTGAAGAACGAGCGGTGAGGGTGCCGGTTCGGTCGCACGCACCCGGCCCGACCACTAAGTTGGTATCCGGAGCCCAGCCGACTCTCAGCCCTACCCGGACCCCGTCGTCCGGGTGAGAAAGATATCGGCCAGAACAGGAGTGACGACGTGACCAATATCGTGATCATCGGTGGGGGACCGGCCGGCTACGAGGCGGCGCTGGCCGCGGCGGCGTACGGCGCCGACATCACCGTGATCGATTCCGACGGTATCGGTGGCGCCTGCGTGCTCTGGGACTGTGTCCCGTCCAAGACCTTCATCGCCTCCACCGGTATCCGCACCGAGATCCGCCGCGCCGCCGACCTCGGCATCAGCCTGGAGACCGACCACACCACGGTGGCTCTGTCTCAGATCCATCAGCGCGTCCGGGATCTGGCCTTCGCGCAGTCCGCCGACATCCGGTCGCGGCTGATCAGCGAGGGCGTCCGGCTGGTCTCGGGCACCGCGAAGCTCGAACCGACGCAGACCGGGGTGCGCTCGCACAAGGTCATCGCCACCTTGGCCGACGGAACCACGGAAACCTATGCGGGCGAGGTGATCCTGATCGCCACCGGCGCCTCGCCCCGGATCCTGCCCGACGCGCAGCCCGACGACGAGCGGATCCTCACCTGGCGGCAGCTCTACGACCTGGAGGAACTGCCCGAGCACCTGATCGTCATCGGTTCGGGTGTCACCGGCGCCGAGTTCGTGCACGCCTACACCGAATTGGGTGTGAAGGTCACCCTGGTGTCCAGCCGCGACCGGGTGCTGCCGCATGAGGACGAGGACGCCGCCCTGGTCCTGGAGGACGTCCTCGCCGAGCGCGGCGTCACGCTCATCAAGCACGGTCGCGCGGATAAGGTTGTCCGCGATGGTGATTCGGTCACCGTGTATCTGGCTGACGGTCAGCAGGTGGTGGGCTCGCATGTGCTGATGACAGTCGGTTCGGTGCCCAACACACAGACCCTCGGGCTCGAGGAAGCGGGTATCGAGACCGCCCGTGGTGGCTACATCACAGTCGACCGGGTCTCGCGCACCTCGGTGCCCGGGGTGTACGCGGCCGGTGACTGCACCGGACTGTTCCCGCTCGCCTCGGTCGCCGCGATGCAGGGCCGCATCGCGATGTATCACGCGCTCGGTGAGGGCGTCAGCCCCATCAAGCTGAAAACCGTTGCGTCGGCTATCTTCACGCGGCCGGAGATCGCCAGCGTCGGCGTATCGCAGAAGGCTATCGACGCCGGTGAGTATCCGGCCCGTACCGTGATGCTGCCGTTGGCCACCAACGCGCGCGCCAAGATGAGCGGTCTGCGGCGCGGTTTCGTCAAGATCTTCTGCCGCCCCGCCACCGGCGTGGTCATCGGTGGTGTCGCGGTGGCGCCCAACGCTTCCGAGCTGATCCTGCCGATAGCCCTCGCGGTGCAGAACAAGCTCACGGTGAGCGATCTGGCGCAGACCTTCTCGGTGTACCCGTCGCTGTCGGGTTCCATCACCGAGGCGGCCCGGCAGTTGGTCCGTCACGACGACCTGGACTGACCTGTCGCGGTCTGATCCGGTGGACCTGGCTGACGCTGCGCAAAGTTCCTCACTAAACTGATGACTTCGGACCCTACCTCAGGGTGTGGAACCATTGGTTCGGGGAGGACCTGTGAACAGAATCGATCACCTCGGTGAGCGTGTGAGCATGTTGCTCGACAGGATCGCCGACGCCGACGTGGCCGCGTGCACCAACCTGCTGATCATCACGGTCATCGACGGGACCGGCGTCGACGACCTGGCAGAGGTCCGGGACATGCTGGGCCAGTGGCGAACCCACGGCGCCCTGCCCACAGGCCTGCGCATCGAACTCGACGCCGCCCGCATCCGCGCCGAGTTCACCGCCCATACCTGCCGCCAGAACAATGATCCCGACGGCCAGCACACGGCCTTCGCCCGTGCCCGCGCCCTCGACTGCCTCCTGCGCGCCACCATGCCGGGCCTGTCGCGCGAGGCGTTCACCGACGTCGTGTACGAGGCGGCCGCCGCGATCGGCAAGGATGCCGTGATCGCGGCCCTCGCGGAGTACGCCCCCGGCTGAGCGTTGCTGTTGATGGTGGAAACCGGGACCACCGGCAAGGTCACGCGGCCCTCGCTCGTTCCTCGCCTCGGCCTCGGGGATCACGATGCTGGTCGCGCTGGGTGGGGTTGGGTTTTCTCGTGTCGGCGTCGGGGGCGAGATGGCTGGTCGCCGGTGGTCGGGTCGGCTGTGGCTACGCGAGGTTGAGGCTGTGTTCGACGGCGCGGTTCCAGCCGGCGTAGAGATCTTCGCGCCGGGCGGTGGGCATGTTGGGCTGCCAGCGTGCGCCCTCGGCCCAGTTGGCGCGGATGTCGTCCTGGCTGTCCCAGTAGCCGACGGCCAGGCCGGCGGCGTAGGCGGCGCCGAGGGCGGTGGTCTCGTTGACGACAGGGCGCACCACGGGGACGTCGAGGATGTCGGACTGGAACTGCATCAGCAGGTCGTTGACGACCATGCCGCCGTCCACCTTCAGCGTCGACAGGGTGACGCCGGAGTCGGCCTGCATCGCCTCGATGACCTCGCGGGTCTGGTAGGCACTGGCCTCCAGCGCGGCCCGGGCCAGGTGGCCCTTGTTGATGAAGCGCGTCAGGCCGACGATCACACCGCGGGCGTCGGGACGCCAGCGGGGGGCGAACAGGCCGGAGAACGCGGGCACGAAGTAGGCGCCACCGTTGTCGTCGACCGTGGCCGCGAGTTTCTCGACGTCGGCGGCGTGCGGGAACAGGCCCAGGTTGTCGCGTAGCCACTGCACCAGCGAACCGGTGACCGCGATCGAGCCTTCGAGGGCGTAGCGGGCGTCGTCGTCACCGATCTGGTAACACACGGTGGTGAGCAGGCCGTGCAAGCTGAACACCGGCACCACGCCGGTGTTCATGAGCAGGAAATTGCCTGTGCCATAAGTGTTCTTGGCTTCGCCGGGGTCGAGGCAGGCCTGCCCGAACATGGCGGCCTGCTGGTCGCCGAGGATGCCGGCGAGCGGCACGTCGGGCAGGGGTCCCTTGTCGCGCATCGGGCCGTACACCTGCGACGAGCTCCGGATCTCCGGCAGCAGCGACATGGGGATGCCCATGTCGGCGCAGATCTCCGGATCCCATTGCAGCGTGCGGATATCCATCAACATGGTGCGGGAGGCATTGGTGACATCGGTGATGTGGTGACCGCCGTCGGGGCCGCCGGTGAGGTTCCATGCCAGCCACGAATCCATGGTGCCGAAACACAGTTCGCCTGCCTCGCCGCGAGCCCTGAGGTCGGGGTGTTCTTCGAGGAGCCAGGCGATCTTGGGGCCGGAGAAGTAGGTGGACAGCGGCAGCCCGGTGCGGTCCCTGTACCGGTCGACGCTCGCGTCGCCGGCCAGCCGTTCGCACAGCGCACCGGTGCGGGTGTCCTGCCAGACGATGGCGTTGTGCACCGGCTCGCCCGTGGCCCGGTCCCAGAGGAGTGTGGTCTCGCGCTGATTGGTCAGTCCGCAGGCGACGATATGGTCGGACCTCAGGTCGGCCGAGGCCAGCGCGGCCGCGGTCACCCTGCGCGTGTTGCGCCAGATCTCGGCGGCATCGTGCTCCACCCAGCCGGCCCTGGGGAAGATCTGCCGGTGTTCGAGCTGTTCGCGGCTGATCACCGCCCCCGACCGGTCGAACACCATCGCCCGGGTCGAGGTTGTCCCCTGATCGATGGCCATCACATACGTGTCCGCTTGGCTACCCACGCCGGACAGTGTTACACGCCCCGCCAAGAGTCGGGTCCGTTTGGTCCGGCGGCCACAGCACCGCAGTTTCGCACGCGATGCCGGTAACAGGGGCCGATTGGTGCCGGCGGCCGCCGGCGATGGTGTCGCGGGCTGTGCGGTTCGTCGGGTTCGATTACGCTCGGCAACCATGAGTGAGGAGTTCAATCCGGACCGCCCCGCCGATATGGGACCGCTGTACCGCCAGGAGGCGTGGCGACGGCTCGGATCGGAACAATTCGACGTCGTCGTCGTCGGTGGCGGCGTCGTGGGTGTCGGCGCGGCACTCGACGCGGCCACCCGCGGCCTGCGGGTGGCGCTCGTGGAGGCCCGCGACATCGCCTCCGGCACGTCGAGCCGGTCATCGAAGATGTTCCACGGCGGCCTCCGCTACCTGGAACAGCTCGAATTCGGTTTGGTTCGTGAGGCTTTGAAGGAAAGGGAACTGTCGCTGAGCACGCTGGCGCCGCACCTGGTCAAGCCGTTGCCGTTCCTGTACCCGCTCACCAACCGTGTGTGGGAACGGCCCTACGTGGCCTCGGGCATCTTCCTCTACGACCGCATGGGCGGCGCCAAATCCGTTCCGGGACAAAAGCACGTCACCCGATCCGGTGCGCTGCGGGTGGCTCCCGCGCTCAAGCGAAGCTCGCTCATCGGCGGGATCCGCTACTACGACACCGTTGTCGACGACGCCCGGCACAGCCTCACCGTGGCCCGCACCGCCGCCCACTACGGCGCGGTCATCCGCACCTCGACGCAGGTGGTCGGGTTCCTGAAAGAGTCCGATCGGGTGCTCGGAGTTCGCGTGCGCGACACCGAAACCGGCGACATCACCGAGGTCCGCGGCCACTGCGTGATCAACGCCGCCGGCGTGTGGACCGACGAGGTGCAGGCGCTGAGCAAGCAGCGCGGGCACTTCAAGGTCCGCGCCTCCAAAGGCGTGCACATCGTGGTGCCCCGCGACCGCATCGTCAGCGAGACCGCGATCATCCTGCGCACCGTCAACTCGGTGCTGTTCGTCATCCCGTGGGAGACGCACTGGATCATCGGCACCACCGACACCGACTGGAACCTCGACCTCGCCCACCCGGCGGCCACCCGCGCCGACATCGACTACATCCTCGAACGGGTTAACGAGGTACTGGTCACCCAGCTCACCCACGACGACATCGAGGGTGTGTACGCCGGTCTGCGGCCGCTCCTGGCCGGTGAGGATGACCAGACGTCCAAACTGTCCCGCGAACACGCCGTCGCCGTGGTCACGCCGGGCCTCGTGGCGATCGCCGGCGGCAAGTACACCACCTACCGGGTGATGGCCGCCGACGCCGTCGACGCCTGCAACGACTACATCCCCACCCGGGTGGCGCGCTCGATCACCGAACGGGTGCCGCTGCTCGGCGCCGACGGCTACTTCGCGCTGGTCAACCAGTGCGACCACCTGGGGCAGCGCTTCAACCTGCACCCGTACCGGATCCGGCGGCTGCTCAACCGGTACGGCTCTCTCATCGATGATGTGCTGGTGTACGCCGACGACGATCCGGGTCTGCTCAAGCCGCTGGCCGCCGCACCGCAGTATCTGCGCGTGGAGGTGGTGTACGCCGCGCTCAACGAGGCCGCGCTGCACCTGGAGGACGTGCTGGCCCGGCGCACCCGGATCTCCATCGAGTACGCACACCGCGGCGTCGACTGCGCGCAGGAGGTCGCGGACCTGATGGCTCCCGTTCTCGGCTGGTCCGCCGAGCAGGTGGCGTTCGAGGTGGACACCTATCGGGCGCGGGTGGAGGCCGAGATCGCCTCCCAGCGGGAACCCGACGACGCCTCGGCCGACGCCCTGCGCGCCTCGGCCCCCGAGGCGCGCGGCGAGATCCTGGAGCCGGTTCCGGTCCCCGACTGACCTGAACCACCGGGTTTCTGGGTCGAAAGTCCCCTTGAGCTGCGAGAATCCCCCATCTATAGGAGTCGAGGGGATACGATGGGCGCTGTGAGTTGGTCCGGCCCACCGGCCGGACCGGCCGTTATCGTCGCTCACGGCCGCGGGTGTCCGGACCAGGATTCTTCGGGTGCCTGCTCTCACGGATTGTCGAGCGGCACGACGAAGGAGGCCACACGATGACAGGTGAACCGATCACAGTGCTCAGTGACGACGAGTGCTGGGAGCTTCTGCGGTCACAGTCTCTCGGCCGCATCGGACTGAGCGTCGGTGACGACCCCGACATCTTCCCGCTGAACTACGTCGTCAACGGCGACAAGGTGGTGTTCCGCACCGGCGAGGGCACCAAGCTCTTTGAGCTGGCCGTCAACGGCAAGGTCGCGTTCGAGGTCGATGACTACGACGCCGCCGGGGGCTGGAGCGTCATCGTGAAGGGTACCGCGGAGCGTCTGGTCAATATGGGCGAGATCAACGCCGCCGACGAACTGCCGCTCAAACCGTGGGTGGCCAGCATGAAGTACAACTACGTGGCGATCACCGTCACCGCCATCAGCGGACGGCGCTTCGTGTTCGGGCCCGAGCCGCAGCGGTATCCCGTCTGATCGCTGTCAGCTCTGGCACGCCGGGCAAAAGTAGATCGACCGGTCCTGGCCCGGCGGGCCGAGCGTCGCACGCACGATGAGGGTGTGGCACCGGCGGCACGGCTGCCGGTGCCGGCCGTACACCCACAGGCGCGCGTGGGGTGCGGTATTGCCCGTGGTGACCCGGACCTTACGGTCCTTGTTGGCCCACAGCAGGCGCCGGGCCAGGTCCACCACCGTTGCCACATCGACGTCGGCGACCGGGGTTTCGGGGTGGACGCCGCGCAGAAAGCAGATCTCGCTGCGGTATTCGTTGCCGACACCGGCCATCAGCCGCTGATCGAGAAGGGCTTCGCCGATCGTCGTTCCGGGGTGGGCGGTGATTCGTGTGGTTGCTTTGGCCGGATCCCAGTCGTCGCCGAGGAGGTCCGGTCCGAGATAGGCAAGCGCCGCGTCGGGATCGGCGAGGAGGTCGACGACACCGAGGTCGAAGCCGACCGCCTCATGTGTGCTGGTGCGCAACACAATTCGGGCTTTGTGGGCGGGTTTGCGCCAGCGGGTGCCGACCGGGTGGACGTGCCATTCGCCTTCCATTTTCAGGTGCGTGTGGATACTGACGGCCGATTGTGTTGCGGTGCCTGCGATATTGATGAGCAGGTGTTTGCCGCGGGACCGGACCGATGTCACGGTGCGGCCGGCGAGGTCGCTTGTTGCGAGCCCGGGGGTGCGGAACTGGCTGTGCTGCAGCACTTTTCCTTCCAGTATACGGCGCAGATCGGCCGCGGTCCGGTAGACGGTGTCACCCTCGGGCATCGGGGTTCTTCCGCGCCGGAGTCAGGTTGTCGTCTCGCCGGACCCTTCGAGACCCTTGCTCCTTCGTCGCTTCGGCCTCAGGGATCAAGAAGTGTGGTCGCGCCCGACGCATGAGTGCGGAGGTACGGCTGATGGCGATGGGTGGTCGCGGCTTACGCATGCGCGCCGTACCTGAGGCGGATGCCGCGGGGGGTGGTGGCGAAACCGGCCTCGACCAGGGTCTGCCCAAACGGGGTGCGCAGGGATGGGGTGCCGTCGATGTGGTCGACGGTCAGGCGTTCGACGCGGCCCGAACGGACCGTCGCGGCCAACGCATCGGCCGCGGCGCGCAGTGTCGCGTCGTCGTCGGTGAACGTCAGGACCGTCTTGCCGCCGCGTTCGACGAACACCACCGGAGCGCCGTCGACAAGCACCACCAGGGCGCCGGGTTTGCGGCCGGGGCGATGACCCTCGGTGGACGGCCAGTCCAGGGCCGCGCCATACGGATTGGCGGGGTCGGAGGCGGCGAGCACCAAGGCTTCGGGAGCTTTCCTGTTCCGGCCGTCGTCGGCGTGGGCGCGCAGGTCGTCGACGGTGGCCGGATGAGCGAACTGGGCGCCGCCGAGGCCGTCGACGTAGTAGCCGCGGCGCACCTGGCCGTTGTCCTCGAAGACGTGCAGCGCCTTGTAGATCCGCGCGAACCCGCCGTCGACACCCTCGGTCATGACGCTGCCCTTGGTGACCACGCCGTACCGGGTGAGCAGCAGGTCGCACAGCGCCTGGGTGAGTACCGTGTTGTCGGCCGCGGTGGCCGTGTGGTGGCGGCCCGGCAGATACCAGCGGCCTGCCGCTGTCGGACTCATTGGACGTGAGAGTGACTGTTCGCCAAGGTATCTCGTCGACAGGCGGGCGGCCCGGAGCCGGGGGGCGCGGCCCCGGCCGCGGTGCGCGGGCGTCGCGGACCGCTGAGCGGCGGAGCGTCGCGGGGACAGCAGCGCCCGCACCGGCGCGAACGAATCGTTGCTGACCTCACCGGCCCACACCAGATCCCACAGTGCTGTCTCGATGTCATCGTCAGGGGTGTCGATAGTCTCGGTGAGCTGCCCGAAGCGCAGCGCACCGCCCGGGGCGAGGATCTCGCGGAGCCGGTCGTGCAGAGCGGTGGTGTCGATGTCGGTGGGGGCGGCGAGTGTGGCGGGGGCGAGATCGGCGGGGTGCAGGCTGATCAGGCCGTCGGCGCCGCCGATCCGGCCGTGCCCGGCCCACACCACCTCCCCGGACGACAGCAGTTCATCGAGCATCGCGGGGGAGTAGTCGGTGACCCTGGCGGGCAGGATCAGCGACTCCCATGCCGAGGCCGGCAGCGGATATCCGGCAAGTTGGTCGATGACCGATGCCACACCGTCGACGCCGCGCAGCCGGTCCGTGCCCGTCACATGCTGCCAGTCGGTGAGGAACCTCGCGAAGGTGCCGGTGGAGACGGGGGCGACGTCGGCGCGGATCGCGGCCAGGGATTCGCGGCGGATCTGGGCGAGGACGTCGGCGTGGCACCACTGAGTACCACCCGCTGGTTGAGGTGCGAGCTTGCGAGCCTCGAAACCTGGTGAGAGAACAGTGTTGTCTTGTGGGGTTTCGAGGCTCGTCGCTTGCGCTCCTCGCACCTCAACCGGCGGAGGGGGTGCGGGGAGGAAGTCGCCTTCGATGATCTTGCGGTCGCGGGCGAGGCGGTCGAGGGTGCCGGCGACGACGGCGACGGCCATGCCGAGGTGGTCGGCGGCTTCGGCGGTGGTGAACGGGCCGTGGGTGCGGGCGTAGCGGTGCACCAGGTCGCCCACCGGGTCGGGCAGGGGTTCGAGGAAGGCGGCCGGAACCCCCAGTGGCGCGGGGACTCCCAGGGCGTCACGGAGGCGGGCGGTGTCCTCGACGGCGGCCAGCAGGGGCCGACCGCGGTGCGTGACCGAGACGAGTGGGCCGGAGCGTGTGAGCTCATCGAGGAGCGGTGCGAGAGGTGCCTCGCCGACGTACCGTTCGGCGATCTGGTCGGCGGTCAGCGGGCCGAGCCAGCGCAGCAGGTCCACCACGTCGTCGGCGTCGCGGGCGGCGCGTTCGGGGGCGGTGCGCTGCAACCTGGCCACCACCGACGCGATCACCGCCGGGTCGAGCAGTTCGCGCAGATCGACCCGGCCGAGGAGTTGCGCCAGCAGGCTGGTGTCCAACGACAGTGCGGCGGCGCGTCTTTCGGCGAGCGGCGCGTCGTCGTTGTACATGAACGCGCCGACATACCCGAACAGCATCGCCGCCGCGAACGGGGACGGCGAGGGGGTCTCGACCTCCACTATCCGCACTTTGCGGGTGCTGATGCGGGTGAGCAGGTCGGTCAGCGCGGGCAGGTCGTACACGTCCTGCAGACACTCGCGGACAGCCTCCAGAACGATCGGGAAGTCGGGGAACTGTGATGCGACGGAGAGTAATTGGGCGCTGCGCTGACGCTGCTGCCACAGCGGTGCCCGGCGTCCGGGGTCGCGGCGCGGCAGTAGCAGTGCGCGCGCGGCGCATTCGCGGAATCGAGAGGCGAACATCGACGAGTCGGCCAGTGCGTCGGTGACGAGTTGCTCGATGTCGTCGGCGGCGATCACGAACACTGCCGCACCGGGCGGCTCGTCGTCGGTGTCGGGGAGGCGCACGATGATGCCGTCGTCCGATGCGGTGGTGGCACCTTCCAGGCCGATGGTGGCCTGCAGTCGTGCGGAGATGGCGCTCGCCCACGCCGCGTGGACCCGTAATCCGTACGGGGAGTGCAGAATCACCCGCCAGTCGCCGAGCTCGTCACGGAATCGCTCCACCACCAGGGTTTTGTCGGTGGGCAGGTGCCCCGTCGCGCCCTGCTGCTCAGCTACGAGGGCGGCGAGGTTCTCGCGGGCGAAGTCGGTGAGACCGAGGGTCGCGGCCTGCGTCGACAGCCGGTCGGGGTCGGCGATCGTCCCGGTGAATCTGCCTATCGCCGCGCCCAATTCGGCCGGGCGGCCCACCGAGTCGCCGATCCAGAACGGCAGCCGGCCCGGCTGTCCGAACGCCGGTGACACCAGGACCCGATCATGGGTGATCTCCTCGATCCGCCAGCTCGACGCGCCGAGGGCGAACACATCGCCGACGCGGGACTCGTACACCATCTCCTCGTCGAGCTCGCCGACGCGGGCACTGGTCTCACCGATCATGAACACCCCGAACAGGCCGCGGTCGGGGATGGTGCCGCCGGAGGTGACGGCCAGGCGTTGCGCCCCGCGCCGCCCGGTCAGGGTGCCCGCCATCCGGTCCCAGGTGACCCGCGGCCGCAGTTCGGCGAACTCGTCGGACGGGTACCGGCCGGAGACCAGGTCGAGGACCGCGTCGAACACCGAACGATGCAGGTCTCGGTACGGTGCCGCCCGCCGGACGACATCGAACCAGTGGTCGACGTTCAGTTCTGCCACCGAGGCCGCCGCGATCGTGTGCTGGGCGAGCACATCCAGGGGGTTCTGCGGGATGCGTAGCGATTCGATCTCGCCGCCGAGCATCCGGGAGACGGTGACCGTGCAGTGCAGCAGGTCGGTGCGGTGTTTGGGATACAGCACGCCCTGACTGATCTCACCCACCTGATGCCCGGCCCGGCCGATGCGCTGCAGACCCGCCGCCACCGATGGCGGCGCCTCCACCTGGATCACCAGATCGACCGCCCCCATGTCGATCCCGAGTTCGAGGGAGCTGGTGGCGACCACACAGCGCAGCCGGCCCGCCTTCAGGTCGTCCTCGATCTGGGCGCGCTGATCCTTGCTCACCGAACCGTGGTGGGCCCGGGCCAGCACGGGCAGCGAACCCGCGCTGCTGCCCGACCCCATGACGTGGGCCGAGGAGCCGCCGGCCACTCCCGGATTCGGGGAGCGCGGGGTCAGTGTCCCGTCCCCCGACAGCCGGCGTTCGTGGATCTCGTTGAGCCGGGCGGTGAGCCGTTCGGCCAGGCGCCGCGAGTTGGTGAACACGATGGTCGAGCGATTGCGTTCGACGGCGTCGACGATGGAGGTCTCGATGTGCGGCCACAGCGACCCGGCGGCGGGGGAGAACGGGTCATCGAGTTCGTCGGCGTCCTCGGGCGGCGGGATGGCCGTCATATCCGGCACCGGCACGTCGACGCGCAGGTCGAACGTCTTGGCCGCCGGTGGTTTGACGATGCGGCATTCGGCGCCGCCGCCGAGGAATCCGGCCACCGCCTCGGGTGGGCGGACCGTCGCCGACAGCCCGATGCGCTGTGCGGGCCGTTCCAGCAGTTCATCGAGCCGTTCGAGCGACAGCACCAGGTGGCTGCCGCGTTTGGTGGTGGCCACCGCGTGCACCTCGTCGACGATCACCGTGTGCACCTGCCGCAGCGTCTCCCGCGCGGCCGAGGTGAGCATCAGGTACAGCGACTCGGGGGTGGTGATGAGGATGTCCGGGGGCGTCTTGACCAGGGACCGGCGCATCGCCGGGTCGGTGTCACCGGACCGCACGCCGACGGTGATGCCGGGTTCGGGCACGCCGAGTTCCTGCGCGGCGCGGGTGATGCCGGTGAGTGGGGCCCGCAGGTTGCGCTCGACGTCGACGCCGAGCGCCTTGAGCGGAGAGATGTAGAGGACGCGGGTGCCCGGCGGTCGATCGGCCTTATCGTTGCCGGTGCGCGCGGTCTCTGTGGTTGCGGTGTCACGGGCGAGTCGGTCGAGCGCCCACAGGAACGCCGACAGCGTCTTACCCGAGCCGGTGGGGGCGATGACCAGGGTGTTGTGGCCGTCGGCGATGGCCGACCAGGCCCCGGTCTGTGCGGCGGTGGGGGCGGTGAACGCGCCGGTGAACCACCGCCGGGTGGGGGCGGAGAAACGGTTCAGCACGGAGGCGGTGGCCACACAGCCATCATGTCGCATGGATACGACACACCGGGCGGAGCCGCGAAGGTATAGAGTCAGCAAAAGCCAGTACACGGGGAACCCGGTGCAAGTCCGGGACGGTCGCGCCACTGTGAACCATACCGCCGCCACCAGCGGCGGAATGGCAGTCAGAGCACCGTGACCGGCTGTAGGACACGTGCTCACTGGGACGCACGATCCCGGAAAGGACTTCTATCGTGACTTCGTCAACCTCGGCCGCCCCCACCAAGGCACGGGCACTGGCCGTTCCCGATGTCTCCGCGGCCAGCACCGCGTTGTGGCTCACCCTCACGGTGATGATCGCGGCCCTCGCGTACTACTTCCTCGGATACGACCAGGGCGCGGTATCGGTGTTCGGTTCGGACACCCACATCCACGAGTTCATCCACGACTCCCGCCACTTCCTCGGCTTCCCCTGCCACTGACGCACCGAGCCTGAGGACAACTGGACATGGAAAAGAAGTTCATCGGCGCCGGCCTGCTGTCAGGTCTGGTCGCCGGAATTGTCGCGTACATTTTCGCCCGGATCTTCATCGAACCCCAGGTGGCCAAGGCCATCGACTATGAGGACGGACGCGGTGCCGCGCAGGAGGCACTGGCCGGCGAACACGGTGCTCACGAGCACGAGGTGTTCACCCGCTCGGTTCAGGAGAACATCGGCGCGGCCACCGGCACGCTGGTCTTCGCGCTGTGCATGGGCGCGTTCTTCGCGGTCGCGTTCACGGTGCTGTGGTCGTACATCGGTCGCCGCTACCCGGCCACCGACCCGCGGGCCGTGGCCGGTGCGCTCGGCGCGATCGGCTTCGTCGCGGTCTTCGGAGTGCCGTTCTTCGTCTACCCGGGCAACCCGCCCGCCGTCGGTGACGACAACACGATAGGTGACCGCAGCAGCGCCTTCCTGACCATCACCCTGGTGTCGGTGATCGCGGCGGTGGCCGCCGTCGTGCTCGCCCTGTGGCTGCGGCCCAAGATCGGCGGTCTCGTCGCCGGTGCCGCCGCGGTGGTGCCGTACGTCATCGTCGTCGCGATCGCCGCGGCACTGCTGCCGGAGTTCCACGAGGTGCCCGAGGCGCTGAAGAACGACCAGGGCCAGATCGTGTTCCCCGGATTCCCCGGCGCTGTGATCGGCGACTTCCGGGTCTACGCGATCAGCAACCAGGTGATCCTGTGGACGGTGCTGTCGGTGGTCTTCGCCCTCATCATCTGGAAGCTGGAGAAGCCACGGGCGGTCGTCGCGGCGGCTGCCGGCTCCGAGCCGGTCGGCGCTACCGACTGATCGGACCCGCTCAACGCGTCGATGGTGGCCCGGATCGTCTGGATCCGGGCCACCATCGCCGTTTTGCGGACGTGAGACCTGCGACATTCGGCCAACTCAGCTAGGTTCGCGTGAGTTGGTAAGGCTATCGTTACTCCGGTGTCTATGGCGGTCGACGGATCCACGCAGGTGACCAGAGCGGGACAATCCGCGGTGTCGGGTCGATCCCGATGGTGGTTCGCCGCGCTCCTGGTGACCCTGCTGCTGACCGCCTCGTCCGGTTTCCTGGCCACCGGAAGTGCCGTTGCCGCGCCCGCCCCCGCGGGTCCGGCGGGCACTGGCAGCCTCGGCGACCTCGCCGGTGGTGTCACCATCGGTGACTTCACGATCGATCCCCATCCCGACCAGGAAACCCGGGTCGCGCTGAGCTCGGCCACTCCGGCTGTGGGGGAGACGATCACGGTCACCGGTTCCGGATTCACCGCGGATCAGCGCCTCACGATCGCGCAGACCCTGGCCCGTCCCGTCACCGGCTTCCCGATCGTCACCGCCCGGGCGCGCACCCTGACCACCGACGGTTCGGGCACCTTCACCACCACCCTCACCGTCGACCGGCGCGTCGCCGGCACCGACTGCACCGCCGCCGTCTGCTACATCGCGACGTTCGTGGCACTGCCGCAGGGCGTCGCCAACCGCAGCCAGGACAACTGGACCCCGATCAGGGTCGGCGGTAAGCCTGCGCGGGAACCTGAGACGACGCCGGCAGGACCGAATACCGGAACACCGGGCACCCCGGAGCAGAGTGGCCAGGCAGATCAGACCGGCCTGGCCGCAACCCCCACCCCGGGCAAGACCCCGAAACCACAGACTCCGCGGCCGCAGACCCCGAAGCCGCAGACGGGCAATCGGGCGGGCGGTCCGGCGGTCAGCCTGTCCAAGACCACCGGACTCAATCCCAACGGTGACGAGATCACCGTCTCGGGCACCGGATTCTCCGGCGACGGCGCGGGGGTCTACGTCGGCATCGCCCAGGACGACCAGTTCTCGACCACCGATGCGAGCGTGTACGGGCCCGGCACCGTGTTCGTGCGGAGCTCCCAGATCTCCGGCGGCAGCTGGTCGACGCGGCTGAAGGTGTCGGCCACGTTCGCCTCGGCCGACTGTCAGAAGCGCACTTGCTCGGTGTATACCCTTGCCGCGCATGGCAGTTCCGATCGGTCGCAGGACACCAGGACGCCCGTGAGCTTCACGAGCGCCCGGGTCACCAAGCCCGCACAGTCGGCCCGCGGACGCAACGGCGCCAAGCCCGGCCAGAAGGACGGCACCCCGGCGGTGTCGGTGTCGCAGGCCTCCGGCCTCGACCCGCGCGGATCCAAGGTCACCATCTCCGGGACGGGTTTCTCCGGTGAGGGAGCCGGCGTCTACGTCGGGCTGGTGCAGGACAGCCTGTTCTCGACCACCGACGCCTCGGGCTGGGGCGCCGTCGCGTTCGTCACGCCGGTCATGATGTCCGGCGGTGCCTGGTCGACGACCCTGACCCTGAAAGCCGACTACGGCAAAGGCAACTGCCTACGCAACCCGTGCTCGATCTACACCATCGCCGCCCACGGCAGTTCCGACCGGTCGCAGGACACCTCGACCCCGGTCAGCTTCGACGACGGCTCGGCGCAGGCGAAGATCGCGCTGGGAACGGCGACACTCCAACGCGGCGGTGCGGGTCGGATCGGCGTGTCCGGTGCCAAGCCCGGTGACCGCTTCGTCACCACGATCACCGGTCCCCGTGAGGTCGCGGCGAAGCCGGTCATCGCCGACAGCAAGGGCACGGCCGTGATCATGTTCGTGCTCGGTGACGACCAGCCCACGGGCAAGTACACGGCGACGGTGACCGACGAACGGACCTCGTACACCACCGAACTGACCTTCACGGTGGCCAAGGCCGCGGCTGAGGTGTCGACGGAGTCGGCCGCACCGACCCCGGAAGCCCAGCGGCAGGCCCGGTCCTCCGGCAAGGGCGGCGACTCCGGTGACGACGGCTGGGTACCGTGGGCCATTGCGGCGGGCGCCGTCGCGGGTGTTGCGGTGCTCGGCGGCGGCGCGTACGCGGCCCGGCGTTCCGGCCGCACACCCCCGGCCGCCTGACCGGCGAGCGTCACCCCGGATTTACCTGGGTCATGCTGTTACAGACACCCGGTGTCCGATGCCTACGGGCGCACCTGCACAATGAAACACGTTCCAGTGTTGTCGTGAAGGGGAGTGGCCCGTGTACGAGTGGTCTGCCGACGATCTGATGGTCCGGGACGCGCTGCGCGCGTTCATCGACAAGGAGATCCGTCCGAACTCCGACGAACTCGAGTCCGGTCAGCTCCCGCCGTACGACATCCTGCGCAAGCTGCTGTCCACGTTCGGAGTCGATCAGATGGCCGAGGCGGCGCTCGCCAAGGAATTGGCGGCCGAGGAGGCCCGCGCAGCCGGCGACACCGCCGGATCGGAGTCCGAGGGCGGCGCGTCGGCCGGTTCCGGCGGCATGAGCCAGTCGACGTTCATCATGCTCAACTGCGAACTGTCGTCCGTGAGCCTGGGCCTGGTCACTTCGCTCGGTGTGTCGATGGGACTGACCGTGAGCACCATCCGCAGCCGCGGCACCCTCGCGCAGAAGAAGCGCTGGCTGCCCGGACTCGTGTCGATGGGCAAGGTGGGTGCGTGGGCCATCACCGAACCCGACTCGGGCTCCGACGCACTCGGCGGCATGAAGACGACGGTCCGCCGCGACGGCGACGGCTACATCCTCAACGGGCAGAAGACGTTCATCACCAACGGCCCCTACGCCGACACCGCCGTGGTGTTCGCCAAGCTCGACGACGGTTCGGGCACACCCCCGCGCGAACGCAAGGTGCTCACCTTCGTCCTGGAGAAGGGGATGCCCGGATTCACGCAGGGTGCACCGTTCAAGAAGATGGGCATCATGAGCTCGCCGACCGGTGAGTTCTTCTTCGACAATGTGCGGCTGACCCGCGACAATCTGCTCGGTGAGACCGAGGATCTCGGCAAGGACTCCCGCGGCGGCGAGGGCGCGAAGGCCGGGTTCACCGCCGAACGGATCGGCATCGCGTCGATGGCGCTCGGCGTCATCCAGGAGGCTCTGCGGTTGTCGGTGGACTACGCCAACACCCGCACCCTGTGGGGTAAGGAGATCGGGCAGTTCCAGCTCATCCAGCTCAAGCTGGCCGAGATGGAGGTGGCCCGGATCAACGTGCAGAACATGCTGTTCAACGCGATCGAACGCACCAAGGCCGGCAAGCCGCTGTCGCTGGCCGAGGCGTCGGCGATGAAGTTGTACTCCTCGCGCGCGGCCACCGATGTGGCGATGGAGGCGGTGCAGTTGTTCGGCGGCAACGGCTACATGGCCGAGTACCGGGTCGAACAGCTCGCCCGCGACGCCAAGTCGCTGATGATCTACGCGGGCAGCAACGAGATCCAGGTCACACACGTTGCGAAAGGACTGCTCGCTCGCTGAATACCGGCCTGGGACGTCCGGCCCTGCGGCCGATCGACGGCACGCGGATAGACTGGCCGGCATGACCGATGTCGCAGACTCGTCCATGGTGGACGAGACCGAACCCGATTCCCACGCCACGGTAGGCGATTGGCCCGGACTGGACCTGGCCGCGCTGCGTGCGCAGGCGGAGGCGTCGTGGACCCGCATTGTGGCGTGGGTGCTGACCATCGGCGGTGCCATCGGCCTGGTGGCCGCATCCGACCTGAGCGTCGAGAAGGTCGAGATGCTCAAGGACCCCACCTATAGTCCGTCCTGTAACTTCAACTCGTTGTTCAGCTGCGGGTCCGTGATGCAGACCACACAGGCGTCGGTGTTCGGTCCCCCGAACCCGTTCATCGGGATCGCCGGGTTCGCGGTGTTCGTCACCGTCGGAGTGGGGCTGCTGGCCGGTGCGCGATTCGCCCCGTGGTTCTGGGCAGGCCTGCAGGTCGGTGCCACCTTCGCCATGGTCTTCGTGCACTGGCTGATCTTCCAGAGCCTGTACGAGATCGGCAAACTGTGCCCGTGGTGCATGGTGGTGTGGTCGGTAACCATCCCGACGTTCCTGTTCGTGACCGTGCGCAACCTGCACGCCTTCGGCCTGGTCGAACGTTCCCGCGCCGTCGGTTTCGTGGCCCGCAACCACGGACTGGTCCTCATGGTGTGGGTGCTGACCATCGTCGCGCTGATCGTCATCAGATTCTGGGACGAATACTTCTCCACCCTGTACTGAGCGCCACCCTGTACTGATCGGGGGCCGGGCAGTCCCGGGAGCAACTCGACGAAGAAACAGATCGACAAGAACACCGGCAGGTCACCTGAAATCGGGTGACCTGCCGGTGTTCGTCGTTGTCGTCGTATTGTTGTCGTCGTCGTGACGCGGGGTGGGATCAGTCGTTGCCGTTGCCGGCCGTTCCGCGCGTGACCTCGATGGTCTCGACCAGCTGATCGCGCGTGCCGGTGAACAGCGAGGCGGCGGCACCGATCACACAGCACACGATGGCGAAGGTGAAGGTGGTCGACAAGCCGTCGGCGAACGGATCGCTGATCAGGTGCGGGAAGAAGTCAAGGCCGGTCAGGGTGTCCTGGTTGGCCTGCGGCAGGGTGTGCAGGTGCGAACCGAGCAGTTCCTGCACGGGGTTGTAGCCGAGGAACGCCGCGAACAGCACGGCCACCGCGGGGAGCTGAGCCACCTGCGCGGCCTGGTCGGCGGGCACGCCGTTGGCGATGAGCCCGGCGTTCATCGTCGAGGGCAGGTGCGTGGTCAGACCGGTGATCATCAGGCTGAAGAAGACACCGATCGACAGCACCATCGCCGAGTTCTGGAAGGTCGACATCATTCCCGACCCGGATCCGCGGGCATCGACGGGAAGGCTGTTCATTACCTCGGCGCGGTTCGGCGAGGAGAACAGTCCCATGCCGATGCCGTTGAGCAGCAGCACGACCGCGAAGATCGGATACGAGAAGTTCACCGGCATCGCGATGAGTGCGGCGAAGGTACAGGCCGTGATGACCATGCCGATGGTGGTGAACCACTTGGTCCCCATCCGGTCCGACAGCGCGCCCGAGACCGGCGCGGTCAGCAGGAAGCCGATGGTCATCGGGATCATGTAGATCGCCGACCACAGCGGGGTCTGTTCGAAGTTGTAGCCGTGCTGCGGCAGCCAGATTCCCTGCAGCCAGATGATGAGGATGAACTGCAGTCCGCCGCGCCCGATGGAACTCATCAGACTGGCGATGTTGCCGAAGGTGAACGACCGGTTGGCAAACAGCGACAGGTTGAACAGGGGGCTGGGCACCCGGACCTCGATGGCGGCGAAAAGCCCCAGCACCAGAAGGCCACCGATCAGGCAGGACAACACCATCGGGCTGCTCCAGCCCATGCTGTGCGAGCCGTACGGCTGAATGCCGTAGGTGATGCCGACCAGCACTGCGACCAGACCCACGGCGAAGGTCACATTGCCCCACCAGTCCATCTTGGCGCGCTTGCGGATACCCGTGTCGCGGAGCTTCAGGTACGCCCACACGGTCCCGACGATGCCGAACGGCACCGACACCAGGAACACCAGGTGCCAGTGGATCGGAGCCAGCACGCCACCGACGAGCAGGCCGAGGAAGGACCCCGCGATGGCGGCGACGCCGTTGATACCCAGCGCCAATCCGCGCTGGTTGGCGGGGAAGGCGTCGGTGAGGATCGCCGACGAATTGGCCATCAGGAACGCGCCGCCGACACCCTGCACGATGCGCCAGAAGATAAGCCAGACCGCGGCCTCGGCGCCGTCGAACCAGGTGATCGCCAGGAACACCGACGACACGGTGAAGATCGCGAAGCCCATGTTGTACATGCGGGCGCGGCCGAACATATCGCCGAGCCGGCCGAAACTGACCACCAGGACGGCGGTCACCATGAGGAATCCCATCATCATCCACAGCAGGTACCCGGTGTTCTGCGGCAACAACGGATTGAGGTGGATGCCGCGGAAGATATCGGGCAGCGCGATCAGCACGATCGACGAATTGATTGTGGCGATCAACACACCCAAGGTGGTGTTGGACAACGCGATCCATTTGTATTGCGGACCGTGGTCGGTCACCTGCGGGGCAGGCGCGGTCTGGGTATCGAGGGTCATCGCGGTTCCTTGCTCGCAGCAGCGCTGCGACATCACGACGGCATGCGTCGAGAGGGTAGAGTGCCGGGCCGGAAGTCGCCGGCGGCCGGATGTTCTTTGATCTCTCGCGGTGCCGAACGACGAGGTCCACGGAATTCGTGAGTTCTGACAACAAACGACATTAGTGATGGATCGCGCGGTTAATCGAACGGTAAAGCGACCTGGACGCCACCCGGCAAGGGCTATGCGATGCCCTGGGCGAGACGCCAGATACGGTCCCGCGACATCGGCGTCTCGCACGGCCGGACACCGATGGCCCGCCGGATTGCATTCGCCATCGCCGGAGCGACCGGATTGAACGGGGACTCGCTCATGGACTTGGCACCGTACGGTCCGAGGTCGTCGGAGGTGTCGGCGAAATACACCTCGGTGTCGGGAATGTCGGCCATCTGCGGCATCCGGTACGTGCGGAACACGGGGGTCAGCACTCCACCGGCGCCGTCGAGCATGATCTCCTCATACAGCGCGCTGCCGATCGCCTGCGCCACCCCGCCCTCGACCTGGCCCAGGCACTGCTGCGGATTCATCACGGTGCCGGCGTCGGCGGCGTGCACGGACTGCAGGACGATCACGCGGCCGGTGTCGGTGTCGACGGCCACCCGGAAGGCCTGCACATTGAAGGCGATCGACCGGAAATCGCCCGACTCCTGCCCGGACGCGGTGATCGTGTCACCGGCCCGGAACTGCTCGTCGGCACCGGCGACCAGGTCGGCGAACGACAGTCGTCCCTCGCCGACGGTCATGCCGTCGGCGTCGAGGGTGATGGTCGACGGGTCGGACCCGGTGAGCTGGGCCGCGGTCTCGGTGAGGATTTCGTACAGCCGGATACAGGCGAAATACAGTGCCTTGCCCGCGACGGTGGTGCCGGCCGACGCGAAGGCGCCGGTGTCGTAGACGGCGCCGTCGGTGTCACCGTTGGTGAGCACGATGCGGTCGAGGCGGGTGTTCAGGGTGGAGGCGGCGATCTGGGTGTGCACGGTGGTGGTGCCGTTGCCGAACTCCGCTGTGCCCACACCGATCCGGTAGGTCCCGGTGGCGTCGACGGATGCGGTGACGGTCGAGAGATGACCGCGCGGAGCCATGGTGGCGATGGTGGCCACCGCCATGCCCTCACCGACTCGCCACGACGGACCCTCCGGCGCGGTGACGCCGTTGCCACGTGCCAGCGCTTCCTGGGCCATGTCCAGGCATTGGTCGAGACCGTAACTGCCCCACACCAGATCGTGTTCGGGTTCCGGCTCGGCCACCAGCAGCGGATCACCGTCGGAGACGGCGTTGCGGCGGCGGAACTCGAACGGGTCGATGCCGAGTTTCAGCGCCAGCTCGTCCATGGCGCTCTCGATCGCGAAGATCACCTGCCCGAGACCGTAGCCGCGGAACGCGCCCGACGGCGGATTGTTGGTGTACACGACCTCGGCGTCGATGCGTTTGACCGGGCAGGTGTACACCGACACCGACTCCGCGCACGAATGGAACATGACGCCGATCGCGTGATTGCCGTAGGCACCGGTGTCCGAGAGCACGTCCACCTTCATCGCGGTGAGGGTGCCGTCGGCGTCGGCGCCCAGCTCGACCGTCACCCGGAACGGATGCCGCCAGGTGGTGCGGGTCATCTCGTCGGTGCGGCTCATCTCGTACGCACAAGGCAGCCCGGTCCGCAGAACCGCAAGCGCGAGAAGGTCTTCGGTGAGCAGTTCCTGTTTGCCGCCGAACCCGCCGCCGACGCGGGCACTGAACACCCGGATCTTCTCTTTCGGGAGCTCGAACAGCAGCGCGAGCTCGTCGCGGACCAGGAACGGCACCTGGGTGCTGGTGCGGATGATCAGCCGGCCGTCGTCGTCGAGCCAGCCGATGCCGCCGTGGGTTTCCAACTGGCCGTGGGTGACCCGCGCGGTGTTCCACGTGCCCGACACCGTGGTGTGCGAGGCGGCGAGCGCGATGTCGGGATCGCCGCCGAAACCCCCATGGAAGGAGGCGATCACATTGCGGTGCGACTCGGCCACCCGGTCGTCGGGGGTGCGGTCGGGGTGGATGAGCGGTGCGCCGGGGGTGCGGGCTGCTTCCGGATCGAATACCGCGGGCAGGGGCGCGTAGGTCACGTCGATGGCGCGGCAGGCGGCCTCGGCGATTGCCGCGGTGGTGGCGACGACGGCGGCCACGCGCTGGCCGATGAACCGTACTATCGGGTCGAAGATGAGGGTGTCGTCCGGGTCGTCCGTGCGGAACTC
>NZ_BAED01000053.1 GCF_000241345.1 Gordonia amarae NBRC 15530
CGTCGGGCTACCAGCTCGAATCCGGATATTCGGTGATGCCCATCGGCGGCTTCAACGGCACAGACCCGTCGCCGACCCTGGAACGGTTCCAGAAACTGGTGGC
>NZ_BAED01000052.1 GCF_000241345.1 Gordonia amarae NBRC 15530
CCAGGACCCCATCTACAACGCGGTTCCCGAGGCGGCCCGTGAACGCATGATCGCCACCTTCGACTACGACGCCACCCGCCCCGACTGGGCGCTTGGTTTCCGCTTCGACATCGTCCTGCGCGGCGCGTCCGCAACCCCCTTCGAGGAGGCCTGAGCATGATCGACACCGGCAATCCCGACGCCCCGCGGTACCCCGTGTTCAGCCGTGCGCAGGACGAGGTCCCGACCGGGCTGACCCCGTCGCAGACGGTCGGGCCGTACGTCCACATCGGGCTGCACCCCGGCTGGGAGGACGCCTGGCAGGCCGCCCCCGAGGGTACCGGCGCCGTCGAGATCACCCTGATCGCCTACGACGGCGGCGGCACCCCCATCGCCGACGCGATGTTCGAGACGTGGCAGGCCGACGCTGCCGGGCACCTCGGCGACTCCGACCCGCGCGGACCACAGCCGGTCAGCCCGGCGGGGTTCCGCCACCTGGCCCGGGCGTTCGCGGGCGACGACGGCTTCACCACCATCCGGACCGTCAAACCGGGGGCGCTGCCCGGACAGGCCCCGCACATCAACGTCGGGGTGTTCGCGCGCGGCACCCTCGACCGGCTCTTCACACGGATCTACTTTCCCGAGGACACCGACGCCCACGGCGCCGACCCGGTGCTGGCGCAGGTCTCCGAAGCCGACCGGCACCGGCTCATCGCGGCCCGTACCGACGCCGGCTACCGCGTCGAGATCCGGGTGCAGGACGCGGGTTCGGGCGAGACGCCGTTCTTCACGCTGTAACCGGGCCCGCCCTGATAGAACCGAACCCGACAGCCGTCACCGACCGTGCGAAGGAGTCCCGTGTCCGGAACCCGAGGTGAACTCTTCGATCCGATCTTCGGGGCGTCCGGTGCGGCCGCCGTGCTCGACGACGCGTCGTGGGTGGATGCCCTGCTGACCGTCGAGGCCGCGCTCGCGCGGGCGCAGGCCGCGGTGGGGGTGATCCCGCAGGGCTCGGCCACCCGTATCGACACGGTGATCACTGTCCTGCGCGAGGCCGGTGATCCGCGCCTGACCCCGGCCGCGCTCGGCGCGGCGGCGATGGCCGGCGGCAACCCGGTGATCCCGCTGGTCGGGGTGCTGCGGTCGGCGCTGGCCGCGTTGCACCCGGACGTGCCGCCCGCGCACGTGCATCGCGGCGCCACCAGCCAGGACATCCTCGACACCGCCCTCGTGCTGCTGCTGCGCCGCGCGGGCACACTGCTCGTGACCGACCTGACGCGCGCCGAACGGGCGTGCGCCGACCTGGCCCGCACCCACCGCGACACCCCGATGGTGGCGCGGACGCTCGGCCAGCAGGCATTGCCCACCACGTTCGGGGCGGTCGCGGCGTCGTGGCTGTCGGGGCTGCGCCGCACCCGCGCCGAGGTGTCGCGGCAGGTGTCGGCGCTGCCGGTGCAGTTCGGCGGGGCCGCGGGCACCCTGGCCGCGCTCGCCCCGCACGGCTTCGACGTGGCCGACGCCCTCGCCGACGAACTCGGGCTACCGCGCGCGCTCGTGCCCTGGCACACCGATCGCACCCCGCTGGGGCTGCTTGCCGGTGCCGTCGGCGCGGCGGCAGGGGAGATCGGCAAGATCGCCGGCGATGTGGTGTGGCTGGCGGCCACCGAGATCGGGGAGGTCACCGAGGCCGCCTCGGGCGGGTCGTCGGCGATGCCGCACAAACAGAATCCGGTGGCCGCGATCACCGCCCGCGCCGGGGCCCGTCGCGTACCGGCGCTGGTGGCGTCGGTGCTGGCGTCGATGGAGCAGGAACACCAGCGCGCCGCAGGCCCCTGGCACGCCGAATGGGAACCGCTCACCGACCTGCTGCGCACCGCGGCGGGCGCCGCCGCGCGCCTCGCCGACAGCCTCATCGACCTGCGGGTGCATCCCGACGCGATGGCACGCAATCTGCAGGTCACGCACGGCGCGCTGCTGGCCGAGCGGGTGGCTGTCGCCCTCGCCGAACACACCCCCGACGCCCGCGCGCGCGTCACCGCGGTCTGCGCCGCGGGACTCGACCTGGCCGACGCCGAGGCGATCACCGAGTTCCTGCCCGAGGCGACGGTGCGTGAACTGCTCGACCCGGCCGGCTATCTCGGCCATGCCGGTGGCATTGTCGACCGTGTGCTCTCGGCTCCCGACCCCGACGACCTCTGAGGAGAGACCGTGACCCCGATCCTGCCCGCCTATGACGTGACCGGCCCCGACGACGCACCTGTGGTGGTGCTGCTCGGCTCGCTCGGCTCCACCCGGGACATGTGGGGGCCGCAGGTGGCCGCGCTGTCGGCGTGGGCGCGGGTGGTCACCGTCGACCACCGCGGGCACGGCGGCTCGCCGGTTCCGGACGGCCCGTACACCGTCGGTGACCTCGCCGGTGACGTGCTGGCCGTGCTCGACGAACTCGGCGTCGACTCGGCGCACCTGGTCGGGCTGTCGCTCGGTGGTGCGGTCTCCCAGCACCTGGCCATCACCCGGCCCGAGCGGGTGCGGTCACTGACCCTGCTGTGCACCGCCGCCAAGTTCGGTGAGGCCGCGAGCTGGACCGAGAGGGCCGCGGCCGTGCGCGCCGACGGCACCGAGTCGATCGCCGACGCCGTCGTCGGCCGCTGGTTCACCGCCGGGCTCGCGGCCCGCGACACTGACCTGATCACCCGGCATCTGGCGATGGTGACCGGTACCCCCGATGAGGGCTACGCCGCCTGCTGCGAGGCCCTCGCGCTGTGGGATTCGCGCGCCGACCTGGGCCGGATCGTCGCCCCCACCCTGGTGATCGCGGGCGAGCAGGACCCGTCGACACCGCCGTCGGTGATGGCCGAACTCGCCGACGGGATCCAGGGTGCCCGGATGGTCGCCCTCGACCCGGCCGCGCACCTGGCCAATGTCGAACAGGCCGGCCGCGTGTGTGCCCTGCTGCGCGCCCACATCAACGTCCCCGACGGCTACCTGCCGGGCCGGGAGGCCGCCCACGCCGCGGGTGACGCGATGCGCCGCAGCGTGCTCGGCGACGCCCACGTCGACCGGTCGACGGCCACGATCACCGAGTTCACAGCCCCGTTCCAGGACTTCATCACCCGGACCGCATGGGGCGACATCTGGTGCCGGCCGGGCCTCGACCAGGAGCAGCGGCGCCTGCTGACCATCGCGATCCTCACCGCGGTGGGCAACGAACACGAACTCGACATGCACCTGCGGTCCGCCCTGCGCGCCGGGGTGTCAGCCGACACCATCGCCGAGGTGCTGCTGCACACGGCGGTGTACGCCGGCGTCCCCAACAGCAACCGTGCCTTCGCGCTGGGGCGGGCGGCGCTGGCCGACCTGGAAACGGACTAGCGTCAGCCGATGTCCTTCTTGAACGTGGTGACCCGGCCGATCACGGCCAGCACCACGATGTAGGCGATCATCATCGCCGCGCCCGCCGGGCGGGACAGCAGTTCGATGGCGGTGCCGCCGGTGTTGGCGTAGAAACTCGACCCGATGAGTGCGTCGGCGGAGGCTCCCGGCAGGAACTTGGCCACCGACTCCGTCGCGTCGAATTGGGCGAGGGCGACGCGGGCGATCGGCTCGACGAACTGGGTGAACGCCAGCAGCACGATGATCGCCGCGACCTGATTGGACAGCACCGAGCCGATCGACACACCCATCATCAGCCATAGCGCCATCACGATCACCGAGAACACGATCACCTTGATGGTCTCGGTCTCGCCGAGGAACGCGCCGTCGCCGCGCCAGGCCAGCACCGGCGCGGCGGTGAGCACCACGGTCGCGGTGGCGGCCACGCCATACACCAGACCCATCGGGATGCCCGCGAGCAGCTTGGCACCCAGCAGCACACTGCGCCGCGGCTCCACCAGCAGGGTGGCGGTGATGGTCTTGTGCCGGAACTCGGCGGTCACCGCGAGAGAACCGATGACCAGCGGGAACACGTAGCCGATGGGGGAGACGAGGGCGTAGATCGACCGGGCCAGCGCGGCACCGGTGAGCGTCGTGGCGTCGGCGTCGTCGTTGTCGACGGTCATCGAGAATGCCATCGCCAGACCCACGAAACCCAGGTAGGCGATCAGGCCGATCAGCAGGATCCACCACATGCGGGTGGAGGTGAACTTGCGGTACTCGGCCAGCAATGCGCTTTTCACTGTGCGACCCCCACCGGTGTGCCGGATCGGTCGGTGCCCCCCGACCGGTCGGTGCCTGCGGTCAACTGCAGGAACACCGTCTCCAGGTCGCCGCCGATGTCGGTGAGCTGGTGCAGCTCGATGCCCGCGGCGTACGCGGCGGACCCGATGGTGGCCGAGTCCACGTCGTCGATGCGGAACCCCGCGGGTCCCTCGGAGATGGGCCACCGCCGTTCCTCGGCCAGGGCGAGCAGCTTCTCGGGTGCGGGGGTGCGCACGCCCACCCCTTGCCGCGCAAGTCCTTCGAAGTCGGTGAGCGACGACGCGTGCAGCAGTCTGCCGCCGCCGATCACCACCACGTCATCGACGGTGCTGCGGACCTCGCCGAGAACATGACTGGACACCAGCACGGTGCGGCCCTGCGCGGCCAGCGACCGCAGCAGTTCGCGGATCCACACGATGCCCTGCGGGTCGAGGCCGTTGGTCGGTTCGTCGAGGATGATGATCTGGGGGTCGCCGAGCAGGGCTGCGGCCAGACCGAGACGCTGGCGCATACCCATCGAATAGCCGCCGACCCGCTTGGTGACGGCGTCGCTGAGTCCGACGAAGTCGAGGATCTCGCGGCAGCGGGCGTCGCCGACGCCGACCTGCGGGGCGAGCATCCGCAGGTGCCCGAGCCCGGTACGTCCCGGATGGAAGCTGGACGCCTCCAGCGCGGCGCCGACGACACCGGCGGGCCGGGGGATGGCCTCGTAGGGCCGGTCGCCGATGATTGCGCGTCCAGAGGTGGGCCGCATCAGGCCGAGCAGCATGCGCAGCGTGGTGGTCTTGCCCGACCCGTTGGGGCCGAGGAAGCCGGTGATCCGGCCCGTGGTGACGGTGAAGCTGAGATTGTCGACGGCGGTGAACGCGCCGAATCGTTTGGTGAGGTTCTCGACGGCTATGGCAGGGGGCTGCACGCGGTTCCTCTCGCCGATTTTGCGGTGCACAGTCCGTCTCCACCGTACTGTGCAAAAAAATCTTTCCCGAGGGGAATGTAATCGGACCGGAGTCCGTTTACAGTGAGTGAAGATCACGGACCGCGAGTCCGAATCACAACCCAGAAGGAGAACATCCCCCATGACCGTCACCGCTCCCATCCCCGCCGGCACCTGGACCATCGACCCCGTCCACTCGGAGATCGGCTTCTCCGTCAAGCACCTGATGGTCAGCAAGGTCAAGGGCACCTTTGATGTCTTCTCCGGCACCGTCACCGTCGCCGAGGACGGCACCCCGTCGGTGCAGGCCGAGATCGACGTCAACTCCATCAACACCCGCAACGAGCAGCGTGACGGCCACGTGAAGTCGGCCGACTTCTTCGACGCCGAGAAGTTCCCCAAGGCCACCTTCGTCTCCACCGACGTCGAGGCCGACGGCGACGATTACGTCCTCAAAGGCGACTTCACCCTCAAGGGTGTGACCAAGCCGGTCAGCCTGGAACTGGAGTTCAACGGGGTCAACCCCGGCATGGGCGCCGGTCCGGTCGCCGGTTTCGAGGCCAAGACCGTCCTGAGCCGCAAGGACTTCGGAGTCGACTTCGAGATGCCGCTTGAGGGCGGCGGCGTGGTCGTCGGCGACAAGATCACCATCACCCTGGCGATCGAGGCCGGACTCGGCGCCTGATCCGCGTTACCCCTGCTCGGCCGGTGGCTGCCTTCGGCGCCGCCGGCCGATCTGCGTCTCCCCGGGTGAATCCGCCCGCGTCGCGGTGATCGCATGGTGAGATCATCGTGGCGTAGGGCGCCACGCAACCCGGTGGGTTGCATGGATCACCGGGCGGTCCGGTGATTGGGTACGCTCCTACTACGGGTAGTCGTTTACCCCGGCACCGGCTACTGACAACGGGCACGCGAGGAGGGCGCATGGTGGCGCCGCGCTGGGCTGCCTCCAGGCGCCCGATGCAACGGTCGGCATTCGGCCGGCAGATCGCAGCCCTGCTCTGGAGCTCAGAACCCGTCGTCGACTGGGGCAGCCTCGACATCGCCACCCGCAACCGGCTGGCCAAGCGGGCCACGGTCATCTCCATCGTGGTCATCGTCCTCAGCAACGCCGCCATCAGTATCGAGACCTTCCTGCTGGTACAACTGGCGTTCAACGGCGGTGTGCTCACCTACGACACCACGATCGGCGCGTCCAATTTTCCGGCGATCGTCGCCGCTGTCCTCGTCGGCCTGGTGCTGAACGTGGTCTTCGGGCTGGCGATGCTGAGTCCGCAGGTGCGCTGGTTCCGCACGGGCTCGATCGCCGACCACGATCGGCGCAAGGCGGTCCAGCACGTTCCGTTCGGGCAGGTGCTGGCCACCGTCACGGCCTGGTTCTGCGCGGTCGGTGTGTACATCCTCGTCGCCGAACGCGTGACGGCGGACCGGATCATCGGGGTGACCGTCGCGTTCCTGCTGGCGGCGCTGTCGAGCGGGTCGCTGACCTTCCTGTTCGCCGAGCGTGCCCTGCGCCCGCTGGCCGTCGTCGCCCTGCACGACTATCCGGCCACCCACGCGATGCAGAGCGTGCGGGCCCGGCTGCTCGCCGCCTGGGCGGTCGGCTCGTCGGTGCCGCTGGTGGGTCTGATCATTCTCAACGTGGGCCGCGGCCTGGACATCCTGCCCCGCCCGCACGGCCGCATGGACTGGGCCACCGTGATCCTCGCGATCGTCGCCGTCACCGCGGGCAGCCGCGTGATCGCGCTGGTCGCCCGGTCCATTGCCGACCCGCTCATGGAACTGCGGCAGGCACTGTTCAAGGTCGACCAGGGCGAGTTCGACACCCGCGTCGCCGTCTACGACTCCTCCGAGATCGGTGTGCTGCAACACGGCTTCAACGACCTCGTCGAAGGGCTCGAGGAACGCGAACGTGTGCGCGACCTGTTCGCCCGGCACGTCGGCGACACCGTCGCCGAACGCGCCATGATCTCGGGCCGGGGCAGGTCGGGCACCAAGGCCGACGTCGGGGTGCTGTTCGTCGACATCCTCGGGTCGACGTCGATGGCCGAACACCAGGACCCGCGCGAGACCGCCGAGGTCCTCAACGCCTTCTTCACGATCGTCGACGAGGTGGTGACCCGGCACAACGGGCTGATCAACAAGTTCGAGGGCGACGCCGCGCTCGCCGTGTTCGGTGCGCCCGTCGAGCACCCCAATCCGGCCGCGGCGGCACTGGCCGCCGCCCGTGAGCTGGCCCGGCAGTTGCGTGGCGAACTGCCCATCCAGTGGGGGATCGGGGTGTGTTTCGGCACCACCTTCGCCGGCAATATCGGCTCCGAACGTCGCTACGAGTACACGGTGATCGGCGACCCGGTGAACGAGTGTGCCCGGCTGTCGGACCTGGCCAAGACCGTCAACGGCTCCGTCCTGGCCAACGCGGCGGCGGTGCACGCGTCCGAGGGCGAGGCCCGGCACTGGCGGTCGGTGGGCACCCGGGTGGTGCGCGGCCGCGAGGAACCCACCGAACTGTTCATGCCGGTCGAGTTCCTGCCGCACGATCCGCCGACGCTGTCGGAAATGCTGTCGTCGATTCTGCGTCCGGCGCGCCGTACCCTACGTATATGACTGAACCCTCGCGAAAGCCGTGGTCCGCCGACGACATTCCCGATCAGAGCGGCCGTACGGTGATCATCACCGGGGCCAACAGCGGTCTCGGTGCCGAGACCGCCAAGGCGCTGGCCCGCCACGGCGCGAAGGTGGTGCTCGCCTGCCGCAACACGGCCAAGGCCGACGACGTCGCGGCGGCGATCGGTGCCGCGGCCACTGTCCGCGAACTCGACCTGGCCGACCTCAACTCGGTGCGTGCCTTCGCCGACACCGTCGAGGGCGCCGACGTGCTGATCAACAACGCGGGCATCATGGCGGTCCCGCTGCGCCGCACCGCGCAGGGCTTCGAATCGCAGATGGGGACCAACCATCTCGGTCACTTCGCGCTCACCGCGCTGCTGCTGCCCAAGATCACCGACCGCGTCGTCACCCTGTCGTCGGGGATGCACCTGCTCGGCCGTATCAACCTGGGCGACCTCAACTGGGAACGACGGATCTACCGGCGCTGGCAGGCCTACGGCGACTCCAAGATGGCCAATCTGATGTTCGGGCTGGAACTGGCGAAACGCCTGAGCGACGCCGGTTCGGACAAGAAGTCGTTCATCGCCCACCCGGGTATCGCGTCGACGTCGCTGACGGGGCACACCGAGAGCATCTACGGGCCGCTCATGAAGCTCACCGTGCTGCCGATCGGCCAGTCGTCCGCCGACGGTGCCCTGCCGACCCTGCTGGCCGCCACCACCCCCGACGCCCCGTCCGGCACGTTCTTCGGCCCCAAGCAGTTGTTCGGTCTGCGTGGTGCCCCGGTCAAGTCCGGGTACGCGCCCCGCGCCAAGGACAAGGCCATCCGTGAGGGCCTGTGGCGCGAATCCGAACGCCTCACCGGCATCGATTTCACCGTGTAAGACGGTAATTCCACGTTCGTCTCACCACACGCCGAGGGGACGGAACTGGATGCTCATGCGGGGGCCCGCGCCGGGGGATTTGGGGACGGCGTGTTCCCAGGTGCGCTGGCAGCTGCCGCCCATCACCAGCAGGTCGCCCGAGGTGAGGGTGAACTTGAGCGACGCGCCGCCACCGGCAGGACGCAGCAGCAGGTGCCGGGGCGCACCGAGCGACACGATGGCCACCATCGTGTCGTGCGTGGCGCCCTTGCCGAACCGATCACCATGCCAGGCAACGGAATCCGAGCCGTCGCGGTAAAGGGCAAGGCCGGCGGTGGCGAAATCCTCGCCGAGTTCGTCGCGATAGTGGGCGCTCAGCGCGCCGATAGCCTCGTCGAGGAACGGGTGCGGCAGCCGCTCGTCGTGCTGGTAGTGCGCGACCAGCCGCGGCACGTCGACGACGCGGTCGTACATCCTGCGACGTTCCGCCCGCCACGGCACCGAGCCGCGCAGGTCGTCGAACAGTGCGTCGGCGCCAGTGATCCAGCCCGGACGCACCTCGACCCAGGCGCCGCCGGACAGCTCGCGGCGGGTGAGACCCGCGGTGAGAGAACGTAATCCGCTGTCGCTACCGAGTGCCGGAGCATCGGCGAAGAGCGAACCCTGGATGCCGGTGGCCATGGCACCACCGTAGCAGACCCATCGAAAATGTGTGCGAATTGCGGGATCGGTGCGTCGGTGTCAGTGGGGGCGCAGCTTGCGCAGGCGGTCGGCGGCCTCGGCGATGACATGTTCCTGCTTGGAGAAGGCGAAGCGCACGAGGTGGCGCCAGGAGTCGTGGTCGTCGACGAACGCACTCACCGGGACGGCGGCGACACCGACCGTGGCGGGCAGCTCACGGCAGAACTGCGCGGCGTCATCGAAACCGAGCGGGCGGGGGTCGGCGCAGATGAAATAGGTGGCCTCGCTGCGGTGCACCCCGAAACCGGCGTCGGTCAGGGCCGCGGCGAGCAGATCGCGCTGATGTTGCAGGCGCACGGCTGACTCGGTGACCCAGGTCATCTCGGTGTCCAGGGCGTGCGCGACGGCCGGCTGGAACGGCCCCGACCCCACATAGCTCATGAACTGCTTGGCCGCCCGCGCCGCCGCCACCAGTTCGGGTGGGCCGCTGATCCAGCCGACCTTCCAGCCGGTGCAGTTGAAGGTCTTGGCGGCGCTGGAGATCCGCAGGGTGCGTTCGCGCATTCCCGGGAACGTGGCCAGTGGACGATGCGTCCGGCCGTCGAACAGCAGGTGCTCGTACACCTCGTCGGTGACCGCGACGACATCGTGGTCGATGCACAGCCGGGCGATCTCGGCCAGGTCGTCGTCGGACAGCACGGTGCCCGTCGGATTGTGCGGCGAGTTCACCAGGATCACCGAGGTCGCCGGGGTGAACGCCGCGGCGAGGCGGTCGCGGTCGAGGCGGAAACCGTCGCCGTCCGGGACCAGTGGCACCGTGCGTCGGACGCCGCCCGCCATCGCGACCGTCGCCGCGTACGAGTCGTAATACGGCTCGACCATCACCACCTCGCGGCCCGGCTCCACCAGCCCGACGATCGCGCCGGCGATGGCCTCGGTGGCACCGACGGTGACAAGCACCTCGGTGTCCGGGTCGTAGTCGAGACCGTAATGCTCGCGCTGATGCCGGGCCACCGCCTGCCGCAGCGACGGCACCCCGATGCCGGGCGGGTACTGGTTCTGGCCGTCGTTGATCGCCTCGACCGCCGCGGCGAGCATCGACGCCGGTCCGTCGGTATCGGGGAAACCCTGCCCCAGGTTGATCGCGTCGTGCGCCACCGCCAGCGCCGACATCTCCGCGAAGATCGTCGTCGAGAAGGGGACGAGGCGTTCGACCATGCCGGCGCGGGGGTTGGTGCTCATGGTGTCAAGGCTAGAGGCCGGTAACATGAACGCACGTGACCACTCCACCGCCCAGCTACCCGGGACCGTACGATCCGCGGGGAACGCCGCAGCCCGGTGGCTATCCGGCGCCGGCAGGACAGCACGGAGCGTTTGGGCAGCCCCAGCCGTACGGTCAGCAGCCATATGGTCAGCCACAGTTCGAGCAGCCGCAGGGACAGCAGCCGTATGGGCAACAGCCCGGATACGGGCAGGCGTATCCGTATGGGCAGGCTCCGCAACAGCCCGGGTTCGGGCAGGTGCCCCCGTACGGTCAGGCTCCGGGATTCGGCGCTCCGTACCCGGCCCCACCGAAGAAGTCGCACAAAGGGCTGTGGATCACGCTCGGCATCGGTGTGGTGCTGGTGGCCGCGCTGCTCGGCGTCGCGGTGGTGGCCGCCACCAAGGACAAGGTGGCCGATTCCGGCGACGTCGCGATCGGGGACTGTCTGCGCGTCAGCGAGGCCGGTTCCGCGGTGAAGGCGAACGAGGTCAGTTGCGGTTCAACCGACTTTCACTTCGCCGTGGTCAGCAAGACCGAGGACCGTACTGCCTGCGGCGACTATTCGCAGTTGTGGTTCACCGGCCTGGGCGGCGACCGGGACGGCAAGGTGCTGTGCCTGGCGCCGATCATGCAGAAGGGGAGCTGCTACCAGTTCCCGACTGTCGAAACCGACACCGCACTCGCCGATTTCGACGACGCGCCGTGCGGTTCGGCACCGACGGTGACCGGTGCCCGGGTGCTGCGCGTGGAGACCAAGATGTCGTCGCGGCCGACCTGCGACAGCGGGCAGGCCCCGCTCTATCTGGCGAAGCCGACACCCGCGGGATACTGTTTGGCCGAAGTGACGGACGAGTGGCAGAGCTGATCGGTGAGGGCTAGGACGGGAATGCGGAAAAATACAGTGCTGACAAGGGTTTCGGCGGCGTGTGCGGCGCTCGCCGTGGTGGGATTCGCGTCCGCGTGCGGCAGTGGTGGCGACGACACCAAGGTCGGCAAGGCGGCCGACGCGAAGATCGGTGACTGTGTGACAGTCTCCGGCGGCGGTGACAAGGAGACCAAGGTCGACGTCGACAAGGCGTCGTGCGACTCTGCCGACAAGCTCACGTTCTACGCGGCCTCGGTGCTCAAAGAGGGCGAGAAGTGCGCCAGCGAGAACTACTCGATCCTCACCTTCGACGACAAGTCGCGGCTGTGCATCACGCCCAACTTCGTGAAGGACGGGTGCTACCAGATCCCGATGGGCAGCGGCATCCTCGCCGACTACCAGAAGGTCGCCTGCGACGCCGGCCCGAAGGACGGATCAGCGATCTTCAAGGCCACCACCCGCAGCGAAGGCACCCCGAACTGTGAGGGCAACCAGCTGCCCATCAGCTACGACAGCCCGATCAAGGTCGGCTACTGTTTGTTGAAACAGGGTCAGGCGTAGGTCGCCTGGGGTTGCCGACATCGTCGGCTTACCTGGTTTCGAGGCTCCTCGCCCAGCGGCTCGTCACACCTCAACCGGCTGGTGGTTGATTTGACGGCTACGTCCAGTGGGAAGGCCGACCACCTCGCCGGTCGAGGCCTCGAATCCCGGTGAGGCGTCCGGTGGGAAGGCCGACCACTTTGTCGGTTGAGGTGTGAGGTCGTCCAGCGACCGAGCCTCGAAACCCGGTGAGCCGATCATGTCGGCGACAACTACCCGATGGCGGGGCCGAGGAGGTCGTCGGCGTCGGTGATGCGGTAGGCGTAGCCCTGTTCGGCGAGGAAACGCTGGCGGTGGGCGGCGTAGTCGGCGTCGAGGGTGTCGCGGGAGACCACCGAGTAGAAGTGGGCCTGCCCGCCGTCCTTCTTGGGGCGCAGCAGCCGGCCGAGACGCTGCGCCTCCTCCTGGCGGGAGCCGAACGTGCCCGACACCTGCACCGCCACCGACGCCTCCGGCAGGTCGATGGAGAAGTTCGCGACCTTCGAGACCACGAGCGTGGAGATCTCGCCGGAGCGGAACCGGTCGAACAGGATCTCGCGTTCCTTGTTGCGGGTCGAACCCTGCACCACGGGGGCGTCGAGTTCGTGGCCGAGTTCTTCGAGCTGGTCGATGTAGGCACCGATGATCAGCGTCTGCGAACCCGGATGCTGGGCGAGGATCGCTTTGACGACGTTCACCTTGGTGTGCGCCGTCGAGCAGAGTTTGTACTTGGTGTCGTTCTCGGCGACCGCGTACTGCAGGCGCTCCTCGTCGGTGAGGGTGACGCGCACCTCGACGCAGTCGGCGGGTGCGATCCAGCCCTGCGCCTCGATGTCCTTCCACGGCGCGTCGTAGCGTTTGGGACCGATGAGGCTGAACACGTCGCCCTCGCGGCCGTCCTCTCGCACCAGGGTGGCGGTGAGTCCGAGGCGACGCCGCGATTGCAGGTCGGCGGTCATCCGGAACACCGGCGCGGGCAGCAGATGCACCTCGTCGTAGATGATCAGGCCCCAGTCTCGGGAGTCGAACAGGTCGAGATTCTTGTACTCGCCCTTCGATTTGCGGGTCATCACCTGATAGGTGGCGATGGTGACGGGCCGGATCTCCTTGCGCTCGCCCGAGTATTCGCCGATCTCGTCCTCGGTGAGCGAAGTGCGGGCGACCAGTTCGCGTTTCCACTGCCGGCCGGCGACGGTGTTGGTGACCAGGATCAGTGTTGTGGCACCGGCTTTCGCCATCGCCGCGGCACCGACCATCGTCTTGCCCGCGCCGCACGGCAGTACCACGACGCCGGACCCGCCCGCCCAGAACGAGTCGGCGGCCAGCTCCTGATAGTCACGCAGTTGCCAGTCGGTCTGGTCCAGCGCGATCGGGTGCGCCTCGCCGTCGACGTACCCGGCGAGATCCTCTGCGGGCCAACCGATCTTGAGCAGAACCTGCTTGAGCCGGCCCCGCTCGGACGGGTGCACGACGACGGTGTCGTCGTCGATCTGCGCGCCCAGCATCGGGGAGACCTTCTTGTTGCGCATCACCTCGACGAGCACTGCGCGATCCAGGCTCACCAGCGTCAGCCCGTGCGCCGGGTTCTTGACCAGCTGCAGTCGGCCGAAGCGGCCCATGGTGTCGATGACGTCCATCAGCAGCGGCTGTGGCACCGCGTACCGCGAATACTTCACCAGCGCGTCGACGACCTGCTCGGCGTCGTGACCGGCCGCCCGGGCGTTCCACAACGCCAGCGGTGTCACCCGATAGGTGTGCACATGCTCGGGGGCACGTTCGAGTTCGGCGAACGGCGCGATCGCCGCCCGCGCCGCACCCGCGTCGGGGTGATCCACCTCGAGCAGCAGCGTCTTGTCGGATTGCACGATCAGGGGTCCATCGGTCACCCGATCCATTGTCCAGATCCGCCGGTTGCCTGGCCACCGGGGGCGCCACGTGGACCTTGTCATTGTCCGGGTTACCGACGAAGCCGCCCCACACTCAAGGAGTGCGGGGCGGCCGGGTCAGCCCTTGACGCAGACCACCTGGCGCAGGTGGGCGACGACCTCGACGAGGTCTGTCTGGGCGGCGATGACCTCGTTGATGTCCTTGTAGGCGGCCGGGATCTCGTCGACGACACCCCGGTCCTTCCGGGACTCGACGCCCTGGGTCTGGGCGATGAGGTCCTCCTCGGTGAACAGCTTGCGTGCCTTGGACCGGCTCATCCGCCGCCCCGCTCCGTGGGATGCGGAGAAGAACGACTGCTCGCTGCCCAGGCCCCGGACCACGTACGATCCGGTGCCCATCGAACCCGGGATCAGGCCGAGGTCGCCGGCCCCGGCCCGGATGGCGCCCTTACGGGTCACCAGCAGCTCCAGGCCGTCGATCGTCTCGGTGGCCACATAGTTGTGGTGGCAGCTGATCGGATCGTCGAAACGCACTGCGCGGGTGGGGAAGCTGTCGCGGATCGCGTTGCAGATGAGCGCCAGCATCACCTGCCGGTTGCGGGCCGCGTACTCCTGCGCCCAGTCCAGGTCGTGCCGGTAGGCGTCCATCTCCGGGGTTCCGGTGAGGAAGACCGCCAGGTCCCGATCGGGCAGGTCCGCGTTGTGCGGCAGCTTCGCGGCCACCGACATATGCCGCTCGGCCAGTTCCTTGCCGATGTTCCGTGACCCGGAGTGCAGCATTATCCACACCGCGCCCTCGTCGTCGAGGCACACTTCTGCGAAGTGGTTGCCCCCGCCCAGGGTGCCGAGCTGCCTACCGGCCCGGGTATCGAGTTGCCGCACACCGCGATGCAGGTCGGTGAACCGGCCCCAGAAGGCGTCCCAGCCCCGGCCGACGCGCAGGGTGCGCACGTTCACCGGCGTCTTGTGCGACTGGAACCCGACCGGCACGGCCGCCTCGATCGCCGACCGGATACCCGACAGGTCGTCGGGCAGGTCGTCGGCGGTGAGATCGGTTCGTACGGCCGACATTCCGCAACCGATGTCGACACCGACGGCGGCCGGACACACGGCATCGCGCATCGCGATCACCGAGCCGACCGTCGCGCCCTTGCCGACGTGGACGTCGGGCATCACCCGGACCCCGTGCACCCAAGGCAACTCGGACACCCGGCGCAGCTGATTACGAGCCTGATGCTCGATGGACTCCTCGTCCGTCCACAGCAGCGTGGATGCCTTGGCGCCCGAGAGGGGCACGGGAAAGCTGGTATTCATGACTCTTCCTGAACTCTGGTGCACCCGCCTCGTGCGGGGCGCAGATCACCGTACGACACGTACACCGATGCCGTCCAAGGCTTTTCGATGCGTCAGGAATCGAGGAGTTCGACGCTGGTCATGCGGTGCAGCCAGAACTGGCGCGGGTCATCGACACCGGCCTCCTCGGCGAGAAGCTGACCGGCGCCCAGCGTCTTGGGGATCACCACGTGTTTGCTGGCCGACCCGTGCGAGTCGACGTAGCCGATGAGGAGCCTGCGGCCGGCGCGCAGCGCGAGCTGGATGAGGGCGGTGGCCGATTCGCCACCATCGGTGGCGCGGACCGGCTGACCTTGTGTGCCGGTGGAAGATACGGCGCCGGCACGGTCGCTCGCCCGCAGCCGGCTGATCACCTTCTGCAACTGTTCCTCGGTGGCCGCGGCCCGGCGGGGTGTGGCCTGCCGCGGACGCCGCGACGCGCCGACCCGGCTGCCGGTTTCCCGCAGGTCGACCAGCGCACCCGACGAATCCTCGCCCGCCGGAGCGAAACCCGCGCCGCGCAGCGCCTCGATCACCTCCCGCACCTCCGCGTGCGCCACCGCGACCGTCGGGGCCAGCGCCCGCAGCGCGAGGCGGCCCGCGACGTCGCTGCGCAGGACCGCCGCCAGCGTCGCCGGATCCTCGCACCGCACGAACGACGACGCCACACCCACCCGCAACTGCCCGTGCCTGCGGGCGACGTCCTCGATCAGATAGGTGAGCGACTGCGGGACCGGGGTACGCGAATGCGTGGTGAGCATCGAGATGAGTTCGCTGCTGCCGCGCCCGGTGTCCAGGGCGCGCCGCACCGTGGCCTCGGTGATCCGGTACACCGATGCGGCGCCGCCGGATTCGAGGTCGGCGACGAGTTCGACCTGTTCGGCCAGTTCCGGGGTCATCGGCCCCGGCACCATCAGTGTCAGGTCGGCCTGGGTCAGGAAATGATCGACGGGCTCGGGCAGCGCCTTGTGCATGGCGGTGACCAGCGCCGCGTCGTCGGTGGGCCGGTCGGGTGCGAGGGCGGTGCGGCCCACCGCAGTCAGGCAGCCGTGCGCCACCAGACCCACCTCACGTGCCTCCCGCAGCGTCTCGGACACCACGCGGTGGGTGAGCCTGCGCATCTGCCGCGGGTGCGACCACACCAGCACCTCGCACAGGTCGGTCACCTCCCAAGCCCGCGCGGGGCCGGCCTCGGCGAGGGTTTCCAGGATGGTGCGGCGCTGCACCGCTGCGTACGCGTCGAACAGGTCGGCGGACAGGGCGGCGAGCGCGTTGCCGTCGCGGTCGGGGGCGCCGATCTGCCAGGGTCTGCGCGGCATGTCGAGCCACGCCGACGCCAGCACCGACCACTGCCGGTCCGGACCCTGATGCAGCCATGCGTCGGCGGCGCCGGTGGGCGCGAAATACTGCTCGCCGGTGTCGCCGGGCGGCGGGGGATCGGGCAGACCGGAGTCGATGAGCCGGGCGTGCGAGAGCAGTTCGACGATCAGCCCGACGCGCTGCGGATCGAGATCGGCGGCCTTCGCGACACGCCGCAGCTCCCGCACGCCGAGCGCACCGGACCGCAGGATCGCGGCCGGGGCGGCCCCGAGGATCCGCAGGACCGTGGTGGTGTGCCGGAGCAATTCGATCGCCTCACCGCCGGCCGCGGCCTCCACATCGGCGGCGGAGAACCGCGAGGTCGCGGCCTCCGGTGCCGGCCGGCGCAGATCGTCGGCGCGGATCGGTGCCTCCCCGCGCAACAACTGCCCGACCATCGGCGGCAGTTCGACGGTCTGCTCGTCGACGCGCGCCAGCAGACCCAGCGCGATGAGCCGGGGGATCGGGCGGGCCGGATCGGCGTCGGCGGCGGCATCCCGGGTCCGGCCCAGCGCCGGGCCGCGCGAGAGGGTGCCGAGCAACTCGCTTTGCCCCTCGTCGAGACCGTCGAGGAGCGCGCGGATCTCGCCGGTCGGGCGGCCGGCGAGCGGACCGGTCAGGTGCAACGCCTTCCACGGCAGCGCCGCCGGGGTGTGCACGCCGATCATCAGTTCCTTCGGCCCGCCCCACACCAGCGCCCGCCGCCGCAGCGTGTCGATCCGGCTCAGCACGTCGGCACGATCGGCGCGCTTGCCGAGAGCCTTGACCACCGCGGTCGAGGTCACCGGAAGGACGGTGCGGACACCGGAATCGGGGGTCGAGAGCCGGACGAGCTGTTCGAGGACGGCGACGGCCAGAACGTCGAGATCCTCGCCGGCGAGGGTGATGGACGCGGCCGACAGCGCGCGCTGGCCGAGGACCCCCGAACCCTGGGGCGGGGGCGCCGCGAGATCGGGCCGGGCGATGAACAGCGCGACGAGTTCGTCGTCGGATCGGGCGGCCAGATCCCCGGCCAGACCGATGCGCTGATCATCCGCACTCATTCGGCCGATTCTACTGACACGGCCCCGGGGGGCTCATGGCAGAATGACCGTCGTGGCCAACAACAAGCACGCCAAGAAGAAGAATCACTACATCGACAACGGCTGGCCGGTCGACGACGAGGGCGGCCATCAGCACGCCGTCTCCGAGTTCGCCGCGAGTGTTCCCGGTGCGCTGTCGCCGTTCGGTGATGTGACGTTCCCGCTGCCCGCGGAGAACCTGTCGTTCGTGCAGTCGCACACCGTCGTCAATCGCTGATCCGACGGTGAGCGACCCCGGGCACACGCCCAGCCTGTCTCATATCGACGGGTCGGGAACCGCCCGCATGGTCGACGTCGGCGACAAGGCGACGACGCGGCGGCGTGCGGTGGCCGGCGGCACGTTCCGCACCACCTCCGAGGTGATCGGGCTGCTCGTCGACGGTGAGTTGCCGAAGGGTGACGTGCTGGCGACGGCCCGGATCGCCGGGATCATGGCCGCCAAGCGGACCGACTCGCTGATCCCGCTGTGCCATCAGCTGTCGTTGTCGTCGGTCGACGTCGAGTTCACCATCGACACCGACTGCATCGCGGTCACCGCGACCGTCGCGACGTCCGGTCAGACCGGGGTGGAGATGGAGGCGCTGACCGCCGTCGCGGTGGCCGGCCTGACGCTGCACGACATGGTGAAGGCCGTCGACCGCGCCGCCCGGATGGACAACATCAGGCTGCTGTCGAAGACGGGGGGCAAGTCGGGGGACTGGTTTCGCGACCGCACCCCGTGAGGACTCCCGATGAGCGCAGCAGCAGGACAACCCCGGCGGGTCGCGCACGTGGTGGTGGCCTCCACCCGGGCCAGTCGTGGTCTCTACCGTGACAAGACCGGACCGCTGATCGAGGAGTGGCTGGCCGCGCGCGGCTTCACCGTCGCCGAACGTACCGTCGTCGCCGACGGTGAACCGGTGGGTGGGGCGATCCGCACCGCGATCTTCGAACAGGCCGACCTGGTGATCACCACCGGCGGCACCGGACTCTCGCCCACCGACCGCACCCCCGAATACACGCGCCCGCTTCTCGACGCCGAGATCCCGGGCCTCGCCGATGCCATTCGTGCCGCCGGCGCACCGAAGGTGCCCACGGCGATGCTCTCGCGTGGCCTCGCCGGCATCGCCGACCGCACGCTCGTGGTGAATCTGCCCGGTTCGTCGGGCGGCGTGCGCGACGGGCTGGAGGTGCTCGCGACCGTGCTCGACCACGCACTCGACCAGATCGCCGGAGGCGACCATCCACGCCCGGAGGCGACCTCGTGACTGTCCCGATCCGCACCGCGGTCTCCGAGGCACCGATCTCCCAGCGTGAGCACGAGGACGAGGTGACCGGCCTGTCCGGCGGTGCCGCGGGTGCGGTCGTCGGATTCGGTGGCATCGTCCGCCATCACGACGGCAACCATGACGACGTGGTCGCCCTGTCGTACTCGGCGCATCCCAGTGCCCCCTCGGTGCTGGCCGCAGTCGTCGAGGAGGTCACCGCGGCCGCCGGTGACGGTGTCCGGGCGGTGGCGGTGTCGCATCGGGTAGGCGACTTGTCGGTGGGGGATGTGGCGTTCGTGGTGGCGGTGGCGGCCGATCACCGACGGGAGGCGTTCGCGCTGTGCGCGGGTCTCGTCGACGAGGTGAAGGCGCGGTTGCCGGTGTGGAAGCACCAGACGTTCGCCGACGGCACGGATGAATGGGTCGGCTGCGCCTGAGTGGTGCTGTTCTCCACACTGCGCGCCTGTCCGGGATAGCAAAAGCCTCCGCACGGACAACATCAACGTGCGGAGGCCTTTGTATGTGAGGGCGTGTCGCCCTGTTGTGGCGGAGCGCTGCTTACTTGGGCAGCTGGCTCTCGTGCTGGTTGAACAGGGCGATCTGCTCGGGGGTGAGCTCGAAGCCGGTCTTCTTGGCGGCAGCCCACATCTTGGTGATCTCGGGGTGCACGTTCAGCGACTTCAGGGCCTCGTCGAGACGCTTCTCGACGTCACCGGTGTTCTTGGCCAGGTTGTCGGTGACCTTCTTGATTTCCTTCGGAGCGTCCGGGACGGTCACCTTGGGAGCCTGCGGTGCGGGCTTGGGTGCCTCGGGGGCGCTGCGCTGGGTGGGGCCGGACAGGACCGTTCCGCAGACGGGCCAGGCGCCGGGGCCCTGGCCGGCGAGCACACGCTCGGCGACGACGATCTGCTGCTCGCGGGTGGCCAGGTTGGCGCTCGGGGCGAACTCGCCGCCGCCGTAGCCGGACCAGGTGCTGGGGCTGAACTGCAGGCCGCCCTGGAAGCCGTTGCCGGTGTCGATGGCCCAGTTGCCGGTGGACTCACACTGAGCCACCTGATCCCACTCCGCGTCGGTGGCGGCGTGGGCCGATCCGGTGCCGAGGAGGGCCGCTCCGCCACCGAGGACGGCGCCGGTGAGGGCGACCTTGGCGACGGTCTTACCGGCGGTGCTGGTTGTCTGCTTGCGATGACGTCCGGACATAGGTGTGTAGATTCCTCTCTCCACGCGCCTACGAAGTCAGCTGTCGGGTTCGAGCGAGAGGTTGCTCGGCCAGGTGTCGTGCACCCGGCTTGACCCCAAGGGCATCGGTGGTCCGATGCCCGGTCTCGTGATGAGGGTGGGTCCCCCGTCCTCGCTCCTGAAAGTTCGTGTCACGTCCGGGGGTGGAGCGAGGCTCGGCGCGACCGTCCGGACGTTATGTATTTGTTTCGTGCGGTTGATCGTTAGTGGAACGATCGATTCGTAGACTACGGCTTTCGCTCCGGGTATTCACCCATGTCGACGTAAGTTTTTCAGGGATGGTTCCAGGGCCTTTGGGTACGGAAATCGCGTCCGCCCTGCTCACGGGTCGATAGTCGACTTGTATCCGTCTCGTTATCTTGCCGTGATGTGATGAAAGTCACAACGAAATAGGTGAGGTCACCCGCCCGCGAACGGTGGGAGAACGTCGAGCGACGTGCAGTCACCGACACCGGCGGCCCTGTCGCAGAACGCGATCTCGTCGCGCAGATACGAGCAACGGGCCAGCACGCGGTGCAGTTCGTCGTTGCCCGCGGAGAGCAGATCCTCGAGCTCCCCGAGCGTGATCGCCGGGTCGATGTCGACGACGGTCGACTCGGTACCCGACGCCGCGCGCGCGGCAGCGAAAAACCGGACAGTCAGCCGCATCGTCTCAGCCGCCGATCGCCGACATCGGACGGTCGGGCTGGTGGAATCCGGGGTCGTTCACACCGTGACCGGGCGCCTTGTCCCAGGTGTTGATCCGCCACGCCGCCGCGATAGCGGCGTCGACCTCAGTGGATGTGCCGCCACTGCCGCGCAGGATCGACCGCAGGTCGGTCTCGGAGTTGGCGAACAGGCAGTTGCGCACCATGCCGTCGGCGGTGAGACGGGTCCGGTCGCAGTCGCCGCAGAACGGTCGGGTGATCGAGGCGATCACACCGATCCGGGCTGGTCCGCCATCCGCCGCCCGAAAGCCGTCGACGATCCAGGTGTCGGCCGGGGCGCTGCCGCGTGGCCGGGTGTCGTCGGTGAGGGGGAACTCGGTGCGCAGGGTGGCCAGGATGTCGTCGGCGGTCACCATCTGGGCCCTGCTCCAGCGGTGATCGGCGTCCAGTGGCATCTGTTCGATGATCCGCAGTTGATAGCCGTTGTCGAGGCAGAACCGCGCGAGTTCCGGCAGCCGGGCCAGGTCCGACCGGTCGGGGACGACCGCGTTCACCTTGATGGTGCCGATGCCGGCCTCGCGTGCCGCGGCCAGTCCGTCGATGACGTCGCGCAGCCGGGCCCGGCGGGTGACCTGGGCGAACCGTTCGGGGTCGACGGTGTCGAGCGAGATGTTGATGCGGTTCAGTCCCGCCGCGACCAGACCGTCGACGCGGCGGCTCAGTCCGAGGGCATTGGTGGTCAGCGCGATCTCGGGCCGCGGCCGCAGCGCGGCGACACCCGCGATGATCGTCTCCAGGTCGCGGCGCAGCAGCGGTTCGCCGCCGGTGAAGCGGACGCTGCGCACCCCGAGATCGCGCACCGCCACGGTGATCACCCGGATGAACTCGTCGGCGGTCAGCACGGCGTCGGTGCCGAGCCAGTCCAGGCCGTCGGCGGGCATGCAGTAGGTGCAGCGCAGATTGCACCGGTCGGTCACCGAGACCCGCAGGTCGCGGACCACTCTGCCGTAGCGGTCGATCAGCCCCGCGCCGTCGGCAGGCGCCGGTACCGCACTCGCCTCGATGCGGCGGAGCGGTGGCATTCCGAGCGGGGTGATGGTCATCGGTGAGCGGGCTACGTTCCCGACGGCCCGTCGCCGGCCCGGGCCTCGGACGGGCGGGACACGAGAGTGCGGAACCCGCTGGCATGGAACACAAGCGGCTCGACTCCGGGATCGGCGTGGAGTTCGTTGATCCGCAACAGCACCAGGGTGTGGTCGCCGGCCGGGATCTCGTTGTACAGCGTGCACGAGAGGCTGGCCGCCGCGCCGGGCACGAACACCGCACCGGCCTCGGTGTGCAGCGGTTCGATCCCGGCGAAGCGCAGGTGCGCGGGTCCGGCCAGCTGACGGCACAGGGCCGACTGCTCGCTGGCGAACACGCTCACCCCGACCTCGGCGACGCCCCGCAGCTTCGGCCAGGTCGTCGACGTGTTCTGCACGCACAGCGACACCAGCGGCGGATCGAGTGAGACGGTGGTGAAAGCGCTCGCGGCCATCCCGACCGGTTCGTCGTCGACGCGGCTACAGATGGCGACGACACCGGACGGGAAGCAACTGAACGCGCGCCGCAGCACCGCCGAATCCGCGGCGGGTTCCAAGGTCGTCAGGTGTCGTGTCTGTGTCCTGGACGAAGGCGTTTCAGTGGTGTGTGTCATCTTTCGATCCTCACCGAATCTCCCGTGCCGAACGGAATGCAAAAATCAGGCCGAGTACAAAGCCGAGCGGTGCGCACATGGTGAGCAGGTAGACGAATGTCGGCGCCGTGCTGCCGTCGGCGACGACCGGTGTCAGGAACAACACGACGACCGCGACGATCCCGATCGCGAAGACGACACCCGCGGTGATCAGTCCCACCGGGGTGCGCTGCGAGCGTTCGGTGCTCTCACTGTGCATACCCACCACGGTAGAACACCGTGAACAGCCGTGGGGTGGCCCGGCATCAGGCTGTGACCGTTGGGGGCGGCGGTATTGGCGTGACGGGGGGTACGGGTGCCCGGTAGACTGGTGGCGACGATGCGCCTTGCTCGAAGTCATGGAGCCGAATCTGTGATGGAGCGGGCGCTTTTCACTGTGTCCGAACACCTCGGGCGCAGGGTTTTTCGGACACAGGTGAGGGTGAGCACAGTGCCTACCGGCAAGGTCAAGTGGTACGACGCGGACAAGGGCTTCGGTTTTCTGTCGCAGGAGAGCGGCGAGGACGTGTACGTCCGCGCCGGTGCGCTCCCGGAGGGCGTCGAGGCGCTCAAGCCCGGACAGAAGGTGGAGTTCGGGATGGCCGCGGGCCGCCGCGGTCCGCAGGCGCTCAACGTGACCGTTCTCGACCCCGCACCCAGCGTCACCCGCAACACCCGCGAAGCCGCCCGCAACCAGGCCCGCAAAGAGGCCAAGCGGCACACCCCCGACGAGCTGCACGGCATGGTGGCCGACCTGATCACCCTGCTCGAAGGCAAGGTGCAGCCCGACCTGCGCAAGGGTCGTTACCCGGATCGTAAGACCGCACAACGCATCTCAGAGGTCGTTCGGGCCGTGGCACGCGAGCTGGAGGCCTAGTCCCCGGTGTAGGACTCGGTGGGCCGGGTGTCCGCGGCGATGATCGCGCGGGCCACCGGCACGCCGTCGGCGTCGATCTTGATCGACGGCAGCTGGATCTCGATGTTGGTGAGGATGTAGTCCGGGCGCGAGTGCAGCACCATCGTGAAGGTGCTGCCCGATGTCCGGATACCTCCGTCGCGGGTGGGGCCGTGCGGGGTCAGGTACTCGGCGACCACGTTCCACGGCCGCTCGGCGATCGACGACGGCACCGACAGCACCACTGATTCGCCCACCTCAACGGGCACCCGGGGCACCTTCATCTCTTCCATCCGGGCCGGTGAGCACTTGGTGAGTTCGAGGGTGCACCAGCGTGCCGGTTCGATGCGGGTCAGCGTCCCGCCCACGGCCAGCGACACCTTCGGCGGATGCTCGTCCTCGTCCTGTCCGGTGAATCCGTCGGTGAGAAATGCCACAGCGCCGCCGACGATGGCCACGAAGGCCACGGCCACCACCGCGATGATCACGAGCGCCTTGCGTTCACCACTGCGCAGCTGTCCGAGATTCACGTGCGGGGTTTTCCTCTTCTGCCGGTGGGATGGGTGCGATGGGTGCTCGGACGCGCCCGGTCGGTCGGGGACATCCGGTCCGTCGAGGGGGTCCGGTCACCCGGGGGCATCCGGTCGGTCGGGGCGGCCCTGGGACCCTGAGGATGTGTGCCCGGGGCTCCCTCGGGGCGGTGGATGGCCCCGGTCGCAGAAGCATAGTCGGGCCGGTTGCCGCCGAAACCGGGGACCAGCGTCGATCCGCGGGTGGTGAGGATCGTCTGCACGGTCCCGATCGCCATCACCCCGGCGACGACGCCGAAACCGATCGACAGGGTGGTGGGCAGCAGCACACCGAGTGCGGCGCCGAGCACCCAGCCGAACTGCAGGACGGTCTCCGACCGCCCGAACGCCGACGCGCGGGACTGCTCGGGCAGGCCGTCCTGGATGGTCGAGTCAAGGCACACCTTGCCGATGGCGCTCATCCCCGAGGCCACCAGGCCCGCGGCGACCGCGCCGAACAGGTTCCCGAACAGCGCCGCGAGCAGTGCGATCGCGCAGCACGAGCTGGTGGCGATGACGATGATGCGGGGCGGGTTCCGCAGTTCGACGCGGGTGCCGAGGCCGTTGCCCAGGGCGTTGCCGACGCCCGCCGCGGCACCGACCGCGCCCACGGCCGCGAGCTGCATGAGCCCGGACTGTTCGCCCTGCGCCTTGGCGTAGAAGGCGATGTACAGGGTGAGGAAGCCGGTGAGGACGCGGATCGTGGCGTTGCCCCACAGCCCTGCCACCACCACGCGGCCCAACGGCTGACGGATGGTCTGCGCGATGGCGCCGGCCATCTGTCTGCCGCGTGCGGACATGGTGCCGGCACCCGCGCCGGTGCCTTCGGCGCCGTGCGTGAAGCGCGCGTCGTCGCGCGGGGGCGGCGAGGTGGCGGGTTCACCGTGATAAGAGAAGGTGGTGGGCACCTCGCCCTCGGTCGACTCCACCCACGCCGGGATGCGCATGCAGTACACGGCGCCGGCGACGCCGAGGATGCACAGCCACACCAGGGCGCCCGGCAGATGCAGGGGCAGCAGCTTGGACAGCAGCATCTCGAACACGGCGGCGACGGCGCCGCCGGCGATGGTGCCGAAGATCAGGCCGAAGGTGGTCAGTCGCGAATTGACCCGGGGCAGGTCGATCGCGGGCGGCACCACACGCGGGGTGACCGCGGATTTGAGCACGCCGAACGACTTGGACAGCACCATCAGGCCCAGCGCACACGGGTACAGCACCCACGGGTCGTAGTGCAGCTGACCGGACGCGGAGTTCCAGTCGCTGTTGGTGATGATCAGGATCGCCAGCAGGCTGCGCAGGCCGAAGGTGGTGGCCATCGCGATGCGCCGGCCGCGCTGCAGCCGGTCCAGGACGGGACCGATCAGCGGGGCGATCACCGCGAACGGGGCGATGGTCAGCGCCAGATACAGGGCCACGCTGACCTTCGACTCGCCGGTGGCGGCGGCGAAGAACAGCGTGTTGGCCAGGGCGACGGCCATCGCGGCGTCGACCGCGAAGTTGGTGATCACCGGGATGGTCAGCGCGGTCATGCCGGAACGGTCGGCGCCGTCGGCGGTGGCCGCCTGATACACCTTGTCGGCGAGCATCTTGGAGAAGTACTTGCCGCGCATCGCCGCCACCCTGGTGACGGTCAGCTTCGACGGCGAGGCGGTGGGCTTCGTCGACGGCCCGTTCGGTTGCTGACCGGGTGCGATCGGGTCGGTCGGTTCCTCACCCGGACGAGCGTGGGACTGCCGGTGGTGCAACGGCGACAGGTGCGGGTTGTGGGTGGGCGGCGGCAGATATGCCTGGTCGGCCGGGCCCCGGCCCGTGCCGGTGCGTCCGCTCTGGCGGGAGTTGCGCCGCGTGGCCTCGGCCGGATACCCGTCAGCGGAGCGATCCGGCGGGTAGTTGACCGCGCCCGGATGCTCGTCGAACGGGCGGGTGGTCGGGGTGCTGTGGGGGGCGGGAGACGAACTGCCGGGTCTCGTGGTGCTGCCGAGGCTCGACGTCCGTCCGGCCCGGCCGAGGCGATCACCGTCCGTGGTGGCCTGGCCGGATTCCTCGCGCCGGGGATGCGGCGGCCGGTTGCGTCGATTCACACTGTCGATTGTTCCCTAAAGGTGTGACGGCATGCCGCAACCACGTAGGTGATGTTGCCCCGCGGCGGGCGCACGGAGGTCCGCGTCGGCGCCGCATCGGGGCCGCGAGTGGAATGCGGAGCGCTCCGTATTGCACACTGGTACGGTGACTGATCCAACTGGTGGTGACCGGCTTCTCGACGCTGTTGCGCAGGCGCGGGAGGCGCTGGTCGACGACGGTGCGCAGCCCGGCGCGCACCGGGGTGCCGTCGCCGAGGGCACCTGGGCCGTCGCCCACTATTTCGAGGCCGATCTGGTCGGCTACCGCGGCTGGCAGTGGTGCGTGGTGCTGGCCGGTGCTCCCGGATCCGATGAGATCACGGTCAGCGAGATCGCGCTGCTGCCCGGCAGCGATTCGCTGCTCGCCCCCGCCTGGGTGCCGTGGAACGAGCGGATCGCCGCCGGTGACCTGACCCCCGGCGACGTCCTGGCCGCCGAACCCGACGATCCGCGGCTGGTGCCCGGCCAGGTCGACACCGGCGACGAGTTCCGCGCCGAGAGCGAACAGACCGACCCCGACGACATCGCACAGGCCATCGGCGAGCTGGGTCTGGGCCGCAAGCGCCTGCTCAGCCGCGAGGGTCGCGACGACGCGGCGCAACGCTGGTACGACGGTGAGTTCGGGCCGACGTCGGCGATGGCTCTGGCCGCGGGCCACGCCTGCTGCTCATGCGGCTTCTACATCCCGCTCGCGGGTGCGCTGCGCGCCGGTTTCGGTGTGTGCGCCAACGAGTACTCGGCCGACGGCCGGGTGGTGTCCGCCGAATACGGCTGCGGCGCCCATTCCGATATCACCGGACCGCACGGCGCCGGTTCGCCCGCCTACGAGGCCTATGACGACGGCGCGGTGGAGATCGTGTCGACGGCGGTACGGCAGGCCGCCATCGGGCAGACCCCGGTCCGCGTCTCCGCCGAGTGACCGATGCGCGCCGCTGAGCGCGCGGGCCCGGGTTCCGATCCGTTCGATACCGCCGGGCTGCGCGCGGCGATCTGTGAGTCGTGGCAGGTCTCGCCGACCCGGCTCCTCGAGGACTGCGCCGCCGAGTCCGACCTGGTGTCGGTGGGTTACCGGGACCGGCTGTTCACCGAACTCGCCGCCAACGGCGCCGACGCCGCCGCGGCCGCCGGGGTGCCGGGGACCGTCGCCGTCTGGGTGACGGACCGGGAACTGCACATCGCCAATACCGGAGAACCGCTGACGGCGGCCGGGGTGCGGTCGCTGACGGCCCTGAGGGTATCGGCAAAGCAGGGGGTATCGGCCGAGCGCACACACGACGGCGGTGAGCATGACGGGGACGAGCATGCCCTGCCGGTGGTCGGGCGCTTCGGGGTCGGGTTCACCGCCACCGCGACGGTCGCCGACACCGTGGAGATCCGTTCGCTGTCGGGTTCGGTGGTCTTCGATCGTGCCCGCACGTGGGAGCAGGTCACCGCGATCGGCGCGGACGCCGGACTCACCGTCGCCCGGGCGCCGCTGCTGCGTCTGGCGTGGCCGTCGCGGGAGCGTCCGGCCGACGGCTACGCCACCGAGATCGTGCTCACCGTGCGGACCGGCATCGACCCCGGCGCGCTGCTCGACCGGATGGTCGCGGACGCACCGGATCTGCTGCTCGAACTGACGGCGCTCGCCGAGATCGACATCGCGGGAACATGTTTCGTCATCGACAGGCGACCGCATCCCGAGGAGCCGGAGGTCGAGGTGGCCACGGTGCGGGTGCCCGGCGGGAACGACCGCACCTGGCTGGTGTCCCGCGGTGGTTCGGCGTCCTGGCTGATCGAGACGGGGCCGGCGCACGAGGTGGTGGTCGCGGCGGGCGACGTGCTGCGGGCACCGACCCCGACGGACATCGAATTATCCCTGCCCGCGAGGTGTATCACGGACCTGGCGCTGACCCCGGACCGCCGCCGGGTGCATCCCGATGCCGACCTGTCCGGGATCGCCGACGGCTACGTCGCACTGATGCGGGCGCTGCCGGCGTCGGGCCGGCCGCTGCTGGTGCCGCGACCGGGGCTGGCGCGCAACGAGATCGATGCCCGGCTCACGTCGGCGGTGGTGGCCGCGGTGTCGGAGGGCAGGTGGCTGCCCACCGTGGCCGACGGGGACGTGGCGCCCCGGCGGGCGACACTGTTCGCCGACCTCACCGAACCACTCGCCGAGGCTCTCGGCGACCTGGTGGGTGGCCTTGCCGCCGTGGATATCTCGGTGCCGTACTACCTTCCCGAACTACGCGCGGCGGGAATCACCGAGATCGGCCTGGCCGATATCGCCGACCGCCTGGCCGGGGTCGACCGCCCGGCCCGGTGGTGGTGGCAGCTCTATGATGCGCTGTCGCCGTTGGTGTCCGGGCCGCACGAGGCCGAGGCGCTGGGCGCGCTGCCGGTGCCCCGGGCCGACGGCCGGCTCAACTTCGGCGCCCGGGGCCTGCTGCTGCCACAGGTAGCCGGGATCCGCGCCTCCTGGATCAGCACCCCCGATCCGGGTGCCGTCCATCCGCTGCTGGAACGCCTTGGTGCGCAGGTGATCCCGACCGGCGACCTGCTGGACCTGCCGGAACTGCGGGCGGCAGTCGCGGCCTGCGCCGACGATCCGGAGGAACCCGGCACCGAGACCCTCGTCGACGAGGTGCTCGGTGTGCTCACCGCCGACCCGGATGCCGTTGCCCCCGAATGGCTTGCGACCCTGCCGTTGCCCGATCAGGACGGGGAGTGGGTGTGCGCCGACGAACTGCTGCTGCCCGGCAGCCCGCTCGCCGGGGTCCTGCACGACGACTCGCCGTTCGGCACCGTCGACCCGGAGTTCGTGGCCGAGCACGGTATCGGGACGTTACGCAGACTCGGCGCGGGCTGGGGATTCCTGATCGTCACCGACGACCTGCCGGTGGCCGCCGACCACGACCTGCCCGACGAGGACCTCTGGTGGGACGGGCTGCCGGAGCCGCCGCAGACCCTGCGCGCGGTGCGCGACCTCGACCTCGTCGACCCCGGCCGCTGGCCACAGGCGCTGAGCCTGTTGGCGACCGACGACCGCACGGCGCCGCTGCTCGCCGACCGCGACGGGTACACGGCGTGGTGGTTGCGTCACCACGCCCGCGTCGACGGACATCGCCTCGGCGATTACCGGTCGCCCGACGACCCGCGGCTGGCCGGCGTTCTCGACCCCCTCGACCACCCGCACGCGGACCTGCTGGCGCCCGCGCTCGGCGGCGTCGTCGAATCGTCGGCCGACGCGCGACTGCTGCTCGACCGGCTGGCCGATCCGGAGCGGACGATCGACCCGGGCGTCGCGGTCCGCGCCTACGGGGCGATCCTGGCGGCCTGCGCGTCGGGTGCCTTCGCCGTCGACGACCTGGACGTGCCCGCGGGTGTCCGCCGGATGGACGGATCGGCGGGTGCGGGGGCCGTCGTGCTCGACCATCCGTGGCTGCTCGGTGTGCTCCCCGCGCGGCAGGTGGTGCTGTGCGGTCTGCCGGTGGACACCGGCGCCGCGGCGCTGCTCGCCGACATCCTCGACCTCCCGGTGGCCTCGGATCGCCTGCGGGCCGACGTCGTCGGCGAGGGAGCCGCGGCGACCTGGGACGATGCCGTCGCCGTGGCATTCGCGGCCGACACCGGGCGGGCGCCGGGCCACGGCGAGGTCAGGGTCCACGACACGCTGCGGGTGCGGCTGCGGGACACCGGTGTCGAGCACATCGTGCGGTGGTGGGTCGACGAGCGCGGCATCACCCACCTGGCGGCGGAGCCGTCGCGATGACGTCGATGACGATCGACCGGGAGATCACCGACTGGGTGGTCGAGCGGCGCACAGGCTTCGGTGACGCCGTCGTCCCGGTGATCAGCCACCTCGGATCGACGCTCGTACTCACCGCGGTGGCCGTCGCCGTCACCGTGTTCGTGCTCCTGCGGGGCCGGCGTGCCGACGCGGTGATGATGGGTGCCGGCGCGCTGACCGGGCTGGGCCTGATGATCGGTCTCAAGCACTTCTTCGGCAGACAACGCCCGCCGGACGTCACCAAGCTGGTCGCCATCGACAGCTTCTCGTTCCCGTCGGGACATTCGATGATGAGCGCCGTCGTCTACGGGCTGGCCGCATTCGCCCTGGTCCCGGCGTCGGCATGGCTGCGTGCGCATCGCGGCGCGCTATGGCTGGTTCCGGTGCTGGTGGCGGTCATCGGCGCCACCCGCGTCTATCTGGGCGTGCACTGGGCCACCGATGTGATCGCCGGCTGGATGCTGGGCGCCCTGTGGGTGCTGGTGTGCGTGCTCGCCGCCCGGTTCTGGTCCGCCCGCCACGACCGGGCCGGCACCGGTCTGGCGCCGCCAGGTCAGTCCAGCCCGAGCTGAGCGCCCTTGGCGCCCCGGCGGACCGCGCCACGCTGCACCATCACGATCACGGTGCCGAGCACCCCGACGGCCAGGCCCACCCAGCAGACGGTGAGCGCGCGGTCGGGTCCCACCCCGGTGACGGCCACGACGACGGTCGCCACGAGCCAGGCCACCATGCCCACCACGATCACCGGGCCGGGTGCGCGCACCGCGGCGGGCAGTTCCGGAATCTCGGGGGACTTGGATGCATCGGCCATGCGATCAGGGTAGCTTTCCCCTGTGGCTGACTCGTCTGCGCTCGACGCCCCGACACCGGGTGGGTCCGGTACCGGAGCTCTCAACAGGTTCTTCAAGATCAGTGAACGGGGATCGACGCTGAGCCGCGAGGTTCGCGGCGGCCTCGTCACCTTCTTCACGATGGCCTACATCGTGGTGCTCAACCCGATCATCCTCGGCGGCGAACACAACACCGACGCCAACGGGCACTTCCTGCAACTCGATCAGGTCGCGGCGGTCACCGCCCTGGTCGCGGGCGTCATGTCGATCATCTTCGGTATCGTCGCCAACTATCCGTTCGCGCTGGCCGCCGGCCTCGGCATCAACAGTCTGCTCGCGGTGACCATCGCCCCGCAGATGTCGTGGCCTGCCGCGATGGGCCTGGTGGTGATCGACGGCATCATCATCGTGGTGCTGGCCGCCACCGGCTTCCGCACCGCCGTGTTCAACGCCGTGCCAACCGAACTCAAGGCCGCGATCGCGGCGGGCATCGGCTGCTTCATCGCTTTCGTCGGCCTCGTCGACTCCGGATTCGTGCACCGCGTCCCCGACGCCGCCAACACGACGGTGCCCGTGCAACTGGGCACCGAGGGCAATTCCATCTCCACCGTGCCGACACTGATCTTCGTCATCGGAGTACTGCTGATGGCGGTCCTGGTGGTATGGAAGGTTCCCGGCGGGCTGCTGCTGGGCATCGCCATCATGACCGTGGTGTCGATCATCGTCGAGTCCGTCATGGGACTCGGATCGGGTGCGACGGGCAAGGGCGGGTGGAGCCTGTCGGTACCCGACATCCCCGACGGCGTCGGCGGGCTGCCCGACCTGAGCCTGGTGGGCGACGTCGACCTGTTCGGCGCGTTCAGCCAGATCTCGGTGTTCGCCGCCTGCGCGCTGGTGTTCGCTCTCGTACTGTCCAATTTCTTCGACGCGATGGGCACGATGACCGGACTCGGCCAGGAGGCGGGTCTGGCCGACAAGGACGGTGCCCTGCCGGGCATCGGCCGGGCACTGATCGTCGAGGGTTCGGGCGCGGTGGTCGGCGGTGCCGCGTCGGCCTCGTCCAACACGGTGTTCGTCGAGTCGGCCTCCGGTATCGCCGAGGGTGCGCGCACCGGTCTGGCCAATGTGGTCACCGGCGGGCTGTTCCTCGTGGCGATGTTCTTGACGCCGCTTTACAGCATCATTCCGCTCGAGGCGGTGGCGCCTTCGCTGGTTGTCGTGGGCGGCATGATGATTTCTCAGGTGCGCAATATCGACTTCACCCGATTCGACGTCGCATTGCCGTCTTTCCTGACCATCGTGACGATGCCGTTCACGTATTCGATCGCCAACGGAATCGGCGTCGGGTTCATCAGCTGGGTGGTCCTGGCTGCCGCGTCGGGTAAGGCGAAAACGGTGCATCCGCTGCTCTGGCTGGTGGCCGCGGTGTTCGTGCTTTACTTTGCCCGAGAACCCATCTCAAACCTGTTCGATTAGCAAGCGACCACACGGGCTACATGACCGGGGCGTGTCGTGGGCACTTGGTCCCCTCTATGGGCTAAAAACGGCTCTGGGTAGATTCTTTGATACGTTGCATCGACGTTGTCGATTAGTCTGTTCATCGTGAACGAGAATTACGACGCCGACCGGTTGCCGGGCGACTTGTCTCTGGTTGTTGTCCGGTTGGCTCGTCGCCTGCGGGGCCGCCGGGGAACCAAGTCCGTCTCCCTGACTCAATTGTCGGCGCTGAACACCCTGCACCACGAGGGGCCGATGACGCCGGGCGCACTCGCGATGGCCGAGCGGGTCCAGCCGCCGTCGATGACCCGGGTGATCGCCTCCCTGGCCGAGCTGGGCATGGTCCGGCGCGATCCGCACCCCACCGACGGCCGGCAGGCGATCGTGTCGCTGGCTGAGCGCGGGGTCAACGCGATCGCCGAGGAACTCGCCGCCCGTGAGGAATGGCTCAGCCGCCGGCTGGCCGAACTGAGCCCGGACGAGCGTGAGACGCTGCAGCGGGTGGTCGGCATCATGGACAAGATCATCCGCAGCGCCGACGACGTCGATGCGATCGCGCCCCGCGCGTCGATGGGCACCGTCCCGCCGCCGCCGGCCGTCATCGTCCCGGTCGCCTGATCCCCGGTTGTTACTGACCGGCCGGCAGCCCGGCCGGTCAGAAATACGTTCCGGCGAACGGCGCCCGGTCGGTCGCCAACGCTCGATCGAGTGCCGCGGTGATGTCCGGTCCCGCCGTCCACAGCCTCCCGGCCGCCGCCATCACCGACGGTGTGAAGGCGCCCAGGTAGAGCGAGCCCAGGACCGATATATCCATGCGCACAACAGGTTCAGCTGTCGATTCGGACACCTGGGCGGTGCCGCCGGTCACCTGCAGCCGGAACGTGCCGCCATGGCCCCGGAACCGGTCCTCGACCTCGATCACCACGTCGAGGTCGCCCCGGTAGCCGCGCATCTCCAGCGCCGCCGGGACGTCCAGGATCCGCAGCCACAGCTTGTCGTTGCGGGCGGTCGTCCGCACCGACCGCACGTCGGTCACCGACAGCGGCAGCGGGTCGTCGGTGGGGACGTCCACGGTCAGAGCGGTCACCAGGTCGAGGTTGAGCAGGACCCGCCACAGCTCACGATGCGCCTCGTCGGTGGTCGCGAAGAACTCGACGACCTCGGCGCGGGCGGTATGGGTGCCGGTGTCCTCGGTGGTCCGGTAGTGCGCGTAGCCGTCCCGGTGCAGCAGATAATGCCCGCCCGGCTGCGCCTGCGACGGTTCGGCGTTGTCGTCAGGCACGATGGTCCGCCAGCGGAACTCGTCCCGGTGCACCGCGCCCGGCCGCGTCCGAGTCCACCGATCATGCAGTGCAGGAAGAACTTTCGCCAAGTCAGCCGGATCGGCGAACACCACCGGCGCGGTGCCGGACCTGTCCTGCTCCGCCCGCAGATGCGCCTTGTCGAGGTTGATCGTGTACCTGTCGGCGAGGACGGCCGGGCCGAAGCCGTAGCGCTCGTAGATCGTCGCCTCCGTCGCGGTCAGGATCGCGAACGGATAATCCTCCGCCTCCCACTGATCGAACAACTCGCTGATCATCGCCCGCAGCAGGCCCCGGCGCCGATGCGTCGCAGCCACCGACACCCACGTCAGGCCCGCGGCCCGGGCGACGGGCGCCGGGGCCGGTGCGGGAGGGCCCGGCACCGTGAGTCGCATGCGGAAGAACGCCGCCACCCCGGCCAGCGACTGCCCGGCCGTGATCTCCGGGTCACGCACCACCACCACATCGCCGAACATGGCGCGGGCCCTGGCCTGCTCGGCCTCCGACAGCGGTCCCTGCTGCAGGAACGCGCGGGCGTCGTTGACGAAGATGTCCGGCCAGTCGTCGTCGCCGGCACGGCGGAGTTCGAAAGGGAATGCTGGGGTGCTCACCGCTCCACGTTGTCACAGCCTGTCAAGTCGTTTGGCACACTTGAGCATGTGTCGACCCCAGAAATCGTTCCCGAGGTGACCGACTCCGAGTCCGTTCTCGATCGGCAGCCGGTCCCAACGGGGCTGTCGGTGACCGTCATCGACATCGACGACCCCGACGACCTGCGCGTCGATGACTTCCGCGACCTCAACTCGGTCGACCGCAGGCCGGACCTGCCCGCCCTGCCCGGCGGCCGGGTCGGCAAGGGCCTGGTGATCGCCGAAGGAGTACTCGTCGCCCAGCGGATGATCGCCTCCCGGTTCGCCCCGCACGCCTTCCTCGGTGTCGACAAGCGGCTGCACGAGCTGTCGGCGGACCTGCGGGACCCGTCGCTCGCGGGGGTGCCGTTCTACCGGGCGAGTGCCGACGTGATGGCGCGGGTCGTCGGTTTTCACCTCAACCGCGGGGTGCTCGCCGTGGCCCGCAGGCCGCAGGCACTCGATGTGGCCGATGCGCTGGCCGGCGCACGGACCGTCGCCGTCCTCGAAGGCGTCAACGACCACGAGAACATCGGCAGCATCTTCCGCAATGCCGCCGGGCTCGGCGTCGACGCGGTGCTCTTCGGCGCCGGGTGTGCCGACCCGCTGTACCGGCGCTGCGTCCGGGTGTCGATGGGCCATGCGCTGCTCGTGCCGTTCGCGGGCGTCGCCGACTGGCCAGGAGGGCTGGACATCCTGCACGACAACGGTTTTCAGACCGTGTCGCTGACACCCGAGCCATCCTCCCCCGCACTCGCGGAAGCGCTGATCGACCCGGCGACCGGGGCGCCGCGAGACAAGGTCGCGTTCCTGGTGGGCGCCGAGGGGCCCGGACTGACGCGGGCCGCGATGCGCGCCAGCCACGTCCGCGCCCGCATCCCCATGTCCCGTGGCACCGACTCCCTCAACGTGGCCACCGCCGCCGCCATCGCCTTCTACGAACGGGTCAGGGCCGGTCAATGAGCTGGGCCGACGACGACGGGCACGTGGCGGGCGAGCCGACACCGTGGGCGCTCGGCCTGATCGTCACCACCGTGCTGGCCGTGTTCAACGCCGGCCTGCTGGTGGGGATCAACGAACTGATCGGCGACATCCGCTGGTGGTTCGGCTGGCTCGCGATGGCCATCGTCGCCGTCGGTATCGCCTGGACGCTGTGGGACCTGCGGATGCGTCCGGTGTGGCGCTGGCTGGTCGCCGGCAGCTACATCGGCCTGCTCGCAGGCCTGGGATCAGGCATCGTCCTGACGTTCATCCCGCATTAATATGCGCCGGGCCTCGGTTTGTGGGCCCTTGACCCCCGTTCTTCCTCCGTCGTTCGCGCGGGCTCCTTCGTCGCCCGGCTCACTCCGTCGTCCAGAACGGGGCGGGCCCACAAACCGAACCCGGCTGGGCTAGACGCCGAAGTACTGACCGAAGCGTTTGCGGAAACGGCCCTTGGGCTTGCCGGGATCCTGCGACCCCGGCGCGCCGGCAGGTGTCACCGGCACCGGCGTCTGGAACGGCGCGGGCACGGTGGTGATGAGGTCGTCCTCGGTCGGGACGTACCCGGCGGGGCGGACCCGGAAACCGGTGACCGGGATGGTCGCCGGATCGGTGTCGGTGTCGGCGAGCGGATGGGTGAACCGGAAACCGAGCCAGTCGCGGTTGGCCTGTTCGGCGAGTTCCTGCGGATGGAACGGCAGCGCCATCAGCTCCGGCTGGGTGCCGGGCGCGTAGTAGATGGGATGCTCGCCCGCCCAGAACGGCCGCTCGAACACGAACGGAAGACCTTCGTCCTCGTGGATGTCCACCGGGTCGGCCGAGAACGACCGGCGCAGCGTGCCCGCCTCCCACCGGGCGAAGGCGCCCAGCGCGGTTTCGGGATCGGTGTGCAGCAGTGTCACCACGTGACTGTTGCGCACGGCCGAGATCGTCTTGGTGAGCGTCGACGGCCGTGCGGTGGTGAACAGTGAACACACCACCACGGCCAGGCCGCCGTACGAGCCGGCGTACACGACCGAGTCGGGATCCGATTCGGACATCGCCGCCGCGGTCGCGAGGTCGGTCTCGATGGCGGGTACCAGCACCTTGTCGCCGTAGATCGACTGGATGAGCCTGCCGGCGTCGTCGGAGCTGTTGATCAGTCCCTCGCGGATGCGGACCGTGGCATCCGGTGTGTCGATGAACCAGACGGCTGTGGCACGGGCTGACACGGCTCAGCTGTGCCCGTTGCCGCGGACGCCGAGCAGGACGTCCTCCCAGGCGGGAACCGACGGGGTGCGGGATTTACGTCGCGGCTTCACTTTGGCATCGTCACCATGGTCATCGCGCGCAGGCTCCTCGTGGTCTCCGGGATCGGGGATGGCGGGTGCAGAGGCTGCCGGCGCGGGAACGGTGCGGTCCCGGCCGGTGTCGGTGTTGCCGGCTGATGCGGCGGTGTCGGCTGCGGACGTGCGGCCGCGGGTGATCGGGGTGGGCGGTGTGGCCCGGCCGGACTCGTACTGGGCGGTCTCGGTCCGGTCAGGCGTGTCCGGGTCGGGCGCGTCGTCGGAGCGGTCGTCCGCCGGTGCGTCTCCGATTCCCGTGGTGTCGGCGATCGGGTCGTCGGCGCGGGGAGCGGGCAGCACCTGCTGCGGCCGATCCTCGATCGAGGGTGCCACCGCGGAGCCGGACGGGTCGACGACCACCGGCGACAACCTGCGCCGCGGCGTGATCAACTCGGGGTGGGTGATCTCGTACGCCAGCTCGTCGAGCGGATCGGTGAGGCCGCCGTGCGATCCCGGCCGGAACCGCCAGTGCGCGTAGCAGTCGGTGTGCCCGACCACCCACATGAGCTGGATGACCCACTCGCCGTCGTCGCCCTTCCAGGCGTCCCAGTCGATGTCGGTGTGGTTGTGGCCGAAGGCGTTGAACGCCTCGGTGACCGTCTCCGACAGCGTGTATGACGACGGGCCGTCCTCACGCAGCGGATGCGACAACGCGGCCAGCTCGGTGGCGCGCTGACGTTCGAGCAGCACGGGATGGGCGAAACGTTCGATGCGTTCCATCGTGACGCCGGCGATCGCCGCCACCTCGGCGACGCTGGCCCCGCCGCGGATGCGGGCCTGGATCTCGCGCGGACGCAGCGAGCTCTCCATCTCGATCTGGATCTGCCCCAGCCGCGAGAGGTCGCCGCGGGCAGCGGCCCGGAGCCGCTCGTCGGCGACGATCACGAAACGCTCGGTGGTCTCAGGGTCCTGGCAGATGACACGTTTGCCGTCGGTGTCGACACCGACGACGCGGAGTTCACGCATCTGCTCCTCCTCCATGACCTTGAGTACGGGCATCGGACCCAGCCTAGATCAGACAGGCGTCCCCGGTGCCCGGTGACACGCACCTCATTCCGCATGTGATTGCAGTGATAGGTGATGCTACAGGCACCGGGGCATGCCGGTGCAGAAGAATCCAGACCCGTCCGGGTTCAGCCGGTGTTTCGGGGATACCCGGGTTCAGAGCTTTCCGACGACGTAGTCGATGCACTGGGTGAGCGCGGTGATGTCGTCGGGCTCGATCGCTGGGAACATGCCGATGCGCAGCTGGTTGCGGCCCAGCTTGCGGTACGGCTCGGTGTCGACCACACCATTGGCGCGCAGCGTCTTCGCGACGGCCGCGGCGTCGACATCGTCGGAGAAGTCGATGGTGCCCACCACCTGGCTGCGCAACGCCGGGTCGGTCACGAACGGGGTGGCGAACTCGCTGGCGTCGGCCCAGTCGTACAGACGCTTGCTGGAGTCGGCGGTGCGCGAGACGCACCAGTCGAGACCGCCGTTGCCCAGCATCCAGTCGATCTGGTTGCGGAACAGCAGCAGCGACGCGAGGGCCGGGGTGTTGTATGTCTGGTTCTTGGAGCTGTTGTCCACGGCGGTGGGCAGCGACAGGAACTCGGGCACCCAGCGGTCGGTCTGGCCGATCTTCTCGATGCGCTCAAGTGCCTTGGGGCTCATCAGCGCCACCCAGAGACCGCCGTCGGCGGCGAAGCACTTCTGCGGGGCGAAGTAGTAGACGTCGGTGTCGGCGGCGTTCACCGGCAGACCGCCGGCGCCCGAGGTGGCGTCGATGGCGACGAGGGCGTCATCGGAGCCGGCCGGACGCAGCACGGGAACGGCCACACCGGTCGACGTCTCGTTGTGGGCCCAGCCGATCAGGTCGACGCCGCCGAAGTCGTCGGCGGTGAGAGCGGCCGGGTCGGGGGCGGTGCCCGGGTCGGTGGAGATCACCGCGGGCGAGTCGAGGAACGGGGCCTTCTTGGACACGGTGGCGAACTTGGAGCTGAACTCGCCGTAGGTCAGGTGCAGCGAGCGGCGCTCGATCAGGCCGAACGCGGCGGCGTCCCAGAACGCGGTGGTGCCGCCGTTGGACAGCACCACCTCGTAGCCCTCGGGCAGCGAGAACAGCTGCGCCAGACCCTCGCGGATCGCGCCTACGACGTTCTTGACCGGAGCCTGGCGGTGGCTGGTGCCGAACACCGACGCTCCGGTGTCGACGAGGTACTGCAGTTGCTCGGGGCGGACCTTGGAAGGCCCACAGCCGAACCGTCCGTCGGACGGCAGCAGGTCGGCGGGGATCGTGATCGGCGCGGTCGCGGTTTCGCTCATGGCCATGCAGTTTACCGGTGTGGCCGGGGCCACTGACCGGCGTGGTCCCCGGCGATGTGGTAATACCCGGCCGTCGTCCGGCCGGATGATCAATCGGCCGCGACGTTCCGGGCATAGGTAGCGTGAGCACCCGTGAGTGCTGAGGGAGGCCGACCGCTGGACGGCTCCGCCCTGCCCGCCGCCGACGTCGCCCGCATCATCGAGGCGGTCGCCGCCGTCCTGGACTCTCGGCACGACGCCGGCGAGGTCCGCGGAACCCTCACCCCGGCCGCGATCGTTGTCCGCCGCGACGAGAAGGGCCGGGTCGCCGATGTGGGGCTGACCGATGTGGGGCTGACCGATCCCGCGACCCACGAGCGGGCCTGGCTGTATGCGGCCCCGGAGGTGTCGAGCAGCGGCTGGTGCACCGCCGAATCCGATCAGTACTCGCTGGGCGCCGTCGCCTGGCAACTGCTCACCGGGCGTCCGCCGTTCGCCGCCGCCGACGAGGCCGGCCAGCGGATCGCGCACGCGTCGTCCCCGGCACCGCGCATCAGCAGCGTACGTCCCGAACTCGCCGGTGCCGACGCGGTACTCGTCCGGGCGCTCTCCAAGAGCCGGTCCGGCCGGTTCGGCACCTGTGCGGAGTTCGCGGCGGCGCTGCGGTCTGGCCTGGAATCGGTGGACCCTGATGGTGATGTCCCCGATATTGGAGTTTCCGGTGCAGATGGTGCCGCCGCGGCCATCCGCACGGCGGCCGGCGGCGAGGCAATCGCGACACCCGGGCCCGCACCGGCTGGTCCCGGCATCCGGAAGGTCTCCCTCAAGAAGTCGTCCCGTGGCCGGGATTACCTTGACAATCCGTCCGAGACAAGGTGTTCCGAAACGAAGGCGCCAATCCCAGCCACGGACGCCGAGACCGCACCGTCCCGAATGCAGGCACCCCGAACGCCTGCGCTCCGGAAGCCGATCCGGTCCGAGTCCGACAGGTTGGCCGCCGGTCGCCGGACTGCCGTGATCACCGTGTGCGTGATGGTGCTCGTGTGTGTTACGGCGGTGCTTCTCGATCGGGTCGTCGGTGGCGAGAGCTCCAAGACCTCGACGCGTCCGGCCGGGGTCGCCGGCTGGGGTACCGAAGTGCTCAACAGTGCGATGACCAGTGCGGCAAGGAGTTTGGGTCCGGGTGACTCGGGGCTGAGATATATCGGGGCCGGGACGGTACTCGGCGACATCGCCTTCGGAACCGGGGCGGCCCAATTCCTGGGGACGGACGCACCGCTGACCGGGCCGGAACTGGACAAGGCGCGCAAGTACTGCGGCGCCGACGATGTCCGGCACATCCCGCTTGCCGTCGCGCCGCTCGCGATCGTCTACAACCTGCCCGGTGTCGATCGGCTGGTCCTCGACATTCCCACCATGGCGGGCATTTTCGGGGGGCGCATCACGAGGTGGAACGATCCGGAGATCGTCGCGCTCAATCCGTCCACCACACTCCCGGACAGCCACATCAGCAGGGTGCAGCGGACCGGAGAGACGGCCGAACTGCGTGCGCTGCAACGCTTCCTGCGCGTGCGGGCGAGCCCCACCTGGGAACTGGCACCGAGTTCGTTCGTCCCCACCACGGGCAAGATCTACAACCCGGGTGATGTGCGGGACGCGGTCGACGCCACCCCCGGCACCATCTCCTTCCTTCACCTCGGATCTCTGTCGCTGCGCCGCAACCTGCCGATGGCCGAGATCGACTTCGGTTCCGGCCCCGTCCCGCTCACCGCCGCGACGACCGAACCCGCGCTGAATTCGGTCCGGATCGTCGGATCGAAGAACACCGCGGGCACGATCGTCGACGATTTCACGCTCCTGAACGGACGCGCCCCGGGAAGCTACCCGCTCCTCACCCCGCTGTACGCGGTGCTGTGCTCGGCCACCCGGCGCGATGCGAAGCTGCGCACCGAACTGCGCTGGGCACTGTCCAGGGTGATCGATGACCAGCTCGACGCGTCCCCGACCGAAACCGGCTACGTCCGACTGTCGAGTCACTTGCGCTCTGCGGCAATGCGTTCGGTGTACCAAGCCAAATAGTGTGGTGGCGAAACGGTGGACGTCGGACGCGCAGGTGCGGTGAGCGCACTTCGCTCAGCGCGGCACCCAGCCGTCGACGTCCTCGGGACGGCGGGGGCCGGGGCCGGTGTAGACGGCGGCCGGGCGGACGAGTTTGCCGAGTTGTTTCTGTTCGAGGATGTGGGCGCACCAGCCGGCGGTGCGGCCGCAGGTGAACATGGCGGGCATCATGTGGGTGGGGACCTCGGCGAAGTCGAGGATCACCGCGGCCCAGAATTCGACGTTGGTCTCGATGGCGCGGTCGGGGCGGCGTTCGCGGAGTTCGGTGAGCGCGGCCTGTTCGAGGGCGGCGGCCACCTCATAGCGGGGGACGCCGAGTTCTTTTGCGGTACGGCGCAATACACGGGCACGGGGATCCTCGGCCCGGTACACCCGATGCCCGAAACCCATGAGCTTTTCCTTGCGGTCGAGGATGCCCTTGACCAGGGCGCGGGCGTCGCCGGTGCGTTCGACCTCCTCGATCATCGGCAGCACCCGGGCGGGGGCGCCGCCGTGCAGCGGCCCGGACATCGCACCGATCGCCCCCGACAGCGATGCGGCGACGTCGGCGCCGGTGGAGGCGATGACGCGGGCGGTGAACGTGGAGGCGTTGAGGCCGTGTTCGGCGGCGCTCACCCAGTAGGCGTCGATGGCCGCGACGTGTTTCGGGTCGGGGTCACCCTTCCAACGGGTCATGAAACGTGCTGTGACGGTGGGGCAGTCGTCGATGATGTGCTGCGGGACCGCGGGCTGGTAGATGCCGCGCGCCGACTGCGCCACATACGACAGCGCCATCACCGAGGCGCGTGCCAGGTTCTCGCGGGCGGTGGCGTCGTCGATGTCGAGCAGCGGGCGGTACCCCCAGATGGGCGACAGCATGGCGAGCGCGGCCTGCACGTCGACGCGGACGTCGCCGGTGTGGATGGGCAGCGGGAACGGTTCGGCCGGCGGCAGCCCGTCGCCGAACTTCCCGTCGACCAGCAGCGCCCACACGTCGGCGAAGGTGACCTTGTTCTCCACCAGATCCTCGATGTCGACGCCGCGGTAGCGCAGGTTGCCGCCGTCCTTGTCGGGTTCGGCGATGTCGGTGGTGAAGGCGACGACACCCTCGAGTCCGGCGGAGAATCCCTCGGCGGAGAATTCTTTGCGCACACTTGCGGGCATCGGCCCTCACCTCGTCACGTCGGGGCCGCATCGCTGCAGGCCTGTGCTGTCCGCCGGGGCTGCGGCGGGTGTCACCTGCTGACGACTGTAACCAGGTCCGGCGCCGGGCTTCCACCGATCGGACACACGCGGTGAGGGGAGTAACCTGGCACTACGTGACCGAAGATCTGCCCGGCGCACGCCGGTTCCGCGTCGACCTGCCCAACCTGCGTGTCGGATACGGCGGCGGCACCCCGTCCACCGCGGGCGAGGGCGACCGGGCCGCCGGAGCCGACGGAGTCGGCGAGAACCTCGACCCGAGCTGGCTGCACGGCGACCCGCCCTGGCTCGAACTGTTCGACGTGTGGCTGCATGAGGCGCTCGACGCCCGCATCCCCGAACCTAACGCGATGGTGCTCGGCACCGTCGACGCAGACGGCCTGCCCGTCACGCGGGCCGTGCTGTGCAAGGGGGCCGACGCCGACGGCATCACCTTCTTCACCAATTACGACTCCGACAAGGGCCGCGACCTGGCCGCACACCCGTACGCGGCGGTGACCTTCCCGTGGATCGCACTCGAACGGCAGGTGCATGTGCGCGGTCCGGTCGAGAAGGTGTCCGCGGCGGAGACGGCCGAGTACTGGAACAAGCGGCCGCGCGGGTCGCAGTTGTCGGCGTCGGCGTCGGCGCAGTCCCGGCCCATCGGCAGCCGCACCGATCTGGAGGACAGGGCGGCCGAGGAGGCCGCGCGGTTCGGTGGATTCGATTCGGGCGCACCGGTTCCGGTGCCCGGCAACTGGGGTGGCTATCGGATCCGGCCGCGAGTGGTCGAGTTCTGGCAGGGCCGGGCCAACCGGTTGCACAACCGGGTGCGACTGACCCTCACCGACGACGGCTGGCACGCACAGCGATTGCAGCCCTGAGGTGGCGGGACTGCTCGCCGACACCGCACCCCTGAAGAACCCGGACTTCCGTCGGCTGTGGCTGGCCAACATCATCACGGTGGTCGGTGCGCAGCTCACCATCGTGGCGGTGCCCGCCCAGATCTACCTGATCACCGACAGCTCGGCCTATGTGGGTCTGACCGGTGTGTTCGGCCTGGTGCCGCTGGTCGTGTTCGGGTTGTGGGGCGGCGCGCTCGCCGACGCGATGGACCGCCGGGTGCTGCTGATCTGCACCACGATCGGGCTCATTGCGTGCAGTGCGCTGTTCTGGGCACAGGCCGCCGTGGGCATCGACAATGTGTGGCTGATCCTGGCGCTGTTCTCGGTGCAGCAGGCGTTCTTCGCGGTCAACCAGCCCACCCGTACCGCGATCCTGCCCCGGCTGCTGCCCGCACGGGAGCTGCCGGCGGCGCTCAGTCTGTCGATGACGGTGACCCAGGCCGGTGCCATCGCCGGGCCGCTCGTCGGCGGTGCCCTGATCCCGGCGCTCGGCTTTCCGGTGCTGTACCTGCTGGACACGATCTTCCAGGTGCCCACCCTGTTCGCGGTCCTGCGCCTGCCGTCGATGAAGCCGGACACCGACGCACCCAGGGCGGCGGGTCTGCGGTCGGTGATCGACGGACTGCGCTACCTGTCGCGGGAGAAGATCCTGCTCGCCTCGTTCGTGGTCGATCTGATCGCGATGATCCTGGGGATGCCGCGCGCGTTGTTCCCGCAGATGGCGCACGAGAACTTCGGCGGACCGCAGGAGGGTGGCTGGGCGTTCGCGCTGCTGTTCATCGCGATCTCGGCGGGCGCGGTCCTGGGCGGGGTGTTCTCCGGTTGGGTGAGCAGAGTGCGGCGGCAGGGTCTGGCGGTGATCGTGTGCATCCTCGTCTGGGGTGCGGCCGTCGCCGGGGCCGGGCTGGCGGTGGCGTTCGCGGGCGGGTCGGCGCTGCCGATCCTGCCGGTGGTGCTGGCTCTGCTGATGATCGGCGGCGCCGCCGACATGGCGTCGTCGGCGTTCCGGCAGTCGATCATGCTGGCCGCCGCCACCGACGAGGTACGCGGCAGGCTGCAGGGCGTGTTCATCGTGGTGGTGGCGGGCGGGCCGCGGATCGCCGACGTCGCGCACGGCGCCGCGGCCGCCTCGGTGGGGGTCGCCTGGGCCACCTCGATGGGCGGTGTCGGGGTCATCCTCGCCACCCTCGTGGCCGCGGCGCTGATCCCGTCGTTCATCCGGTACCGGGTCGGGCACCGGGCCTGACGCTCAGCCGGCGCGGAACCGGATCAGGGATCCGGCCACCAGCTGCGCCACCGCGTCGAGGCCGCGGGCGGTGAGCACACCGACCACGGGATAACCGCCGGTCACCGGATGGTCGGCGAGAAAGATCACCGGGTTGCCGCTGGGGGGCACCTGGACGGCGCCGTGCGCGATGCCCTCCGAGGCCAGTTCGCCGGCATCGTCGCGATGCACGGCGGGCGGCTCGGCGGCGCCGTCGGGCCGGGACAGCCGGACCCCCACCCGGTTGCTGTCGGGACCCACCTCCCACAGCCCGTCGAACAACGACGACGGGTCGGCGAGCAGGTCGCGGCGCGGTCCGTCGAACAGGTCGACGACGGTGATGCGCTCGAACCGTGAGTCCATCGGCACCGACGACACAGACGGCAGCTCGGCCTGTTCGTCGCCGACATCCAGCACATCGCCGGCGGACAGCGCCGGTGGGCCGAGACCGGACAGGATGTCGGTGGAGCGGGAACCGAGCACCGGCGCGACGTCGATACCGCCGCGCACCGCCACATAGCTGCGGCAGCCGGCGACGGGCGTCCCGATGCTCAGCACGGATCCGGCGGGCAGGTCGATTCGGGCGCCGGTGCCGACGGGGTCGCCGTCGGCGGCGACGGTGCCCACCGCCCCGGTCACGGCGACGAGGACGCGCCGGTCGGCACGCACCCGCAGCCCGCCGAGGGTCACCTCGATGGCGGCGGCCGACTCGGGGTTGCCCACAAGACGATTCGCCAGCCGCAGCGACCCGCGATCGGCCCCGCCGGACCGGGGCACACCGAGATGGGCGTGCCCGTGCCTGCCGAGATCCTGCACGGTCGCGAGCGGCCCGGTGGCCAGCACGTGCAATGTCATGGCCGACCGTCCTCCGGTACGAAGCGCACCAGCGAGCCCGGGGTGAGCAGTGCGGGTCGCTCGGCGTGTGCATTCCACAGTTCGATGTCGGTGTGCCCCAACAGATACCAGCCGCCCGGGCTCGGCCGTGGATAGACGGCGCTGTACCCGGCGGCGATCGCCACCGATCCCGCGGGCACCCGGGGGCGTGACTCCGGGCGGCGGCCCACCTCATCGAACGGGTGCGGTGAGACGTCGACGGCACCCGGTGAACGCGCGGGCACCAGATAGCCGAACCCCGGGGCGAAACCCATGAACCGAACCTGCCAGAGCGTGCGCTGATGGATGCCCGCCACCTCCGCGGCGGTGACCCCGATGAGGCCGGCGACGGCCTCCAGATCGTCGCCGTCGTAGCGCACCGGGATCGGTACGGTCTCGGGATCGGCCGCCGCGGTCACCTCGTCGGTGACCGAACGCAGCGCGCGGTGCACCCCCAGATCGTCGACGCCGCCTCCGGATTCGGCCTGCACCAGCAGGGTGTGCGCGCCGGGGATCAGATCCCGGATCGTGGGCAGGGCACCGGTGGCCAGCGCCTCGGTGAGGGCCCGCAGCGCACGTTCACCCGCGGCCGCCGGATCGACTTCCGCGCCGAAATCCAGCAGCAGCGCGTCGGGTCCCGCAGGCAGTACACGCATACCGCCGAGGGTAGTGTCCGCGCACCACCACCGCCCGTGCCCTGACCCGATCGTCACCAATTCGCCACGCGCACCCCGGCTTACTGGCACGATGGGGCGCGGGAAACAGAAAGTACGGGGGCACAGACAGCACGGGGACAGGCAGTAGAAGGGTCGGGCGTGCGCGAGATCGTGGTGTGCGGTGAGGCGCTGGTCGACGTCGTGCAATCAGCGCCGCTGACGCCCGCCGCGTCGGTCGCCGGCACCGGTGCGCTGCCGCCCCTGCAGCCGGCGCTCGGCGGCGGCCCGTTCAATGTCGCGGTCACCATCGGCAGGCTCGGCGGTGCCGTCTCGTTCTGCTCGGCCGTGTCCGAGGACGCCTACGGAGATGCGATCATCGCCGCCCTCGAAGCGGCCGGGGTCGGTACCGGACCAGTGGTCCGCAGACCCGAGCCGACCACGCTGGCGCTGGCCACGATCGGTCCTGACGGCTCCGCCCGGTACTCGTTCTACTTCGACGCGACCGCCGACCGGCAGATGACCGATCCGGGCGACTTCGCGCCGTCGGTGGCGGCCGTCTGCTTCGGGACGCTGTCGCTGGCGCTGGAACCGGGCGCGTCGGCGTACGAGGCGATGATGCGGCGCGCCCACGCGCAGGGACGTCTGGTGGTGCTCGACCCCAACATCCGGCCCGCGGCCATCGGCGACCATGACGCCTACCGGAGGCGGTTCGCCTCCTGGCTGCCCGACGTCGACGTGCTCAAGCTGTCGGACGAGGATCAACGCTGGCTTGAGGCGGGACCGTCCGGTTCGACGGTCGCGCAGTGGCTCGACGCGGGGGTCGGTGCGGTGGTCACCACCGCCGGCGAGCAGGGGATCACCGTGACCACACCCGGCTTCACCGTGCAGGTAGACGCCTGTGAGGTTGCCGTCGCCGACACCATCGGTGCCGGTGACAGCGTCATGGGGGCACTGGTGCGCGCGCTGGATCTGCGTGAGGCGCTGTCGGCGCGGGGGCTTGTCGCCCTCACGGCCGACGACTGGCGGGAGGTCGCCGCATTCGCCGGACGGGTCGCCGCCGTTACAGTTTCCAGGTCGGGTGCGGACCCTCCGTGGGCGAGCGAGCTGAGAACCGACTAGGTTGTACCCAATGGTCCCTACCGGGCCACAACAAAATTCACTTCAATGCAAGAAGGGGATCGCGTGTCCGCTGAAACAGTCCCTGCCGACCAGGCAACCGACACGGCCTCCATCACTTACCCCGGTGGACAGCTGCAACTCCCGATCCTCAAAGCAACAGAGGGCACCGATTCGATCGCGCTCGGCAAGCTGCTGGCGGATACGGGATTGACCACGTTCGACGGTGGGTTCGTCAACACGGCCTCCACCAAGTCGGCCATCACCTACATCGACGGCGACGCGGGCATCCTGCGGTACCGCGGTATCCCGATCGACCAGCTCGCCGAGAAGTCGACGTTCATCGAGGTCAGCTACCTGCTGATCTACGGTGAGCTGCCCACCCCGGCCCAGCTCGAGGACTTCGCCAACAAGATCCAGCGGCACACCCTGCTGCACGAGGATCTCAAGCGCTTCTTCGACGGCTTTCCGCGCAACGCACACCCGATGCCGGTGCTGTCCAGCGCGGTCAACGCGCTCAGCGCCTACTACCAGGATTCGCTCGATCCGAAGGACCCCGAGCAGGTCGAGCTCTCGACCATCCGGCTGCTGGCCAAGCTGCCGACGATCGCCGCCTACGCGCACAAGAAGTCGGCCGGTCAGCCGTTCCTGTACCCCGACAACTCGCTGTCGCTGGTGGAGAACTTCCTGCGGATGACGTTCGGCTTCCCGGCCGAGCCGTACGAGGTCGACCCGAAGGTCGCCCAGGCCCTCGACATGCTGTTCATCCTGCATGCCGACCACGAGCAGAACTGCTCCACCTCGACGGTCCGCCTCGTCGGTTCGTCGCAGGCCAACCTGTTCACCTCCATCTCCGGCGGCATCAACGCGCTGTGGGGCCCGCTGCACGGCGGCGCCAACCAGGCGGTGCTGGAGATGCTGGAGGACATCAAGCAGTCCGGCGGCGACACCAAGGCCTTCATGAACAAGGTCAAGAACAAAGAAGACGGCGTGAAGCTGATGGGCTTCGGGCACCGGGTGTACAAGAACTATGACCCGCGCGCCGCCATCGTCAAGAAGACCGCCGACACCATCCTCGAATCCCTCGGCGTGCAGGACGACCTGCTCGACATCGCCAAGGGCCTGGAAGAGGTCGCCCTCAACGACGACTACTTCATCTCGCGCAAGCTGTACCCGAACGTCGACTTCTACACCGGCGTCATCTACCGCGCGATGGGCTTCCCGACCCGCATGTTCACCGTGCTGTTCGCGCTCGGCCGGCTGCCCGGCTGGATCGCGCACTGGCGGGAGATGCACGAGGACCCGACCACCAAAATCGGACGCCCGCGGCAGCTGTACACCGGTTACACCGAACGCGACTACGTCGACCTCAGCGCCCGCTAGTCACCCAACACCACGCGCCACACCCGGCGCGTGGTGTTTGTTTGTGACCTCATGTTTTCCGACTTCACGTAACTCAAAGGAGAGTGCCATGACCAAGCCCGTAGTCGAGTTCCCCGAAGGTCCGGCGCCGGCCGAACTGCAGATCGTCGACCTGGTGGTCGGTGACGGCGACGAGGCCAAGCCCGGCGGCGTCGTCGACGTCCACTACGTGGGTGTCGAGTACGAGACCGGCGAGGAGTTCGACTCGTCGTGGGATCGCGGTCAGTCCGCCAACTTCCCGCTGCCCCGGCTGATCCCCGGCTGGCAGGAGGGTATCCCCGGCATGAAGGTGGGCGGCCGTCGTCGTCTCACCGTGCCACCGGCCCTCGCCTACGGCCCGGCAGGCGCCGGGCATCGGTTGTCGGGCAAGACCCTGATCTTCGTGATCGACCTGCTGGGCGTCGGCTGAGCCTGCCCGTCACCATCTGTCCGGAAGATCCGTGCGCGTATCGCGCACGGATCTTCCGCGTTCATGGGGTGTCGAGGAGGTCGGCGACGTGTGCGGCGGCCGCCCGGCCGGCCCGGTTGGCGCCGATCGTCGACGCGGACGGGCCGTAACCGAGCAACTGCACATGCGGGTCGTCGGCGACGACGGTGGCCAGCCGCCCGGTCATCGTGATGCCGCCGCCCGGTGCCCGCAGGCGCAGGGGTGCGAGGTGATCGAGGGAGCTGCGGAAACCGGTGTTCCAGAAGATGGTGTCCACCGCGAGCTCCTCGTCGGGCCCGTCGGCGCATTCCCAGAGCACCCCGGTCTCGGTGATGGCGGTGAACATCGGCCGCCACGCCAGGATGCCGTCGGCACGGGCGGCGTTGATCGACGGCGTGTTGTGCAGACCGGTCACCGACACCACCGACGCGGGCGGCAGCCCGGCCCGTACCCGCTGCTCCACCTTGGCGACGGCCGCGCGGCCCTGTTCCGGGGTGAACGGGTCGTCGGTGAACACCGGTTCGCGCCGCGAACACCAGAACGTCTCCACGCCGGGAGCTTTCCGGGCGATCTCGATCAGCAACTGGATGGCCGAGATCCCGGCACCCACGATCAGTACCCGCTGCCCGGCGAAGTCCTCGGGCCGCCGGTAGTCGTGGGTGTGCAGCTGCCGGCCGCGGAAGGTGTCGATGCCGCTTACGTATGGGACGAATGGGCGGTCCCACGTCCCGGTGGCGTTGATGATCGTAGAGGTGGTCATGCCGGCGCCGCCGCCGAGGGCCACGTGGTAGCGCAGAGCGTCGCCCGGCGGGTTCCGGCGCACCGAACGGACGTCGACGGGGCGGCGGACGTGCAGACCGAACCGCTGTTCGTAGTCGCCGAAGTACTTCGGGACCGAACTCGCGGCGGGCAGTTCGTCGCAGTCGGTGCCGAGCGCATCCTGCAGACCGTACCCGGGCAGGTCGTGCACTCGGTTGGCGGCGGCCAATGTGAGTGTGGGCCAACGGAACTGCCAGGCACCGCCCGGTCCGGGGGAGTGGTCGACAAGCAGGTACCGGTCGCCGAGGCCGTGCCGGTGCAGGAAGTACGCGGCCGACAAGCCGGCCTGTCCGCCGCCGATGATCAGCACATCGACATGGTCCGCACGTTCGCCGCTCACCCTCACCTGTGTACCGGACCCGACGCCACCGGGCATGCCCGGCACCCATCTCGGTAGGCTGCGTGCATGATTCGTAGCAGCCAGACCGATGCCGTGGTGACCATCGAGCTCGACCGCGCCGAGAAGCGCAACGCACTCAACGAGGACATGCTGTCGGGGCTGTCCGACGCGTTCAGCGCCGCCGTCGACGGGGGTGCGCGTGCCATCGTGCTCACCGGTCGCGGGCCGGTGTTCAGCGCCGGGGCCGACCTGTCCGGCCCCGTCTACGATCTCGGGTTCCTCGACAATCTGCTGGCGCTGATGGAGAAGATCGAATCGGTGCCGGTGCCGGTGATCGCCGCCGTCAGCGGGGCGGCCATCGGCGCCGGGCTGCAACTGGCGATGGCCGCCGATCTGCGGGTGCTCTCAGCCGGCACCCTGGTGGCCATTCCCGCTGCGAAACTCGGTGTGGCCGTAGATGAATGGACCATCCGTCGGTTGGTCACCCTGGTGGGGGCGGGACAGGCCCGCAATATCCTGATCGGCTGCGAGACCCTGTCCGCCGAGCGTGGTGTCGAGCTCGGTTTCACCAACCGCATCGGTGATCTCGCGGCCGCCCAGGCGTGGGCCGCCGAGATCGCCGAGCTGGCCCCGCTCACCCTCCAGCACTACAAGCTCGTGCTCAACGCCGAGGCCCGCGAGGAGCCCGCACCCGAGCGGGTGGCGGCCATGCAGCGCTGCTGGATCAGCGAGGACATGGCCGAGGCCAGGGCCGCCCGCGCCGCCAAACGCAAGCCGGAATTCAAGGGCCGCTGAACCTCACCGGCGGTGGATCGGGCCGGCAAGTGTGTGCAGCGGTTGCGCTGTGGCGTGGCTGCGGTCGGCGATGATCTCCGCGGCGATCGACACCGCAGCCTCGGCCGGGGTGTGACCGCCCAGGTCGAGGCCGACGGGGGAGCGTAGCGGCGCCAGTTCGGCGTCGGTGAGCCCGGCCTGGCGCAGGCGGCGCAGCCGGTCGTCGTGGGTGCGGCGCGACCCGAGGGCGCCGACGAAGCCGAGCGGGACCGCGGCGCGCAGCGCCACGATCAGCGCGGGCACATCGAACTTGGTGTCGTGGGTCAGGACGCACACCGCTGTCGACGCACCGATGCGGCCGGCCTCGATCTCCCGGCTCAGGTAGCGGTCGGGCCATTCCACGGCCACCTCGTCGGCGGCGGGAAAGCGTGCGGCGGTGGCGAATACGGGGCGGGCGTCGACGACGGTCACCCGCATCCCCAGCTGCCTGCCCAGGGCGGCGAGTTCGCGGACGAAATCGTTGGCGCCCACCAGGATCAGGCGGCGCGGCGGGGCGAAGGTCTGCACCAGCGCACGCGGGCGAGGCGTGCCATCCGGGTCGTCGCAGTCGGCGATACCGACGATCCCGGACCGTCCGGCGGCCAGCAGGTCGTCGATGTCCCGGTCCAGGCCGAGCCACCCGGGTCGGTTGCCGGTCTCCCTCAGCTGCCACTCCGGCGACTCCGACAGCGTCGTGGCCAGGGCGACGGGTGAGTCCGCTCCGATCAGGTCGCGAAGTCGGTGCAGCATCGGCAAGCGGGACCTGTCCACCCGTTCGGTGAACACCTCAATGGTGCCGCCACACAGCAACCCGACACCGAAACCACCGGACTCGTCGACCCCGAATTCGTCGAGCACCGCCGCACCCGTCGCGAGCACCTCGCCCGCGGAGTCGATGACGGCGGCGTCGACACAGCCCGCCGACAGCGACCCGGTCACCTCGCCGGAGCCGCTGACCAGCATCGCGGTACCCACCGCGCTGGGTGCGGAACCGGTGGCGGACACGATCCGCGCCAGCGCGACCGGACCCTCCGGCAGGCCGGTGATGAGCTGGTCGAGGACGGTGCGCATCAATCCATTGTCGCCCCGGTGACCCGATCGCGCAGCCCGGGGAAGGTCAGGCCCCGAGCACCTTGCGCAGGTAGGGGTTGGCGAACACCCGGTCCGGATCGTAGCGGTCGCGCACCGCGAGGAACTCCGTGAAACCCGGGTAGGCCTCGGCGAAGTAGGCGGCGTCGCGGGTGTGCAGCTTGCCCCAGTGCGGACGGCCGCCGTAGCCCACCATGATGGCCTCGAACCCGGCGAAGTACGCGGCCGAGTCGGCCGGGTCGTCGCGGTGGTAACGATGCACCGCGATGTAGCCGCTGTTGCGGCCCGATGCCGTGGACAGCAGCAGGTCGTCGGCGCCGGCGGCCCGCACCTCGATGGGGAAGCTGACCCGGAAACCTTTGTGGTCGATCATGTTCCGCAGATCCCGCAGCGCGTCGGGGACGGCCTCGAGCGGGATGGCGAACTCGGACTCGCCGAATCGCACGTTGCGCTCGGAGGTGAACACCCCGGTGGAGATGTCGGTGAAGGTGCGCGCCGACAGGGCTCGTGAGGTGAGCTGGTTGATCGGCTTGACCAGCCTGGGTGCCTTGGACCCTGCTTCGCACAGCACCCGGAACATGTGGTTGCTCAGCAACTCGTCGTCGATGTATCGGCGTATCTTGCCCGGGCCGTCTGCCGGGGTGCCCGCGGGCAGCCGGGTGTTGGTCTTGGTGAGCGTCTGGCTGGTGTGCGGGAACCAGTAGAACTCGTAATGATCCTGTGCGGCAACCTCATCGAGGAAGGTGCTGAACGCCTCGTCGGCATGTTTCGGCCGTTCCTCGGCCCGCAGGCAGAAGGCGTCGACGCACTGCACCGTGACCTCCACGAGCACGCCGAGCGCGCCGAGACCGAGGGCCACCGCCCGCAGTTCGCCGTCACCGGCGGTGACGGTCCTGATCTCACCGGTGCCGGTGACGATCGTCGCGCCGACGATCTGGGTGGCGATGCCGCCGAAACCCAGTCCGGTGCCGTGGGTTCCGGTGGAGATGGCCCCGGAGATGGTCTGCCGGTCGATATCTCCGAGGTTGGCCATCGCAAGTCCGTGTGGTGCGAGCAGTCCCGGGATCTCGTGCAGGTGCGTACCGGCGTACAGGGTGACCTGTTTACGGTCGGTGTCCACCCCGGACAGCCCGCGCAGATTGCTCAGGCTCAGCCGGATGTCGTCGGTGGCGGCGATGGAGGTGAAGCTGTGCCCGGCTCCCACCGGTTTCACGGTGTTCCCGGATTCCCGTGCCTCGGTGACGATCTGGGCAACCTGCCGGGCGTCGGACGGGGATTCGACACGGCTCGGGGCGCAGGAGACGGTGCGGCCCCAGTTGTGCCAGCGTTGCCCGGTGGACTGACTCACAGAAAACACTTCCCTTCACCACGGTAGGTGGGAAACCGGTCGACGACGCGGGCCGACCCGTCTGCGTCGCGGGCGATGACCACCACCTCGTTGACCCTTTCGCAAATCTCCCCGGACTTGGTGTGCCGGAACCACACCCGGTCACCGACGGTCAGCCCGCCGGCCCCGCGCAGCGGCGTCTGCACCTCACCGGCAGCCTCGGTGCCCACGTATTTCAGGCCCGCCGGCCACACCGGCAGTGGCAGCCGGTCGGCGCCGGGCGGCCCGGACGCGATCCAGCCGCCGCCCGCGCAGGTGGCGATGCCGGGTGCGGGCAGCCGCACCACGTCGAGACCGAAACCGACCGCAGGGGCGGGCTGGAAGTGTGCGTACGAATCGAACAGGTGACCGCCGAAAAACCCACTGCCCGCGGCGATGTCGGTCACCGATGGATCGGTGGCGGTGACCTCCAGGGACCCGGTGCCGCCGCCGTTGACGAACTCCAGTTCGCGGACGGTGTTGATGGCCGCGATGGCCGCGGTGCGCCGCTCGATGAGCTCGGCCATCGACCGTTGCTGCAGCAATTTCACCGCCGCGTTGGTGAGTGGTTTGCCTGCCACGCCGTTACCCATCCCGGCCACCTGGGCTTCGTACGACATCACCCCGACCAACGCGAAACCCGGTCGCCTGTCGATGCTTTCGGCGAGCGTCCGGGCCTGCTCGGGGCTGTGCACGGGGGAGCGGCGCACCCCGAGATGCAGACGGCCGCCACCCAGTTTGAGTGAGGCGTCCAGATCGATGGCCACCCGGACGTCGCCGCGCTGAGCGGGCGGGACCAGGGCGTCGACAATGTCGAGGTGTTCGGCGGAGTCGACGAGCAGGGTGACCCGGGAACGGGCCACGTCGTCGGCGATGAGGGCGCGCACCGCGTGCGGGCGCACCGACGGATAGCCGAGCAGCACGTCGCCGATGCCGGATTCGGTTGCCAGCCAGACGGCTTCGGACACGTCGTAGGCGAGTACCCCGGCGAACCCGTCCCGGGAAAGGATCTCGGAGATCACCGACCGCACCCGGATCGACTTGGACGCCACCCGGATCGGGACACCACCGGCCCGGCGGCGCAGGTCGGCCACGTTGTGTTCGAAGGCGGTCAGGTCGAGCACTGCGACGGGGGAGTCACAGCCGTGGGCGCGCACGGCGGCATCGATGCTCTGCCAGTATCTGTCGGGGTCGGACCGCCACCATGCGGTCGCGCGGTCAGTTGTCGGCCACATGACTCATCAGCATCTCGATCGCGCCGTCGACGATGTTGTCGACGACTTCCGTGTCGCCGGTGGCCAGGTAGACCAGGGTGGCGGCGGTGGTCGTACCCACGATGCGCTGGGCGAGGATATCTGTCGGATGCAGCCAGTGGACACCCATGTTGTGGGCAGCCTGGACGAGCCCCTGGTCGGCGATGGTGTACAAGCTCTCGAACATCTCCTTGGCCGCGGCCGCCACCGGCGGGTGATTGTGTGCGTACAACGCCAATGAGACACAGGCGCGCATCCGGCCCGGACCGGATTCGAGAACCATACGCAACATCCCGAGGTGTTTGCGCAGGTTCTTCTCGAGTCCGGCCCGGCCGTGCAGCGGGCTGTCGGCGCGGGGCAGCATCGAGGCGACCCAGTCGTCGATCGCCACCGGCAGAATCGTGAGCATCACCCGCCGCAGCAGGTCGTCGCGGCTTTCGAAGGCGTAGTGGAAACTCGCCAGCGGCATCCCCGCATGCGAGCAGATGCTGCGGGTGGTGGCGTTCTCGACGCCGTGCTCGGCGATCACCTCGAATGCCGCTTCGACCAGTGCCTTTCGGCGGTCTTCGACGGGCATGCGGGTCATGGGTTCACTCTCGGTGGCACTGTGGACGCATCGGGGGCATCGGGGCATGCTTACAGCCGCTGACAGCCCGTGTGAGCCTACCAGCGGACGGCGGACCCGCGTCGAGTCGGAGCCAGGATCTCACCGTGGTGCGCGGGTCGAAACCCGGCGGCCACGACGCCCGGCGCTAATGTTGTCGGGATGAAAGCGAGCCCCTCATCGAGCGCCGCGTCGGCGGTGGCACGGCGAGCCGTGATCTCGGCCGCGTCGGCCACCCGCGACGCCGCCGACGGTGCCGCGTCGAGACTGGCCGGGGCGGGTGTCCCGGTGGTCCGCGCGCTCGGCGCCGGACGCGATCAGATCCGCCCGCACGTCGAGGGCTCGCCGCATCTGCGGCACGGGCGTTTCGTCAACGCCGAACCGCCGAGTCCCCCGATCGAGTCCGACGGGTCGGTGCTCCGGGAGCTGCTGCGCCGACCCGGCAGGCCGATGCGTTCGGTGCGCGTGCTCACCCCGGCGTTCACCGCGCCGGGTTTCGACGACGACCGCGCCGACCTGGCCGCCACCTGGCTCGGGCACGCGACGGTACTCGTTGAACTCGACGGGGTGCGGATCCTCACCGATCCGGTACTGAGCAGACGCTGTTCGCCGAGCGAACTCGTCGGGCCCGCCCGGCTGCATCCTGCCCCGGCCCCGGTCGCGGCGCTGCCGGCGGTCGATGTCGTCCTGATCAGCCACGACCACTACGACCACCTCGACTACGAGACCATCGCCGCAATCGCCGCGACCCGGCCCGAGGTGCTGTTCGTGGCGCCCCTGGGCGTCGGGGCGCATCTGGAGGCGTGGGGGATCTCGCCGGAGCGCATCCGGCAGGCCGACTGGGATCAGTCGCTGACGCTGACGGTCGGGCGTGCCGAACGGGCGCTGACCTTCACCTGCTGCCCGGCGCGCCACTTCTCGGGCCGGTTCCTCGACCGCAACCTCACCCAGTGGGCGAGCTGGGCGGTCCGCGGGCCGTCGCACAGCTTCTTCTTCTCCGGCGACACCGGATTCACCGAACGTTTCGCCGACACCGGCGCGGCGGTGGGCCCGTTCGACCTGACGCTCATCGCGATCGGCGCCTACGACCCGCTGTGGCCCGACATCCACCTCAACCCGGAGGAGGCGATCGCGGTGCACCGGATGCTGTCGGGATCGTCGGTGGGCGATGCGGTGATGATGCCGATCCACTGGGGCACCTTCAACCTGGCCCGGCACACGTGGGCCGATCCGGTGCGGCGCGTGTTGCCGTCGGCGCAGTCCAATGCCGCGACCGTGCTCATCCCGCCGCCCGGTGGCCGGATAGACCTGGTCCACAGGACCGGTGACGGTCTGGCGGATCCGGCGTGGTGGGAACGATCGGCGTGAGTGGTGAGGGAGACGAGAGACAGTGGTGACCCACAGATGACGCAGCAACAGGCCGACGGTCCTGGCACGGTCGACAATCCGGGCACCTTCCCCGGTCTGTCCGCCGGCGAGGTGGCCGAACGGGTGGCGGCCGGACAGGTGAACGCGCTGCCCGACAAGTCCGGGCGCACGATCGGAGAGATCGTACGGGCCAACGTCTTCACCCGGATCAACGCGATCCTCGGCATCCTGTTCGTGATCGTCGCCACCACCGGTTCGCTCAAGAACGGGCTGTTCGCACTGATCCTGGTGGCCAACAGCGGGATCGGGATCTTCCAGGAGGTCCGAGCCAAGAAGACCCTCGACGCGCTCGCGATCGTCGGGCAGACCCGGCCGATGGTGCGCCGCGACGGGGTCGCCGCCGAACTCCCCCCCGACGAGGTGGTGCTCGACGACATCATCGAGCTCGGCTCGGGCGACCAGGTGGTCGTCGACGGTGAGGTGGTGGCGGCCGCGGCGCTCGAGGTCGACGAGTCGCTGCTGACCGGTGAGGCCGACCCGATCCACAAGCAGCCGGGCGACGCGATCCTGTCGGGCAGTTTCGTGGTCGCCGGGTCGGGGGCCTACCGGGCCACCAAGGTGGGCGGGGACGCCTACGCCGCCCAGCTGGCCGCCGAGGCGTCGAAGTTCACGCTGGTGTCCTCGGAACTGCGGGCCGGTATCGACAAGATCCTCAAGGTGATCACCTGGCTGCTGATTCCGGCCGGTCTGCTCACCATCGTCAATCAGCTGTTCATCAGCGACAGCGGCCTCAAACGCGCTCTGCTGGGCATGGTCGCCGCGCTGGTGCCGATGGTGCCCGAGGGTCTGGTGCTGATGACCACGATCGCCTTCGCGGTGGGTGTGGTGCGCCTGGGTGCCCGTAAATGTCTGGTCAACGAGCTGCCGGCGATCGAGGGGCTGGCCCGGGTCAATGTGGTGTGCGCGGACAAGACGGGCACGCTCACCGAGAACGGCATGCGGCTCGGGGAGGTCCGCGAGGTCGACGGCAGCGGCGGCGACTTCACCGACGTGCTGGCGGCCCTGGCCGCCCACGATCCGCGGCCCAACGCCAGTGTCGCGGCGATCGGCGAGGCCTACCCCGACGCGCCCGCCTGGTCGACCACCGCGATCGCGCCGTTCACCTCGGCCAAGAAGTGGAGCGGCATGTCGTTCGCCGACGCCGCCGGCACCGACCAGGGTAACTGGCTGCTCGGCGCCCCCGACGTGCTGCTCGACCCGGACACCGACATCGCCCGCACCGCCACCGAGATCGGCGAGACGGGCCTGCGGGTGCTGCTGCTGGGCACCACCGATGTCCCCGTCGACACCAAGATTGCCGCGGGCACGGACAATCCCGTGCCCGGCACCCTGACCCCGCGCGCCCTGGTGGTGCTCGAGCAACGGGTGCGTCCCGACGCCCGCGACACCCTCGAGTACTTCGCCGACCAGAACGTGTCGGTGAAGGTGATCTCCGGCGACAACGCGCGGTCGGTGGGCGCGGTCGCCGCCTCGCTCGGCCTCGGTTCGGTCGACACCTCGGTCGACGCTCGGACGCTGCCCGACGACCAGGACGCCCTCGCCGACGTCGTTGAGGAGGGCGTCACATTCGGCCGGGTGCGGCCCGACCAGAAACGGGCGATGGTCAAGGCTCTGCAGAGCCGCGGCGACACCGTCGCCATGACCGGCGACGGCGTCAACGACGTGCTCGCGCTCAAGGACGCCGACATCGGTGTGGCGATGGGCTCGGGCAGCTCCGCGTCACGGTCGGTGGCGCAGATCGTGTTGCTGGACAACAAGTTCGCCACCCTGCCCTATGTGGTGGGCGAGGGCAGGCGGGTGATCGGCAACATCGAGCGGGTCTCCAACCTGTTCCTCACCAAGACCGTGTACGCGGTGCTGCTGGCGATTTTCATCGGTGTCGGCGGGGTAGTGGGCTGGCTGTTTGATTTCGAGTCGATCAGCTACCCGTTCCAGCCGATCCACATGACCATCTCGAACTGGTTCACCATCGGCGTGCCCGCGTTCATCCTGTCGCTCGCGCCCAACAACGAGCGGGCTCGCACCGGTTTCGTCCGCCGGGTGCTCAGCCAGGCCGTGCCCAACGGCATCATCGTCGGCCTGTGCACCTTCGTGACGTTCGTGATCGTCAACCCGGGTGGCGCCGGCGCGCAGCTCGGAGCCGAGGATTCGGTCGACCTGACGCCCGATCAGACGCAGGCGGCCACCGCGACCCTGCTGACGCTGATCGCCGTCGCCTGGTACGTGCTCGTGGTGGTGGCGCGGCCGTACACCTGGTGGAAGGTCCTCCTGCTGTCGGTGTCGGCGGGTGCGTATGTGCTGATCTTCCTGATCCCGTGGTCCCAGGACATGTTCCTGCTCGACGTGTCCGATCCGCAGAAGCTCATGGTCGGTGCGATCTCGGCCGCGGTCGGCATCGTGTGCGTGGAGGTCGTGCAGCGGATTCTGGAGGCGCGTGCGGCTCCCGGCCGACAAGCGGCAGCTGACCGGTGACCCCGTGACCGGGATCAGGCGACTAGGCTGATGCAGTATCACAATCCTCGGCGTCACAGCGCCGAATGAATCGCGACAGGAGAAACCGATGGATCTCGGCGGCATCGTGAACAAGGCCAAGGCGGCTCTGCAGAAGAACCCCGACCTGATCGAGAAGGGTGGCGACGCGATCGACAAGGCCACCAAGGGCAAGTATGCCGGGCAGGTCGACAAGGCGCAGGACGCGGCTCGCAAGGCCGTCGGTGCGCCGAAGCAGGGCGAGCAGGGTGCCACCGAGCAGAACCCGAACTCCCCGCAGGGGCAGTAACGTCCGCACCCCCACGGACAAGTCGTGACCGGAGCCATAAAGGCGCCGGTCACGACGTATTTTGGGCCCTTCTCGGGCAGCCCATTACCCCGCTGTCCTGAGGTGCGCAAATCATATATATTGACAAATGGGTAATAAAGGTCAGTGAACACTACTTTCTGGTAGCAAAGATCAGTGATTTGGGCGCTAGGCTGCTCAATCATGGCAAAGGCAAGTAACTCGATCAGCCTCGACATGGGCGTCGACGAGGCCTGGGCGGCGGCATCGGACCTGGCCCGTTTCGACGAGTGGCTGGTCCTGCACGACGGCTGGCGCGGTGATGTGCCCGAGGCGCTGAGCGAGAAGCTCAAGGTGACCTCGGTGGTGTCGGTCAAAGGCGTCCGGGTCAGGTTCGACTGGGTCATCGACCGGTACCGCCCGCCCACCGAGATCCGCCTCAGCGGCAGCGGCAAGGGCGGCATCAAGGCCAAACTCGACCTGACCATCGCGCAGTCGGGTGAGGGTTCGTCGGTCACGCTCGGCATCGACCTGGGCGGTCTGCCGCTGATCGGCCCGGCCGGCAAGGCTGCGGCCAAAGCGGTCGAAGGAGACCTGTCGGTCTCGCTGGAGAATTTCGGAAGGTATTCGCTGCGAAGCAGTGACCGGATGGTGGCCGGCAGAGAATAATCCCGCTCGATGCGGGTTCTGCGTCCACCGGCGATACGGGGATCGCCGGCGACGGCTGCCGATGGGGCAGACCTGATCTCAGGGTCTGCGAGAGGGTGGAAAAAGAAACACATGGGACGACATAACGACGAAGCCGCCGCATCGAGCGGCCGGATCCCCGCAGCCCGTTCCCGGGGGCGTGAGGCCGACTACGGCGACGACGGTTTCGGATTCGAGGGCCAGCGCGACCCCCGTCGCCGCAAACTGGTGTGGGGCGTGCTCGCCCTCGCACTGGTGGCGATGCTGGTGGGCGGTTTCTTCGTCTGGCGGTCGGCGTCAGGCTCGTGCGGTGACGGCGACGTGACGGTGGCCGCCGACCCGGCCATCGCCGGTGCGATCACCGACATCGCGAAGAAGGCGGGCGAGGATTCCTGCTACACGTTCGCGGTCGAAGCGGTCGCCGACAAGGACATCCCGGCCCGGCTCACCGCCGGCGACAAGTCTCCTGATCTGTGGGTCGCCGACTCGTCGTTCCAGGCCAAGCGGGTCGGCACGCAGGTGCGGCGCACGCTGGCGGAGGTGACGCCATCGGTGGCGGCCACCCCCGCGGTCATCGTCGGCCGCTCCGTCGACGACTACGACAGCTGGGTCGACGTGATCACCCTGCCCAACCTGCGCTTCAGCAGCCCGATCGACTCGGCAACCGGCAACGCGCCGATCATCGGTGCGGTGGCCGGTGCGGAGAAGGGCAAGATCGCCCCGACCAAGCTGCGCGAGGCGATGAGCGCGATGGCGGTGGCGCAGAACAACGTTCGCAAGAGCGACGACACCGACCAGGACCGTCTCAAGCTCGCCAACACCTCGAGCGCCCTGGCCATCACCACTGAACAGCAGTACCTGACCTTCCTGCGCGGCAACAGCGGATCGCAGCTGACGGCCAAGACCCCGAAAGACGGCACCGTGATGCTGGAGTACCCGGTGGTCAACAGTGCCGGCGAGGCGCGCCGCGACGACGCGACGAAGGCGGGCAAGGCGCTGGCCGAGGCGGCAGCGTCGGACAAGGGCCGGGCGATCCTCGACAGCGCAGGCTTCCGCAACCCGGACGGCTCCGGCATCGGCGACAAGGTCACCGAGCTCAAGATCGCCGACCCGAACGGCCTGGACAAGGCGCTGCGTCAGTGGCAGGTGCTCGCGGTGCCGATGCGCTCGCTGGTGCTCCTCGACGGTTCCGGGTCGATGCAGGCGACGATCGGTGACCAGACCCGTGCCCAGGTGCTCCTCGACGCGGCGCTGGAAGGGCTGCGCATCTATCCCAACAACGCGGCGATCGGCACCTGGTTGTTCGGTATCGACAAGGGCGGCCCGGGCATCGACTATGACGAACTGACCCCGATCAGGCGTCTGGACAGTCCCGGCCAGCGGGAGGCGCTCGCCTCGGCGGCCACCGACGCGCTGGCCAACCGGCTCGGCGGCGGCACCGGCCTGTACGACACCGCCCTCGCGGCGTTCACCAAGGTGCAGGACACCTACGACCCGAGCTACTCCAACAGCGTGATCCTCATGACCGACGGCCGCAACGAGGACGCGAACAGCATCAGCCTCGAGCAGCTGCTGGCCGAGCTCAAGAAGCGCCAGGATCCGGCACGGCCGGTGCTGATCGTCACCATCGGTATCTCCGATGACGCCGACACCAGCGCGCTCAAGCAGATCGCGGAGGCCACCGGCGGTACCTCGCACATCGAGCGCAGCGCCGCCGACGTCAAGGGCGTGTTCTACGAGGCGATCGCCGCTCGTCTGGAGGCTGCCGGCCGCTGAGCGGGCGCGGGGTTCCGGGACTGCGGGGTCCCGGTCCGCGTGAGTTCGTCAGGGGGTTCCGGCCAGGGGTTCCGGTCGGGGGTATGTCGGTCAGGGGTATTTCGGGTCAATGATGACCCGCTGTGAAAGGTGAAGCCTGAGATGGCCCAGTCCGGTGACGGATTCGAATTCGAGAACAGCGGTGCCGGGCGGCGCCGGCCGCTGCAGATCGCACTGGCGACCCTGCTGGTGATCATCGCTGTCGCGGGGGTGATCCTGTGGCGGACCGGTGCCGGCGGCTGCGGCGAGCGCACCTCGGTACGGGTGGCCGCCGATCCGACGATCGTCGGCACGGTCCGGTCGCTGACCGGGATCGCCGCCGACAACGGCTGCCACGACTACGAGGTCGACGAGGTCGCGGGCGCCGCTGTGCCGGGCCGGTTGACCAGTGGCGACGACAAGTCGCCGGAGCTGTGGGTGGCCGATTCACAGACCCAGGCACGCCGGGTGATCACGCAGGTGCGCAAGGCGCCCGACTACGTCGCCGAGTCGCTCGCGTCGTCGCCGACAGTGGTGGCCGGCACGGGGCTGAAGTCGCTTACGTCGTGGGTCGAGGTGATGAAGCTGCCCGACATGCGCATGGGCAGCCCGATGGAGACCTCCACCGGCGACGCGCCCATCACCGGCGCGCTGGCGGAGGTGAAGGCGGGCCGGGTCAAGCAGGACGACCTGACACAGGCGCTGTCGATCCTGGCCATCCAGCAGAACAACGCGCGCCCGGCCAACGACAGCGAGGCGACGCGCCTGAACCTGGCGAACGTCGAGGGCATCCCGGTGGTCACCACCGAGCAGCAGTTCTCCCAGTTCCAGCGGCGGCATCCTGATTCGAAGCTGAAGTCGGCGATCCCCGCCGACGGCACGGTGATGCTCGACTATCCGTTGCTCAACACCGCGGGCCGCGGCACCAAGGACGCCGCAGCCGCGGCCGGCAAGGAACTGGTGGCCGCGGCAACCTCGGAAGAGGGCCGGAAGGTGTTGCGCGACTCGTCCTTCCGCAATCCGGACGGTACCGGATTCGGTGACGAGGTGACCGTGCTCGACAGCGGCGACGCGAAGCTGGTGGACAAGACACTGCGCCAGTGGCAGGTGCTCGGCATCCCGATCCGGACGACGCTGATGGTCGACACCTCGGGATCGATGCGGGAGTCGGCCGGGACCTCGACCCGCGCGCAACTGCTCGCCGACGCGTCGACGCAGGGGCTGATGCTCTTTCCGAACAACACTCAGGCGTCGCTGTGGATCTTCGGGATCAACAAGGGTGGGCCGGACCAGGACTGGAAGGAACTGCTGCCGTCGCGCCGGCTCGACGCGGCGTCCTCGCGGGGTACCCATCGCGACGACTTCCGGGCCGAACTCAAGCGCGCGATGGCCGAGGATCTCGGCGGCGGCACCGGTCTGTACGACAGCATCCTGGCGGCCTACAAGTCCGTCCAGGCGGGTTACGACCCGACGTACTCCAACAGCGTCATCGTGATGACCGACGGCCGCAACGAGGATGCGAACAGCGTGAGTCTCGATGAATTGCTGGCCACGCTCAAGGAGCTCGAGGATCCGGCGCGGCCCGTGCTGGTGCTGACCATCGGCATCTCCGGCGACGCGGATGCCGACGCGCTGCGCAAGGTCGCCGAGGCGACGGGCGGCAGCAGCTATGTCGCCGAGACCGCTGCCGATATCCAGTCGGTGTTCGTCAATGCGATCGCGGCACGGGTGAAAGCCGCCGGGCAGGGCTGAACAGAAGGTCGGAATCCTCTTTTCTTGGTATCGTAAAAATGATTCCTCAACAGATAAAAGTATTTGTGTTCAAATAAGAATATTGCCATTCTTGAATGAGTCATCGGACCCACGGATGTCAATTTGTCACTAGTGAGATACTCTGCGAAATCAATCCACTCGATCGGGTGGTGATTCGGGGTCTCGGTCGAACGGATGGCCGGGCCGACCGCGGCTTCGGAGTCCGCGGCTCAGCGCAGGGGTACATTCGACATGACACGGCAGGGCGGCAACCGTCGCGTGAGTTCAGGATCTTCATCGGGGCGTTCCGGTGGCAGGCGCTTCGGGGCCGGTCACGTGCTGGCCGGTCTCGCGCTGGTGGTGATACTGATCAGCGGTGCCATCGTGTGGAGCACCCTGGCCGACGGGTGTGGCGGCAACCGGAAAACGGTGTCGGTGATGACCGACAGCGACATGGCCGGTGTCGTGAAGGATCTCGCCGGGCAGGCGTCGGACAATTCCTGCTACGACTACCGGGTGTCCGCCACCCCGAATATCGAGGCACCGTCGAAGCTGACCGGCAATTCACGGACCGATCTGTGGCTGGCCGATTCACCGACCAGGGCGCGGCGCGTCATTCAGCAGGTACGGCTGCAGACCGATTACGTGTCGAAGTCCCTGGCGAGTTCGCCGGTGATGGTGGTGGGCACCACGCTGCGCGAGTCCAAGACCTGGGTCGATGTGATGAGGATCGAGAATCTTCAGGTCGGCAACCCGCTGGAGTCGGCGACCGGGGACGCACCGATCGTCGGTGGCGTGGCGTCCGTGGCCACGGGACAGGCATCGCCGACCGGCCTCAAACAGGCGATGGTCACCATGGTCACCACGCGACTGAACCTGGCTCCGGGCCAGGACACCGACGAGGCCCGTCTCAAGCTGGCTGATTCGTCGGTGACGCCGGTGGTGGCCAGTGAACAGCAGTACCTGGCGTACCTGCGGACCCACAAGACCTCGAAGCTGACCGCACAGACTCCGCGGGCCGGTACCGTGGCGCTCACCTACCCGCTGCTCAACACCGCGGACTCCGGCCGTAAGGACATCGCGGCCAAGGCGGGTGCGGCACTCGTGGCCGCCGCGGCAACCGACAAGGGCCGCAAGGCGATCAACGATGCCGGGTACCGCAACCCCGACGGATCCGGTGTCGGCGATGACGTCCCACTCCTCAAGTACGACGACGAGACGCAGATCGACAAGGCGCTCGCCTCGTGGCAGACGATCGGCGTGCCCACCCGCACACTCCAGGTGCTCGACACCTCCGGTTCGATGCGCACCCCCGCCGGAAACTCCACCCGTGCGCAACTGCTCGCCGACGCCACCGTGGAGGGGATCAAGCTGCCGGGCCGCAATGCCCAGATCGGAACCTGGATCTTCGGCATCGACAAGGGCGGCAAGGGGCAGGACTGGCGTGAGATCACCCCGGTCAAGCGGCTCGACGACATGAGCACCGGCACCCTGCATCGTGACCTGGTCACCCGGACCACCCTGGCGGCGCTGAAGAACGATCTCGGCGGCGGCACCGGCCTGTACGACAGCACGCTCGCCGCATACAAGCACATGGTGGACACCTACGACCCCGCGGCCACCAACGCGATCGTCATCGCCACCGACGGCCGCAACGAGGACGCCCAGAGCATTACCCTCGACGACCTGATCGGCCAGCTCAAGGCGCTCTACGATCCGGCGCGTCCCGTGCAGATCCTGACCTTGGGCCTCACCGACGACGCGGACGCCGACGCGCTGAAGAAGATCGCCGACGCGGTCGGCGGCGTCACCTACATCGCCCGGACCCCGAGCGATATCAAGAACATCTTCACCAGCGAGCGCATCCGCATGATGGACTAGGTGCCCATAACGACCGGTGTGCTGGCGGCTTGTGTGTACGGGTGTACACTGCCGCGAAAGGTCTAACACTGTAGGGGATTTCTGTGCGTTGCTGGGGGAGGGTGATGTGTCGCGCCGTCGGATCGGGTGATCGGCGCCGGCGGGTCCGTGAAGGCGTAGCCGTCGGTCATGATTCCGGTTCCCGTCCGGGGCGTGCCCGGTGAGCCGGCACCGCGCCGGTCCGCGGGGCGACGAGCCGGAACAGACGATCACCGGCGGTTTCCGGGCGATACCCTCGGCGAGACAGACCGGACCATCGGCGACGCGGAGTGGGACGCCCGCACAGCGCTCCTGGGAGGTGCCCTCGCGCCAGGCGACACCCAAAGCGCCGGTTACTCCCACAAAACCTGCTACTCCCAAAGGGTTTGGGCCACCGACAACGGCTGGGCCGAAGCGGGATGCGAAACGTGCTGAGCCGTCCGCCATTCCGGCGGAGCGTCGGCACCGGGTGCGGGCCGGTCTGTGGACGGTCACGGCGCTGGCGCTGGTCGCAGCGCTGGTCAGCGGCATCCTCTTGTGGCGCAACGATTCCAGCGGGTGTTCCGGTCGTGAGACCGTCCGGGTGGCCGCCGAACCGGCGATCGCCGACGCGCTCACCGGACTCGCGGATCTCACCGCCGCGGACGGTTCGTGCTTCGACTACGCCATCGAATCCATCGCGGGAGGGTACGTTCCGGAGCTCCTGACGCGCGGTGAGGGAGCGCCCGAGCTGTGGGTCGCGGATTCGCAGAGCAAGGCCAGGCGTGTGATCGCCCAGACACGCCGCGGTTCCGGCTTCGTCGCCGAATCGCTGGCCACCACGCCCGCGGTGGTCGTGGGCACCGATCCCGGTACCTACCCGGGCTGGGTCGACGTGCTGAGGCGGCCCAATCTGCAGATCGGGAGCCCGGTGTCGTCAACGGCGGCCGATGCGCCGATCGTCGGATCGCTGGCCGCGGAGCTGTCGGGCCGGCTGACCCGCGCGGACCGGCTGGCCGCGATGGCCGGGCTGGCGGACCGCCGCAACCGGGCCGTACCGATGGCCGACCCGAAGTCCACCGACGAATCTCGGCTGATGTCGGCGGGCGCGACGGCGTCGGTGGTGGTCACCTCCGAACAGCAGTTCATGACGTTCAAACGGCACTATCCCAACTCATCGCTGATCAGCACCGTTCCCTCGGACGGCACTGTGCTGCTGGACTATCCGCTCGTCAACACCGCCGGTTCCGATCAGGCGGCGGACGCGGGTGTGACATTGCTGAAGGCGGCGCGGTCGCAAGCCGGCCGCAAGATTCTCACCGGGCAGGGCTTCCGCGCACCCGATGGCACCGGAGTCGGGAAGCCTGTCAAGACGCTCACCATCGACCCGGCCCGGGTCGATGCCGCCGTGGACGAGTGGACCGCCATGGCGCTGCCCACCCGCACCATCCTGGCCCTGGACGTGTCGACGTCGCTGCGTATGCCCGCCGCAGACTCGACGCGTGCAGCCCTGGTGATCGACGGGGCGCTCGGATGGCTCCGGCAACTGCCCCCGAACACCGATGTCGGCATGTGGATCTACAGCCTCAACAAGGGCGGCAACGGCCAGGACTGGCTCGAGACGGTGCCCTCGCGCAGGCTCGGCGATCCGGTCCGGAGCTGGACCCAGCGTGACATCCTCGACGAGAGCATCAACAGGTCGCTCAAGGCCGAACTCGGTGGCGGCAGAGCGCTGTACGACACCATCCTGGCCGGGTACAAGGCCGTGCTCAACGGCTACGACGCCGACTACACCAACACCCTGACGATCGTCACCGACGGTCGCGACGACGACCTGCAGGGGCCGACGCCGGCGACGCTGATCGATCAGCTCAAGCGGCTCGCGGATCCGGGGCGACCCGTGCGGGTGGTCGTGCTGGGGGTGTCGGCGGACGTCGACCGGGCGACATTGACGACGATCACGAACGTGACGGGCGGCGGTACGTCCGTGACCGCCGACCCGTATGGCATTCAGGGGTTGTTCGCGGGGGCGGTGCGTCCGCGGCTGTCGCCGCCGGTGAATCCGATCGGTGCGGACGGAAAATGAGCGGTGGTACGGACCGTATCAAAGCTCAGTCGCGGAAATCGTCCTCCGGACAAACTATTAGCACTTCTAATAGTCCCCGAGAACGGGAAATGTCCTGCATCCTGCGATGCCTTGGATTCGATGCACAATAACAAATAGCAGTATTGCCCTCTGGAATGGTGTATTCCGACTATGATCGGGCACACGGATTGGGTATGCTACAGCGGGGGAAATCGTGGTGTGAATGGCCGGATTCGGTGCATTCCGCGCGTCGTCGGGGTGGTCACACGCTTTTGTCGCGTTGATCAAACGTGTTAAGACATGAATTCCTCTCGGTATGCAACGACGAGTGGGGAACGATTATGGTGCGGCACAGCAGTTCTGGAAGACGCGAACGGTCGGCCGCGGCGACCGGTGGGTTCTCCCTCGATGACCTCGGGGCCGGTGGCGGTACCCGGCGCCGCAGCCGTACGGGCATGTGGCTGCTGACCGCGCTCCTGCTCGTGGTGCTGCTCGTCAGTGGCGTGATCCTCTGGCGCGGTATCCACGGTTCCTGCAGCGGCGGTGCCGTCAAGGTGGCCGCCGATCCGACGATCGCCGACACCGTGAAATCGCTCGCCAAGAAGGCGTCGGCCGACTCCTGCTACGACTTCACCGTCGACGCGGTGGCCGGCGGCGCGATTCCGTCGTTGCTCACCAGCGGTAAGAACGTCCCGGACCTGTGGGTGGCGGATTCGAGCCAGCGCGCGCGCCGGGTGATCGCCCAGGTGCGGCTTGGTTCCGATGCGGTCAGGAAGTCCCTCGCCACATCGCCGGCGGTGGTGGTGAGCACCCGCAGCATCACCTTCGACACCTGGATCGACGTGATGAAACTGGTCAACCTGCGGATCGGCAACCCGGCATCGTCGTCGCTGGCCGACGCACCGATCATCGGCGCGCTCGACGCCGCGGCCTCGGGTAAGGTCAACGGCCGGGCGCTGCTGACGGCGATGGCGGAGATGGCGGCCCAGCGCAACAACGCCACGCCGCTCGACGACACCGAGGACGCCCGCCTGGAGCTGGCCAACTCCTCGACTGTCCCGGTGGTCACCTCCGAACAGCAGTATCTGCAGTTCCTGCGCAACAACGCGGGGTCCCGGCTGCTGGCCACCACGCCCGCCGCGGGCACCGTGTCCGTCGACTATCCGCTGGTGGTCACGGCCGGCGACAAACGCGACCGTGCCGCGAAGGCGGCGGATGCGCTGACGAAGGCCGCGCACTCCGGGTCGGGGCAGGATATCCTCAACAACAACGGCTTCCGGAACGCGGACGGTTCGGGCGTCGGCGAAGCGATCAAGACGTTGACCGTCGATCCGGCGAAACTCGATGCCGCACTGGATCAATGGCATGATCTGAGCCTGCCGACCCGCACGATCATGGCCATCGACACCTCCGGCTCGATGACCGCGCCGGCCGGAATGTCGACCCGCGCCGCACTGCTCACCGAGGCGGTCAGCAACGCCTTCTCGCTGATCCCGCGCAACGGCGTGGTGGGCGTGTGGATCTTCGGCATCGACAAGGGCGGCTTCGGAATCGACTTCAAGGAGAAGGTCCCGTCCCGCCGTCTCGACGCGAAGGTGGGCAACCAGACCCAGCGGGAGGTGCTGAACACCGGGGTGCGACAGGCGATGACCACCGATCTCGGTGGCGGAACCGGCCTGTACGACACGATCCTCGCGGGTTACAAGAAGATGGTCGAGACCTACGATCCCAACTATTCCAACACCTTCACCGTGCTGACCGACGGCCGCAACGAGGACTCGGCGAGCATCGGCCTGGACGAGCTGCTCAGGCAGCTCAAGGCACTGTCCGATCCGGGGCGTCCGGTGCGGGTGATGGCGATGGGTATCTCCGAGGACACCGACGCGGCCTCGCTCACCAAGATCACCGACGTCACCGGGGGTGCGACCTTCGTGGCGACGGACCCGACGAAGATCCGCACCCTGTTCGAGGACGCGGCCAGAACGCGTCTCGCCTCGGCAGGAGGCACCAGGTAGACGCACCTCACGGTGATGACCGGAACGGCCGTGATGTCTGATTTCTGAGGATTTCCTGGCGATCGGCGTTCCGGGCGTGCGCGAGGGCCGGGTGGCACGGCACAATCTGCAGGCATGACTGCAACGACAATGCCCGAGCGCGTGCTGCGCGCGTCCGGAGTGGCCGCGACTTTCGCGGTCGTGGGCCTGGCCGTCGGCGCCTGCGGCGACGACGCGGACTCCTCGGACACCACCACGACACCCGCCGACAACGCAGCGGTCTCCACGGCCGCGGATTCGGGCGGGTCCTATAAAGACGGCACCTACTCGGCCACCGGCACATACGTCAGCCCCGGCGGTCAACAGAGCATCGGCGTCACAGTTACTCTCGCATCAGGGAATGTGACCGCACTCGAACTCGACCGCAGCCACACCAAAGGTGTGTCGGCGACCTTCCAGGGGAAGTTCGCGAGCGGCATCAACGATCTCGTGATCGGCAAGAGCATCGACGACCTCGACGACATCTCGAAGGTCGCCGGATCCTCGCTCACCTCGGGCGGTTTCAAGAAGGCGATCGCCCAGATCAGGGAAGATGCCGCCGAATAGGCGGAACAGTCCCCGGACACATTCGGCGTCCGCACCCGCCCTCCCGGGTGGATGCGGACGCCGGTGTGCGTCTCCCTCTCGGACGCTCAGAGGATCGTGAGCATCTCGTTGTAGGTCGGCAACGGCCACATGTCATCGGCCACAATGGATTCCAGTTTGTCGGCGATGGAGCGAACCACGGTCATCGCCGGGATGAGTGTGTCCAGTGCGTACTTGGCCTCGGCTTCCACGTCGTCGCCGCCGAACCCGCCGATGGCCTCCTCGATGGCGCCGAGGCTGCTGTTGAAATCCTTGACGTACTTGTTGAGCGTGAGCAGCGTCGGTGTTTCGGTCTGGATACCGGCGGCCAGCAGCTGGGCCGCGGTGCCCGCCAGCTCGCCCAGGTAGCGGATCGCGGCGGGCAGGATCATCGTCTTGCCCACCTCCAGGGTCTCCTTGGCCTCCACCAGGATGGTCAGGGCGTACTGCTCGAGCACGACCTCCTTGCGGGCCTCCAGTTCCCGGTTGCTGAGAATGCCGTAGTCCGACAGGAGCTCCTTGATCTCGGGCTTGTCGTACTGGGCGATGGCGTCGACGGTGGTGCGCAGATTGAGCAGCCCACGCCCGGCCGCCTCCTCCTGCCATGCCTGGGAATAGCCGTCGCCGTTGAACACCACCATGCCGTGCTCGACGATGATCTCCTCGAGAACCTTCTGGATCGCGTCGTTGAACGCGGCGCCGCCCTCGATCTCCCGCTCCAGGAATGAGGCGATGTAATCGATGGATTCGGCGAGCATCGCGTTGATGGCGATCATCGGATCGGCGATTGACTGGTTGGAGCCCGGGGCGCGGAACTCGAATCGGTTGCCGGTGAAGGCGAACGGGCTGGTGCGGTTGCGGTCGCCCGCGTCGGCCTTGAGCGGCGGCAGGGTGTCCACACCCAGTTCCAGCACGCCCGACTCCTTGCTGGCCTTGGCTCCGCCTTTGGCGATCTGATCGAACACGTCCATCAGCTGATCACCGAGGAAGATCGAAATGATCGCCGGCGGGGCCTCATTCGCGCCGAGGCGGTGGTCGTTGGAGGCCGAGGCGATCGAGGCGCGCAGGAGGCCGCCGTACTTGTGGACACCCCGGATGATCGCCGCGCAGAACACGAGGAACTGTGCGTTGTCGTGCGGGGTGTCGCCGGGGTTGAGCAGGTTTCCCTGATTGTTGTTGCCGAGCGAGAAATTGACGTGCTTACCCGAACCGTTGACACCGGCGAACGGCTTCTCGTGCAGCAGGGCGACCATGCCGTAGCGTTCGGCGACCCGTTTCATCGTGGTCATCATGAGCTGCTGATGGTCATGGGCGAGATTGGACTTCTCGAAGACCGGGGCGATCTCGAATTGTCCCGGGGCGACCTCGTTGTGCCGGGTCTTGGCGGGGATACCCTGCTTGAACAGCTCCCGGTCGAATTCGATCATGAAGGCCAGCACCCGCTCGGGGATGGCGCCGAAGTAATGGTCGTCGAACTCCTGACCCTTGGAAGGCTTGGCGCCGAACAGGGTTCGGTTGGCGACGGTGAGATCGGGGCGGGCGTAGTAGAAGTGGCGGTCGATCAGGAAGTACTCCTGCTCGGCGCCCGCGTACGACACCACGGTGTCGACATCGGTGTGCCCGAACAGCTTCAGCAGCCGCATGGCCTGCTTGCTCATGGCCTGCTGGCTGCGCAGCAGCGGGGTCTTCTTATCGAGCGCCTCGCCGGTCCAGGAGATGAAGATCGTGGGGATGCACAGGGTGTTCCCGTTGGGGTTCTCCAGGATGTAGGCGGGGCTCGTCACATCCCACCCGGTGTAGCCGCGGGCCTCAAAAGTGCCGCGCAGGCCGCCGTTCGGGAAGCTCGACGCGTCGGGCTCACCCTGCAGCAGCGTCTTACCCTGGAATTCGGCGAGCGAGGCGCCGGCCCCGTCGGGCTCGAGGAACGAATCGTGCTTCTCGGCGGTGAAGCCTGTCAGCGGATAGAAGACGTGCGCGTAGTGCGAGGCGCCCTTCTCGATGGCCCAGTCCTTCATCGCCGAGGCCACGAAGTCGGCGAGGGTGGGATCGAGGGGCGCACCCTGGTCGATGGTGGCCGTGACTGCCTTGTAGACGTTCTTGGGGAGTCGTGCCTTCATCACCGGGAGGGAGAAGACGTTGCGGCCGAAGGTGTCGGCGAGTGGTTCGGGGAAACCCGGCGCGGGAACCGAGTAGTTGGTGATGGCCTCGATGGCCTGACGACGAGATGTGCTGCCACTCATTCCGGGCTCCTGTGGTGCGGTGGGTGATGCGGCTACCGACGCTATGGCGGCCACGTGCCCTGGCCATTTCCCGAGTGTGACGGTGATGAAAACACCACGATGAGCCCCACGGACCTGTATGCAATAAGTCACATATAGAATTCGGTCGAGTGAATCGGGTCGCCGTCGAACCCGGCCTGACACTCAGTTACGATCACTAGCGCTTGTTTTTGAGGCTGTGGAATCTTGAGGCTGTGGAAGGAGCCCACTGTGACGCAGGTACGCCATGAGGTGCAGGTGACGATCGCTCGGGAGCGGGTGTTCGCCTACGTCGACGACTACCGGACCGTTCCCGGCTGGATGTTCGGGGTGACCAAGTTCAACCCGCTGACCGAACAGACCTCGGGCGTCGGGGCGACGTTCGACGCGTCGATGAAACTCGGCCCCAAAACGCTGCACACCACCCTCAAATGCACCGAATGGGTGGAGAACGAGCAGATCACGCTCGACTCGATCGACGGCTTCGACGTGTCGATGAGCTGGGCGTTCGCCGGGTCGGACGAGGACACCCGAGTCACCGTGCTCTTCGACTACACCCTGCCCGGCGGTCTGGCGGGGCGCGCCCTCGGCGCGATCATCGAACCGGCGATCTCCGGCGTGATCAAGCACACCGAGGCCGCGTTGATCAAAGGCGTCACCGAGGCCGACGCGGCCTAGGGTCAGGCCGCAGGGGCGCTACCGGAGATCCGGGGCGCCCGCACGCGATACTCGTTCCCACAGTGTGTGGGACAGTCAGGACGTTGTGCCGAGAAGCTGCCGTTGCAGGACCGGCGCCATCGCCCTGCCTTCGGCCAGACTGCCGTTCATCGGCCAGATGTGGGTACCTCCCCAGCGCATGTCGAACCAGATCTTGGCGCCGGGCAGCTTCGCGGCTTTCCGGGACAACGCGAACGCGTCTGTGTACAGCAGGTCGACCGATCCGCTGTAGACGTAGGTCGGCGGGAGGCCTTGGAGGCTGCCGAACAGCGGACTGGCCCGGGGGTCGCGAGTGCTCAGGCGGCCGGCCCACATCCGGCCGGCGGTCCGCAACGTGTCGATGTTGAGGAACGGGTCGAAATACGGTGCGGGCGCGGTGTCGGTCATCGTGACGTCCAGCCACGGCGAGACCAGCACCAACGACGCGGGTGTGGGCAGGCCCCGCTTCACGAGTTGCTGGGTGGCGGCGAGGGTGAGCCCCGCCCCGGCGGAGTCCGCGAGCACGCTCACGTTGGTCGCACCGTGCTGCCGGATCTGCGAGGTCAAGTAGTCAGCCATGACGGGGACCACGCTCGCGGCGTGGGCGATCGGGACACCGGGGTAGAGGGGGACGACAACCGTGGCGCCGGTGTCACGGACCAGGGACGCGTAGTAGGTCCAGTGCTCCGGTGTGGGCGGGAGCACGTATGCACCCCCGTGCACGGCGACAATGGTCTTCGGTGAATTGCGGGTGGTGATCGGGGCTTTGGACACGGCACCCTTCCGCGGGGCCATGCGCCATACATTCCAGCCGTGGAACACGCCCATCGTCATCACGACGCCGTCGACCGCGGTGGTCGGCGGGCGTCCGGGATCCGACTCCCGCGCGAGCTCTGATTCGCTGGGACTGGCGTTGCCGCGGATCAGTCGTGACACCAGCGACGAGACCTGCGTGGCACCCACCCGGGATTGGGTGATCAGCGAAACCCGACCGGCGAAACCGGGATTCTCGGACGGCGGCTGCATGCCCGACTCGGGTGACGGTTCGGCTGAGGGGGGTGTGCCGGGTGGGGGTGTCCGGGGTGCGGCGTCCGAATGCGCGGCGCCGAGGCACACCGCTACGGTACTCACCAGGGCGGTGAGTGCGGCTCCGGCCTTACGGAGTGTGGGCTTCATGCCGCGCAGTGGTGGGCGGGACCTGCGGCGGCGCCTACCGATGGCGGTCATGTCCTCCCTTATACCAGCTCAGATACGTGTGCCGGGGTCAGTGATCAATCGGGTGGCCGGTCCTGCGGCGTTCGAGAGCATTCCGCACCCGGCGCTCCCCGGGCAGCGGAATACGTGGCCGGGCAACGAGATACCGGCTGACGGGGGTGCGCAGCAGGACATCGACGACGAGCAGCGACAGCACCAGGGCCGTGACGATCAACACGATCGCCCGGACCGCCGGTGCGCCGGGAAACCACTCGAAGAGTCTGTCGAAGTACCCGGCCCGCGCGAGGATATCGAGCATCAGGGGGTGCACCGCGAACACGCCGAACGCGCGTTTGGTCGCCCAGGACACGAACCTTGTTCCGCTGCGCCTGCCCGACCTGCGCCGATCGTCCCACACCGTCGCACCCAGCCACAGCAACGCGAAACCGCACACCAGCCACGGGAGGTTCACCGGGTTCCACGGTGAGTTGGCCAGCCACGGCACCTCACCCGGCGATGTGGCCACCCAGTAGGCGGTCACGCTGAGCGCGGCCGACGCCAGCGCGCAGGTCACGACGAGGACCCAGTGCACACGCAGCCACCGTTCCACCGCCTGGTGATGGTAGGCCGCGACGGCGCCGATCGCGATGAACATCGAATACATCGGCACCGTTTTCCACAGGTGCTCCAAGACCTCGCTCCAGAACGGGGACAGCGGGCGGGGCGTGTAGTGATACAGCGAGAACATCCCGACCTGGATCACGGCCCCGACGGCGATCACCCGCCACGGGTGGTCGGCATACCGCTCGACGACCTTGATGATCAGCGGGAAGAACAGATAGATCTGCATCGAGATCAGCAGGAAGTACAGCTGGTACTTGCCGGTGCCCGCGAGCAGGTCCCCGCCCAGGTCGGCGAACCAGGTGCCCGCGGACGGGAACGGGTTGTTCCGGATGAGCAGGTGGTCGGTGATCGAGTAGATGATCGTCCACAGCAGATACGGCCACAGCACCAGCCCGAACCGGCGGCGCCAGAACTCGGTGGCGGTCATCGTCTTGCCGTGCATGCTCAGCACCAGCACGAACAGAGTCACGACGACGAACCCGTAGCGGGTCAGATGCAGCAGGGTGCCGGCCAGATGCGAGCCGCGTTCCACACCGGGGGCGAAGCTGAGGCCGTTGACGCTGTGCGCGACGACCACGCCGGTGAACAGCGCGACCCGGACGAGGTCGGCGGTGTAGGCGCGCCCGGTGCCGGCCTTGGCGCCGCCGGTTCCCCGGGCGGTCCGTTCATCCGATTCCGGGCCGGTGGGTCCGGAATCGGCGGGCTGGGTCTGCGGGATGGATTGCACGAGCACCTTCGCGTTGCTTATCGGTCGCGATGGATGAGTCTACGTGCGTCGCCTGTGAGCCGTCGGCACGGTGTGGATTGCCGTCAGGATTTCACGAGCCGGGCGATCGCCGCGGACGCTTCGCGCAGTTTCTCCTCGGCCTCGGGGCCGCCCTGTGTGGCGGCGCTGAGCACGCAGTGCCGCAGATGGTCGTCGAGCAGGGCCAGGGCGACACCTTCCAGTGCGCTGGTCAGCGCCGAGATCTGGGTGAGGATGTCGATGCAGTAGACGTCCTCGTCGACCATCCGGTGGATGCCCCGGGCCTGGCCCTCGATGCGCTTGAGCCTGGCGAGGTAGCGGCTCTTGTCGGCGATATAGCCGTGGGTGGCGCCCGAGTGGCAGCTGTCCGCCGCGTCGTCGGTGGCGGTGTCCGAAGGTGCGTCGGTCATGGGTGATGTCCTCGGGTGCGGGGCTGGCGGCAGACCGCCATCATAGCCCCCGGGGGTATGGGAATGCCCGAAGGCGGCGGCTTGTTAGATACCCTAGGGGGGTATACCGTGGGAGTGGCCCACGGAAACGGACCCCTACGACCACGGATTACGGAGATGGCGATGAGTGCTGCGACCACGACCGAGTACCAGGTGACAGGCATGACCTGCGGACACTGCGAGATGTCGGTGCGCGAAGAGGTCGGTGAGGTGCCCGGCGTCGACAGCATCGAGGTCAGCGCCACGACCGGCCGGCTCGTCGTGACCGGTGACGGGACCGTCGATGACGCTGCGGTGCTCGCGGCCGTCGATGAGGCGGGTTATTCGGCGGTGCGTATCTGATGAGCACCGGACGGCGGCTCGCATTGTTCGCCGCGGCGCTCGTCGCGGTGTTCGCGGTCGCGTTCGGGGTGGCCGCGGTGGCGGTGCCCGACAGCGTCGTCAGCTCGTGGAAGCAACGCGCGCAGGACTCCCATCAGGAGATGTCCGGCGGCCACGACCCGGACCACGACGCCGCTCCCGAAAGCCCCGCGGATGGGCTTGCCGCGCCGGTGCCCACCACGCCACGGACCGCCGACCACGTCGACGGTTTCCACCTCACCCTGTCGGGTACGCCGATGGCCGGCCATGACGCCCCGCTGGCGATCACGGTCACCCGCGACGGCGTCCCGGTGACCACGCTGCAGCCATACCTCGGAGCGTTCGGGCATCTGGTGGCGCTGCGCGAGAGCGACCTGGGCTACCTGCCCATCCATCCGGATGGTGCCGAACCCCGGCCGGGGCAGACCTCAGGGCCGCGCGTCGGGTTCACCACACGCGCGCCGGGCGCCGGCCGCTACCTGCTGTACTTCGACTTCCAGATCGACGGGGTCGTGCGCACCGCGACGTTTGTCGTCGACGCCGTCGCCACGCGTTGACCCGGTCCGGAAAGAGAGATTCTGACGATGAGTACCACCGCGCCCGTGGCCCCGGCCACCGGGGCGAGCTACGAACTCGACATCACCGGGATGACGTGCGCCTCGTGCGCCAACCGCATCGAACGCAAGCTCAACAAGCTCGACGGCGTCGAGGCGACCGTCAACTACGCCACCGAGAAGGCGAAGGTCACCGCGCCCGCCGGCCTCGACCCCGAGGTACTGATCGGCACGGTCAAGGACGCGGGCTATGACGCGACGCTGCCCAGGCCCACGCGTGCCCAGCCCGGGGATGCCGATCCCGGGGACGCCGACGACCCGGCCGATCGTGAGCTGGAGTCGTTGCGGCACAGGCTGATCGGCGCGGTCGTGCTGACCGTTCCGGTGATCGCGACGGCGATGGTCCCGGCCTGGCAGTTCACCAACTGGCAATGGGCCTCGCTCGCGCTGGCCGCGCCCGTGGTGATCTGGGGTGCCTGGCCGTTCCACAAGGCCGCCGCCATCAACCTCCGGCACGGCGCCGCCACCATGGACACCCTGATCTCGTTGGGCACGCTCGCCGCGTTCGGCTGGTCGCTGTACGCGCTGTTCCTCGGTGACGCCGGCGAACCGGGAATGCGGCACGGCTTCGAGTTCTCGCTACAGCCCTCGGACGGCGCGTCGAACATCTATCTGGAGGCCGCCGCCGGCGTCACGATGTTCATCCTCGCCGGCCGCTACTTCGAGAAGAGGTCCAAGAAGCAGGCCGGTGCGGCGCTGCGTGCGCTGCTCGAGCTCGGCGCCAAGGACGTGGCGGTGCTCCGCGGCGGCGCCGAGGTGCGGATCCCGATCGACGACCTGTCGGTGGGCGACGAGTTCGTGGTGCGGCCGGGGGAGAAGGTCGCGACCGACGGCGTCGTCGTCTCCGGCGAATCCGCACTCGATATGTCGATGCTGACCGGGGAGTCGGTGCCGGTGGAGGCCGGTCCCGGCGACTCGGTGGTCGGTGCGACAGTCAACGCCGGTGGGCGGCTGGTGGTCCGGGCCACCCGGGTCGGCGCCGACACCCAGCTCGCGCAGATGGCGCGGCTCGTGGAGGACGCGCAGACCGGCAAGGCGCCGGTGCAGCGGCTGGCCGACCGCATCTCGGGTGTGTTCGTGCCCATCGTCATCACGATCGCCGTCGGCACCCTCGGGGCTTGGCTGGGCGCCGGGTTCGGGGTCACGGCAGCGTTCACCGCCGCCATCGCGGTTCTGGTGATCGCCTGTCCGTGCGCGCTCGGCCTGGCCACCCCCACGGCCCTGCTGGTGGGTACCGGACGCGGCGCCCAACTCGGCATCCTGATCAAGGGGCCGGAGGTGCTGGAGTCGACCCGGCAGGTCGACACCGTCGTGCTCGACAAGACCGGCACCGTCACCACCGGAACCATGACCCTCGTCGACGCCGTGGCCGAACCGGGTGTCGAACGCGCCGACCTGCTGCGGATGGCCGGGGCGCTCGAGCACGCATCGGAGCATCCGATCGCCGCCGCCGTCGCCGCCGGGGCCCGCGCCGAGGTCGGCGACCTGCCGGCGGTCGACGGTTTCACCAACCTCGAAGGCCGTGGTGTGCAGGGTGTCGTCGACGGCAAGGCCGTGATCGTCGGCCGCGAGGCGCTGCTGGCCGACTGGTCACAGGCACTCGGCGATGAGGTGTCCGCGGCCAAGGCAGCCGCCGAACAGGGCGGCAAGACCGTCGTCGCGGTGGGCTGGGACGGCCGGGCCCGCGGCATCCTGGTGGTCGCCGACACCGTCAAACCCACCAGTGCGCAGGCGATCTCACAGTTCGTCGAGCTCGGCCTCACCCCGGTCCTGCTGACCGGCGACAACACGGCCGTCGCCCGGCAGATCGCCGACGAGGTGGGCGTCGAGCAGGTGCACGCCGAGGTGCTTCCCGCCGACAAGGTGAAGGTGATCGCCGCGCTGCAGGCCGAGGGCAAGACGGTCGCGATGGTCGGTGACGGCGTCAACGACGCCCCCGCCCTCGCCCAGGCCGACCTGGGTCTGGCGATGGGCACCGGCACCGACGTGGCGATCGCCGCCTCCGACATCACCCTGGTGCGCGGCGACCTGCGCAGTGCGGCCGATGCGATCCGCCTGTCCCGCAAGACCCTTCGCACCATCAAGAGCAACCTGTTCTGGGCCTTCGCCTACAACGTGGCCGCCATCCCGGTCGCCGCGCTCGGCATGCTCAACCCGATGCTCGCCGGTGCCGCGATGGCCTTCTCCAGCGTCTTCGTGGTCGCCAACAGCCTGCGCCTGCGCACCTTCCGCTGAACCCGTGCTGTCATACCCCGAAATCCTTGCCGGCGGGAATCGGCACTCTCTGACTCGCGATGCCTCGGGGTCACCAGGATTTGAGAATTGAATTCGTCATTTCAGGAAACCCAATAGTTAACGTTTGATTGTCAAACTCTCCTATTCCGTACATACTGTTTCCAGTGAGTTCGGAAGCGGACGTATTGCCCTCCGGCACGCGATTGACGTCACCTGTGACATGGCGTGACCACCGTTTCAGGCTGTGACTCGGCGATGGGGGGCGTTTATGGTGCGGCATGGTGGTGACCGTCGGCGCGGCGGCTCGCATGGTGAGGGTGGGCGCGGCGGTGCCACGATCAGGGTCGCGACTGCGGTGGCGCTCGTGGCGATCCTGGCCGGCGGTGTGGTGCTGTGGCGCGACGTCGCCGACGGTTGCGGCGGGAACCGCACCGGCATCGCCGTCGCGGCCGATCCGACTATCGCCACGACGCTGCGGTCTGTTGCCGAGAAAGCTTCGGATACTTCGTGTTTCGACTACTCAGTCGAGGCGGTGGAAGGTGGCCGGATTCCCGCACTGCTCACCGGGGGCAAAGACATCCCCGATCTCTGGGTGGCCGACTCGCAGCACCGTGCGCGCCGCGTCCTCGCCCAGGTCCGGCTCGGATCCGGCGCCGTCGTCGGATCGCTGGCGACCACACCCGCGGTGGTCGCGAGCACCCAGACCGTCTCGGAGGATTCGTGGGTGGACGTGATGAACCTGCCGGACCTGAACATCGGTAATCCGGCGTCCTCGTCGCTGGCGGACGCGCCGATCATCGGTGCGCTGGGAGCGCCCGGCGCCGACAAGCTGAACAAGCGGACGCTGATGCTGGCGATGGCCGAGATGGCGAGTCGGCGCAACGACGCGGGGGCGACCGAGGACAGTGAGCAGGGGCGGCTGAAACTGGCCGACACGTCGACGGTGCATGTGGTGACCTCCGAGCAGCAGTACCTGGAGTTCCTGCGCGGCCATGCGGGGACGCGGTTGCAGGCGACCACTCCCGCGACCGGCACGGTCCTCATCGACTACCCGCTGGTCAATACCTCGAAAGCGCACCGCGACCGGACCGCCGAGGCCGCCGCGGCCCTGGTGCGCACCGCCGGTTCGGGCGCGGGCCAGAAGATTCTCGGCGCCGCGGGCTTCCGGAACCCGGACGGCACCGGCGTCGGCGAGCCGGTCAAGGCGCTGACGGTCGACGCGACCAAGCTCGACAAGGCGCTCGACCAGTGGTTCGAGCTGAACCTGCCCACGCGCACGATCATGGCGATCGACACGTCGGGCTCGATGCAGTCGCCCGCCGGGAACTCGACTCGGGCCGCACTGCTCACCGATGCCGTCGTCGGAGCCTTCGCGCTGATACCGCGCAACGGCGTGGTCGGCATGTGGATCTTCGGGATTGACAAGGGCGGCATCGGCACCGATTGGAACGAACTCGTCCCGTCCCGCCGCCTCGACGAGAAGGTGGGCGACGTGATGCAGCGAGACATGCTGATCACCGGGGTGCGGAAGGCGATGACCACCCAACTCGGCGGTGGCACGGGCCTGTACGACACCATCCTGGCGGGCTACAAGAAGGCGCTCGCAGACTACGACCCCAACTACTCCAACACCTTCACCGTGCTGACCGACGGCCGCAACGAGGACTCGCGCAGCATCTCGCTCGACGATCTGGTCAAGCAGCTCAAGGCGCTCACCGACCCCGGGCGTCCGGTGCGGATCGTGGCGATGGGCATCTCCGAGGATGCCGACGCCGAGTCACTGACCAAGATCACCGACGTCACCGGCGGTGCCACCTTCGTGGCGACCGACCCGGGCAAAATCAAGACGATCTTCGACGACGCGGCCCGGACCCGGCTCATGAACGCCTCCTGACCACCACCGATACGGGCGGACTCGGCGCCCGAGGTGATGAAGTACACTTGCCGCTGTCGGCGACCGCCGGCCCCGCTCTCGTAGCTCAGGGGATAGAGCACGGCTCTCCTAAAGCCGGTGTCGCAGGTTCGAATCCTGCCGGGAGCACAGTGACATCCTCGCCGGCCTCCGGCCGGTGTGCGCTTACCGTGTGTGGACAATATCTACGCAGGCGCACCCCCAAGGCCATGCCAGGAGTACTCAAAGGCCATGCCCGGAGCGCTCATGACCCTGCGGGGGCAGCACGCAGTATGTTTGTGCGCATGAGCACAGAGATCGTCCTCGTCACGGGTGCGTCCAGCGGGATCGGGGCCGCCGTCGCGCGGGAGTTCGTGGCGCGTGGGCACACCGTGTACGGCACCAGCCGCAATCCCGAGGCAGTCGCGGATCCGGTGCCGGGCGTCACCTATGTGCGCCTGGACAACTCCGACTACGCCACCGCAGACGCCGCAGTCGAGACGATCGGGCGTATCGACATCCTCATCAACAATGCCGGCGAGTCGCAGGCCGGGGCCCTCGAGGACACGCCGATGGAGGCGATCGAGGACCTGTTCACCAAGAACGTCTTCGGTCCTGTCGCCCTCACCAAGGCGGTGCTGCCGGGGATGCGGGAACGCCGGCACGGCACCGTCGTGATGGTGGGGTCGATGCTCGCGAGCTTCCCGGTGGCGTTCCGGTCGACGTACTCGGCGGCGAAGGCGGCGCTGAAGGCGTTCGCGCTGGCCACCCGTCGTGAGGTGGCGCCGTACGGGATCCGCATGATCAGCTTCGAACCCGGCACCATCGCCACCGGCATCGGCGGCCGGCGCAGCGTCCACATCGGCGAGAACTCCCCGTACGCCGGCGACTACGCCACCGTCGCCGCGGCCACCGCCGAGAACGAACAGTCCGGCATCACCGCGCAGGCGACCGCGGAGGCGATTGTCGACGCCGCGCTGGCCGAACATCCGAAACCGTTCTACGCCAAGGGAAGTTCGGCACCGCTGGTTTTCCTGGCCCGGCGCCTCGTGCCGCGTGAGGTGATCCTGGCACTGACCGCCCGCAAGCACGGCCTGCCCTGGATCAAGCTGTGAGCGTTCCGGTCACCCTCCGGGTCATCGGCATCGGTCCGGGCGGCCCCGAACATGTCACCTTCGCCGCCGCCGACGCGATGGTCGGTGTCGACGCATTCCTGTTCCTGGACAAGGGATCCGCCAAACAATCACTGCTCGACGCCCGGCGGGAGATTCTCGATCGGTATGCGCCGCAGGGCTATCGGATGATCGAGATCGCCGACCCGCCCCGTGACCGCAACCCCGCCGACTACGCCGCCGAGGTGCGTCGCTGGCACTCTGCGCGGGCATCGGCCATCGAACAGGTGCTGCTCGAGGACGTCGGCGAAGGCGGGGTGGCCGCGTTCCTGGTGTGGGGCGACCCGGCCCTCTACGACAGCACCCTGCGGATCGTCGACGACCTCACCGCACGCGGCGTGCTCGCCCCCGAGGTCACCGTGATCCCCGGAGTCACCAGCATCAGCGCATTGACCGCGGCACACCGGATTCCGCTCAACCGGATCGGCGAACCCATCCACATCACCACCGGCCGGCTGCTCGCGAGCACCCCGGACGGTGCTTCCGGCAATCAGGTGGTGATGCTCGACTCGTACCTGACGTTCACCGAGACCGCCGACCCCGACGACGAGATCTGGTGGGGCGCCTACGTGGGCACCGCCGACGAGATCCTGATCAGCGGCCGCGTCGCCGACGTGGCGGAGGAGATCGCCGAAACCCGGTCCAGGGCGCGGGAATCAATCGGCTGGTTGATGGATGTGTATCTGCTGCGCAAGAATACGCGGTCACCAGATCTCGGCGAGTGAGGCGAGCATGTCCTCGCGCAGTTCGCTGCGGCAGATGACGAAATCCGGCATGTACGGATACGGCTGGTTGTAGACGATCGGGGTGCCGTCGAGCCGGCTGCAATGCAGGCCCGCGGCCAGCGCCACCCCGACGGGCGCGCAGTTGTCCCACTCGTACTGGCCGCCCGCGTGCACGTAGGCGTCGGCCTCGCCGGTCACCACCGCCATCGCCTTGGCGCCGGCCGAACCGATCGGGATCGGGTTCAGCTTGAGCTCGCGCGAGACCCACGACACCTCGTACGAGGCGTACCGCGACGTCGCGAGCCTGCCGCTGAGCGGTCCGGTGGTGGTCTCGACGGTGTCGGACCGGAACACCCGTCCCTTGGCCGGCAACGACACCGCGGCGTGCGTGATCTTCCCGCCCTCGGTCAGTGCCACATGCACGGCCCACTCGTCGCTGCCGGAGGCGAACTGACGGGTGCCGTCGAGCGGGTCGATGATCCACACCCGCTCGGCCGTCGCGCGGTCGCCGACGTCGGCCGCCTCCTCCGACAGCACCGCGTCGGCGGGGCGATGGCGGGCCAGCACGCTCGCGATCCACGCCTGGGCCATCGTGTCGCCGACATCACCGAGGTGCCGCCCCGACAACAGGTCGCCGTGCCGGACCCCGAGCAGGATCTCACCCGCACCCTCGGCGATGCGGGCGGCGAGTTCGGCATCGGAGAAGCCTGAACCGTGGAGGCCGGACCCGGAATAGTCGGAGCGCATCCACTAACTAGAGCACACTGGTGGGTATGCCCGAACTTCCCGAGGTCGGTGCGATCGCCGCTTTTCTCGACGACCGTATCGCCGGCCTGCCCATCCGCCGCGTCGACGTCGCCTCGCTCGCCGTGCTCAAGACCGCCGACCCGCCCTACACGGCGCTCACCGGCCGGACGGTTCTGTCGGTGGGCCGGATCGGCAAATACCTGCTCATCCGGACCGTCCCCGCCGACGACGCCGACGCATCCGACGACGACGAGAACGCCGTGATCTACCTGGTCATCCACCTGTCCCGGGCGGGCTGGCTGCGCTGGAGCGAGAAACTCTCGCAGGTGCCGCCGAAACCGGGCGGCAAGGGGCCCATAGCGCTGCGCGTGCACTGCGGCCTGCCGGGGGAGGGTTTCGACGTCACCGAGGCGGGCACCCAGAAACGCCTGGCGGTGTGGGTGGTGCGTGACCCGAAGGACGTCGACCGGATCGCCACACTGGGTCCCGATGCCCTCGGTCTGGGCCGCGAGAAGTTCGGCGAGATCCTCGCCGGATCGCACGCCCGCATCAAGAACCTGCTCACCGACCAGCGCGTCATCGCCGGCATTGGCAACGCCTACTCCGACGAGATCCTGCACGTGGCCAGGCTGTCACCGTTCGCGAACGCCGACACCCTCGACGAGGTCAAGGTCGACGGCCTGTACGCGGCGCTGCGGTCGGTGCTCACCGACGCCGTCACCCGCCTCGACGAGGCGTCGGTGGCGACGATGAAATCGGAGAAGCGGACGGGGCTGCGGGTGCATGCCCGCACCGGACTGCCGTGCCCCGAATGCGGCGACACCGTCCGCGAGGTGTCGTTCGCCGACCGGTCGTTCCAGTACTGCCCGACCTGCCAGACGGGCGGCAAGGTGCTCGCCGACCGCAGGATGTCCCGGCTCCTCAAATAACACTTCTTACCAGTCGGTAAGATCGCTGCATGACCACCCGCCAGAAGATCCTCATCACCGGCGCCAGCTCCGGCCTCGGCGAAGGCATGGCCCGCCGCTACGCCGCTCAGGGCCGATCCCTCGCCCTCGCCGCCCGGCGCATCGACCGCCTCGACGAGCTCGCCGCCGAGCTGCGGCCGACCGCCGCACAGGTCGCCGTCAGCGAACTCGACGTCACCGACGTCGAGACCGTGCCGGTCGTCTTCCGCAAGCTGCGCGACGAGCTCGGCGGCCTCGACCGCGTCATCGTCAACGCGGGCCTGGGCAAGGGCGCCCCGATGGGAACGGGCAAGGCCCACGCCAACATCGAGACCGTGCAGACCAACCTGATCGGTGGCATCGCGCAGATCGAGGCGGCGCTGGAGATCTTCCGCGAACAGAACCACGGCCATCTCGTGCTCGTCAGTTCGATCGCCGGTGTGCGCGGCCAGCCGAAGGCGCAGACCGCCTACTCGGCGTCGAAGGCCGGTCTGACCGCCATCGGCGAAGGCCTGCAGACCGAGTTCGCCGGCAAACCCATCACGGTGTCGGTGGTCGCGCCCGGCTACATCGAGACCGCCATCAACCGCGGCGTCGACACCAAGCTGAAGGCCGACCTCGACAGCGGCGTCGACGCTCTGGTCAAGGCCATCGACAACGAGAAGCGGTGGGCACCCGTCCCGGCCTGGCCGTGGGTGCCGATCGCCTCAGCCCTACGCCACCTCCCGCAGTCGATCACCCGCTACCTGGGCTGACCCAACCCGAGAAATGGTGCGGCAGGCTCAGGCCTCGCGGCCGCGGTGGCGGCGGTACCAGCGGACCAGCTCGTCGGTGGACGAATCCCCTTGGGCCGGTGGGGCCGCCGTATCGGTGATCACGCCCAGCAGTTCCTTGGCCTGGGTCTTGCCGAGTTCGACACCCCACTGGTCGAACGGGTTGATGCCCCAGATCATGCCCTCGACGAACACCTGATGCTCGTACAGGGCGATGAGCTGGCCCACGACCGACGGCGTGAGCTCCGGCGCCAGGATCGACGTCGACGGTCGGTTGCCGGGCATCACCTTGTGCGCCACCACATGTGGGTCCACACCCTCGGCGGCGATCTCGTCGGCGGTCTTGCCGAAGGCGAGCACCTTGGTCTGGGCGAAGTAGTTGCTCATCAGCAGATCGTGCATCGAGCCCGCGTCGGCGTCGACGATGTCGTCGGTGGGCTGGGCGAACCCGATGAAGTCCGACGGCACGATCCGGGTGCCCTGATGCAGGAGCTGGTAGAAGGCGTGCTGGCCGTTGGTTCCCGGCTCGCCCCAGAAGATCTCACCGGTGTCGGTGGTGACGCGGTGCCCGTGCGCGGTCACCGACTTGCCATTGGACTCCATGGTGAGCTGCTGCAGGTAGGCGGCGAAGCGCGCCAGATCGTTGGAGTAGGGCAGCACCACCCGCGACTGCATATCCCAGAAGTTGGCGTACCACAGGCCGATCAGGCCCAGAATGACCGGCGCGTTCCGCTCCAGCGGCTGGGTGCGGAAATGCTCGTCGACAACGTGGAAACCGGCGAGGAACTCGGCGAACCGCCCCTTGCCGACGGCCGCCATCACCGACAGGCCGATCGCCGAATCCACCGAGTACCGGCCGCCCACCCAGTCCCAGAATCCGAACATGTTGGCCGTGTCGATGCCGAACGCCGACACCTTGTCGGCGTTGGTGGACACGGCGACGAAATGCTTGGCGACGGCGTCAGCGGCGTCGGTGCCGAGCTGGTCGAGCAGCCACGTGCGGGCGGCGGCCGCATTGGTGAGTGTTTCCAGGGTGCCGAACGTCTTGGACGCGACGATGAACAGCGTGGTGGAGGCGTCGAGACCGGCCAGCGTGCCCACCAGGTCGGCGGGGTCGACGTTGGAGACGAAATGGCAACGCGGGCCGTCTGCGTAATGCCGGAGTGCCTGGTACACCATGGCCGGACCGAGGTCGGAGCCACCGATGCCGATGTTGACGACGTCGGTGATCTGTTTGCCGGTGTGGCCCTTCCATTCGCCGCTGCGCAACCGGTCGGTGAACTCGCCCATCGCGGTCAGCACCTCGTGCACGTCGGCCACCACGTTCTGGCCGTCGACGGTCAGCTGCGCGTCGGCGGGCAACCGCAGCGCGGTGTGCAGCACGGCCCGGTCCTCGGAAGTGTTGATGTGCCTGCCCGCGAACATGTCATCGCGCAGATCCTCCAGCCCCACCTCGCGGGCCAGGCTCATCAGCAGTTCGAGCGTTTCGCGCAGCACCCGGTGCTTGGAATAGTCGATATGCAGGTCGCCCACGTCGACCGTGAGTTCGGTGCCGCGCGCGGGATCGACCGCGAACACCTCCCGCAGGTGCATGGCGAACACATGGGGCTGGTGGGCGGCGAGCGCCTGCCATGACTGTGTCGCTGTGATGTCGTCGTTGCCAGTGCCGATGAACCCGGAGACCTCACTCATGGACCCAGCCTAGGTGGTGGACGGCTCACTCGCGCGGGCGCGGCACTACTGGTCAGTAGGGGAAAGGCAGGCGAATTGCCGGATTCCCGTGCCGGTGCGTCCGGGTGCGCGTCAGCGGCCGAGCGGGCCCCGGCCGAGGCGCAGCAGCAGCATCGCCAGGGTGTGACCCTCCTGGCCGAGATCGCTGAACCGGTCGAGGACCTTCACCTCACGCGAATGCACCAGCCGCGGACCACCCGAGGCCATCCGGGCCGCACCGATCTTCTTGGACACAGCCGACCGGCGCTTGACCGCGGCCAGGATGACTGCGTCCATCCGGTCGATCTCCTGCCGCAGCACGTTGATGTCGTCGGGAAGGTCGGCCACCTCGCTGCCCAGGTTATAGGCCGCCGGGTCGAAGGGGACGCCGCTGTCGGCGGCGGAATCGTCAGCGGGTCCGGAAGCGCTGGGGGTGTCGGTCACGCCGCTGATTTTGCCACGTCCCGCGCACAGCTCGCCGCCGGAGTCGACCGTGGCCGCCGCCCGGGCGTGCCGGATGGGCGGCGATGAGAACTATGTCCGAAATCGCTTGTCGCAGGCGCCCGGTAACCTTGATTGACGATGACCACCTCTGCGCGCACCACAGTTTCCGCCGACACACCGGCCCCGGGCGAGGGCCCCGAGCCCGCTCCGGGCGCACACCTGCTCGACGGGCTCAACCCGCAGCAGCGGGCCGCCGTCCTGCACTCGGGTGCCCCGCTCCTGATCGTGGCCGGCGCGGGCTCGGGCAAGACCTCGGTGCTCACCCGGCGGATCGCCTATCTGCTCGCCGCCCGCGACGTCACGCCCGGGCAGGTGCTGGCCATCACATTCACCAACAAGGCCGCCGCCGAGATGCGTGAGCGGGTCATCGACCTGGTCGGTCCGCGGGCCAAGTTCATGTGGGTGTCGACGTTTCACTCCACGTGTGTGCGCATCCTGCGGGCGCAGTCGTCGCTGCTCGGGAGCATGAACTCGAACTTCTCCATCTACGACGCCGACGACTCGAAGCGACTGCTCGGGATGGTCATCGCCGACCTGAATCTCGACCCGAAGAAGTTCAACCCGCGCGGCGTCGGCGTGCAGATCTCCAACTTCAAGAACGAGCTGATCTCGCCCGAGGAGGCGATCGACACAGCCCCCGACGATCAGCCGTCGGCCGCCGACATCGCCCGCATCTACGCTGAGTATCAGCGCCGCTTGCGGGCGGCCAACGCCTTCGACTTCGACGACCTGATCGGGGAGACGGTGGCGCTGCTGCAACGACATCCGGAGGTCGCCGAGTACTACCGCAGGCGGTTCCGGCACGTGCTGGTGGACGAGTACCAGGACACCAACCACGCGCAGTATGTGCTGATCCGTGAGCTCGTGGGTGGTGACGGGGGAACGGTGGCCCCGTCCGAACTGTGTGTGGTCGGTGATGCCGATCAGTCGATCTACGCCTTCCGTGGTGCCACCATCCGCAACATCGAGGAGTTCGAACGCGACTTCCCCGACGCCGAAACGATTCTGCTGGAACAGAATTACCGGTCGACGCAGACCATCCTGTCGGCCGCCAACGCGGTCATCGCGCGCAACGAGGGCCGCCGTGAGAAGCGGCTGTGGACCGACTCGGGCGACGGTGAACTGATCGTCGGCTACGTCGCCGACAGCGATCGCGACGAGGCCGCGTTCATCGGCACGGAGATCGAATCGCTCACCGACTATTCGATCGGCGGATCGTCGAGCTACTCCTACGGCGACATCGCGGTCTTCTACCGCACCAACACGGGGTCCCGGCCACTCGAAGAAGTCTTTGTGCGCCATGGTATTCCGTACAAAGTGGTGGGCGGCACCAGGTTCTACGAACGCAAAGAGGTCCGCGACATCGTGGCCTACCTGCGGGTGGTGGCCAATCCGGACGACTCGGTGAGCCTGCGCCGCATCATCAACACCCCGCGCCGCGGCATCGGCGACCGCGCCCAGGCGTGCGTGGCGGTGCATTCGGAGAACCTGGGCATCTCGTTCTACGCGGCGCTGCTGGAGGCCGCAGAGGGCCGGGTGCCGCTGCTGGGTACCCGGGCCAACAAGCAGATCGCCGGCTTCGTCGAGCTGATCGAGTCGCTGCGCGCCGATCATCTGGAGGCCTTCACCGCCGACGACCAGGCCACCATCGACGCGACCACCGAGGGTGGCGACATCGGTGACCTGGTCGACGCGATCGTCGAACGCACCGGCTATCGCGCCGAACTGGCCGCCTCCAGCGACCCGCAGGATGGGGCGCGGCTGGACAACCTCGACGAACTGGTCTCCGTGGCAAGGGAATTCAGTCTCGATGCGGCGCAGCTGGCCGCCGAGCGCGACGACGCCGAGGACACCGATCCTGAGGGCCTGCGTGAGGGTGAGCCCGAACCCGGGTCGCTCGCGGCGTTCCTGGAGCGGGTGTCGCTGGTGGCCGACGCCGACCAGATCCCCGACGAGGGCGAGGGTGTGGTCACACTGATGACCCTGCACACCGCCAAGGGGCTGGAGTTCCCGGTCGTGTTCGTCACCGGTTGGGAGGACGGACACTTCCCGCATATGCGGGCGCTGGGCGATCCGGCCGAGCTCTCCGAGGAGCGGCGCCTGGCGTATGTGGGCATCACCCGCGCCAAGGAGCGCCTGTATGTGACCCGTTCGCTCATGCGCGCCTCCTGGGGGCAGCCGGTGAGCAACCCGGAATCCCGATTCCTGCAAGAGATTCCGCAGCACCTCGTCGACTGGCGGCGCACCGAGCCGAAGCGTGCTGCGCGGCGCGAGTGGGGATCGACGGGTGGTGTGTTCGGGGACTCGTCGGGGCGGGCATCCCGAGCAGGCTCGTCGTGGTCACCGGATCCCGCGCGTCGTGGCAGCAGCCGCACCGTGGTGAACTACGAGGTCGGTGACCGCAACAACCATCCCAAGTACGGGTTGGGCAAGGTCGTGTCCAAGGAGGGCAGCGGCCCCACCGAACGGCTGGTCATCGACTACGGTCCCGGGGTCGGCCGGATGACGTTCATGGCCATCGGGTTGCCCGGCGACAAGCTCTGACCACCGGATACCGCAAAGCGCCGGCCCCGAGAGGGAGCCGGCGTTTCTGCTGTTCGGGCTTGGTGGCCTATCCGGTGTAGTTCGCCAGCTGGACGCCGTGGCGGGCGAGCCACGGAGCCGGATCGATCTTGGTGTTGCCGTTCTTCCAGACCTCGAAGTGGACGTGCGGGCCGGTGGAGAAGCCCTCGTTGCCGACCAGGGCGATCACATCGCCGGCGGTGACGCGCTGACCGGCGTGAACCAGCACACCCGAGGACGACATGTGGCCGTACATGGTGATGGTGCCGTCATCGGCCTGCAACTGCACCCAGTTGCCGTAACCCGAGGCCGGTCCGGCCTCTTTGATGACACCGTCGGTGACGGCGTGGATCGGGGTGCCGAGCGGAGCGGCCATGTCGATGCCGCCGTGGAAGCTGCCCCAACGGTTGGCGTAGGCCGAGGTGAGTTGGTAGCTGCCCAGCGGCAGCGGCGACTCGAACATCGGCCGGCGGGCCAGAGCCTCGCGGCGGGCCTGCTCGGCGGCGCGTGCCTCGCCGAGGCCGAGCTGGTCGGTGAAGGTACTCAGGTCGGCGGCCGGTGCGGCGGCGGCGACACCGGGACCGAGGTCCGGGGTGGCGGTCGCGGCGACTGCCGGGTCGGACACGTTGGCGGCGGGAGCCGGTGCGGGCGCCTCCGAGGAGGAGCCGACTTGCGAGACGGCGGCGACCGCGGCGCCGGCGGCCACCGCGAACAGCGCGGCGCGGCCGCCCTTGAGCGCGGTGGGCGGGGCGGCGATGCGATGCCGGCCACGGTTACGGCGGGTCTGACCGGTATTGGTGCGGAACGGCCTGTCGTCGGTGGTCTTGGAGCGGGGCAGGCGGATCTCGCCGCTGGTCTCCAGGCTGTAGGTGTCGAGACGGGCACCGGAGGTGTCGGCCGGGTCGAAGGGCTCGTCGTCGACGAACTCGGACTCCGGCAGGAAGATGTCCTGCGTGACCTCGGAGGCGGTCGGACGGTAGTCGTCGTAGTAGCCGCGGCCGTAGTCCCAGCTCTCCGGGGCTTCGGTGGCGGCTGCTGCGCGCAGCTCGTCGATCGGGATGATCGTGGTCATGGCGTCGTCGAACTCGTAACCGTCGATCAGATCGGTACCTGCGGACCCCGTGGACTCCGCCGACGTCGGGTCGACTCGGAACCTACGTCCTGCCAAGTCGTCCACCTTCTCTCTCGTTACCGCTGGCACTGCTGTCCGTCACGGTTCGCGGCGGGCCGTGCCGTGATGACGATACGGCACCAGTTGAGGCTGACTTCAAGTGCCTGCATCACGCCGGTCCGTGATCGTTCCGTGACCTGAGATATGACGGTAACGAAATGGTGGAGCCAAGTCCAACGTTCGGACATATTCAAGGGTGGTATGTGAGCGCGATCACATTGTGATACCGGGCGGCTTGCTAGCTGCAAGTTTGCATGTAGGAAAGTCAAGTCGCATTTGCTGTTCGCAAGATCCCGGTAACCTGCGGGTTGCCTGCGTTGTGACAGTGCGGGCGGCAGCTCTCACCAGGCCGGCCATCCCGACCGACCGAGTGATCTGTCGCACAAGGTGCCGGAGTGATGGATTCCGCGACAACGGGCAGGTTTAAAGTCCGATATGGCCCGCGTTACACCCATATGCGGGCAAACCTACGAGACGGTGAGCTGAATGGATCTCTTCGAATACCAGGCGAAGGAACTGTTCGCCAAGCACGGGGTTCCCACCTCCGCTGGACGTGTGACCGATACCGCCGCAGACGCGCGGGCGATTGCCGAGGAAATCGGCAAGCCTGTGATGGTCAAGGCGCAGGTCAAGGTCGGTGGACGTGGCAAGGCAGGAGGCGTCAAGTACGCCGCCACCCCGGATGACGCGCAGACCCACGCCGAAAACATCCTTGGTCTCGACATCAAGGGCCATATCGTCAAGAAGCTGCTGGTCGCCGAGGCCAGTGACATCGCCGAGGAGTACTACATCTCCTTCCTGCTCGATCGCGCCAACCGCACCTACCTGGCCATGTGCTCGGTCGAGGGCGGCATGGAGATCGAAGAGGTCGCCGCGACCAAGCCCGAACGGCTGGCCAAGGTTCCCGTCGACGCCGTCAAAGGTGTCGACATCGCCACCGCCCGCTCGATCGCCGAGCAGGGCCACCTGCCCGCTGAGGTGCTCGACGCCGCCGCGATCACCATCGCCAAGCTGTGGGAGGTCTTCGTCGCCGAAGACGCCACGCTGGTCGAGGTGAACCCGCTCGTGCGCACGCCCGACGACCAGATCCTGGCCCTCGACGGCAAGGTCACCCTCGACGGCAACGCCGACTTCCGCCAGCCCGGCCACGCCGAGTTCGAGGACAAGGAAGCCACCGATCCGCTCGAGCTCAAGGCCAAGCAACACGACCTGAACTACGTCAAGCTCGACGGCCAGGTCGGCATCATCGGCAACGGCGCGGGTCTGGTCATGTCGACCCTCGACGTCGTGGCCTACGCCGGCGAGAACCATGGCGGCGTCAAGCCCGCCAACTTCCTCGACATCGGCGGTGGCGCCTCGGCCGAGGTCATGGCCGCCGGACTCGACGTCATCCTCGGTGACTCGCAGGTCAAGAGCGTGTTCGTGAACGTTTTCGGCGGCATCACCGCCTGCGACGCGGTCGCCAACGGTATCGTCGGCGCGCTGAACAAGCTGGGCGACGAGGCCAACAAGCCGCTGGTCGTGCGCCTGGACGGCAACAAGGTCGAAGAAGGCCGCAAGATCCTCGCCGACGCGAATCACCCGCTGGTGACGCTGGCCGAGACCATGGACGCCGGCGCCGACAAGGCCGCCGAACTGGCGAGCAAGTAAGGAACGCTGGACATGTCGATTTTTCTGAACAAAGACAACAAGGTCATCGTCCAGGGCATCACCGGCGGTGAGGGCACCAAGCACACCGCGCTCATGCTCAAGGCCGGCACCAACGTCGTCGGCGGCGTGAACGCGCGCAAGGCGGGCACCACCGTCAGCCACGTCGACGCCGAGGGCAACGCCGTCGAACTGCCGGTATTCGCCTCCGTCGCCGAGGCCATCGAGAAGACCGGCGCCGACACCTCGATCGCGTTCGTGCCGCCGGCATTCTCCAAGGACGCCATCATCGAGGCCATCGACGCGGAGATCCCGCTGCTGGTGGTCATCACCGAGGGCATCCCGGTCCAGGACTCGGCCTACGCGTGGGCCTACAACCTGGAGAAGGGTGCCAAGACCCGCATCATCGGTCCCAACTGCCCCGGCATCATCACCCCGGGCGAGGCGCTGGTGGGCATCACCCCCAACAACATCACCGGCAAGGGCCCGATC
>NZ_BAED01000051.1 GCF_000241345.1 Gordonia amarae NBRC 15530
CGTCGATCTCACCCCGGCAGGGCTGGAGCGGGTGTTCTTCTGCGACTCGGGTTCGGTGTCGGTGGAGGTGGCCGCCAAGATGGCCATCCAGTACTGGCGCAGCCGCGGCCGCGGGGAGCGCACCCGACTGCTCACCTGGCGCGGCGGCTACCACGGCGACACCCTCACCCCGATGAGCGTGTGCGATCCCGACGGCGGCATGCACGCGATGTGGCGGTCGGTGCTGCCCTCGCAGATCTTCGTTCCCGAACCACCCGCGATCGGTGCCGGCGATGCCGCGCTGGAGGCATACGTTGCCCTTCTCGACGACGCGATCGGTTCGCACGCAGATGAATTGGCGGCGGTCATCGTCGAGCCCGTGGTGCAGGGCGCCGGCGGCATGCGCTTTCACGACCCGCGTCTGCTGCGCCGGCTGCGCGAGCTCTGCGACGCCCACGAGGTGCTGCTGATCTTCGACGAGATCGCCACCGGATTCGGCCGCACCGGAGAGCTTTTCGCGGCGGACCACGCCCGAGTCGCCCCCGACATCATGTGCGTCGGCAAGGCGCTCACGGGTGGCTATCTCACTCTTGCAGCGACGCTGTGCACCCCCCGGATCGCCGAGACCATCAGCGCAGGGGAGGCCGGTGGCCTCGCGCACGGCCCCACCTTCATGGCCAATCCGCTCGCCTGCGCGGTGGCCGTGGCCTCCATCGACCTGCTGCTCGACTCGCCGTGGCGCGAGAACATCGCACGCATCTCGTCCGGGCTCGCCGCCGGTCTCGAACCGCTGCGCGAGGCACCCGGCGTGCGCGACGTGCGGGTGTTCGGGGCGATCGGGGTGGTCCAGCTCAACGAACCCGTCGACATGGCCGTGACCACCCGCGCCGCCGTCGACGCCGGCGTTTGGCTGCGCCCGTTCCGCGACCTCATCTACACCATGCCGCCGTTCCTGTGCACCGACGACGACATCGCCACGATCTGCGCGGGCATCACCGCGGCGGCCACGGCGCGGCACCGGCTGGTGTCGCTGTCCCAGGGAGAGAACCGATGACCACAGCCACGCCCAGTCACCTGCACAGCGCGGGTCCGGACCTCGGCGACGCCTTGTCCTGGCTCACCGACGCCGCGGTCGCCCGCGCCGACGCCGGACTGCACAGAGACCCCTACGTCCGGGACTCGGCCGCACCGCTGATCAACCTCGCCTCCAATGACTATCTGGGCCTGAGCACCCACCCCGACGTCATCGCCGGCGCCCACGCGGCCCTCGACGAATGGGGCACCGGATCGACGTCGTCGCGGCTGGTCTGCGGGACCACCCGGCTGCACGCCGACCTCGAAGACGAACTCGCCGACTTCCTCGGCACACCCGCCGCGCTCGTCTTCTCCTCCGGCTACCTCGCCAACGTCGGCGCCATCACCGCGCTCGCCGGACGTGGCAGCCTGATCGTCAGCGACACCGGCACCCACGCCTCGCTCATCGACGGCTGCCGGCTGTCGCGGGCCCGTGTCGTGGTCGTCGAGCGCGGCGATCATGCGGCCGTGCGCGCCGCGCTCGCCGGACGTACCGAACCACGCGCGCTCGTCGTCACCGACTCGATCTACTCCGTCGACGGAGAGCCCGCACCGATCCGTGAGCTCTACGCCGCCGCCCACGACCACGGTGCCGCGCTGCTGGTCGACGAGGCGCACGCGCTCGGTGTCCGTGGACCCGGCGGCGCCGGTCTGGTGGCCGAGTGCGGACTCGCCGGTGCCCGCGATCTGGTGGTCACGGGGGTGCTGTCCAAGTCGTTCGGCTCGCAGGGCGGGCTGGTCGCCGGCAGTGCGGTGCTGCGTGACCATCTCATCGACACCGCCCGCACCTTCATCTTCGACACCGGTCTGAATCCGGCCGCGGCGGGCGCCGCGCTCGCCGCCCTGCGGGTGCTGCGGGCCGATCCCGGATACCCGGACCGGCTGCGCGCCAACGTGATCCGGCTCGCCCGGCGCTGCGGTGCCCCCACTCCGTCGGCCGCGGTGATCTCGCTGATCGTGGGCGACCCGCAACCGGCGGTCGCCGCCGCACAGGCCTGCCGCGACAGGGGAGTGCTCGTCGGCTGCTTCCGGCCGCCGTCGGTCGAGCCGGGCACCTCGCGGCTGCGGCTGACGGTGCGCGCCGACCTCGACGACGCCACCGTCGACCACGTCGGCGACGTGGTGCTGGAGTCGCTGCGCGAGGTTGGGGCACAGATCCGATGACCGGAAGGATCCTCGCGGTCACCGGTACGTCCACCGACGTCGGAAAGACCGTCGCCACAGCGGCACTGGCCGCGGTCGCACGGGGTTCGGTGGCCGTCTGCAAGCCGGTCCAGACCGGGATGCCGCCCGGTGAGCCCGGCGACCTCGCCGCCGTCGAATCCCTGGCCGGACCGGTCACCACCGCCGAATGCGCCCGCTATCCCGAGCCGCTCGCACCCGAGACCGCAGCGCGGCGGGCCGGTGCCGAGCCTGTCGCCCTGCGCACGATCGTGGACACGGTCGCCGGACTGGCCGGCGACCACGACCTCACCCTCGTCGAAGGCGCGGGCGGGGTCCTGGTGCGGTTGGCCGAGAACCTGACCCTGCTCGACGTGGCCGGCGCGGTGGCCGCGGACGTCGTCGTGGTCGTTCAGGCGGGGCTCGGCGCCCTCAACCACGCAGAACTGACCGTCGACGCGATCCGCGCCCACGGCCTGACCGTCGCAGGTCTGGTCATCGGCTCCTGGCCGGCCGAACCCGACCTGGCGATGATCTGCAACCGCGACGACCTGCCCCGGCTCACCGGCGTGCCGGTGATCGCGGTCATCCCCGCCGGCGCCGGCTCGCTCACCCCCGACGAGTTCCGTGCTGCCGCCCCCACCTGGTTCGACCCGGAATGGGCCGCCGCCCATCGCGACCTCCATCGTGATCCGGCGGTAGGGCGCGACCCCCATCTTGATCCCCGAGGCCGGCGCGACTCCCACCTTGATCCCCGAGGCCGAAGCGACGAAGGAGCGAGGGTCACGAGGGGTCCGGCGACCCGACCACCTGACCCGACCCGCGCGGCACCGACAACGACAGCACCTGCCCCCGCGCCACCGACCACAGCAACACCCACAGACCACCCCACCATGACAGGAGTTCCCTCGTGACCCAGGCACCCGTCCGACCCGACGACACCACCGACGACATCGCCGGCAGCACCCCGGCGGGCGACATCCTCGACATCGCCCGCGAGCAGGTGCTCGAGCGCGGCGATGCCCTCGACTACGACCAGGTCCTGCAGGTCCTGCGTCTGCCCGACGACCGGCTGCCCGAACTGCTGCAGGTCGCCCACGACGTGCGCATGCAGTGGTGCGGTCCCGAGGTAGAGGTCGAGGGCATCATCTCCCTCAAGACCGGCGGCTGCCCGGAGGACTGCCACTTCTGCTCGCAGTCGGGTCTGTTCGAATCGCCGGTGCGCACCGCCTGGATCGACATCCCGTCGCTGGTGGAGGCCGCCAAGCAGACCGCCAAGACCGGCGCCACCGAGTTCTGTATTGTCGCCGCCGTCCGCGGCCCGGACAAGCGTCTGCTCAGCCAGGTGGCCGCGGGCATCGAGGCCATCCGCAACGAGGTCGACATCCAGATCGCCTGCAGCCTCGGCATGCTCACCCAGGAACAGGTCGACCAGCTCGCGGCGATGGGGGTGCACCGCTACAACCACAACCTCGAAACCGCCAAGTCGCACTTCACCAACGTCGTCACCACCCACACCTGGGAGGAGCGCTGGGACACCCTGCGGATGGTGCGCGAGGCCGGTATGGAGGTGTGCTGTGGCGGCATCCTCGGCATGGGTGAAAGCCTGGAACAGCGCGCCGAGTTCGCCACGCAGCTCGCGCAGCTCGAACCCGACGAGGTGCCATTGAACTTCCTCAACCCGCGCCCCGGCACCCCGTTCGGCGACCTCGACGTGCTGCCGGCCTCGGAGGCGCTCAAGGCGGTGGCCGCGTTCCGGCTCGCCCTGCCGCGCACCATCCTGCGGTTCGCCGGCGGCCGCGAGATCACCCTCGGCGACCTCGGCGCCAAGCAGGGCATCCTCGGCGGCATCAACGCCGTCATCGTCGGCAACTACCTGACCACCCTCGGCCGTCCCGCCGAGGACGATCTCGATCTGCTCGTCGATCTGTCGATGCCGATCAAGACGCTCAACGACACCCTCTAGTGGCCGGGGTACCGGGCGGCGGGGAGGGATCACTCGCCGCGGACACTAGAGTGGCGGACATGGTCGACACGCCACGCCGCAGGCGTACGGTCCCGCGCGGGCCGTCCGCTCCCGGTGCCACGACGCCGGAACTCGACATCCCCGGACCGCTCGCCGAGCCGTGCAGGTTCGGCGTCTACACCGGTATCGAGCTGGAGCTGCAGTCTCCCGACGCGATCCCGCCGGCCGCCCGGCTCGGGCTCGAACCGCCGCGGTTCTGCGGGCAGTGCGGGCGCCGCATGGTGGTGCAGGTGCGGCCCGACGGATGGTCGGCGCGGTGCTCGCGGCACGGTGCGGTCGACTCGACGGAAATGTATCGCCGATGACGGCGGTGCCCACCGCTGCGGGTACCGACTCCCGGCCGCCGCGATCGGCGTTGTTCGCGGTGGCCTGCGGCGTCACCCTGCTGGGTGCCGTGGCGGGTGCAGTGTGGGCGATGGTCACGCCGACCGTCACCGGCCGGGTGCTGTCGGACAAATACGCCGAGATCATCGGCGGTGGTGATTCGGCCGAGTACGAGTCGATGGCCTGGCTGGCCGTGCTGCTGTTCGTGTACGGCTTTGTCGCCGCGACGGTGTCCTGGCTGGCGGCGCGCCCGTGGCGTGGGCCTGCCGGTTTCGCGACGCTCGGTGCGGCGACCGTCGCCGGGTCGGTGGTCGCGTCGGTCGTGGGCGACCGGATGACCGCCTGGCGTTTCGATGACCCGAAGTCGTTGCCGGTCGGGGCCACGTACAAGTTCGGCGCCGACCTCTACGACGACCGCTGGTGGACGCTGATCCCGTCGCCGTGGGTGCTGCTGGTGTGTGGGCCGTTCACCGCCACGCTGCTGTATCTCGTGTTCACCCTGTCCACCGCCGAGCCGGATCTGGGGGTCGGGGATCTGCCCCAAGAGCAGGCGGAGACGGTGCCGGCGGTCTGACCCTCAGCCGGTCACATCGGGGGACGCAGCGTCGCGAATTCGTCGGTCACCCGCAGTTCGGATTCGGCGAATCGGTACAACGCCGGCGGACGCCCACCGCTGCGGCCGGTCTTGCGGACCGTTCCGGTGGCCACCACCACCGCCCGGCGCGACAGCACCCGCAGCAGGTTCGTTGTGTCGACGGTGTATCCGAGTGCGGCGCAATAAATTTCGGAAAGTTCTGACATGGCGAACTGTTCCGGCGCCAGCGCGAAGGCGATATTGGTGTACGAGAGTTTGGCGGCCAGCCGGTGCCGCGCCGCGTCCACGATCTCGCCGTGATCGTAGGCGAGGGGCAGGGCGACAGGATCGAGGCCGTCGATCGGTACCCAGGCGGCGCCGTCTGGCAGCCGGGTGTCCGCATCGCTGGGCAGCAGTCCCAGATACGTCGACGCGATCGTGCGGGTGCCGGGCACCCGGTGCGGTGCGGAAAACACCGATAACTGTTCGATGTGGGCCAGTCCCGCGACGTCGAGGTCGTCGGCGATGTGCCGTTTCGCGCTCTGCGCCAGAGTTTCCTCGGTGCCGACGTCGCCACCGGGGAGTGTGCGCCAGGCGCCGGGGCTCGTTGAGCCGTCGGGAGTGCGCAGCAGGACGCAGAGGGTGGGGGTGTCGTCAGCTCCGGCGGTGCGGACCTGGAACACCGCGCTGAGCACCTCGACCCGCAACGGTTCGCCGGGAGTGGCCGGGGCGTGCTGTGCCGGATGATCGCCGGCCGGCGGGGGTGCGGGCTCATCCGGCATGGCGTCGATTCTAGGGGCAGGTGTGCTGTTCCCGGTGTGCTGCCGAGGTCGGCGGGTCGGGCGGTCAGGCGCCGATGGCCCGCGCGATCCGTGGCCAGGAGGCCTTCATGTCCGCGCTGAACAGACCCCAGGAGTGCGATCCGTGCCGCCGTGACACGAAAGTATGTCCGATGCCGAGCCGATGCAGCCGCGCCGACATCGCCGCGGTGCAGTCCCGGGTCACCGCCTCGATGATGCCACCGCCGGCCAGCCCGGCGAGCCTGTCGGTGATCCGCCCGTCGATCCGGCCTGGGACACCGGAAGCCGCCGACAGGAAGATCGTCTTGCCGCGGAGTTTGCCGGCGTTGCCGATCGGGTCGTGGGCCGCCCAGCGCGGGCCGGGTGGTCCCCATAGGTTGCCGACGTTGCCGCCCTCCCGGGTCACCATCGCCACCACCGCGGCGCCGCCCAGCGGGTTGGCGGTCCCGGGGCATCCGCTGTACGACGCGACCGCGCGGTACAGCCACGGCGCCTGGGTGGCCAGGTCGAGCGCGGGCCCGCCGGACATGGACACGCCGCTGATCGCATTGACACCGGTGCCGTTCATGGTGCGGTTGACCAGCGGTGGCAGTTCCCGGGTCAGGTATGTCTGCCACTTGTTGCGGCCCAGGACCGGGTCGTCGTGATCCCAGTCGGTGAACAGGCTGCCCCGGCCGCCGATCGGCATGACCACGTTGACTCGTTTGCCGGCGAAGAACTGCCTGATGTGGGTGTTGTCGTACCAGGAAATGCCGTCTTCGGCGCCGCCGACCCCGGGCAGCATGTAGAAGACCGGGGCGTACGGTTTGCCCGGCAGATGCAGCACCCGGTTGCGGATGACCTTCTTCATCGACGGCGAATACACCGACAACATCGATTCGCGGGGTGAGCGGTCGTCGACGGAGACGACCCGGGCGGCGTCGGCGTCGCCGGGTACCACGGCGAGTCCGGCCCCGATCGCCGCCACCATCGCGACGGCGAGCGCCGCAGATCTCGGGAACCTTCGGGGTCGGTGCGGCACGGGAGGCGTCTCGGGCGGGGTAGGAGTCGTTGATTCCATACCCTCAGTCTCGTTACTGAAGTGACGAAAGTTAGCAAAGCTATCGGTTTGTTAGGGATCTGTGATCCTGCCGAGGGGGAGTTGGTGACCGGGGTGGGAATGGTCCGGTTGTGAGCGGTGTTACGATGAGTGGAGTTTTCGACCATGAGTCGAAAACCCTCGGAGGGCCGGAACCGGTCAGCCGAGACACCCGCGAGTCGCGCCGCACCACGGCCGGCCCGCACCGCAGCCCTTGCTCGTGAGGAGTGACGATGAGCATCACCAGCGACCGCCCGGCGACCCTGCCCGGCGCAGTGATCGATGCCGGACTGTTCGATGCCCAGTGGGTCGACGGTCCCGGCGGCTACACCGGCGTGGAGCCCACCGCCGAGTGGGCGGAGGAGGTCCGCCGGCTGGCCCGCGCCCGGAACGCCACGCTGCTCGCCCACAACTACGAGCTGCCCGCCATCCAGGACGTCGCCGACCACGTCGGTGACTCGCTGGCGCTCTCGCGCATCGCGGCCGAGGTCGATTCAGACGAGATCGTGTTCTGCGGTGTGCACTTCATGGCCGAGACCGCCAAGATCCTCAGCCCCGACAAGCGGGTGCTGATCCCCGACGCCCGGGCCGGCTGCTCACTCGCCGACTCCATCACCGCCGACGAACTGCGCGAGTGGAAGGCCGAGTTCCCCGACGCCGTCGTCGTCTCGTACGTCAACACCACCGCCGCGGTGAAGGGCCTGACCGACATCTGCTGCACCTCGTCCAACGCGGTCGAGGTGGTCGCGTCGATCGACCCTGACAAGGATGTGCTGTTCCTGCCGGACCAGTTCCTCGGTGCGCACGTCAAGCGCAAGACGGGCCGCGACAATATCCACATCTGGGCGGGCGAATGCCACGTCCACGCCGGCATCAACGGTGACGAGCTCACCGCGCAGGCCGAGTCCCACCCCGACGCCGACCTGTTCATCCACCCCGAATGCGGTTGCGCCACTTCGGCCCTGTACCTGGCAGGGGAGGGTTTCGTACCCGCGGACAAGGTCAAGATCCTGTCCACCGGCGGCATGATCGACGCCGCCCGCGAGACCAAAGCCAAGCAGGTGCTGGTGGCCACCGAAATCGGCATGTTGCACCAGCTGCGCAAGGCCGCGCCGGGCATCGACTTCCAGCCGGTCAACGGCCGCGCGTCCTGCCCGTACATGAAGATGATCACCCCGGCCGCCCTGCTGCGCGCGCTGCGCGAGGGCAAAGACGAGGTGTTCGTGCCCGAGGACGTGGCCGCCAAGGCACGGCAGAGCGTCGAGCGGATGATCGCCATCGGCAACCCGGGATCCGGGGAATGACAGGCGCTTTCATCGGCCAGGTGGCGGCGTCGGAGCTCGGTGACCCGGTCACCGACGAGGTGCGGGCGTTGATCCGGACCGCCCTCGACGAGGATCTGCGGTACGGGCCCGACGTCACCTCGGTGGCGACGGTCCCGGCCGACGCCGTCACCGATGCCGCCATCGTCAGCCGTGGCGACGGTGTGATCGCCGGTGTCCCGGTGGTGCTTGCCGTCTTCGACGAGGTGATCGGGGCCGGTGAGTACACGGTGACCACGCAGGTCGCCGACGGCACCCGCGTCGGTCGTGGTGATGTGGTGCTCGCCGTGCACGCACCCACCCGGGCGCTGCTCACCGCCGAACGCACCGCACTCAACCTGATCTGCCATCTGTCGGGGATCGCCACCACCACCGCGCAGTGGGTGGCCGAGCTCGAAGGCACCTCGGCGAAGGTGCGCGATTCCCGAAAGACGTTGCCGGGTCTGCGTTCTCTGCAAAAGTACGCGGTCCGCGCCGGTGGCGGTGTCAACCATCGTCTCGGTCTCGGCGATGCGGCTCTGATCAAGGACAATCACGTCGCCGCGGCCGGTTCGGTCAGTGCAGCGCTGGAAGCCGTCCGTACCGCCGCCCCCGATATCCCGGTCGAGGTGGAAGTCGACTCGTTGGGTCAGCTCGACGAGGTGCTGGAACTGAAGCCGCAGCTGGTGCTGCTCGACAACTTCGAGCCGTGGGCCACCCAGATGGCGGTGCAGCGGCGCAACACCCGCTCCCCGGAAACGAAGCTGGAGAGTTCCGGCGGCCTCACCCTCGACGTCGCCCGCGACTACGCCCGCACCGGCGTCGACTACATCGCCGTCGGCGGCCTCACCCACTCGGTCACGGTCCTCGACCTGGGCCTAGATATCCCCACCTGACCCAGGTTCGGCTCACCCCACCACCGCGCCCGCTCCGCCGGGGAAGCCGACCACCGCGCCCGCTCCGCCGGGGAAGCCGACCACCGCTGGTTGAGGCGTGAGGAGCGCAAGCGACGAGCCTCGAAACCCCGTGAGACGACGATGTCCGTTACGGCACTCCGCCGACCGCAATCAGCGTGTCGCAGTTGACTTCCCGGATGTCCTTGTCGGACAGCGCCTGAATAAAGTTGCGACGCAACTGTTCACGCTGGTCGTCGGAGAACCCGCCGAGTGCCCCGCGCAGGCCGCTGCCGAGAATCATCGACCACGCGAACTCGTCGGTACACGGTACCGGCAACGACAACACCTGTGTCCGGACTTCGACGACGCCCAGCGATGTGAGCCAGTCGGTGATCAGCGGGACGGTCTCGACACGGTTGATCGGTCTCGGTTCATCGGATGCGGACCGCACGCCCGCTGTCGGCTGCGGTTGCCCGCTGAGTGTGGCCACCTCCTCGAAGAAGGTTGCGCTGAAATCGGCGAGCGCGCCGTCATGCCAGACCGCGACACCGATCCTGCCGCCGGGAATCTGATCGAGCAGACCGCGCACGGCGTTGTCCATATCGGGCAGGAAGAACACCCCGAACGCACATGACAATGCGTCGTACGGAGATTCGGGCGCGGGTAGCGCGGTGGCGTCGGCGCAGATCACGTCAATGTTGGTGAGGCCGTCGGCCGCGGCTTTGGTACGGGCGCGGGCAAGGAGGTCGTCGGCGATGTCGATGGCGTCGACGTGCCCGGTGGGTCCGACCGCATGGGCCGCGGGGATGGCCGATGCCCCGGTTCCCGAACACACGTCGAGCACCCGCTCGCCGGGCTGCAACCGCAGCGCGTCGATGAGTGCCCGCCCGGCCGGCCCCCACACCTGCGGTGTCACCGAATCGAAGTCGTTACTGGTGGAATTGAAGATCACCGCGAGAACGTTGTCGCCGGTCATGCGCCTACCCTAGTGAGCGTGTTCCGCGGGAGCAATGGTGTGCTTTCACCAGGTCTGACCGAGCCTCTGCACGGGTAGGCTCACGCGCATGGTCTTTGAGGGATTTCCGGAAGCCGCACTCGACTTCTACGACGATCTGGAGATCGACAACTCGAAGGTCTTCTGGGAAGCGCACAAGGACACCTACCGCGACGCGGTCGCCGCGCCGATGACCGCGTTGACCGCCGCATTGGCCGATGAGTTCGGCGAGGACAAGGTGTTCCGCCCGTACCGGGATGTCCGCTTCGCCAAGGACAAGACGCCGTACAAAACCCACCAGGGCGCGTTCATCGCGGTCGCCCCGGCCACCGGCTACTACGTCGAGATCTCAGCGCCGGGTGTCAGGGTGGCCGCCGGTTTCTACCACGCCGAAGCCGACACATTGGCCGCTGTCCGCCAGGCCGTCGACAATGACCTGTTCGGCCCGGAACTGGAGAAGACCCTTGCGACACTGGCGAAGGCAGGCTGGGAGGTCGGCGGCGACCAACTCAAAACCGCGCCCCGCGGCTGGCCCAAGGACCATCCACGTATCGGGCTACTGCGCCACAAATCCATCACCGTGACCAAGGATTACGGCTTCGACCCGATCATCCACACCGCTGCCCTGGTCGACCGGGTGCGCAAGGACTGGCGCCAAACCCGCCCCCTCGTCGACTGGATCCTCACCCACGCCGCCTGACTTCGTCAACGTGCTCGTGAATGCGTTGCCGAACAGCACTCAGTGCCGACGTGATCGCGCGAGTCACACCCGGCCGACGGGAAAAGTCTCGGTGCGGGCGATCGCTCGGTCTCGGTCGGCGGCCATGACGGTTCGTCGGGGGTCGGCGAGATACCCGTCCAATCCTGCTTGCGCCGTGAAACGGATCAATTGGATTTCGTCCGGCCGTCCGTCGATCCCGTCGGCGGCGACCCGGTTCAGTAGCGTTCCGCCATGATCGGGTAGCAGTGCGAGCACGGTGTTCTCGTATTCGGCCAGCGCCCGGACCTGTCCCGTGTGGGCCCACAGTTGGCAGCACAGCGTGATCGTGGTGTCCGATGAAGGCGGTGCCGTCTCGACCGCCGGCGCGGAGCCGAGGTGTTCGGACCGACGACGTACATCTGCCGGCACCTCGCCCCGCGAATAGTCGTCCCCGATGGGTGGTCCGGCCACTCGCCGAATCGGAATATGCCCGCCCCAGGCCACAGCCTCGACGTCGGCCGGATCATCGACCGGTCCCTCCGCTCGCTGCTTCATCGACGCCTCGGCGAGCGGGACGGCCAGAACAGCCGTTGCCGCAAGCTCTTTGCGTGTTGACGGACGCAGGGTTCGCCAGCGCCCGGGAATCATGTGGTCGATGGTCAATTCAAGAGCACGCAGGAGTTCGGCCTCGTCGTCGACTATGCGCGCCCGGCCGATGACCACCGCGCTCCTGTAGTTCATCGAATGGTGAAAAGCGCTGCGTGCGGCCACAAATCCATCGAGCTCGGTGACCGTGAGACACACGTCGTGACCGACGGACTTCCGCAGCCAGTCCGCGGCCACCGATCCGTGCAGATACAGCGTGCCGCCCGCGTCGGGCCCGTCCGGATCCACCGCGAATGCCGTCGGCAGCACCCGCGGATACCCATCGACCACGACACCGACATGCGCCACCAACGCCTCCGCCAGAAACGTATGCAGTAGTTCGCGATCGGCCACCGACCGGGTCTTGCCCCGGCGAATCGTCGTACGTGCAGTGGGAGACAGGGGAGCACTCATCCGCCCATCGTCCCCGTACCGTCCCACAACCGCACCCGAATATCCCCACCCCCGCTGGATAGGGTAGCGGCTACGCGGGAGCGTCAGGTCGGGGTGGCGGGGATGTGAGTTGGTTGCGACGGCGGGTCAGGTGGGTGACTTCTGCGGTGTTGCCGGCCAGATCGATTGCGGTGTTGTACGCGTCGCGGGCCTCCGTTGTGCGTCCGAGACGGCGCAACAGGTCGGCGCGGGTGGCATGAAAGGCGTGATAGCCGTTCAGGTCGAGGCGGTCGACGATGCCCAGGGCAACTTCGGGGCCGTCGAGTTCGGCAACCGCGACAGCCCGATTCAGTTCGACGATCGGCGATGGATCGACCCGCACCAGGAGGTCGTACAGTGCGACGACCTGTGCCCAATCGGTGTCCCGCACGTCCGGGGCGGAGGTGTGGACGGCGTTGATAGCCGCCAGGATCTGGTACCGGCCTGGCGGGAAGCCGGCGGCGAGCAGTTCCCGGACCAGGGCGTGGCCCTCGTCGATCATGCGTCGATCCCATCGGCCACGATCCTGATCGGCCAGCGGCACCAGCTCGCCGTCTGCCGACACCCGAGTCGATCGCCGGGCGTCGATCAGCAGCATCAGCGCCAGCAAACCCGCGACCTCTCCATCGTCGGGGAGCAGTTCGTGGACGAGACGGATCAGCCGCACGGCCTCGGTGGTGAGATCGCGCCGGATCGGATCGGTGTCCGGGCCGGTCGCGAGGTAGCCCTCGTTGAAGATCAGGTAGAGCACCGCGAGTACGCCGTCGACCCGGACCGGGAGGTCGGCCGCCGTCGGTACCCGGTAGGGGATGCGGGCGGCCGCGATCTTGGTTTTGGCGCGGGTGATGCGCCGGGCCGTCGCCGACTCGGACACCAGCAGCGCCCTGCTGATCTCCCGTACGGTGAGCCCGCCGATCATGCGCAACGTCAAAGCGACCCGGGCGTCGACGCTCAACGCCGGATGCGCGCAGGTGAACAGGAGCCGCAACCGGTCATCGTCGATGACATCCGGTGGGTCGGCGGAGTTGTCGTGAATCATGAACGCCTGCTGATGCTTGTCGTCGCGCTTGTTCTCGCGACGAATCCGGTCGATCGCCTTGCGGTGTGCGGTTGTGGTCAGCCAGGCACCCGGATTCGGTGGTATCCCGTCACTCGGCCACCGCGCAACGGCCATGGCGAACGCTTCGGCCGCCGCATCCTCGGCGATGTCGAGATCGCCGAACCGTCCGGTCAGCGCGGCGACGACCCGGGCCCATTCATCGTGATGGGCCCGGGTGATAGCCGCATCGGTGTCGGTCACAGACCGTCGAAGGGCCGGATTTCGATCTTGCGCGCACATGCCGCCGACGCTTCCGCTGCCAGCCTGAGCGCCACATCCAGGTCGGGCACCTCCCACACCCAGAATCCGCCGAGATACTCCTTCGTCTCGACGAACGGCCCGTCACTCACGATCGGCTGCCCACCCCGATTATCGACCACCGTCGCCGTCTCGGTGCCGCACAGCCCACCCGCGAACACCCAATACCCGTCCGCCTGGAGGCGCTTGTTGAACGCGGTGACCTCCGGCATCCGGTCCGTCCGGCCGGGATTCTCCTTGTCGTCGATCACCGAAACCAGATACTGCATGGCATTCCTCCTCGTCGTCGTTGGCTCTCGCCGAGGCCACCGTCGGTGCCCTCACCACCTCAACGAACGAGCAACCCCCGATCGGACACCCATGAGAGATCAGGGACTGCTGCACGGGTAGGTGACACCTGATCTGGCTTGCCTTCGGGCGGCACGATGCTGCCACCGACGGATATGCGGAAACTTCTGGATCTGTCCACGTTTCTGGAGCGGTGTACCGAGCCTCCGGAGATACGTCTCCGGCAACACTTGGGCGACGGTATAGGTGCCGCCCGTCAGCAGCGTGCCGAGCCCGTCTGCAAAGCTCGGCGGTAGGCCACTTGGTTGCCGTTCACCTTGATGGTGCATGTTGCATAGAGCTGCGGAGACTGGATGCGGGCAGCGATGTTTTGACGCTTGCTGATGCGGAACTGCATTGAATAGCCATACTGTTCGCGGGAGAAGCCGACGGGTAGCGGCCTGAACCGCATCTGCTTGGTGATCTGCTTACCGTCCTTGCCGATGTATGTGATCTGGTTGCTGACGCTGTCCGATGTCCACTGGTAGCGGACCGTGGCACCCGCCCCGGCGGTCCGGGCATCGGCAACGCCTGGAGTGGTTACAAGGGCACCGACCAGGCCGGTTCCGACGACGAGTGCACGCATAACCTTATTCACGAGGGCCTCCGCTATGTGGTTCCGCCTTAGGCGGCTCGCCCAATCGTCTCCCGATCGCGGCGAGATTCGGCAGTGAATCGAGGCGATTGGCTTGTTCGGGCGACAGTGGGGTCATCAGCGCCGAATGGCTTAGGCACCGGTCCCTCGGCGTCATCGACGCGGTGGACGTGGTGTCAGCGATATCACGATGACACTTCAGCAACGAGCGGTCGCAGAACTGTAGCAAGATCAGTCATCGCGTAACGGGCGACAAGTAGATCGAGGATCTGCTCGGGTGATTGCGGTGGATTGCTCCGTCGGGACGATATGGCTACGAGCGCCCGAACGCAGCCTTGGGGATCGGCACGGAAATGGTTCGGCCTCAACGATTCTATGTCTGCAGCGATCAATGCGGGAGCTGAGGTGAATCCGGCGCGGGAGTCGTCGGTGACGATAGCGTCAGCCTCGCCCACCAGCGCAGCATGAGCCACGTGACCATCCTCAGCATCGCGGAGCCTGTAGTCATAGACTCGATCCTTCGGCGCATCGACTTCTGCGCCGGGAAACGCACGCCTCATCTGGGTGAACAGGTGAGACCGACGTTCTGTGTTATCGCTGATGCCTTGGCGCTCGAGGTACTTTGCGAGCGTGTAGTCGAGTTCGGTGAGGATCCCTGTGCCCCACAACGGAGCGTATGCTCCTTCGCTTGCGATCTGGAGCAGGAAGTCGCGCTGGAGGCTCGGCACAAGGGTGCATGCGTCAAGAACGGCGCGCAGCACGGGATGGCTCTCCTGAGCGTTGGTGGTGGGTCATGCCTTGCGGCGCGCCTCGGCCAGCAGGTCAGCGACCTCGTTCTCCTCGATATCCCCGAACTGGGCCGAACTCTCAGCAATGAAGTTGTTGCGGCGCTGGTGTAGTTCGTCTCGGTAGGCGAGAACGTCGGCGACATGAAGTCTGCGCCGAACCGCGCCTGGAACGTGCGCGGGCAGTTCCCCTTCTTCAATGAGCCGCACGACGGTCGGTCGGCTCAACCCGAGGAGATCGGCCGCCTGTTGCGTTGAGATCACTTCATCGCCGGCGAGGAGGCTGATCGACTGTCCACTGCTCAGTGCCTGTGTTATGCGCTTGAGGATCTCGTGAAGTTGCCCGGTCAGTTCAACCCGGTCGCGCGTGTTCGCGCCGGTGAGGAACAGTGCCGATTCGGGAGCTCCGTGGTGCCCCTCGTGTTCCTCGATGAACCGGAGCACTTTGGCGAGTTCATCGGCATCGCGTGGCTGTGGGTTGACTGTTGTTCCGGTGGTTGTGGTGCCCATGCTTCACCTCCGAGAATCATTACAGAGCGATGCCGCAACTCTACCCAAGTTCCGAAAGTTACGAAAGGCTGCTCGTGGCTCCTACTCACGCAGCACCCCTACTTTCAGCAAGTACCCCTCACCGGCAACTGTTCCCGCTTGCTGGTTTCCCTGAGCGCTAAACGGATCCGATTGGGGCGCAAGGAAATCATTGCGCGGGAACGTCAGGTGAGGGTGGTGTGGATGAGGGTGAGGTTGGCTTGCATGGCTTCGCGCCAGGTGTTGAGGCGGTGGGCTATGACGCGGGTTTCTTTGTCGGGTTGGGTGGCGATGAACTCGGAGAGGCGGGAGGGGCCGGGGCCCAGGCGGGCCCACTGGCGGACGATGGTGCCCTTACTCGACGGTTCGACCTCGAAGGCCCACGTTGCCCAGGGGTCGCCGCCGGCGGGGCCGACCTGCCACACCCAGCGGCGGCCGGGATCGACCTCGGTGATCTCGCATTCCCCGATCCAGGTGCCCATGTCCTCCGAGCTGTTGGTGCCGCGGAAGCGGGCGCCGACTGCCACGCCCGGGTCGCCGACCCATTCGGTGGACTCCAGTTCACCGGCAGCACGGGTGGGGAGGTTGATGTCGGTCACCAGGTCCCACACCTGGTCGCCGGTGGCGCCTTCGATGAGCGTGGATACCTCGACGGTCGGTGCGTCCCGATACAGCACTCTGTCCTCCTCATATGCGTGCCTGCGCCACGATCGTGACACCGACACCGTAGCCAACACGGCGTTGTCCTCTGTGATGTCGGTCATCGGCGGACTACGGTGCGGGCATGGCGAAGAAGAAGTGGAAGGACCTGTCCAATCAGCAGAAAGGGGTCGTCGTCGCGACGACGGCCGTCGACATGGGGCTGCGCACCTGGGCTGGGCGCGACCTGGCGAGCCGCACGCAGGAGGAGATCAACGGCCCGAAATGGGCGTGGGGGCTGGGTCTGGGCGTGGTCAACTCGGTCGGAATCCTGCCGGCCGTGTATCTGATCTGGGGACGTAAGCGCACGTCGTCCTAAACCCCACCAATAGCCTCCGGCATCACAACTATTGCGATGCCGGAGGCTATTGGTGGGGTTTAGGACAGGGCAGTGGTGGGCGCATTCGAAAACCGGTAGCCACACCACATATCCTGGGAAAGTCAACCCCTTCCAGCCAGGAGAGATCATGCTCGCCCGAACCGATCTGCGTGGTAGCACCCCGACGCTCGCCGAATTGCGTCGTGCCCTGCCGCGCGGTGGCACCGATGTCAATGCCGTCCTCGACACGGTGACGCCGGTGGTCCATGAGATCGCCGACCGCGGCGTGCAGGCGGCACTGGAGTACGGGGAGAAGTTCGACGGCATCACACCCGGCTCCGTGCGGGTGCCGGCCGATGTCATCGCGAAAGCCGCCGCCGAGCTGGATGCCGAAATAGCCGATGCGCTGCGCGAATCGATCGAACGGGCCCGCAAGGTGCACGCCGACCAGCGCCGGGCCACCACCCGGACCGATGTCGTCGACGGCGGCACCGTCAGCGAGAAGTGGATCCCGGTGCGCCGCGTCGGCCTGTACGTGCCCGGCGGCAACGCCGTGTACCCGTCGAGTGTCATCATGAACGTCGTCCCCGCCCAAGAGGCCGGTGTCGGGTCGCTGGTGGTGGCCTCGCCGCCGCAGAAGGATTTCGGTGGCTGGCCGCACCCGACGATCCTCGCCGCCTGTTCGCTGCTCGGCGTCGATGAGGTGTGGGCGGTCGGCGGCGCGCAGGGCGTCGCGCTGCTCACCTACGGTGGCGTCGACACCACCGGTGAGGTGCTCGACCCGGTCGACCTCATCACCGGCCCCGGCAACATCTATGTCACCGCCGCCAAGCGGCTGTGCCGCGGTGTGGTCGGCATCGACTCCGAAGCCGGGCCCACCGAGATCGCGATCCTCGCCGACAGCTCCGCCGACGCCGGCATCGTCGCCTCCGACATGATCTCCCAGGCCGAACACGACGTCCTTGCCGCGTCGGTGCTGGTCACCGACAGCGTCGAACTCGCCGACGCCGTCGACGCAGCCCTCGATAGCCAGGTGGCCGCCACCAAACACCGCGAGCGGGTCACCACCGCGCTGAGCGGCAAGCAGTCCGGCATCGTCCTCGTCGACGACCTCGACGCCGGTATCGCCGTCGTCGACGCGTACGCCGCCGAACACCTGGAGATCCAGACCCGCGACGCCGCCGCCGTCGCCGACCGCATCACCAACGCGGGCGCGATCTTCGTCGGCCCGTACGCCCCGGTCAGCCTCGGCGACTACTGCGCCGGCTCCAACCACGTCCTCCCGACGTCGGGCTCGGCACGGTTCGCCTCGGGCCTGTCGGTGCAGACCTTCCTCAAAGGTGTGCACGTCATCGACTACGACGAGGCCGCACTGCGTGAGGTGGCCGCCAAGGTCGTCACCCTCGCCGATGCCGAGGATCTGCCCGGGCACGGCGACGCCGTCAAACAGCGCTTCGCAGGGAAGGCATGAGCGTGAGCGCACCTACCATTCCCGGATCTCAGATCACCGTCGAAGACCTGCCGATCCGTGACAATCTACGCGGCAAGAGTGCCTATGGCGCACCGCAATTGAAGGTTCCGGTGGTGCTCAACACCAACGAGAACCCGCACCCGCCGTCGCAGGCGCTCATCGACGACGTCGCCGAATCGGTGCGGGAGGCCGCCGCCGAACTGCACCGGTACCCCGATCGGGACGCCGTCGCCCTGCGCACCGACCTCGCCGAATACCTGTCGAAAGCGACCGGCATCCACCTCACCCACGACAACCTGTGGGCGGCGAACGGGTCCAACGAGATCCTGCAACAACTGCTGCAGGCCTTCGCCGGGCCGGGCCGCACCGCGATGGGTTTCGTGCCGTCGTATTCGATGCACCCGATCATCTCCGACGGCACCGACACCACCTGGCTGCCCGCCAAACGTGCGAACGACTTCGGTCTCGACATCGACTACGCGCTCGTCGAGATCGAAACCCAGAAGCCCGACGTCGTGTTCGTCACCTCACCCAACAACCCGACCGGCGGGTCGACCACCATCGAGGACCTGCGCCGCATCGTCGAGACCGCGCCCGGCATCGTGATCGTCGACGAGGCGTACGCCGAGTTCTCCGCTCAGCCCAGCGCCGTCACCCTCATCGACGAGTTCCCGGCCAAGGTGGTGGTGAGCCGCACCATGAGCAAGGCGTTCGCCTTCGCCGGCGGGCGCCTAGGCTACCTGGCGGCGTCGCCGGCGATCATCGAGGCGATCCTGCTGGTGCGGCTGCCGTACCACCTGTCGGTGGTCACCCAGGCCGCCGCCCGCGCGGCGCTGCGCCACGCCGACGACACCCTCGCCGGAGTTGCCGCGATCATCGCCGAACGCACCCGCGTCGTCGCAGGTCTGAAAGCTCTCGGCTACGACGTGATCGACTCCGACGCCAATTTCGTCCTGTTCGGGCGGTTTGCGGACGCACCGGCAAGCTGGCAGCGTTACCTCGATCGTGGCGTCCTGATCCGCGACGTCGGCATCCCCGGCCGGCTGCGTGTGACGATCGGGCTGGCCGGGGAGAACGACGCCTTCCTCGACGTGAGCCGCGAACTGGCAGCAACAGATCTGGAGAACGGTCAGTGACCACCCCACAAGCCACCACAGCCGAGGCCCGAGCTCCGCGTATCGCACGCGTCGAACGCACCACCCGGGAATCGTCGATCACGGTCGAGCTGAACCTCGACGGCACCGGTGCAACCGACATCTCCACCGGCATCGCCTTCTTCGACCACATGCTCACCGCGTTCGGCCAGCACGGCAGCTTCGACCTGACCGTCAAGGCCGAGGGCGACATCGAGGTCGAGGGTCACCACACCATCGAGGACACCTCGATCGTGCTCGGCCAGGCTCTCGGGCAGGCGCTCGGCGACAAGAAGGGCATCCGGCGTTTCGGCGACTGCTGGATCCCGATGGACGAGAGCCTCGCCCACGCCGCCGTCGACGTCTCCGGCCGCCCGTACTGCGTCCACACCGGCGAACCCGACCACATGCTCGGCGCCGTCATCGGCGGCTACCCGGGTGTCCCGTATTCGACGGTCATCAACCGGCACGTCTTCGAGGCACTCGCCATGAACGCGCGGATCGCGCTGCACGTGCGGGTGCTGTACGGCCGCGACCAGCATCACATCACCGAAGCCGAGTTCAAGGCGGTGGCGCGCGCACTGCGGGCGGCCACCGAATACGACGTCCGCGTGACGGGTATCCCGTCCACGAAGGGAGCTCTGTGACAGCGTCCGTCGCGATCCTCGACTACGGTTCGGGCAACCTGCGTTCGGCGCAGCGCGCGCTGGAACGCACCGGTGCCGACGTCACCGTCACCTCCGACCTGCAGGAGGCGCTGAATGCCGACGGCCTCGTGGTACCTGGAGTGGGTGCGTACGAGGCGTGTATGAAGGGCCTGCGCGAGGTGCGCGGGGAGCGGATCATCGGCCGCCGCCTCGCCGGTGGACGTCCGGTCCTCGGCATCTGCGTCGGCATGCAGATCCTGTTCGAGCGGGGCGTCGAGTTCGGGGTGGAGACGCAGGGCTGCGCCGAATGGCCCGGCGCTGTCACCCAGCTCCCGGCCAAGGTGCTGCCGCACATGGGCTGGAACACCGTCCAGGCCCCCGAGGATTCGGTGCTGTTCGCCGGCCTCGACGCCGACACCCGCTTCTACTTCGTGCACTCCTACGCCGCACAGACCTGGGAGATGGACAACGACGGCACCGCCCTCGCCGCACCCAAGCTGACCTGGGCCGACCACGGCGGGCCATTCCTGGCGGCCGTCGAGAACGGACCGCTGTCGGCGACCCAGTTCCATCCGGAGAAGTCGGGTGACGCGGGCGCGCACCTGCTGCTCAACTGGGTGAAGGGCCTGCGATGACCGCGCCGGGTAAGCAGCAGGGCGGCGGTGACGTCCCCGGATTCTCGTTCGCCAAACTCGCCCTCTTCTCGCTCGGCTCCGGGGTCGCGGTCCTGCTGGTCGCGATCCCGATCATCATGGTGCTGACCAAGGTGTCATCGGTGGCCGCGCTCATCGTCGGCCTGCTCGCCCTGGTGCTGATGGTCGCGGTGATCGGCCTCGTGTCCCACCGGATGATCTCCGCGGTCGAACGTCAGGTCCGCGGTGACTCCGGGGACGACACCTAGCCACTTCGTTCCCTCCCGACAGATTTTGCTCTCACCCTTCACAGAACAGGAACACCACAACCGATGGGCACAAGCCTCGAACTCCTTCCCGCAGTCGATGTCGCCGACGGGCAGGCCGTCCGGTTGGTGCAGGGTGCCGCCGGCACCGAAACGTCGTACGGATCGCCCCGCGAGGCGGCACTGGCGTGGCAGCGCGACGGAGCCGAGTGGATCCATCTGGTCGACCTCGACGCCGCCTTCGGCAAGGGCAACAACCGCGACCTGCTCGCCGCGGTCGTCGGTGAGCTCGACGTGAAGGTGGAACTGTCCGGCGGTATCCGCGACGACGACTCGCTGGCCGCGGCGATGGCCACCGGCTGCACCCGCGTCAACCTGGGCACCGCTGCGCTGGAGAACCCGGACTGGTGCCGCAAGGCGATCGCCGAATACGGCGACCGGATCGCCGTCGGCCTCGACGTGATCAACGAGGGCGGCTCGTGGCGGCTGCGTGGCCGCGGCTGGGTCACCGACGGCGGCGACCTGTGGGAGGTGCTCGACCGTCTCAACAACGACGGCTGCGCCCGCTACGTGGTCACCGACGTCTCCAAGGACGGCACCCTCAAGGGCCCCAACCTCGAACTCCTCGCCGAGGTCGCAGCCAAGACCGATGCCCCGATCGTCGCCTCCGGCGGCGTGTCGGCCATCGAGGACCTGGTGGCCATCGCCGGCCTCGTGCCGCAGGGTGTGGAGGGTGCGATCGTCGGCAAGGCCCTGTACGCGGGCCGGTTCACTCTGCCCGAGGCGCTGACGGCGGTGTCTCAGGCGTGAGCGCCGGTTTGGACTACGCGCGCCTGCTCCACACCGCCGGATCGATTCTCGACGGCGCCGTCGAGGAGTTCCGCGCCGGAGTAGGGGCACCCAGCGCGGTCGCCAAGAGTGCCACCGACTTCGCCACCCAGGTCGATCTGGACCTCGAACGCCGGCTGTCGGCGGAGCTTGCCGACCAGACCCAGATCCCGGTGCACGGCGAGGAGTTCGGCGGCCCGGACCTGGACTCGGGGGCGGTGTGGGTCCTCGACCCCGTCGACGGCACCTACAACTACTCCACCGGCCTACCACTGACCGGCATCCTGCTGGGCCTGCTCGTCGACGGTGACCCGGTCCTCGGACTCACCTGGTTGCCGCTGCAGAACCGTCGCTACGCCGCGCACGTCGACGGCCCACTGCTGGTCGACGGTGAGCCGGTGGCCCCGCTCGCCGACACCGAGCTGGCGACGTCGGTGCTGGCGTACGGCCCGTTCAACGCCGCCCACGGCGGCCGGTACTCCGGTGACGTGCGCGCCGACGTGCTGCGCGGCCTGAGTTCACGGGTGGCGAGGTTGCGGATGACCGGCAGCACCGGAGTCGACCTGTCTTTCACCGCCGCCGGCATCTTCGGTGGCGCTGTGATCTTCGGCCGCCACGCCTGGGACAACGCGCCCGGCGCCGCGCTGGTGCGGGCCGCCGGAGGCATCGCCACCGACCTGTCCGGGAATCCGTGGACGGTCACGTCGTCGTCGCTGGTCGTCGGCGCGCCCGGCCTGCACGCCGAACTCCTGGACGTCATCACCGACGCCTCACGGGGTGAATGGAAAGACGGGGAATGAGAAGAGTAGTCGCATGTCAGTAGCTGTCCGGGTCATTCCCTGCCTCGACGTCGACGACGGTCGCGTCGTCAAGGGCGTCAATTTCCAGAACCTGCGCGACGCCGGCGATCCCGTCGAACTGGCCGAACGCTACGACCGCGAGGGCGCCGACGAACTCACGTTCCTCGATGTCACCGCGTCCAGCTCGGGCCGGGCCACCATGGTGGACGTGGTCAAACGCACCGCCGACCAGGTGTTCATCCCGCTCACGGTGGGCGGCGGCATCCGCACCGTCGACGATGTCGACACCATGCTGCGCGCCGGCGCCGACAAAGTCAGCGTCAATACCGCCGCGATCGCCCGGCCCGAGGTGCTCGGCGAGATGAGCCGCCGCTTCGGGTCGCAGTGCATCGTGCTGTCGGTGGACGCCCGCACCGTCCCCGAGGGGGAGCAGCCGACCCCGTCGGGCTGGGAGGTCACCACCCACGGCGGACGTAAGGGCACCGGCATCGACGCCGTCGAATGGGCGCGCCGCGGCCAGGATCTCGGCGTCGGGGAGATCCTGCTCAACTCGATGGACGCCGACGGCACGAAGGCAGGTTTCGACCTGCGGATGCTCAAGGCGGTGCGTGAGGCCGTCACCGTTCCCGTCATCGCCAGCGGTGGCGCGGGTAAGGTGGCGGACTTCGCGCCGGCCGTGCACGCCGGTGCCGACGCGGTCCTCGCGGCGTCGGTGTTCCACTTCGGTGAACTCACCATCGGCCAGGTCAAGGACGCGATGCGGGCCGACGGCATCACGGTTCGGTAGGAGGAGGTTCCCATGGCATTGGATCCCGAACTGAGCGCCAGGCTCACACGCAACGACGATGGTCTGTTCGCCGCGATCGCGCAGGAACGTGGCACCGGCACAGTGCTGATGATGGCATGGATGGACGACACCGCCCTGGAACGGACCTTGGAGTCCCGCCGCGCGACCTACTACTCGCGGTCGCGGCAGCAGTACTGGGTGAAGGGCGAGACCAGCGGTCACTTCCAGCACGTGCACGATGTGCGCACCGACTGCGACGGTGACGCCCTGCTGCTGATCGTCGACCAGGTCGTCGCGGCCTGCCACACCGGCAGCCACAGCTGCTTCGACACCCCGTCGCTGCTGCCCGAAGTCACGGCCCCGAAACCGACCTTCACCCCCGAGACGCAGGAGCAGTAGCCATGCCCTTGATCCAGATCTCCCAGACCCCCGGCATGTCCGACCGCATCAAACGCGAGACGATCGCCGCGGTGACCGAGGCCTACGCCCGGGCCACCGGCAAGAGTCCCGACTCGGTGTGGGTGACCATCAACGAGATCCCGCGCACCCAGTGGGGCGTCGGCGGCGAGCCGCTCGGATGAGCGCCGTCGGTTCCGGTCAGCCCGGTTTCGGGCATACGACGACGTTCGACGAGTTCGCGGACCTCGCCCGCGACCACCGCGTCGTCCCGGTGACCCGCAAGGTCCTCGCCGATGCCGAGACACCGCTGTCGGCGTACCAGAAGCTCGCCGGTGACCGGCCGGGCACGTTCCTGCTCGAGTCTGCGGAGAACGGCCGGTCGTGGTCGCGGTGGTCGTTCATCGGTGCGGGCACGCCGTCGGCGCTGACCGTCGCCGACGGCGAGGCGCACTGGTGGGGGACGGTGCCCGACGGCGCACCCACCGGCGGTGATCCGCTGGAGGTGCTCGGCGTCGCGCTGAAACTGCTGGCGACGGACCCGCTGCCGGGGATGCCGCCGCTGACCGGCGGTTTCGTCGGCTTCATGGCCTACGACATGGTGCGCCGGCTGGAGAACCTGCCGTCGACCACCACCGACGACCTGGGCCTACCGGACCTGATGATGCTGCTGGCCACCGACATCGCCGCGGTCGACCACCACGAGGGCACCATCACGCTCATCGCCAATGCCGTCAACTGGAACGGCACCGACGAGCACGTGCGGGAGGCATACGACGACGCGATCGCCCGGCTCGACAAGATGACCGCCGCACTCGCCGCACCGCTGGCCTCGACGGTCGCCCAGTACGACCGGACCGTGCCCGGGTACACCGCGCAACGCGACGTCGATGAGTACGGCGCGGTCGTGCGGGCCATGGTCGGCGAGATCGAGGCCGGTGAGGCATTCCAGGTGGTGCCGTCGGTGCGGTTCGAGATGGAGTCGACGGCCGACCCCCTCGACGTATACCGGGTGCTGCGGGCCTCCAACCCGAGTCCGTACATGTACCTGCTGCGCATCCCGGGCGGGCTGGCCGGACACGGTGTCGCGCGGGAACCGTTCACGATCGTCGGCAGCTCACCCGAGGCCCTGGTGACGGTGGCCGACCGGGTCGCCACCACCCACCCGATCGCCGGCACCCGTTGGCGTGGGGCCACCGAGGAGGAGGACCAGCTGCTCGGCAAGGGCCTGCTGGAGGACCCCAAGGAGAACGCCGAACACCTGATGCTCGTCGACCTGGCCCGCAATGACATCGGCCGCGTCTGCGTCCCGGGTTCGGTCAAGGTGTCCGACTACTGTCACATCGAGCGGTACAGCCACGTGATGCACCTGGTGTCGACGGTGTCGGGCACCCTGCGCGACGATCAGGAGGCCCTGGACGCGGTCACTGCCTGCTTCCCGGCCGGGACGCTCAGCGGTGCGCCGAAGGTGCGGGCCATGGAACTGATCGAGGAGCATGAGCTGACCCGCCGCGGCCTGTATGGCGGCATCGTCGGCTACCTCGACTTCGCCGGCAATGCCGACACGGCGATCGCGATCCGTACCGCGCTGCTGTCCGGGGACCGCGCGTTCGTGCAGGCCGGTGCCGGTGTGGTGGCCGACAGTGACCCGACCTACGAGTACAACGAGGCCAAGAACAAGGCGATGGCCGTGCTCAACGCGATCGCGGCGGCGGGCACGATGCGCCGCGTCGGGGATATCTCGTGACCGACCCGACCGGGCCCGACGGCCCCTCCGGGAGCGAGACGACCGGCGCCGCAACAGCCGACACCCCGACGGCAGATGCCCAGCGCCGCGTCCGCCGGACCAAGATGATCGCGGCACTGCTGCTCGCGCTGGCGGCGGTCGTGTTCTGGGCGGTCGGCCAGCTCGACTGGTGTCGGGTGGAGGCCGAACCGTTCGACGGGCTCACCAGGCAGCGGGCCTTCGACGTGAAGGGCTCGGCGTGGAGTCCGTGGCTGACACCGCTCGCGCTGGTGCTGCTCGCGGCGATCGCGGCCGCGCTGTCGGTGCGGGGCTGGGGCCTGCGGCTGATCGCCGTCCTGGTGGCGGCGGCTGGGGTGGCGGCGGCGTTCCCGGTGATCTCGCTGCTCACCGACGGTGCCGACCCCGATTACGCCGGCGACGTGGCCGACATGCCAGACCGGTACCAGGTCCTGCTCGTCGACGTCAAAGAGTGGGCGGTGGCCACGGTGTTCGCCGGGACGTTGCTGTGCGTCGCGGCCGGAATCTTCCTGCTGCGGGCCGCTCGTGGTGGTGCGGCGCCGACGTCGAAGTACATGACACCGGCGGCCCGGCGGGAGGACGCCGAGCGGGAGATCTTCCGCGAGTACGAGCAACGCAGATCCGCCCAGACCCGGGCACATGCGCAGGCGGAGCCGGCTGACACCGGTGCGGCAACCAGTGAACGGACCCTGTGGGAGGCCCTTGACTCCGGCCTTGACCCGACGGACCTGGACGCGACGGACCTCGGCCCGGCCGACCTCGACCACACCGACCCCGGCCCGACGGACTCCGAACGCGACGGCCGCGACCGTCCCGACAGCAGTGACGGGTAGTGGGGTGCCAGGTAGATGACGGTCAGTACCCGCGGTCGTACCGCTTTTGCGATGCGTCTACCCTTAACCCACACACATCAGGTGAAAGGGGCCGAGCACTCGTGAGCACGCCGACCGTCCTCGACTCGATTATCGAGGGAGTCAAGGCTGACGTCGCCGCGCGTGAAGCCGTTATCGACTTCGCGGCGATCAAGGCGGCGGCCGAGAAGGCGCCCGCACCCAAGGATGCGATGGCCGCGCTGCGGCTCCCCGGGATCGGGGTGATCGCCGAGGTCAAGCGCGCCTCGCCGTCGAAGGGCGACCTGGCCACCATCGGTGACCCGGCTCAGCTCGCCAAGGCCTACGAGGACGGCGGCGCCCGCATCATCAGCGTCCTGACCGAGCAGCGCCGGTTCCGCGGGTCGCTCGCCGACCTCGACGCCGTCCGCGCCGCCGTGTCCATCCCGGTGCTGCGCAAGGACTTCATCGTCGGCCCGTACCAGATCCACGAGGCCCGCGCGCACGGCGCCGACGTGATCCTGCTGATCGTCGCAGCCCTCGAACAGAATGTGCTCGCATCGCTGCTCGACCGCACCGAAAGCCTCGGCATGACCGCCCTGGTGGAGGTGCACACCGAGGAAGAGGCCGACAGGGCCCTGCAGGCGGGGGCGTCGGTCGTCGGCGTGAACGCCCGCAACCTCAAGACCCTGGAGGTCGACCGGGACTGCTTCGGCCGCATCGCACCCGGGCTGCCCACCGAGGTCATCCGGATCGCCGAGTCGGGTGTCCGCGGCACCGCCGACCTGTTGGCGTACGCCGGCGCAGGCGCCGACGCCGTGCTGGTTGGCGAGGGCCTGGTCACCAGCGGCGACCCCCGGTCCGCAGTCAGCGAGCTGGTCACCGCGGGGACCCACCCGTCCTGCCCCAAATCGGTTCGCTGACACCATTTTCGGCGCGCCGAAACTTAAATAGTTTGTGCCCCAATAGTTTCTAGTGTGTGATGAGTTGCATCCGGGGGCAGTGCCGCCGGTGCGACGATGAGGAGTCCGTGAGGCCATGACCGGTAACGATGCCCAGCAGACCAGTGCTTTCCCTACGGCCAGTACAGGTTTGACGACGCGGACCAGCATCGAACCCGACGCCGGCGGACACTTCGGTGTGTACGGCGGACGGCATGTGCCCGAGGCACTGATGGCGGTCATCGAGGAGGTGACCGCCACCTACGACAAGGTGCGCTCCGACGACACTTACCTCGCCGAACTCGACCGCCTGCAACGCCAGTACACCGGCCGCCCGTCGCCACTGTATGAGGCGACCCGGCTCAGCGAATACGCCGGCGGTGCCCGGATCTTCCTCAAGCGTGAGGACCTCAACCACACCGGATCGCACAAGATCAACAACGTCCTCGGGCAGGTGCTGCTCGCGCACCGCATGGGCAAGACCCGGGTGATCGCCGAAACCGGCGCGGGTCAGCACGGTGTCGCCACCGCCACCGCGTGCGCGCTGCTGGGCATCGAGTGCGTCATCTATATGGGTCGCGTCGACACCGACCGGCAGGCTCTGAACGTCGCCCGCATGCGGCTGCTCGGCGCTGACGTCATCGCCGTCGACAACGGCTCGGCCACCCTCAAGGACGCCATCAACGAGGCGCTGCGCGACTGGGTGACCAACGCCCACAACACCTATTACTGCTTCGGTACCGCAGCCGGGCCGCACCCGTTCCCGGCGATGGTGCGCGACCTGCAGCGCATCGTCGGCCTGGAGGCGCGGGTGCAGATCCTGGAGCAGGCCGGCCGGCTGCCCGACGCCGTGGTCGCCTGCGTCGGCGGTGGCTCCAACGCCATCGGCATCTTCCACCCGTTCATCGACGATGCCGCCGTGCGGCTCGTCGGTTACGAGGCCGCCGGTGACGGCGTGGAGACCGGACGGCACGCGGCCACCTTCACCGGCGGCTCGCCCGGTGCGTTCCAGGGCGCCTACTCGTACCTGCTGCAGGACGAGGACGGCCAGACCATCGAGTCGCATTCGATCTCGGCGGGTCTGGACTATCCGGGTGTCGGCCCCGAACATGCCTACCTCAAGGACATCGGCCGCTCCGAGTACCGGCCGATCACCGACACGGAGGCGATGGACGCACTGTCCCTGCTGTCCCGCCGCGAGGGCATCATCCCGGCGATCGAGTCGGCCCATGCCGTCGCCGGGGCGCTCAAGCTCGGTCAGGAACTCGGCGAGGGCGCCCTCATCGTCGTGAGCCTGTCGGGTCGCGGAGACAAGGACGTCGACACCGCCGGGCGCTGGTTCAACCTGTTCGAACCGCCGCCGTCCGAGAGCGATGTCCACGCCGTCAACAACGCAGGAAAGCAGTGATGAGCCCAGAGTCAGCTGTGAGCAGCGAAACCGGCACCGTCAAGACGGCCCCCGCATCCAAGCTGGCGTCCGTGTTCGCGCGGTGCAAAGCCGAGGGCCGTGCCGCACTGATCGGGTATCTGCCTGTCGGTTATCCGACCGTCGAGAAGTCGATCGAATCGTTCCGGACGATGGTCGAGGCCGGCTGCGACATCATCGAGGTGGGCGTGCCCTACTCCGATCCGGTGATGGACGGCCCCACCATCCAGGAAGCGGCCGAACTCGCCCTCACCAACGGTGTGCGGGTCCGCGACGTGTTCACCGCCGTCAAATCAATCACCGACGCCGGTGGTGCGGCCGTTGTCATGAGTTACTGGAACCCGGTCCTCAAATACGGTGTCGACCGGTTCGCCCACGACCTCGCCGAAGCCGGTGGCGCCGGCATGATCACGCCCAACCTCATCCCCGAGGAGGGACAGGCCTGGCACGAGGCGTCCGACAAGCACGGTCTCGACCGCATCTACCTGGTCGCACCGTCGTCGACCACCGAGCGGATCGCGCTCACCGTCGACGCCTCCCGTGGCTTCGTGTACGCCGCCTCCACCATGGGTGTGACCGGGGCACGTGACAACGTCTCCAACGCCGCACCCGAGCTGTGCGCACGGGTGCAGGCCTACTCCGACATCCCGATCGGCGTCGGCCTGGGTGTGCGCAACCGCGAACAGGCCGCGGAGATCGCCGGCTACTCCGACGGCGTGATCGTCGGCTCGGCTCTCGTGACCGCGGCCCATGCGGGCCAGGACCACCTGCGCGACCTGGTCACCGAACTCGCCGAAGGCGTCAGAGGCCACCACGCTATATAGGAGGTGTTGGCTGTGGGCCCTCGGGTCCCCGGCCCATACCCGACACCTTGGCGCGTAATCGGTCGGCCCTCCACTAGTGTTGGCAGGCGTGACCGTCGCACCTCTGGCCTACATTCCCAGCCCTCCCCAGGGCGTTTGGCATCTCGGCCCCGTGCCGCTGCGTGCCTACGCACTGTTCATCGTCCTCGGCATTCTGGTCGCGGTCTGGTGGGGCGGACGTAGGTGGGTGGCCCGCGGTGGCCGTGAGGGCGACATCCTCGACATGGCCATCTGGGCGGTGCCGTTCGGGCTGGTCGGCGGCAGGCTGTATCACGTCATCACCGACTGGAAGACGTATTTCGGTGACACCCCGAACGACGGCAAGGGCGCGATCGACGCCCTGCGCATCTGGGAGGGTGGCCTCGGCATCTGGGGAGCGGTGGCGTTCGGTGCGGTCGGCGCCTGGATCGGAGCCCGCCAGTACGGCATCAAACTGCCCGCATTCGGCGATGCGATCGCTCCGCCGATCCTCTTCGCCCAGGCGATCGGCCGGCTCGGCAACTACTTCAACCAGGAGCTGTACGGCCGCGAGACCGACGTGCCGTGGGCGCTGAAGATCTACGAGCGTGTCGATGAGTTCGGCCATCGCGACACGATGAACGGCGTGTCCACCGGGGTGGTCGAGAAGATCGTGCACCCCACCTTCCTGTACGAGCTGCTGTGGAACCTGCTGGTGGTGCTGATCCTGGTGGCCGTGGATCGCTACGCCCGCATCGGGCACGGCAGGCTCTTCGCGCTGTACGTGGCGATGTACTGCGTAGGCCGCCTGGGTGTGGAACTCATGCGGAGCGATCCGGCCACCGAGATCGCCGGCATCCGGATCAATGTGTTCACCGCCTGCATCATCTTCGCTGTCGCCGCCGCCTACTTCGTGATCGCCCCGAAAGGCCGCGAACAGGGGCTGACGATGTACCGCGACAAGAAGGCCGCGGAACTCGAAGAACTCGGCCATGTCGGCTACATCGATGATTTCGAGTACTACGACGACGAAGACGACGACGATGACCGCCCGGTCGAGGTCGACCCGCACGACGCGCTCACCGAGGCGATCGCTCGTCACACCGGCCACACCGGAGCCATCCCGGTGATCACCGACGGCGATGACGCCGACCCGACCACCGAGGTCATCGCCAAGGTGGATCCCGACACAGCGGCGCAGCCGGACGTCGACACCGAGACCGACCAGAACGCCGATTCTGAACCGGCTGCGGAGGATGAGTCCTCGGAGACATCCGACATCGAGGCGGAAACCGAGGCCGAGGTAGAGCCGGACGTGGAGGTCGGGCCGGCCGCGGAGAGCGTGTCGGACGAGGGGCTTGAGCCGGAACTCGAGTCGGACACCGAACCGGAGGCTGAGCCGGACCCCGCCGAGGCTGAGCCGGAGGCCACACCGGAGGCTGAGACCGAACCTGAGGTCGAGCCGGAGCCCGAAACCGAATCGGAACCCGAGACCGAATCGGAGGCTGAGCCGGACCCCGCCGAGGCTGAGTCGGAGGCCACGCCGGAGGCTGAGACCGAACCTGAGGTCGATCCGGAGCCCGAGACCGAGATGGAACCGGAACCCGAGACCGAACCCGAGCCGGAGCCTGAGGCGGAGCCGGACACCGAGCCGGATTCGGACGCGACGGAGACGACCTCCGAGGAGGCCGCGTCCCGCGAACCCGCGGCAGCCGCCGACCAGCCGGCCCGCAAACGCCAGCTGAGGTGGCGCAAGCGCTGACCCGAACGCAGTAGCCCGGCTCACATCCGTGTGCCCGACGGATTCACTCACAGTGAGTTAGAGTTGAGAACGCTACTCGACCACGGTCTTTGACAGCCCCACGTGGCCAGCGGAGTGGCGTCATATGCTCCACCGGACAGTGTTGTCCAGAGGATGCCGTACATGTCGGCGTCGGCAACACACAGCGCGTTGCCGACGCGTTCGAGTGTGGAGGTCTCGATGCTGTTTTCTGCGCTCCCGGAAAAGCAGGGTTTGTACGATCCGGTCCAGGAAGTCGACTCGTGCGGTGTCGCGATGGTCACCGACATCTATGGTCGGCGCTCCCATTCGATCGTCGCCGACGGTTTGCTGGCGCTGGAGAACCTCGAACATCGCGGCGCGGCCGGCGCCGAACCGAACAGCGGCGACGGCGCGGGCATCCTGATCCAGCTTCCCGACGAGCTGTTCCGTGCGGCCACCGACTTCGCGTTGCCCGCACCGAGCGCGTCGGGGGAGAACACCTACGCCGCGGGGGTGTGTTTCCTGCCCGCCGACCCGGAGCTGCGGGCCTCCGCCGTGCAGCGGGTCACCGATCTGGCTGCCGCCGAAGGCATCACGATCCTCGGCTGGCGCGATCTGCCGGTCGATCCGCGGCGCGCCGATGTCGGCGCCACCGCTCTGGCATGCATGCCGTTCATGTCGCAGTTGTTCGTCACCGTCGACCCGTCGCTGGGGCATGACCGTCTCGCCGGCATCGACCTCGACCGGGCGATCTATCCGTTCCGCAAGCAGGCCGAACGTGTCACCGACGAGATCGAGGCCGCGGGCACCGGCCTGTACTTCCCGTCGCTGTCGAGCCGCACGATCGTCTACAAGGGCATGCTCACGACGATGCAGCTGCCGCTCTTCTACGACGATCTGCGCGACGAACGGTGCATGAGTGCGATCGCGATCGTCCATTCGCGGTTCTCCACCAACACCTTTCCGTCGTGGCCGCTGGCACATCCGTTCCGGTTCGTCGCCCACAACGGTGAGATCAACACGGTGCGCGGCAACCGCAACCGGATGCGGGCGCGGGAGGCGATGCTCGCCACCGACCTGATCCCGGGCGATCTGTCGCGGGCGTTCCCGATCTGTACCCCGGAGGCCTCGGATTCAGCGTCGCTCGACGAGACGCTCGAACTGCTGCACCTCGGCGGCCGCAGCATCCCGCATGCGGTGATGCTGATGGTGCCGGAGGCGTGGGAGAACGTGGAGGACATGGATCCCAAACGCAAGGCGTTCCTGCAGTTCAACGCCTCGATCATGGAGGCCTGGGACGGCCCGGCGTGCGTCACGTTCACCGACGGCACCCTGGTCGGTGCGGTCCTGGACCGCAACGGTCTGCGGCCGGGCCGCTGGTGGCAGACCCGTGACGGCCGCGTCATCCTGGCCTCGGAGGCCGGTGTGCTCGACGTGCCGGTCGAGGATGTGGTGGCCAAGGGCCGCCTCGAACCGGGAAAGATGTTCCTGATCGACACCGCGCACGCCCGGATCATCCCGGACGAGGAGATCAAGGGCGATCTGATGAACGCCGAGGCGTACGACGAGTGGCTGCACGCGGGCCTGCTCGACATCTCCACGCTGCCGCTGCGCCCGGTGTACCAGCCCAACCACAACACTGTGGTGCGTAGGCAGCTCTCGTTCGGGTACACCGAGGAGGATCTGCGGGTGCTGCTGACCCCGATGGCCTCGTCGGGGTACGAACCGCTCGGGTCGATGGGCACCGACACCCCGATCGCGGTGCTCAGCAAACGTTCCAGGCTGCTCTACGACTACTTCGTCGAACTGTTCGCGCAGGTCACCAATCCGCCGCTCGATGCGATCCGCGAGGAGATCGTGACCTCGATGGCGCGGGTGATGGGCCCGGAGCAGAACACGCTGGAACCGTCGGCGGCGTCGTGCCGGCAGATCATGCTGCACGGGCCGGTCCTGGACAAGGTGGGACTGGCCAAGATCGTGCACATCAACGACGACGGCGAGCACCCCGGCCTGGCGGCGACGGTGCTGAGCGGCCTGTACGAGGTGGACAAGGGTGGCGCCGGTCTGGCGGCGGCGCTGGCCGATCTGCGGGAGCGGGCGAGTGCGGCCATCGCGCAGGGCTATCGCACACTGATCATTTCCGACCGGCACACCGACCGCGAGCACGCCCCGATCCCGTCACTGCTGGCGACAGCGGCCGTGCACCATCATCTGGTGCGCACCAAGGAACGCACCAAGGTGGCGCTGGTGGTGGAGTCCGGCGATGCCCGTGAGGTTCACCATATCGCGTTGCTGATCGGTTTCGGCGCGGCGGCGGTCAACCCGTATCTGGCGATGGAGTCGATCGAGGACCTGATCAGCGAGGGTGAGCTGATCGGTGTGCGCCCGGCCAAGGCTGTGCGCAACTATGTCGAGGCATTGGGCAAGGGTGTGCTCAAGGTGATGAGCAAGATGGGTATCTCCACCATCAGCTCGTACACGGGTGCGCAGGCCTTCGAGGCAGTCGGCCTGTCATCGGAGGTGGTGCGTGAGTACTTCACCCGCACCGTGTCCCGGATCGAGGGTGTCGGTCTCGACGAACTCGCCGAGGAGGTGCGGATCCGTCACCACAGGGCGTTCCCGGAGAACCCGACCGAGCAGGTGTACCGGCGTCTGGATGTGGGTGGCGAGTACCAGTACCGCCGCGAGGGTGAACTGCACGTGTTCACCCCGGAGACGGTGTTCCTGTTGCAGCACGCCACCCGGACCGGGCAGGCCGAGGTGTTCGGGAAGTACTCCGACGAGGTCGACCGGCTGTCTCGGGCCGGCGGCACCCTGCGCGGACTGTTCGAGCTCGATCTGAGTGAGCGCGAACCGATTCCGCTCGACGACGTGGAGCCCGCGTCGGAGATCATGAAGCGCTTCAACACGGGTGCGATGAGTTACGGCTCCATCTCCGCCGAGGCGCACGAGACCATCGCCATCGCGATGAACCGCATCGGCGCGCGCTCCAATTCGGGTGAGGGCGGCGAGGACACCGACCGTCTCTACGACCCGGAGCGCCGCAGCGCGGTCAAGCAGGTCGCGTCGGGCCGGTTCGGTGTCACCAGCGACTACCTGATCAATGCCACCGACATCCAGATCAAGATGGCCCAGGGTGCCAAACCCGGTGAGGGCGGACAGCTTCCGGCGTACAAGGTGTACCCGTGGATCGCCAAGACCAGGCATTCGACGCCGGGCGTGGCACTCATTTCGCCGCCGCCGCACCACGACATCTATTCGATCGAGGATCTGGCGCAGCTGATCCACGACCTGAAGAACGCCAACACCCGCGCCAGGGTTCACGTCAAACTGGTCAGCGCCGTCGGCGTCGGCACGGTGGCGACGGGCGTGTCCAAGGCGCACGCCGACGTCGTGCTGATCTCCGGCCACGACGGCGGCACCGGCGCCTCGCCGCTCACCTCGCTCAAACACGCGGGCACACCGTGGGAGATCGGCCTGGCCGATGCCCAGCAGACCCTCATGCTCAACGGCCTGCGCGACCGGATCACCGTCCAGTGCGACGGCGCGCTGCGCACCGGCCGCGACGTGATCATGGCGGCCCTGCTCGGCGCCGAGGAGTACGGATTCTCCACCGCGCCTTTGGTGGTCAGCGGCTGCATCATGATGCGGGTCTGCCACCTCGACACCTGCCCGGTGGGTGTGGCCACCCAGAACCCGACCTTGCGCGCCCGGTTCACCGGCCAGGCCGAGCACATCGTCAACTTCTTCCGGTTTATCGCCGAGGACGTGCGAAAGTATCTGGCGCAGTTGGGTTACCGCACTCTCGACGAGGCGATCGGTCAGTCTCAGCGGCTGCACACCGATGCGGCACTGGCACATTGGAAGAGCCAGGGGCTCGACCTGACCCCGATCTTCCGCAGGGTTCCCGACGCGGGTTCGCCGCGCCGGACCACCGGCCAGGATCACGGCATCGACAAGGCGCTCGACAACACCATCGTGCAGTTGGCCGAGGGCGCGCTCAGCGACGCCCGTCCGGTGACCATCGACCTGCCGGTGCGCAACGTGAACCGCACCGTCGGAACGCTTCTCGGTTCGGAGGTGACCCGCCGGTACGGCGCCAAAGGGCTGCCCGAGGACACCATCACCGTCAACCTCACCGGTTCGGCGGGGCAGTCGCTCGGCGCGTTCCTGCCGCCGGGCGTCACCATCAACATGGCCGGAGACGCCAACGACTACGTCGGCAAGGGGCTGTGTGGTGGACGGATCGTCGTTGCCCCGCACCAGGATTCGTGGTTCGTCGCCGAAGACCAGGTGATCGCCGGCAACACGATCCTGTACGGCGCCACCTCCGGTGAGGTGTATCTGCGCGGCCGGGTGGGCGAGCGGTTCTCGGTGCGCAACTCGGGTGCCGTCGCGGTCGTCGAGGGCGTGGGCGACCACGCGTGCGAGTACATGACCGGTGGCCGCGTGGTGATCCTCGGACCCACCGGACGCAACCTCGCGGCCGGTATGTCGGGCGGTATCGCCTTCGTCTACGACCTCGACGCCGACAAGGTCAACAAGGCGCTGGTGACGCTGATGCGTCCCGACCCCGACGACCTGCTGTGGCTGTACGACACCATCGCCACCCACACCAAACTCACCGATTCGTCGGTCGGGGCCTCGCTTCTGGCCGACTGGCCACGCCGGTGCCTCGGCTTCACCAAGGTCATGCCCAGCGACTACAAGCGGGTCCTCGACGCGGCCCAGATAGCCGAGGCCGAGGGGCGTGACGTCGATTCAGCGATCATGGAGGCGGCACGTGGCTGATCCGCGCGGTTTTCTCGATGTGGCCAAGCATGAGGCCAAGTACCGGCCGGTGGGCCAGCGGATCCACGACTGGGGTGACGTCTACGCGCACCCGGCCGACCTCAGGCTGGAGCTCACCGACGTCTCCGATCAGGCGCGCCGCTGCATGGACTGCGGAATACCGTTCTGCCACTCCGGAAGTGCCGGCTGCCCGCTGGGCAACCTCATTCCCGAATGGAACGATCTGGTGCGCCGCGGCCGCTGGGATGCGGCCAGCGCCCGACTGCACGCCACCAACAACTTTCCCGAGTTCACCGGCATGGTGTGCCCGGCGCCGTGTGAGGCGGCGTGTGTGCTGTCGATCTCGGAACCCACCACCGGTGGCAGCGTCACCATCAAACGCATCGAGAAGACCATCGCGCACCAATCCTGGGATGACGGCTTCATCCAGCCGGAGGCTCCGGAGACCCGCACCGGAAAGTCGGTGGCGGTGGTCGGGTCCGGTCCGGCGGGTCTGGCGGCCGCGCAGCAGTTGACCCGCGCCGGACACGAGGTGACCGTCTACGAGCGCGACGACCGGCTCGGCGGTCTGCTGCGCTATGGCATCCCCGAATACAAGCTGCAGAAGTCCGACATCGACCGGCGTATCGGCCAGATGGAGGCCGAGGGCACCACGTTCGTCGTCAATTGCGGTGTGGGAACCGATATCTCGGTCGATGAACTGCGCGGCAAGCACGACGCCATGGTGTTGGCGATCGGCGCGATGACCGCCCGCGACAACCCGGTGTCCGGTCGCGAGCTGAACGGCGTGCATCTGGCGATGGAGCACCTGGTGCCCGCCAACCGCGAATGCGAGGGCGACGGACCGAGCCCGATCAGCGCCGCCGGCAAGCATGTGGTGATCATCGGCGGCGGCGACACCGGCGCCGACTGCCTGGGCACCGCGCACCGGCAGGGCGCGGCGTCGGTGGTGCAGCTCGACTACAACCCCGAACTGCCCGTCGACCGCGACGACTCGCGATCACCCTGGCCGACGTGGCCACTGGTGATGCGCACCTCGTCGGCGCACGCCGAGGGCGGTGACCGCAGGTATCAGGTGGCGGTGCAGCGGTTCGTCGGCGACGCCGACGGCAATGTCACCACCATGGTGCTGGCGGAGGTCACCGTGACCCGCGACGCCGACGGCCGCCGGTCGATCACCCCGGCCGGTGAGGAGTTCGAGATCCCGTGCGAGCTGGCCTTGTTCGCGATCGGGTTCGAGGGGGTCGAGAAGGGACCGTTGCTCGACGGGCTTGGTCTGACCCCCAACAAGCGTGGTTCGCTGTCCTGTGGCAGCGACTGGCAGACCGACACGCCCGGCGTGTTCGTATGCGGAGACGCACACCGAGGGGCTTCCCTGGTGGTGTGGGCGATCGCCGAGGGCCGCTCGACCGCCCGGGCCGTCGACGAGTTCCTGATGGGTGCATCGGATCTTCCGTCGCCGGTGAAACCGGCCGCGCTGCCCCTCAGCGTGCGGTAGCGGCGGGCGGATGAACTTCGGCTGAACCTTCCGGGCGCCTCCAGGCGCGAACGGCACGACCGCATAGAGAAGCCCACCCGACGGGACTAAGGTAGCCATGGTGACGATGCGACGAACAAAGATTGTCTGCACGATGGGTCCGGCGACCGCTTCCGACGAGAAGATCGTGGAGCTGGTGCGGGCCGGGATGGATGTGGCCCGGCTCAACATGAGCCACGGCACCCACGAGGACCACGCGCAGATGTACACGCGTATCCGGCGTGCCACCGATATCACCGAGAAGGCCGTCGGCATCCTCGCCGACCTGCAGGGTCCCAAGATCCGACTCGGCCGGTTCGACGGCTGCGACGGAAAAACGGTGTGGGAGAACGGTGACGAGATCCGCATCACCGTCGACGACGTCGAGGGCACGCACGAGCGCGTGTCCACCACCTACAAGGGCCTGGCCCGCGACGCCGTGGCCGGCGACCGGCTGCTCGTCGACGACGGCAAGGTGGGCCTGATCGTCACCGGGGTCGACGGCAACGACGTGATCTGCACCGTCACCGAGGGCGGCCCGGTCAGCAACAACAAGGGCATCTCGCTGCCCGGCATGAACGTGTCGGTGCCGGCGCTGTCGGCGAAGGACATCGCCGACCTGGAGTACGCGCTGGAACTCGGCGTCGACATGGTCGCGCTGTCGTTTGTGCGCAGCCCGTCAGATATCGAGCTGGTCCATGACGTGATGGACCGCGTGGGACGGCGCGTGCCGGTGATCGCCAAGCTGGAGAAGCCCGAGGCCATCGACAACCTCGAGGCCGTCGTCCTGGCGTTCGACGCCATCATGGTGGCCCGTGGCGACCTCGGTGTGGAGCTGCCGCTCGAGGAGGTTCCGCTGGTGCAGAAGCGGGCCATCCAGATGGCCCGGGAGAACGCCAAACCGGTGATCGTGGCCACCCAGATGCTCGACTCGATGATCGAGAACTCGCGACCCACCCGCGCCGAGGCCTCGGATGTGGCCAACGCAGTGCTCGACGGCGCCGACGCGGTGATGCTGTCCGGCGAGACATCGGTGGGCAAGTTCGCCGTGGAGGCGGTGGCCACCATGGACAAGATCGCCAAGGCGGTCGAGGGTGGTTCGCGTGATGTGCCGCCGCTCTCGCACGTCCCGCGCACCAAGCGCGGCGTGATCTCGTTCGCGGCCCGCGACATCGGCGAACGCCTGGAGGTGAAGGCGCTGGTGGCGTTCACCCAGTCCGGCGACACCGTGCGCCGCCTGGCCCGGCTGCATTCGCGGCTGCCGCTGCTCGCGTTCACCCCGCTGCAGGCGGTTCGCAGCCAGCTCGCCCTGAGCTGGGGCACCGAGACCTTCATCGTCGATCACGTCGAGAGCACCGACAAGATGATCCAGGAGGTCGACGCCCAGCTGATGCGGATCGGCCGGCTCAAGGACGGCGACGTGGTGGTCGTCGTGGCCGGCGCACCGCCCGGCACCGTCGGCTCCACCAACATGATCCACGTCCACAAGATCGGTGAGAAGGACCACTGACCCGCACCGATAGGGTGTGCCTATGAACGCCGCACCCTCCCACGACCTCGAGCAGTTGCTGTCGATTCTCGACCTCGAACGCCCGGGCGAGGATCTGTTCATCGGCCAGAACCCGCCGAAGGTGAGCACCCCGCGCACCTTCGGCGGGCAGATGCTGTCCCAGGGCGTGGTGGCCGCCGCCCGCTCGCTGACCCGCGGCAATCCACCGGTGCACGCCCTGCACGCGCATTTCATCCGCGGCGGCGACGTGCACAAGCCGATCGAGTATCACGTGCAGCGTTTCCGCGACGGCAAGTCCTTCGCCAACCGGCAGGTCACCGCGATGCAGGACGGTGAGGAGCTCTGCACGATGCTCGTCGCGTTCCAGGACGCGCTGGCGGGTCTCGAACACGCCGTTGCGATCCCGGAGGCACCGCATCCGGAGGGCCTGCCGACGATGGGGGAGCTGTTCGAGGGGTACGAGGACAAGATCGCGACGTTCGTCGACGCCCTGCACCCGATCGACGTCCGGTTCGCCAACGATCCGAGTTGGAAGCTGCGTGAGGCCGGCCGCAGCCTCGATCACAACCGGGTGTGGATGAAGACCGACGGCCCGCTGCCCGACGATCCGGTGCTGCATGTGGCTGCGATGTGCTACGCCTCCGACACCACGGTCCTCGACTCGATCATCACCACGCACGGCCTGTCGTGGGGATTCGACCGGCTGTTCGCGGCCACCGTCAACCATTCGATGTGGTTCCATCGGCCGTTCCGGTTCGACGACTGGCTGCTGTACGCCACCGAGTCTCCGGTGGCCGCGGGGGCCAGGGGACTGGGGTCTGGCCGGTTCTGGATGCGTGACGGCACCTTGGCGGCGTCGGTCACCCAGGAAGCGCTGATCCGGCACTTCCCCCGCAAGAAATGAAAGTCAGTCCTTAATCGCGGCAAGGCTTTCCGGGTCGGGATCGGGATCGCCCCAGGTGGCGCTGATCAGCGCCCACGGGTCGGCGTAGCGACCGGGTTTACCGCGGTAGGGGGAGCGACGCCGGAGAACCTCCCGGATCAGCGGTGTCGCCGCGGTCATCGCGAGCCGCATGGGGCCGCCCAGTCTGCCGCGCGCCATCAGTTCCCCGAAGGTGGTGTTCTGGAACCGCAGCACCCGTTGTGATTCGGAAGAATCCATCCAGTCGGTGGCGAACCACGCGGTGTCGTCGTCCGGGTTCCCCGGGCGGCCGTGGCTGCCCACCGCACCACCGATACCGAGTGATTCGCCGGCTGCCTTCACCAGCGGACCCTGCATGTGGCGGTGGGTGTCGTCGCCGCCGATCAGGTATTCGCGGCGGATCTGGGTGGTGGTGACGGCGTTGGTGAACGCCGTGGCGACGTCGGTGGCGGCGACGGTCTGCACGTGGCCGTCCTCGGGTAGGACGGCGTCCAGTTCGGCCAGCCGCGGGTTGGCGGTGAGCAGGCTGTCGGGCAGCACACCGCCGAGCCGCAGGATCACCCATTCGAGTCCCGACTCGCGCACGATCGCATCGGCCTCGGCCTTGTGCCCGCCGTACAGGTCGCGGGGGTTGACCGGGGTGTCCGGTCGCAGGAGTCCCTTGCCCGCGTACGGGTTACGCGGTCCGTACACCGCGATGCTGGAGGTCTGCACGAAGCGTGGGGGAGTATCCAGACTCGCGGCGGCAGCCACAAGGCTGCGGGTCCCGCCGACGTTCACCGCGCGGGCCGGCGTCCGGTTCTCGTAACAGAAGGGCGGGATGACGGCGGCCAGATGCACGATGGCGTCGGGCTTGACGCGAGCGACGAGCGCACCGACGGCCGCGTCGTCGGTGAGGTCGACCCACTCGACGGCCAGCGTGCCCGGCAGGTCACGGGTCTGTGTCGCGAGCCGCGAGATCGTCTTGCGTCCGGCGGGGGTGTCGAGGTCGGTGGCGGTGACGTGGAAGCCCCGTGCCCGCAGCTGCGCCACGGTCGCCTTCCCGACCAGGCCGCACGCACCCGTCACGAGCACTCGTAGACCGCTCTGTGTCATAGACATCCCTTCTGTGTCGGGCTGGGTGTCTTACACACCCTATCGGCGGATTCAGACCCGCAACACGGTGCTTCCACCCACCGAAACCCGGCGGCGGGGTGCGAGGTCCAGCCGGTACAGGGTGGCCCAGAAGGCGATCAGGCACAGCACGGTCGCGGACGCGGCCAGCAGTTGAGACCCGAGCAGGAACCTGTCCGACGACACCCAGTCCAGCGGTACCCGGTTCCAGCCGTCGGCGATCACCAGCACAGCTCCCACCGACACCACCATCGCCCCGCCGGTGAGCGCCACCACCGCCGCGTTGCGCAGGACGGTACTGCCGGACCCCGGGGCCACCACCTGTAGCCGGATCGCGCCGCAGGCGGTGCACACGAGCATCACCAGGCAGGCGACGCCGACGGCAACCGCGTTGGCGCCCACCGTGTCCGAGAGCCGGTGCCACTTGGCGACGACGGTGTAGGTGCTGATCGCGGTGGCACCGGTCACCCCGATCACCCCGACGATGCCCCGCAGCCGGTACGGCACCACGACGAGCAACGCGCACACGATGCTCGCGGCGATCGCACTGTGCCCGCTGGGAAAACTGTTGTGGTCGGGTGCCCCGGTCGCCTCGAGCAGGTCGGGCCGGATCAGTTCCGATTTGAGCGGCTGCGCCACCACCTGCCCGCCGATCACGATCGCGACCCCGGCCAGGGCGAGCAGCAGCCGGCCGCGCGCCAGCCCGATGGCGAAGATGACGATGGTGGTGACCACCAGTGAGGTGGTCGATATCTGGGACAGGAAGTCACCGGCCCGCAACCCGGCGTTGCTGCCGATCTGGTCGGAGCCCGCCAGCGCGTAGTCCTCGATCGTCTGACCCCGCTCGGTACGCACCATCAGGTAGTAGGTGCCGGCGCATGCCGCCGCCGCGACCACGAGGAGAATCGCCCACCGGACAGCCGCTCGCACCGACCCGTCCGTCACAGTGTCGATGGTCCGGGGGTCGTAGCGCATCGGTGTCCTTTCCAGGGGCGGGGTGCCTCCCGCATTCGAAGGGTAGTCGCCGCGCCCGGCGGGCCGCACGGCGCGCGGACCCCGGCGCCGTCGCTCTAGGCTGGGCAGGTGCCGTTGACCGAACTCGTCCCGCTGCCCGGCGGAGTGTTCCGTATGGGTTCGGATCGTCACTATCCCGAGGAGCGGCCCGCGCATGAGCGCAGGGTCGGGGCGTTCGCGATCGAACGCCACCCGGTGACCAACGCACAATACGCGCGATTCGTTTCCGACACCGGTTATGTCACAGTCGCCGAGGAACCGATCGACCCGGCCGACTTTCCCGGCGCCGACCCGAAGCAGCTGATCCCGGGGGCGCTCGTTTTCACCCCGACAGACGGTCCCGTCGACCTGGGTGACTGGACCCGCTGGTGGCGGTGGGTGCCCGGCGCGAGCTGGCGGTCACCACAGGGACCCGGTAGCACTGTCGACCATCGTCCCGACCATCCCGTGGTCCAGATCGCCTACCGCGACGCGCAGGCGTACGCGCACTGGGCGGGCAGGCGCCTGCCGACGGAGGCCGAATGGGAGTTCGCCGCCTGCGGCGGTAGGTCCGGCGCCGAGTACGCCTGGGGTGAGGAGTTCCGGCCCGGTGATCAGGTGATGGCCAACACCTGGCAGGGCCGGTTTCCGTATCTCAACGCCGGCTGGGGTTCGACATCGCCGGTGGGGACGTTCCCGGCCAATGGCTACGGACTCGCCGACATGATCGGCAATGTCTGGGAGCGCGTCAGTGACATTTTTGTGCCCCGGCACAGTGACATCAGCGATGCCGACGGTCCGGTGGTCGAGGCCGACGGCCGCCCGGATCTGCTGGCACCCACGACGTCTCCGCGGGTGATGCGGGTGACCAAGGGCGGGTCGTTCCTGTGCGCCCCCGAATACTGCAGGCGGTACCGTCCGGCGGCCCGATCTGCCCAGTCCGACGATTCGGCCACCGGGCATCTGGGTTTTCGCTGCGCCGCGGATCTGTGACAGACAGGGGCCGGTAGCGTCCTGCCTGCTGAAACGAATTGGCGGATTTGCGCAGCCAAAGGCTACCTTCGATATGTGTCAGGAATCGCGGATTGGCTCGAAGGCCTGGTGGCCGACGTGCCGTCGTGGGCGGTGTACCTGATCGCCTGCGCCATCGTCTACGTGGAGACGGCGACCCTGGTGATGGGATTCATCTTGCCGTCCGCCGGTGTGGTGCTGGCCGCCGGTGTCGCGGCCGCGGTCGGACCCACCAACATCGGCTGGCTCGTCGTCGCGTTGTGTGTGGCGGCGTTTGCGGGCGATCTCACCGGCTACTGGATCGGCCGGGTCAGCGGACCGCGGATCATGTCGTCGAAAGCCGGCCGCAGATTCGGTGGTGAACGCTGGGTCAGGGCCCAGAACCGGGTCAACGACAGCGGCATGATCGCCGTCGCCACCGGACGCTGGCTCGGCTTCGTGCGCACCCTGATGCCGCCGGTCGCGGGCATCGTGCGGATGCGCGTGGCCAACTTCGTGATCGCCGACCTCGTCGGCGTGGTCACCTGGGGAACCACGATCCTGCTCGTCGGCTATTTCGCGGGCGCCAAGCTCGGTGCCACGTTGATGCTCTCCATCGGCGCGCTGATCATCGTGGGACTCGTCGCCTGGTGGGTGGTCAAGCGGTTCCGGCAACCGGCCGCGGCCCTGGCCGACGCCGTCGGAGAGCCGCCGCAGGAAACCCCGGTCAGTCACTGACGCCGGCGGTGGCCGCACCCAGATAGCGGTGCAGCAGTTCGCCGCCGGCCTGATCCGCCGGACCCGACCAGGCGACCGCGCCGCGCCGCAGGATCAGGCACTGATCGGCGAACGCGATCGCCTTGCCCGCGAACTGTTCGATCATGATGACCGCCACCCCGGAATCGAGCGCGGCCCGCAGACCGTCGAACACGGCGTCCACGAGCATCGGGGCCAGGCCCAGCGACATCTCGTCGGCGATCACCAGCTTCGGGTTGACCATCAGCGCCCGCGACAGCGACAGCATCTGCTGCTCGCCGCCTGACAGGGTGCCCGCGGTCTGCTTGCGGCGTGAGGCCAGGGCGGGGAAGTAGCCGAACGCCCGCTCGAAGGCCTCGGCCTGGTTGATCTTGTCGACGGACAGCGCCAGCCGCAGGTTCTCGTGAACGGTGAGACCGGGGAAGATGCCGCGTCCCTCGGGCAGGTGGACGAGCCCGGCGCGCCGGATCGCGGTGGCCGACGCACCCGTCAGATCCTGGCCGTCGAACCCGACCGTGCCGCCGGTCACCGGGATCAGCCCGGACAGGGCGCGCGCCAGCGTCGACTTGCCGGCACCGTTGGGTCCGAGGACCGCCACCGCGGACCGGGCCGGCACCTCGAACGACACCCCGAACAGTGCCTGCGCGGGACCGTATCCCGCGCTCAGTTCCTGAACGCGAAGCAGCGGTGTTCCGGTCATCGTGCCTTCTCCTGTGATGTGACGTCCTCGCCCAGGTACGCGGCGCGCACCGCGGGGTCGTTGCGGATCTCCTCGGGGGTACCGGCGGCGATCTTCACTCCGAAGTCGAGCACGTGGACCGAGTCACAGATCCGCAGCACCAACTCCACGTCGTGTTCGACGAACAGCAACGACACATCGCGGTCGGCCACCACCTGCTGCAACACGGCCGCCAGTTCGGCGGTCTCGGCCACGTCCAGGCCCGACGACGGTTCGTCGAGCAGCATCAGTGTCGGTTCCACCGCCAGCGCCCGGGCCACCTCCACGAGCCGGCAGGAACCGAGCGGCAGGTCGCCGATGGCGCGGTGCGCGATCGGGCCGAGGCCGAGGGTGTCGATGAGGTCGTCGACGCGGGCGGTCTCGTCGGCGGGTGGTCGGCGCAGGCCGCGGCCGGTGAACAGGTCGGTCCACAGGCGTGCCCGCGAATACCGGATCCGGTCGGCCAGAACGATGTGGTCGCGGACGGTCAGCGTCGAGAACAGTTCCGGGTGCTGGAAGGTGCGCGCCATCCCGAGACGGGCGCGGGTCCGCGCCGACGCCCGGGTGACGTCGGCGTCGTCGAACGTCACGGTGCCCGAGGTGGGGGTGAGCAGCCCCGACAGCACCCCGAACAGGGTGGACTTGCCGGCGCCGTTCGGCCCGACGAGCCCGACGATCGAGCGTTGCGGGACGTCGATCGACACGCTGTCGAGGGCGACGAGACCGCCGAAGCGCATGGTCACCTCGTGCGCGGACAGCCTGGATGATGCGCTCATGCCGATGTTCCTCCGGTCACCTTCTGCCCTCCGATTTCCTGGGTTGGCGACGGGGCGGTGTCCGCCGGATCCGGTGGCGGGGGACTGGGCCGCCGGAGCCTGGCCGCGAGACCGAGTGCGGCGTCACCGAACTGGGCGATGACACCCTCGGGGTTGCGGGCCACGGCGATGGCTCCGAGTCCGAACAGGATGGTGGGCACCTCGGCCAGATCCGAGGGCAGGTAGTTGTCGAAGATCGCGGGCATCAGATAGAACAGCACGCCGGCCACCAGCGCGGCGACGATCGACCGGGACCCGATGGTCACCAGGACCGCCAGCCACACCATCCCCAGAAAGGGGCTGAAACTCTCGGGCAGGGTCGACCCGAAGTTCATCGCGAGGAAACCGCCGCCCACGGCGGCGACGAAGGTGGCCGGTGCGGTCAGCAGCACCTTCACGGTGGCGATGCTCAGTCCGAGTGTGCGCGAACCGTTCTCGCTCCACCGCACGGCGCTGATCGCCAGACCGGTGGTGGAGCGGCGAAGGTTGAAGACTCCGAACGCGACCACCGCGAACACGGCCAGCGCGAGATAGGCGAAAGAGGTGCTGTCGGAGACGAAGTCGGGGCGCAACAGCGCCACACCCATGCCGTAGTTGGCGATGCTGTCGGTGGTGAACACCAGTGTGGTGATCAGCAGACCGAAGCTCAGCGTCACCAGTGCCACGTACAGGTCGCCGAGCCGGATGGTGATAATGCCGATGAGCACACCGACAGGGGTGACCACGACGGCCGCCGCCACAATGGCCAGGAGCGGGGACCAGCCCTGGTTGGTGGCCAGTTCGGCGGCGATGATCGCGCCGAGGCCCGCGAAGGTGATCTGGGACAGCCACACCATGCCGCCCTCACCGACGACCAGGGTGTACGAGAGCATCGCGATGGCCAGGCAGATACCGGCGGTGATCCGCGCCGTCCAGTACTCGTCGAGACCGGTGGGCAGGATCGCGATCACCACGAATACGATCGCGGCCGCGATGAACCCGGGCCTGCGCCACAGCGGCCGGTCGGAGAAGTCCCTTGTGCTGGAGATGTTCTCGTCGGCCTGAGTGCTGATGGCGCGGTCGAGGCCGCCGCTGCTGACCAGGTCGCCGGCCTGCCCGCGGAAGGCGTGATAGATCAGGAACAGCAGCATCAGCACGAACGGCACGCTCGGCACGAGTTTGGCGGCGACGTCGCTGTCGGCGTTGACGAACCTCTGCACCACGCCGGTGATCACACCGATCAGCAGCGCGACGCCGATCGCGACGCCGAGGTTGCGGAGCCGCGCGGCCACGACCGCGGCGAACGCGGTGGCCATCAGCCCGGTCATCGCCTCCGACGAGAGGCCGGCGGTGGGGGCGAGCAGGATGCCCGCGAGCCCGGCGAGCACACTGCTGGCCGCCCACACGCCGATCGAGACGCGTCCCGGGCTGATGCCGTTGAGTGCGGTCATTGCCTCCGAGTCGACCAGTGCCCGTACCTTGAGACCGACGGAGGTCAAGCGCAGCAACCCGATGCCGGTCGCCAGCACCACCAGCAGTCCGAGGTAGGTGGCGATCTGGTCACCGTTGATGGCGGTGTCGAACACGGTCACCACGCCGAGTGGCCGCGGCGCCAGGCCGGGGGCGGTGGGGTTGGTGAGCTTGCCGAAGATCAGGTTGACCAGCGGCGGCAGCGCCACCGACAGACCGATGGTCGCGACGAGCTTGACCAGCGTCGACCGCAGCCGCAGATGCCGGAACAGTACGGCGTACAGCGCGATCCCGAGCAGCGGGGCGAACACGCCCAGGCTCACGACCGCCGAGGCGAGGATGCCCCAGCTCTGCTCGGTGTTGAGGAAGTAGTAGCAGCGGGCCACCGTGTAGGCCATCGCGGCGAACGCCAGGTTGAAGATCCCGGACGCCACGTAGGTGATCACCAGCGATCCGGCGGCGATCGCGTAGATCGCGCCGAGCGACAGACCTACCAGGACATACGAGAGCACACGCACCCTCCAGGGCATCATCGACGGGCTTGTTCCGGACCGGGTCTGCCCGATGTGGGGGATTTCCGATCTCTGCATGTTAACGTGGCGGAAGACACAACAGTTGTCAACTCCGAAAGGGCAACAGTAAGGGTCTTCCAGAGTTGGGGGACGCTGGTTTTCCGATGTCGGAGCCGAGTGTTTCTGTGAAGGCTGGTGAGGGATTTTGCGAAAAACTGCTGTCCGGGCCGCGGGCGTTCTCGCCGCGGTGACGATGTTGGCGTCGGCGTGCGGTGGTGGCGACGACGAGGGTACGTCCGCGGGCGGGTCGGTGAAGGTCGGTCTGCTGATGTCGCAGAGCGGCCCGGCGAGTGCGGCGTTCAAGGGTGTTGATCAGGCGATGCAGGCGCGGTTCAAGGCGTACCAGGCTTCCGGCGGTCCCTGCTCGTCCACCCAGTTCAACCTGGTGACCGCCGACGACCAGTCCGGCCCCCAGGGGGCGCTGGCCGGTGCGCAGAAGCTGATCCAGCAGGACAAGGTGTACGCGATGGTCGGCATCTCGTCGTACTTCTTCGGTGCCGCCCAGTTCGTCACCACCGCGGGTAAGTCGACGCCGGTGATCGGCGGCGCGTTCGACGCCGCGCCGCAGTGGCTGCAGTCGGGCAACAACCTGTTCGCCGCCGCCCCCAAGGTGCCCGACTTCGACAAGACCTACGCGACCATCGGTGAGTACTGGAAGAAGATGGGCGTCACCAAGGTGGCGGCGGTGTCGTACGACACCGAATCCTCCCGTAAGGGCGCCGAGCAGATCCTGCGCTCAGCCGACAAGGCGGGCCTGCAACGCGGCCTGTTCTACGACAAGCTGGCACTCGGGTCCAGTGATGTCGGTTCGATTGTGCTGGGAATCAAGAACTCCGGTGCTCAGGCGGTGTTCCTGCCGGTGAATCCGGAGACCTCGATGGCCATCATCGCCGGACTCAAGCAGTCGGGTGTGCAGCTCAAGAGCGTGATGTCGGCGTCCGGCTACGGCGGCGACCTGCTGGCCTCGGCGCCGGCGGTGAAGGGTGCCCAGGGCATGACATTCATGCCACAGTTCAGCCCGGTTGAGCTGAACACCCCTGCCACGCAGAAGTATTCGGAGGCCCTCAAGAAGTACGCGGGGTCGGCCACCGGCATCCCCACCTTCGGTCAGACCTACGGCTGGTGGGCCGCGGACCTGTTGATCTACGGCCTGGAGAAGGCCGGTTGTGATGCGTCGCAGGCCGATTTCATGACCACGCTGCGCGCCGACGAGAACTGGGACGCGGGCGGCCTGTTCCCGCTCAAGCGCAGCTTCACCAAGATCTCACCCGACAAGGAGTGCTACTACCTGATCGATCTGCAGGGCAACGCGTTCGTGCCCCGCAAGGACGCCGAGCCCGTGTGCGGTGACGTGATCAAGTAGCAGTTCTCCGTTGGTGCCCGGATCGGCCTGCGGCTTCTACTTCAGGAAGTGGAAGTCGTAGGCCGATTCGGCGTGCTGGCCGTCGTCGATGCCGTCCGCCTCGTGCTGGCGGTCGGCCCGCAGACCGATGATGCGGTCGATGGCCACGGCCAGGAGCGCGGTCACGGCCATGGCGTACGCCATCACCGCGATGACGGCCACAGCCTGCCGCCAGAGCTGGTCGATGCCGCCGCCGTAGAACAGGCCGTCGACACCGGAGGGTGCCGAACCGCTGCCGACGAGACCGATCATCAGGGTTCCGACCACACCGCTGACGAAGTGAACGCCCACCACGTCGAGGGAGTCGTCGTAGCGCCAGCGGAACTTCAGTTCGATGGCCATGCAACTGATGGCTCCGGCTGCCACGCCGACCGCGAGTGCGCCCACGGGAGTGACCGCCGAACAGGACGGGGTGATCGCCACCAGCCCGGCCACCACGCCCGACGCCGCGCCGAACGACGTCGGATGCCCGTGCCGGATCTGTTCGACGACCAGCCACGCCACCATCGACGCCGCGCCCGCACCGAGGGTGTTGACGGCGATCAGCGCGGCGGACCCGTCGGCCGCGAGGGCCGACCCGGCGTTGAAACCGAACCAGCCGAACCACAGCAATCCCGCGCCGAGCATGACGTAGGGGAGGTTGTGCGGCCGCATCGGATCCTTCGGCCAGCCCCGCCGCCGGCCGATGATCAGGGCGAGCACCAACGCCGAAGCACCCGAGTTGATCTCGACGGCCGTACCGCCGGCGAAGTCGATTGCCCGCAGATGCGAGACGATCCAGCCGCCGTCCGCGGCGGTCAGTCCGGGAGCGCTGAACACCCAGTGCGCCACGGGCAGATACACGAGGACCGACCAGGCGGTGGCGAAGATGATCCACGACGCGAAGCGCATCCGGTCGGCCACGGCGCCGGCGATGAGGGCGACAGTCACCATCGCGAATCCGGCCTGGAAGGCGACGAACAGGATCGCCGGGATCTTTCCCACCAGCGGCGTGCCGTGCCCGCCGCCGTTCCCGTAGAGGTGTTCAAGCCCGGCGAAGCTGGTCAGATCACCGATCAAGCCGCCGTGATCCTCCCCGAACACCAGTGAGTATCCGAACGTCACCCACACGATCCACACGATCGGAATCGACGTCAGGCACATCATCATCATGTTGAGGACGCTCTTGGAGCGCACCATGCCGCCGTAGAAGAGGGCAAGTGCCGGCGTCATCAGCAAGACCAGCGCGAACGCCACCAGCATCCACGCGGTGTCGCCCCCGTCGGGGGTGCCATGCGCAGGGAACATTATCGTGTCCTTCCGTCGTTGCGGGCGACGAAAGTCTAGCCGCCGGGCGGCGGGTGCTCGACGGCAATCTGATGATGCCGCAACGATTTCCGGCATTTCGGGCACATGGTGACCTGGCCGGCCGGCAGGTCCCGACAGGTCGGCAGCGGGCCCCGGCCCTTCGGCCTCGCGCGGTGGCGTGCGGCTTGCCTGCCGTCACTTCACACAGTGGACAGCGCAGCCCTGTTCCGGGTGGCAGATTCGAGTTTTATTGTTCGCCTGAGGAATTCGATGGTCTCCTGGAATCCGGAAGGGTCTCCGATACGGAGGCCGTCGAGGATTGCAGGTATCGGGATACCGATGGTCCGGACCCGCACGCGGCGCGACCCGGACTCACCGGGCACGGTCAGTTCCATCAGCGTCGACACCGGATCGCCGGATTCGACGGGATGAATCAGGTAGGACGTGGGTATCGCGGTGAACCCCACATAGCATTGCGCGTACAGCAGCAGCTGGTAGGTGTCCGCGGGGGATACGTCGTTGCCACCGCAATAGCGCTTGTACTTGGCGTCGATGGCGACGGCGCTGAACCTGTCGGTGACGACGAGGTCGGGTGCGACCGATCGGCCCGAGTTCACTCCGTCGACGGTGATCAGTGACGGGTTGTGCCGTTGCGTTTCGATGAGCAGTCCGTCCGCCTCGAAGGCGTGCGACACCAGGCGTTCCACGAACCGCTCGAAGAGGGTGTTCATGTTGATCAGAAATGCGGTCGCGGACTGGGTGTTCGCTGAGCTGACGGCATCGACCTGGGCGAGCCGCAGCAGGGCCCGGCACCACGTGTGCACGCTGCGATACTGCTCGGTCCGGCGGCCGTACACGATTCGATGAGACAACAGTCGTGCCGTGTCGGGCAGGGTCGGCGCGAGTGCGGACAGGCGTTCGGCGAGGGCCGCGGCGCGTCGTCGCACACTCATCTCGGTGGCCGCGCGCCGGGCGGCGTTGACGCCGGCGAGGAGAAGATGATTTTCGATGTTGCGGTGGTCGAACTCGTCGAAGGTGCAGGCGAGCCGGTCGAGCTGGGCGAAATGTGTGGTGGCCTGGCGGTAGACATCGAGTCTTCCGCGAAGGTACGGCAGATCGTCGGCGTGCCCCCGATAGTCACGAACCAGCCCACGGGCGAACAGCACCTCCGTGGCGTGTACCACCAGGCGGCACAGGATCTGCAGCGCGTCCTCGTCCGGATCGGCGGACAGATCGCGCAGGAACCGGGGGAGGTGGTCGGGTGTCAGGCCCTCGGCCACCGCGAGCATGGTCAGGACGCCGAGGTTGTTTCCGGCGAGCTTGGGGATCACCCGGACGCTCAGATCGGAGGTTAGGTCGATGGTGCCGACCCACGATGACGCCTTGATCGCGACGCGTCCGCCCGCCAGCCACTCGACCCCCAGCCGGGCGCCGAGTTCCCGCGAAATCTGTTCCCGCCGTGGTGCGTCCGGTGCGGGCTGATCGTCAGCGAATGCTGTTGCGTACTCGGGCAGTTCAATCATTCGGCATCATCGGTCATTCGGCATCGTCGGTCTGAGCCTTGATCTCGTAGGCGGCCACCAGTGACGCCACGAGCAGGCTGTCGTCGTCGATCAGGGTGTGCAGTTGCTGCTCGCCGACGTCAACGATGTCGGGTCCCAGGAATTGGGCCAATGCGTTGTAGTCGTCGTAGACGATCTCCTGCAGCAGCGGAATGATGTCGGTGCGGATGATGTCACCGAAGTCTTCGGCGGACTCGATGGGCTTTCCGCCGTCGAGGAAGAATGAATGCCCGACCTGTCGTTCGCGCCCGGCGATTCGCGTTATTCGGCGGTTGAGTTCGATCAAGAACTGATCGAGCGGCAGATCGTCGATGACGGCGTTGGAGAGCACCTCCGGATCGGGCATGAGTTCGACGAAACCGAACCTGCGGCGCAGCGCGGCATCGAGGGACCGGATGCTCTGGTCGGCGGTGTTCATCGTCCCGAGCACGATGAGGTTGGGTGGGATCGACAGTGGCTCACCGGATGCCGGTAATGTGACCGTCTCGCCTCGTCTGCCACGCTCGATCACGGTCATCAACTCGCCGAAGACACGGGGTACGTCGGCCCGGTTGATCTCGTCGATGAGGATGACATAGCGCTGGTCGGGGTGCCGGTCCGCCTCGCGCGCAACGGTTTTCATGATTCCTGGCCGGAGTTCCAGAGTCAGTTCGGTGCTGCCCGACCGGGGCCGGAACCCTTCGATGAAGTCCTCGTAGGCGTAGGAGGCGTGGAAGGTCACCTCAGTCAGCCGGCTCATCGCGGCGGCACCACTCGGGACCGGCTCAGCCGGGCCGCCGGTGGGTGCCGAAGCATCGCCACCGAGCAACCAGCCGGCAAATCTCTTGGCGGCCCTGGTTTTTCCTGTTCCGGGTGGCCCGTAGAACACGATCTGGCCCTTGCGGTTCAGGATCTTGTTCCACCGGACGAAGTCGCCCTCGTCCTCGATGAGGTGTGCAAAGGCCTCTTTGGCCTGGTCGGTGGAGGCGTCGTCGGCCGGTGCGTCGTTGTCGGCGAAGATGGCCTCGAACTGGCTGACCGTCACCTTCGAGATCGTGGTGAACGCCCATTTCTTCACCGGTGTGGACAGTGTGCGTTCTTCGAGATCGTCCCACTTCATGGTGATCGTGTGTTTGTATTCGTCCCGTTCGGGGCGCCACTGATATCCGGGTGAGACAACGGTTCCGACCCCGGCGATCTGCGACGTCCCGCGGTTCGCGATCACCCTGTCGCCCTCCTTGATCTCCCGTAGACGCCATACCTCGGTGCCTTTGGCGGTGATCTTCGGCTTGGAATTGTTGTACTCGGCGGCGTAGTGGGCGGAAAACGCTTCGCGGAACTCCTCTTCCGTGTCGAACAGGGTCAGATCGCCCACATCGTCCCAGCCCACACAGATGTACCCGCCGTCGCGGCACTCCTCCCACAGTGAGGCCTGTGGCCCCGGGGCGATCTTCCAGATCTTGGGTGCGTGGTATCCCGGGGGCGGCGACCAGGCGTACAACAGTCCGATGAAGTCGAGCGGGTCCACGCCGGCGAGCCGCGGAAAGCTGCGCAGGTGTTCGAGGATCCGCCGGTTGACATCGATCGCATCCCCGGAATGGTCCAGGTCGAGTTCTTCGGCGAAGTGCACGAGATGGTTGTACGAGTAGATCGGCAGAACCTGATCGGGGAAGTAGAGGAACAGCGACTTGAGCCGGACTGTCTTGGCCCCACGGAGGATGTCGATCTCCGCGGTCTTGGCCCACTCGCCGGCCTGGGCGAGCTCAAACATCCGGACGAATCCGGTCCGGAGTCGCTGCCAGGCGTCATCGACCCCCGCGAAGCCGCTGGGGAAGGACCATTCGCCGTTCGCTCTGCGGAAGACGACGTGTTTGGTCGCGCTGCCACCCCGGATACTGCCCAAGTTGGGAGTGCCGAACTCCAGCTGGTGTGAGTATCCCGGGGTGCTCGCCCCCGTTCCGAGGGCGTAGTCGTCGAGTGTCATGTCCGGCCACCGCTCGAGGGGGAACCGTTCGAGGAAGGAGTCATGCTCGTCCTGCTGGGTGGCGCGAAGAGATTCGGGCCGCTCCACCAGTGCCTGTACTGATTCCTCGAATAGCAACGCTGCTCCTACCTGTCGACTAGGTTGCCGGAGCCCATCCTAGTTGTGGCCCTCTCATCTCCTTCGGCCCGGCTGAGAGCGAAGGCGGTCACCGCGATGAGTGCCGATGCCGCCATGACGACGGCCATCGGGGCGGCGGTGTCTTCGCCGCCGAGACCGACGAGCGGGGAGACAACGGCGGCCAGGCCGAACTGCAGGGCGCCCAGGACGGCCGACGCGCTGCCGGCCGCCGCCGGCACGGCGCCGAGGGCCAGAGCCGTCGCATTGCCAAGGATCAGGCCGAGCGAGGCGACGGTGACGAACAGTGGGACGCTCAGCCAGATGGGGTCGACGCCGGTGGCCACCAGGATGCCCACGGCGGCGACGCCGGCGGTCATCAGGCCGACGCCGGTGGCGAGCATGCCCCGCACCGAGTGGGTGGCGGTGAGCCGGGCGGCGATACCGCTGACGATCATCAGCGCGAAGGCGTTGCAGCCGAAGGCGATTCCGTACGCCATGCTGCTCAGGCCCATCATGTCCTGATAGACGAACGGCGAGGCGGAGATGTAGGCCATCATCACCGCGAACGAGAACCCGAAGGTCAGGGTGTAGGAGAGGAATTCGCGTGACCGGAGTGCCGCGTTCGGCGAACCACTCTGTTCCCGCAGGACTTTGAGTTCGGCACGGCGCAGGGCGGGGAAGGTCTCCCGGATACCGGCGACCACACATGCCAGCATGATCACGGCCAGGCCCAGGACGACTGTGAGGATGCCGCGCCAGCCGATCGGGTCCACCAGGAAGCCGCCGACCATGGGTGCGATGACAGGGGCGATGCCGCCGACGATCATCATCAGGCTGAACGCGCGCGCCGCGGCCTTGCCGTGCGCCACGTCGGAGATGATGGCGCGGCCGATCACCATGCCGGCGGCGCCGCCGATGCCCTGGACGAGCCGTGCGGCCACGAGTATCGCCACGTTGGGGGCGATCACGGCGGCGATGCTCGCGACCACGCACAGCACGGCGCCGATCAGCAGCGGCCGCAGCCGGCCGAACCGGTCCGACAGCGGTCCGAAGATCAACTGCCCGATGGTGATTCCCACGAGAAACGCGGTGAGCGTGAGCTGCACCGCCGACGTTGAGGTGGACAGGTCCTCGGACATCGCCGGGAATGCGGGCAGGTAGAGGTCGATCGAGAGCGGGGCGACCGCGGACAGTAGGGCGAGGATCACGAGCAGCTTGTTGCCCATGGTGCCGGTGCCGACGGCAGCGGAGTGTGGCGTATCGGTCGTCGACGCGGGTGGTGCCTGTTTCATGTGGTTGTTCCTCTAACTATTATCGGTATATAATTATGAAACCATAACTAATGGACTCGTGTAAAGCCCGACTGATGTGAGTCCCAGACATTTGTAGAGTCCCGGAGGTGGCGATGTCCGACACGAATACACCCGATCCCGTACTCGTCGAACTGGCCGACGCGATCCTGCGGGTGGCCAGGGAACTGGAGTCGCATTCCGTCACCGGGGCAGGTCTGAAGACACTCACCGGCACCGAGGCGACGGTGCTGCGGTGGGTGCACCGCAACCCCGGATGCTCGCCGAGTGCGGCGGCCGAGGCAACCGGGTTGCAGCGCAGCAACCTCAGTACGGCCCTGCGCGGCCTGACGGCGAAGGGGCTGGTCGAGCGCCACCGCGACGCCACCGACTCCCGTCAGGTCAGCCTGGATGTGACGGACTCTGCGAGGGAAGGTATCGCCGCACTCAACGCCACCTGGTCGCAGATCATGGCCGATGCGCTCGGTGCCCAGTCGGGGCAGGCGGTTGCGGCGGTCACCGTCCTCGGACTCATCGACGACTATCTGCGCCGGGAGCGGTGAGCTCCCGGCGCTATGTGGCTACTTGGTGACCCCGGCGGAGGAGATGCGCTGCGTGCGGTTATACAGCCAGGCGAGTGAGCCGGCGAAGACGATCACGCCGAGCGTCTGAGCCCACTTGTCGAATCCGTCGCCCACGATCTGCAGCACGCTGTCGTCACTGGTGGCGGCGACGATTCCGGCGAACACCACACCGAAGAGTGCCTCACCGACGATAAGGCCGGTGGCCAGCAGCGTGCCCATCCGCTTCTTGTGTTCGACGTTGCCGCCGGAGCGTTCGGCCCACTTGTTGTAGAACGCGCCGAGGAACGCGCCGACCGGGATGATCAGCGTCACCGACATCGGCAGGTACATGCCCATGCCGACGGCCAGCGGGGGTAGGCGGTACTTCGTTGTGCGCGTGAGCACTTCGTCGATCACGATGATCACTGCTCCGATGATGGCGCCGACACCGATCAGGCCCCAGTCCAGGTCGCCGCCGAGGACTCCCTGGGTCAGATCCTTGAGCAGGCCCGCCTGCGGGGCGGCCAGCGAATCCTTCGTTTCGCCGGGGGCGCCGACGAAACCGAAGGCGTCGTACATGAGGCCGAGGATCGGGGGGATGACCGCGGACCCGAACAGCACGCCGATCACCAACGCCACCTGCTGCTTCCACGGGGTGGCGCCGACGAGTTGGCCGGTCTTGAGGTCCTGCAGGTTGTCGTTGGAGATGGTCGCCACACCGAACACGATGGCGGCGGTGAACAGGGTAAACGCGACGAGTGCCTGCACGTGCGAGTCGTCGGTGTCACCGAAAGTTCCCTTGATGAGGATCGCCGCGATCAGCACCACCAGGATGCCCACACCCGAGATAGGGCTGTTGGACGATCCGATGAGACCGGCCATGTAACCGCAGACCGCCGCCACCGCCAAACCGATGATGAAGACGAAAAGGACGCTCACCGTGATGATTCCGGCGGAGCTGCCGTTCAGGACGGTATCGTGCGCGAAATCCCACAGCATGAACGCGATCGGAATGAGCAGCACGAGGATGGTGCCACCGACGATGGTCACCGGGATGTCGCGCTCGGTGACGTCAACCGCGGTGCCTTCACGTCGGGCGCGGGTCGACTGCATCGCCGAGGTGATGCCCCTGACGATTGGGCCCATGATCTTCAGCAGCGTCCAGATGGCGGCGATGGCGATGGCACCGGCGCCGATGAGCCGTACCTCGTGGCTGAACACCGACCCGATGACGTCGGACAGCAGATCGCCCGGGGCGGCCTTGTCCTGCGACTTGATGGGCAGCAGCACCGCGTAGGAGATGAGCAGGCCCACCAGCATCGCGACACCCACGGCCACGCCGACGAGGTGGCCGATACCGATGAGCGACATCAGGATTCCCGCGTTGAACAGGGTGCCGCCGGTGCCGATCTTGAGGGTCCCCGACACGGTGTCGCTGATGACCTTGAGCTTGGTGAGCAGCGAATACACCGCCGACGCCACGGCACCGAGGACGATCACCCGCAGGCCGGCCTTGTTCTCCTCGGCGCCGGTCGACGAGTCGCCGACCTTCAGCACCTCGGCCGCCGCAACGCCTTCCGGATACGGCAGGTCTGATCCGGTGACCAGGGCCCGCCGTAGTGGGATCGAGTACATGACGCCGAGGATGCCGCCGATCGCGCAGACTGCGACCGTTGTCCAGTACGGGAATCCCGACCACCAGCCGATCATCACCAGACCGGGGATCACGAAGATGATCGCCGACAAGGTGCCCGCGGCCGACGCGATGGTCTGCACGATGTTGTTCTCGATGACCGAGTGGTCGGCGAAGTAGCGCAGGATGGCCATCGACACCACCGCCGCCGGAATGGCGGTGGCGAAGGTCAGGCCCACGCGCAGACCGAGGTAGACGTTGGCCGCTGTGAAGACCAGGGTGATCACACCGCCGAGAATGATTCCCCGGAGCGTCATCTCCTTGACGGTTGTCGTGCCGGTGGTTCCGGTTGAGGACATGGGCGTCCATCCTTCAGGCTCTCGGGGCCGGGTCGCGGCCGGTAGGTGAGGCACTGCTTTGTTACGAGTCCTCACCTTAGGGCCGGCAGCGCGTGAGCGTGCGGCAAACAAGACGCAGAAAAATGGGAGCCGCCCACCCAGGCGGCTCCCATTTCCGATTTGTCCGAATGGCTACAGCGAGTGCTTTCCGGCGCCGGCCATCGTCGGCGGCGGGTCGAGCGGACGCAGCGCCCACGCACCGCCGCCGGTCAGTTCCAGCAGCTGGGTGTGGTGCTGGTCGGTGGTGCTGCGGTGGCTCACCGACACCAGCACGGTGTCGGGCAGCTCACGCCGGATCAGCGCGTACAACTCGAACTCCAGGCCCTCGTCGATCGCCGAGGTCGCCTCGTCGAGGAATGCGACGTCGGGCCGGTTCAGCAGGATGCGGGCGAACGCGACGCGCTGCTGCTCACCGGGGGACAGGACCGCCGCCCAATCGGCCTCCTCGTCGAGCCTGCCGACCAGATGTGCCAGAAAGACCCGTTCGAGCGCGGCGCGGATCGCGTCGTCACCCACCGTTTCCGGCGGTGCCGGGTAGCTGACGGCGGTGCGCAGATCGGACAGCGGGATGTACGGGATCTGCGACAGGAACAGGGTTGATGCGCCGGGGCGGGCGAACTCGCCCTCGACGAACGGCCACAGCCCGGCCAGGCCGCGCAGCAGGGTCGTCTTGCCCGAACCGGAACGTCCCTTGATCACGAGCGCGTCGCCGGGATGCAGCGACAGGGTCAGGTCGCGGACCAGTTCCACGCCGTCGGGGGTGGACGCGGTGACCTTGTTCAGGGTGACGCCGTGTTCCTGTTCGATGGTGACGATCTGGGGGAGTTCCCGCGAATCGTGGTTGGCCTGTTCGAGGCCGTCGAGCCGGTAGAGGGACGCGCGCAGATCGGCGAACGCGTCGTAGGACTCACGGAAGAACGACAGTGAGTCGTGCACGTTTCCGAACGCCGACGCCGTCTGCGTCATCTCGCCGAGACCGATCTCGCTGGCGAAGAACCGCGGTGCCTGAATGATGTAGGCGAAGACCGCCGACGCCTGGCCCACGACGAAGTTCCAGCCGTTGAACTTCAGGGAGCGGAACACGACCTGCCAGAAGTTGACGACGATGGCTCCGAACCGGTCCAGCAGTCCGCGCTGCTCGGTGTCGGCGCCGCGGTACAGCGCGACCTTCTCGGCACCGTCACGCAGCCGGACCAGTGAGTAACGGAAGTTGGCGGCGAGACGCTCACGCAGGAAGTACAACTTGATCAACGGGTGGCCGAGCCAGAATGCGACCACCGTCGACACCAGCACGAACAGGTACACCAGCCACACCATGGCGCGGGGCACCTCGGTGCCGAAGATGTCCATCGGCCCGGACAGGTCCCACAGGATCAGGGTGAACGAACAGATGGTGATGATCGCCGGGATCACGCCGTTGGTCGACGATCCGCCGTAACCGAACACCAGCTGACGGCTCGACGACGCCACGTTGGCGATGTCGATCTCGATGCGCTGGTCGGGGTTGTCGACGCCGGGCTGGATCCTGGCGTCTTTGCCTTCGATGCCGGTGTGCACGAATCGGTTGCGGTAGAACGCGAGCCCGGACAGCCAGTCGCCGGTGACCCGTTCGACCATGAACGCGCGCAGCCTGATCTCGAACATGCTGCCCAGATACAGTTCGATGAGCGTGCGGACCACGTGGATGGTGGCCAGCAGGCCGAACAGCCACAGCGAGTTCCAGAACATCTCCTCGGCCTTGTCGAGGGTTGCCCCGTCCTTGTTGGACATCGCCTCGGCCGCGCCCTGTAGCGCGTTGAACATATCGCGGCCCTGGTAGGACAGCACGACGGTAAGTCGCACACCGATGAGCATGAGCAGCATCAGCACCACCACCAGCACCCAAGCGCCCACCCGGGTGTCGCGGTCGGTGAAGAATCCGCCGGCGGCCCGCCAATACTGGCGGCCCCAGAGGGTCACCCGCGACAACACAAAACCTGCCAACAGAAGGCCGACCATCGAGTAGCCGAACATCGTCAAGATCCACCGGATCGACGTCAGCAGCTCGTTCCCCCAGTCGATGCTGTATTCCACGCGTTCCCTATCTATGAGGTCGGTAGTTGGCGGGAATCTTAACCCGCGTCAACAGACATCCGCCCGCTATGGGGTGTTCGGGACCGGGAGCGTCGCAGGGGCCGTGAAACGACCGATGCCGTCGACATCGTGTTCACGACGTCGACGGCATCGGCGGGCTGCAGAGAAAAGTCTTTGGGTCATAGTGCGTTGAAGGCTCTGTGCTGGGCTTTCACCGCGTTGTTGCACCGAGAATAGAGCCCGATGTCCGAGTCCGCCAGCAAGCCAAGTCTTACCTAAGTTTCTGTCTGTCTTCGCGGGCCGTCGAGATCCGGTACTGTGCGCGCACCTCTCCTCGCCCGCCTCATTCCTGCGCGGGTTCCAGGCTGACCACGGCCGCGGTGTCCAATTCCTGTCGCGAGGTGTCCTTGAGGTCCACGCCGGAGCGGCCCAGGGATCGTGCTCCGGCGACCAGGGCGGCGGTGACACCCGCCGCCGCCGCGTAGCCGAGTCCGTCCGGCGGGTGGATGTTGGAGATGCAGTTGCGGTCGGCGTCGGTGCGGCCCACCTGCGGCCGGTGCGTCAGGTAGATGCCGAGGCTGTCGGCGACGGACAGGCCGGGACGCTCACCGATGATCACGATCATCGTCGTCACGCCGAGAGCGGCTCCGATGTGATCGCCGAGGGCCACCCGCGCCTGTGTGGCGATGACGGGCGGCGCGATGGTGTACCGGCCGTCGAACGCTTCGACCAGTGCCTTCACCATCCCGTGGGCGTGATCGACGAGCGCCCGCGGCGACAGCCCGTCGGCCAGGACGATGCCTATGTCGGTGGCGGCCTCGGGCAGTTCGGTGCCCGCCGCGGGCTGCCGGCCCAGGTCGGGGCGGCGCAGGTATTCGCCGCGGGAGCGGGCCTGGCTGGCCACCCGCAGTGGTTCACCCAGCCCGAGGTCGGTCAGCGTCGCGGCGAACGCATCCGCGTCGAGCGGATCGTGGACGGCGTCGCGGGCGGCGGCGTGTGCGGCCGCGAACTCGAGCACCCGGGTGGTGGGCAGTGAATTGCCGGCGCGGCCGAGCCCGATCCGGGCTTGGGTGGTCAGCCGCAGGTCAGCCCACACGTCGTGTGCGGGGCTGTTCCCGCCCTGCGCGCTCATGGCGCCGCCGTCAGTGCGAGCAGGGGCGAGGTCGCCGGGTCGACCGGCAGAATGCGCCCGTCGGCATCGGCCATGCCCAGACCTGCAAGCCACTCCTCGAACTCCGGCGCGGGCCGCAGGCTGAGTGCCTGACGCACGTACAGCGCGTCGTGGAAGGACAGGCTCTGATAGCCGAGCATCACGTCGTCGGCGCCCGGCACGGCGATCACGAACGCCGCCCCGGCCACCCCGAGCAGGGTGAGCAGGGTGTCCATGTCGTCCTGATCGGCTTCGGCGTGGTTGGTGTAGCAGACGTCCACGCCCATCGGCAGGCCGAGCAGTTTGCCGCAGAAGTGATCCTCCAAACCCGCGCGGATGATCTGCTTGCCGTCGTAGAGGTACTCGGGACCAATGAACCCGACGACCGTGTTGATCAGCAACGGTTCCAGCGCCCGGGCGAGTCCGTAGGCGCGGGTTTCCAGGGTCTGCTGGTCGACGGGTTTGCCCCCGGTGCCCAGGTGCGCGCCCGCCGACAGCGCCGACCCCTGACCGGTCTCCAGGTACATCACGTTGTCGCCGACGGTGCCGCGTTTCAGCGATCGCCCGGCCTCGTTGGCCTCCAGCAGCATCGGCACGGTCACCCCGAAACTGCTGTTGGCCGGTTCGGTGCCGGCGATCGACTGGAACACCAGATCCACCGGCACACCGCGGGAGATGAGGTCGACGGTGGTGGTGACGTGGGAGAGGACACACGACTGCATCGGGATCGAGAAGCGTTGCCGGATGTCGTCGAGCAGATGCAGCAGATCGGCTGTGGCATGCGGTGAATCGGTGGCCGGGTTGATACCGATCACGGCGTCGCCGCAACCCATCAGGAGTCCGTCGAGGGTGGCGGCGGCGATACCGCGCGGATCGTCGGTGGGATGGTTGGGCTGTAGCCGGGTCGCGATCCGGCCGGGGAGACCGATCGTGGTGCGGAACGCCGAACGCACCCGCGCCGCCGACGCCACCAGGATCAGATCCTGATTGCGCATGAGTTTGCTTGTCGCCGCGACCATTTCGGGTGTCAGGCCGGGGGCGACGGCGCTGTACCGGGAAGCTGCGTCATCGAGCGTGGCCGTTTCCAGCAGCCAGTCGCGGAAACCGCCGACCGTCAGATGTGAGACGGGTGCGAATGCCTCGCGGTCGTGGGTGTCGATGATCAGCCGCGTCACCTCGTCGGTTTCGTACGGCACCACCAGTTCCGCGAGGAACGTTGTCAGCGGCACGTCCGCCAATTGCCATGCGGCGGCAGCCCGTTCGGCGTCGGAGGTGGCGGCGCAGCCGGCGAGCTGATCCCCGGACCGCAGCGGCGTGGCCTTGGCCATGAGTTCGACGAGCCCGTCGAACTCATAGGTGGTTCCTGAGATGGTCTGCGTGAACCTCACCGCACGTCTTCCTCTGCCTCTGCCAGCGCGGCGAACTCCTCGTCGGGGGAGTTGGCGACGAGCCGGTGCCGCGAGTACAGCCCGAAGTACAGCATGAACGCCGCGAACACCACCAGACACCAACTGGCCGCCTTGACGTCGACGAGGAAGGTGGCGATGACCGCGATGACGGCGACGACCAGCGCGAATCCGGTGGTGACGACGCCGCCGGGGGTGCGGTACGGGCGGGGCATCTCCGGTTCGCGGATGCGGAGCACGATGTGGCTCACCATCATCAGAACGTAACTCAGGGCGGCGCCGAACACGGCCATGTTCAGCAGCAGGGCACCCTGGCCGGTCAGCGACAGCACGAACCCGATGATGCCGGGCACGATCAGCGCCAGCGTGGGAGCTTTGCGGCTGTTGGTGACCGACAGCACGGGCGGCAGATAGCCGGCGCGGGACAGCGCGAACAACTGCCGCGAGTAGGCGTAGATGATGGAGAAGAAGCTCGCGATGAGACCGGCGAGACCGATGTAGTTGACGATCTTGGCCGCGGTTCCGTCGCCGAGCGCCTCCACCAGCGGGTTGCCCGATTCGGACATCTCCGATGCCCCACCGGCTGCCGTGGTCAGGATGAGCACGGTGACGCAGGAGATCAGCAGCACCGAGATGGCGGCAATGATGCCCCGCGGCACGTTCTTCTCCGGGTTCGCCGTCTCCTCGGCGGCCAGCGGCACACCTTCGACAGCGAGGAAGAACCAGATCGCGAACGGGATCGCCGACCAGATGCCCATGTAGCCGGACGGCAGGAAATCCGAGGCGCCGGCGGCGTCGCCGGGGTCTATGTTGGTGAGGTTTCCGGCGTCGAAATGGGTGAGGGCGGCGATCGCGAAGATCACCAGACCCACCAGGGCGATGGCGGTGATCACAAACATCACCTTGAGCGCCTCACCCACACCACCGAGGTGGATGCCGATGAAGAATGCATACGCCACCAGATACACCCACCAGCCGTCGGTGATCCCGAACAGGTCGAGTGATTCGACGTAGGCGCCGATGAACGTGGCGATAGCTGCCGGGGCGATCGAGTACTCGATGAGAATGGCCGTGCCGGTGGCGAATCCACCCCAGGGGCCGAGGGCGCGCCGGGCGAAGGTGTACCCGCCGCCGGCGGCGGGCAGTGACGACGAGAGTTCGGCCATGCCGAGCACGAGGGCGAGATACATGGCGGCGATGACGATGGCGGCGATCGCCAGACCGCCGAATCCGCCTTCGGCGAGACCGAAGTTCCAGCCGGAGTAGTCGCCGGAGATCACATAGCTGACGCCGAGACCGGCGAGCAGCAACCAGCCGGCGCTACCACTCTTGAGCTGGCGTTTCTTGAGGTAGTCCGATGATTCGTCGTGGCTGTCGACGCCACCGGCGAGATGGTGTTCATGTTCGGGGAGCGTCATGGCCGCCTCCGCAGTCTCTCTCGTGGGTTCCCGACCCGGGTGCACGAAAGTGTATGGCCGCCCGGACCGCTCCGCAGCGCGAGGATTTCGTGGCGGGCGTCGACTTTTCAACGGTGGCTAGGCGCCCTAGAAGGGCGGTGGTCCGTGGTCGGTGAAATCGACTGTGTGGTGGGCGCGGCGGTATCCCGGGCCGATGGCGCGGTCGGTGCGGTTGAGTTCGCGTTCGTGGCGGCGGCGAGCGTGTGTGGCCGCGGTGCGCGTGCGATCGCGCATCGGTTGGTCGATGACGCGCTGCGGCGCGCGAGTGGCGGGCGGCGTGAAACGGACACGCTTCAGCCCAGGGAAAAGTGCGGTGTTGTCTTCGGGTGGCCCGTCGATCCGGATCCCCTCGGGCGTGTACCAGACTGAGACGATGCGGCCGTCGGCGTCGAGATATTGGTCGTCCACCCAGTTCGAGAATGACTTGAGGAGGTGGTGGAAGCGGCATTTGCCGTTGAGCCCCAATGGGTCAGTCCTGCCACCTCGGTCTGGATTCTGATGGTCGTATTCGGTGACGTGATCGAGATCGACCGACCAGGCGGGCGTTTCGCATCCCGGTACGGTGCAATAGCCATCGCGGATCCGGACGAATGCATCGAGCGCCCGTGATGGACGGTACGGGTCCGACGGCAGATGAGACGGCAGCCGAGGGTCGCTGGATTCGTCGGGTTGCGGGGTACCGGGCCTGGTCAATTGCGGTTCCGGAATCTCACTCGGTGCGTGCATCTGCTGATTGAATTGCGAGGCGCGCAGGCGGCGAGCCTCGAAATCCGGCGAGCCGGCACTATCGGCACGGACGACCTCGGGAGTCGTTCCGATCGATGCGCCGCCGGCCGCGGCTCGCGGTGTGAACTGGCGACGATCCGTGCGTTGGGGGTCGGTCGAGTCTCCGCTCACCGACTCCCTCGCGGTGGATACCAGGGGCCGAACCCGCGTGTGGGATTGGGCGGCGATCTCTCGGGCATGGTCGGCGCCGATGACGCCGTAGCCATCCATGAAACCGGGGTTGTCAGCGGTGCCGTCGAGCGTGGATTCGTCGCACACGACGTGAATGACTATGCGTGCCTGCAAGTCCGGGAGCACCCGGGCATCCGGGACGACCGCGGGGCAGTCGGCCGACCCGCATTCGCAGGCGAACCGCTGCCCGGTGAGCAGGGCGAACAAGGCAT
>NZ_BAED01000050.1 GCF_000241345.1 Gordonia amarae NBRC 15530
CGACATTGTTCTCTCACGAGGTTTCGAGGCTCGTCGCTTGCGCTCCTCGCACCTCAACCGGCGGGGGGGCTCGCACCTCAACCGGCGGGGGGGTGGGCTCGCACCTTCAACCGGCGAGAGGGGGTTCGCACCTCAACCGGCGAGAGGGGGCTCGACCGACGGGCCAGTGCGTCAGTCTGGAAGATACAGTGCGAGGAGTTCGGCCAGCCGCGCGCCGACGGCGCGATCGTCGGTCAGCGGCGCGACGATCGCGGCCTGCGCGGCCTCGGGCAGCGGCAGTCCCGCCTCCGTCAGCCGGGCGGCAGCGATCAGCACGCGCGTCGAGGACACCTCGCGGATACCGGGCACATCGAGGCGCCGGATCGCCTGGGCGAACCGGACCAGGTCGGCCGCCACCTGACGGCTCGTCCCGCTTTCGGCCGTGACGATGCCGATCTCCACCTCCTCACTCGGATAGTCGAATTCGATGCCGACCATCCGCTGCCGGGTCGAGTCCTTCAGGTCCTTGAGGACACTCTGGTAGCCGGGGTTGTACGACACGACGAGGCAGAAACCGGGTGCGGCGGTGAGTGTTTCACCGAGCCTCTCGATGGGCAGTTCCCGACGGTGGTCGGCGAGCGGGTGCAGCACCACGGTGGTGTCCTGACGCGCCTCCACCACCTCGTCGAGATAGCAGATCGCACCGGTACGCACCGCCCGTGTCAGCGGACCGTCCACCCACTCGGTGTCGCCACCGCGCAGCAGGTACCGCCCGACGAGGTCGGCGGTGGTCAGGTCGTCGTGGCAGGCGACGGTGATGAGCGGGCGGCCCAGGTCATGTGCCATCGCCTCGACGAATCGCGTCTTCCCGCATCCTGTCGGCCCTTTGAGGAGGACCGGAAGCTGTTGCGCGTAGGCTGCTTTGAACACCCTTTCCTCATTGCCGACGGGCTGATAGTACGGACGTTCACTGGTCATCGAGATGATGATCCTTTCTGGTACTCGGCGGATTTCAGTGCCGAACGAAACAGCCGGGTGATGACGGGTGCCAGCAGATCGGGCCGGGGCACCGCGGCGTGGGCGGCGGTGCCGAAAACCTCCCGCAGGTCGCCGGAACCCGTCGTGGCGCCGACGGTCAGGCACAGACATCCAGTGCCCTGCGACCGGACCTCGGCGAGTGCCCGGCGTACGTCCTGCGCGCCGTAACCCAGGTCGTAGCCGTGATCGAACGCCAGGCCGTCGGAGACGACGACGAGCAGCCGCCGGGTGGTTCCGGCGTGAGCGTCGATGATGGCGGCGCCGTGCCGGATCGCCGCGCCGAGCCGGGAGTAGCCGCTCGGGGCGAGCGCGTCGAGTCGGCCCAGCATCGGCAGGTCGCTGCGTTCGTCGAAGGTCTTGCAGGCGTGAATCCGGACGTCCCGCCGGCCCTGCGACGAGTAGGTGTACACGGCCACCCGGTCCCCGAGCCGGTGCATGGTGGTGGCCAGCGCCGCGACGGCGGCGCGCTGATGCTCGTGCACCCGGATGCGGCCCACCCCGAGTTCGGCGGCCGACCCCGAGATGTCAAGAAGGATCAGCGCCGACAGGTCACGGCGGCAGCGGACGGTGGCGAGGTAGAAGGTGTCGCCGGGGTCGGTCCCGGCCAGTACGTCCACCCGGCTCTCGACGGCGGCATCGATGTCGATGTCGTCTCCGTACCGTTGCCGGTGCCGGGTGTCGATTCCGGCCCCAAGCCGCGATAGTGGCCGCTGCAATCCCAGATCCGCTGCCGTCGAGTCGGTTCCGTGAATGTCGTCGGCGGCGATCTCGCGCACCGTGCACCAGTCCGGGCGGTGGCGGCCGAGGCGGGCATCCCATTCGGGATACCGGAACGTCATACCGCGGGGGCCGTCATCGGCTCCGGCGGTGCCCGCGGTGGCGGCATCGGGGCTGGTGGACAGTCGGCGGGCCGCCGGGTTGGGTGCGCCGCCGCGCGAGGTGGAGTCGCCGCCGATCGGTCCGTCGGTCGTGACCCGACCCGAACCGCGGATGAGCTTGCGCATCAGGCGGGCACCGAATGAGCTCCCCGGACCGTCGAGAATCAGATCCGGGGTCTCGGGAATGTCCTGATCGGGACGCTGTGGGGACGACTGTTCGCCGGCGCTTCCGACCCCACCGTCGTCCTGGTTGTGCGCCCGCCCACCGGATCGCTCTGTTGTCTCAGCGGATTCGTTACGTCGGACCATGGTGAGAACGTCGCGGGGACGCAGTTCCCCCATCGCGAAAGCCGCCTCGGGAATCGGGCCACGGGATCGAGCACGCTCGAGCGACTCGGCCGATGATCGAGCATGAGATTCGGCAATGACCATGTGCTGCAACGAGCGCGGCAGCAGGTGGCCGAGTCCGGCGACCGCGCGCGGCCCCTCGATGGCGAGGTACCGCGCGCGGATGCGGGACTTGCGCAGCAGGGGCCGCATCAGGTCCGCCGACAGGCTGCCCGAACCGATCAGCGCCGCCTGCACCACCACCGTCTCGACGAGGACGGCCGGGTCCAGGTCCGGGTCGACGGTGATGGTATGGCCGTCCGACCAGGCCGGCTCACCCGCCGGGCCCGCGACCACCTCGACGGCCCGGCCCGCGAGCGCCGAGGCGATCAGCCCGTACCGGGCGGGATCTGTTGCGCCCGGTACGGACTCACCGGACAGATGCACTATCCGTCCGTCCGGCACCGGTCGGATTCGACGGTTACCGACGTCGGCCGACCATCGGGCTGCCCGATCTGCCAATCGCTGGCCTTACCCGGCGTAAACGGTCCCTGTGCACCCTGGGATTCGTAATAGCCCTTGGGGTCCCACGTCTTGGCCTCCGGATACGGCCACGGACAGGCAACGGTGTCCGCGGCACCCGTGGCGCGGACGAGCCAGAACACGGAGCTGAAGGTCATCATCGCGGTCGTGATCGTCACCAGCATCACCAGGAACGTGGCTAGCGTGGGTCGCTTCGCGTGCAACCGGAATCGCTGGGCGATCTTCTCCGCCTGCGACTTTCCGGTGTCATCGCGGTAGAGCAGCACCGACGCCGGGATCATGATGATGGTGATCAGCACACTGGCCATCAGCATCGGGAACTGGCTGTTCTTGCCGACGTCAATGGAACCGAACTCGATGACGTGGGAGTAGGTGAGGAACTGGGTCCGGGTCAGCAGAACCTCTTGTGCCGCATCCCAGACCGCGCCGATGACGAAGGTCATCAGTGCGATGGAGATCAGCGGATGACGCCACACGAACGCGTCGGGGCCGCGGCGGCGCTGAATCGCCTTGAGCAGCGGCATCGCCAGGAAGTACGGCAGCAGCACATACGGGGCGTAGATGACCGATGTCAGCGGCATGATGATCGGAGAGATATTGAGCCACGGTATATCTCGCGGGAAGTGCCACAGATCGGGGTTGTAGACCAGGCCGATCATCCAGTTGTTGATCGGATCCCACCAGAACAGGGTGGAGGAGACCAGGACCATCAGGATCGTGGGATGACCGGGGTGCCGCCGCCACACCAGCGCCGACACCACAATCGTGATGGCCAGCAGGACTGCGCCGAGGACCTGCCCCCAGAACACGAAGTCGATGGCCGACCACAGCGGTTCCACGGGCGGCGGCTTACCGGCTCCGTCCGGGTTCACGTTGTCGGGCGAGGCCGGCCCGTTGCGCTGCGCGGTCGCCAGGATCAGGACGGTCAGCGCCAGGAACAGGACCCAGCCGGTGATGGCCTTCCACGACAGCGGTTTACGCCCACCGCCCGAGGGGATCGGTGGTGGCGCCCCCGATGCGGGCGGTTCGATGATCTCCGGCGTCGACTCGTGACTCTTCGATGTTGTCATGCCACTCCCGCTGGTCGCGATCTGGTAATGCTCGGGCGTTCGCTCGGCCCGGCAGGTGATGTGTCGGCGATCACTCGCCTCGGCAGCGAGTGTAGACCAGTATGTTCAGAAAGTGAACTATTCAGATTTCGCAGTAGTACTATCGCTGTCGTGAGCGACATCATCGATCCGGCCGACACCGACATGATCGCGTTCCTCGGCGCCGCCTTCGACGTGCAGCGTGTCGTGGCAGGCCTGTTGCTGCCCGTCGCCCGGCAGCATCAGCTCACCGAACGCACGCTGACCATCATCGTCCTCGTCCACGCCGGCCTGGACCGGCCCAGTCTGCTGGTCGACTTCCTGAGCGTGTTGCCGAGCACGATGAGCTCCGACGTCGACAAACTGGTGCGCGCCGGACTGATCCGCCGAGTCCCGTCCCCGGACGACCGTCGCGTCACCCGGCTGGAGGTGACGCAGGCAGGTATCGACCTGGAGCAACGGGTACTGAAGGAACTGCACACCCATTTCAGCGCGCGGGTCGCCGGGGTGTCGGTCGAGGAGTTGCGTACCTGCGTCAGCACCCTGCAGAAGATCAGCGGCGGCCCGCACCCCGACCTGCCCGATGAGATCTGCCGACCCTACGCAGATTAGGGCGCCAATCCGTACACCCGCACGTCGGCGGCCTTGACCACTAGTTCCACCGACAGACCCGGCACCAGACCGAGGTCGGCGACCGCGGCCCAGGTGACCTCCGCGGCCACCGATTGCCCGCCCACATCGCAGCGCACCAGGGCATGCTCACCGCGCGGTGCGACATCGACGATGGTGCCGCGCAACACCGTTCGCGGTGATCCGGGCGCGGCACGCAGATATACGGCCACCGCTCGCGGTGAGAACGCCGCCGCGCCCCGCTCCCCGATCACCATCGGCGCGGACGCGGTGCCGCTGACCCGTTGACCGGACTCGCCGACGACCCCGACCGGATCATCGGCGCTGTCCACGGTTCCGGTGAACAGATTCAGCCCCGACAGGGTGGCGGTGAACCGGCTTGCCGGACTGGTCAACACCTCCCTGGTCGGCCCGGACTCGACGACCACTCCGCCGTCGAGCACCAGCACGTCGTCGGCAAGACTCACCGCGTCGACGAGGTCGTGCGTGACCATGACGGTGATGCGGGTGCGGTCGGCCAGGATGGACCGCAGCAGCGCCCGCAGCCTGCCGGCCACATCCACGTCGAGTGCCCGGAAAGGTTCGTCCAGCAACAGAATCCGTGGCTGCGCGGCGAGCGCCCGCGCGATCGCCACCCGCTGCGCCTGCCCACCGGACAACTGGCCCGGCTTCCGGTCGGCGAGTTCGGCCACCTCGGTGGCCGCCATCCACTTGTCCACCCGGTTCGCGACCTCGGCCCGGGACAGATGCCGCGCCGACGGCGCGAACGCGATATTCGACCGCACACTCAGATGCGGGAACAGCCCCGCGTCCTGCGACAGCATCCCCACCCCCCGCCGGTGCGCCGGCATCGTCGTGTGACTGTCCCGAAACACCCTCTCGCCCAGCGCGATCCGGCTCCCCTCATCTCCTGGCAGCAGCCCGGCGAGCACCCGCAGCAGCGTCGTCTTGCCCGCCCCGTTCGGCCCCACCACAGCCGTCGTACTCCCCGCCGCGAACCGTCGCTCAACCCGCAACGGCGGCACCATATTCCGGATATCAACCTCGAGATCACCCACCACGCACCCCCGCTCCCTCCGCCAGTTGAGGCGCGAGCAGTACCGGCGCTCCCGTCGCCAGTTGAGGCGCGAGCAGTACCGGCGCTCCCGTCGCCAGTTGAGGCGCGAGCAGTACCGGCGCTCCCGTCGCCAGTTGAGTCGCGAGCAGTACCGGCGCTCCCGTCGCCAGTTGAGTCGCGAGCAGTACCGGCGCTCCCGTCGCCGGTTGAGGTGCGAGGAGCGCTAGCGACGAGCCTCGAAACCCCGCAACAGAACAATGTCGTCTCACCGGGTTTCGAGGCTCCTCGCCCAGCGGCTCGTCACACCTCAACCAGCGACGGGATCGGTCATCCACGTGGGGACACCTTTCCGCGGCGGCTGTGCACCCCGACCACCACGATCAGCGAGATCAACACCAGCACAAGGGACATCGGGATGGCCTGTTGCGGGTCGTCGATGGCGGCGACGTAGATGGCCAGGGGCGCGGTCTGGGTGATGCCGGGCGCGTTGCCGGCGAAGGTGATGGTGGCGCCGAACTCGCCGAGCGCCCGCGCGAACGACAACACCAGACCGGCCAGCACCGACGGGGCGATCAACGGGACGGTCACCTTCCACAGCACCCGCGTGGGCGAGGCCCCCAGTGTCGCCGCCACCTCCTCATATCTGGTGCCCGCCGTCCGCAACGCACCCTCGACGCTGATCACCAGAAAAGGCAGCGCCACAAAGGTTTGCGCCAGAACCACGGCCGTCGTCGTGAAGGCGATGTCTATCCCGGCCTCCCGCATCGGCGAACCGAGAATGCCGAGTCTGCCGAACGTGTACAGCAGCGCGAGACCCCCCACCACCGGTGGCAGCACCAGCGGCAGCAGTACGAGGGACCGGACGATCCGCACCACCGGCCCGTCGTGGCGCGAAAAGATCACGGCCATCGGCACTCCCAGCACCACGCACAGCACGGTGGTGGCGGCCGCGGTCTGCAGCGACAGCCGCAACGCATCCCGTGACGACTGCGACGTCACCTGCTCGGCAAAGGTGTCCCACGGGGTCTTCAGCACCAGCGCGAGCGGCGGGAGCACGATGACGGTGAACCCCACCGCCGCGATGAGATACACCCACCACGGTGCGGGCGGCCGAAGGCCCCGCAGCCGCGTCACGGCTTGCCGAATCCCGCGTCCCGCAGGATCTTCTGGCCCGCCGCACCGGTGACGAGTTCCACGAACTCCTTACCGAGCGCCTCGTTGGCCGCCCCGGACACCGTCGCGATCGGGTACTTGTTGACCACCTCCGCGAACGCCGGGTCGGTCACCGTCGCCACCTTGTCGCCTGCCGACTCGGCGTCGGTGACGTACACGAGCCCGGCGTCGGCCTGCCCACTGGTGACCTTGGTGAGCACCGCCGTCACCGACTGCTCCTCTGATGCGGCCTTGACGGTGACGCCGGTGTTCTTCTCGACGGCGTCGGTCGCGTTCCCGCACGGCTGCGCCGACTGGCAGACCACGGTGGTGACTCCGGCCTTGTTCAGATCGGCAATGGAGGCAATGCCTTTCGGGTTGCCGGGCGCGGTGACGATGACGAGTGTGTTGGTGGCGAAGATCGTCGGGCCGGTTGCCTGGTCGCCGAGCTTGTCCATGTTCTTCTCGTCGGCGGAGGCGAACACGTCGGCGGGGGCGCCCTGCTTGATCTGGTTGACCAGCGTCGACGACCCGTCGAACGACAGCGACACCGTCACCCCGGCGTGCTGCTTCTCGAACTCGCCGGCGATCGCGGTGAAGGTGTTCTTCAGCGACGCCGCCGCGGACACGTTGAGAGTCACCGGACCCGATGGTGCGGCACTCGACGACGACGCGTCGTCCCCGTCGCCGGACGAGCATCCCGCCACGGTCAGCACCGCAGCCACGACTGTCACGGCGAGCCGCTTCCTCATCGTTGTTCTCCTTTGACCTCGACGATCACTGTCGTCGCCTTGACCACGGCTGTGGCGACACTGCCCGGCTCCAGCCCGAGTTCCCGTACCGCGTCCGAACTCATCAGCGAGGTCACCTCGAACGGGCCGCACTGCAGGGTCACCTGCGCCATCACCGCGTCGGTCCGCACGTCGGTGACCAGCCCGGTGAACCGGTTGCGGGCCGACCGCAGTACCCCGGCGCCGTCGTCGGCCGGTTCCTGCGCCCGCCTGCGGGCCAGTTCGGCGAGCGCCGCACCGTCGACGGTGGTGACGCCCTCGCCGCCGGTGGCGGGCAACTCGCCCGCGGTGATCCAGCGCCGCACGGTGTCGTCGCTGACGCCGAGCAGCGCCGCAGCCTCACTGATCCTGATCCGGGACATACCGGTCACTTTATCCGTATTCACGGAACATGAAGGAGTTAATATCCGATCATGCGGGTTTCCGCCTTCGCACAGTGCATGAAGGCATGAGTGAGCAGCCGATGCCAGGGGCGTTCGGCCCGGAAAATAGGTCGCGGGATGTCCGCTATGCGGCCTACCGTTGATGCCCATGAACAGCCCATCCCGATCGACCTTCGCCATCGAAGCCGACAACCTGGTGAAACGGTTCGGCGACTTCACCGCGGTGAACGGCGTCAGCTTCGCCGTCCCCGAGGGTTCGGTCCTCGGGCTGCTCGGCCCGAACGGCGCCGGCAAGACGACCATCGTCCGCATGCTGGCCACACTGTCCCCGCCCACCAGCGGTTCCGCCCGGATCGCCGGTTACGACGTCGAACGCGAACCCGACCGGGTCCGTCGCAGCATGGGCCTGACCGGCCAGGCCGCGACCGTCGACGAATACCTGACCGGCCGCGAGAACATCCGGCTCATCGGCGGCCTGTACGGCATCGGCCGCAGCGACCTCGCGCGCCGCTCCGACGAACTGCTCGAGCAGTTCTCCCTCACCGACGCCGGCGACAAACAGGCCCGCTCCTATTCGGGCGGCATGCGCAGGCGCCTGGACCTGGCGGTCAGCCTGATCGCCGCCCCACCGGTGCTGTTCCTCGATGAACCCACCACCGGCCTCGATCCGCGCAGCCGCAATGAGCTCTGGGACGTGTTGCGCGCCTTGGTCAACGACGGCACCACCCTGTTGCTCACCACGCAGTACCTGGAGGAGGCCGACCAGCTCGCCGACGACATCGTCGTCATCGACAAGGGTGAGGTGATCGCGCACGGCACCCCGCTGCAGCTCAAGGAGCAGGCGGGGGCGGCCAGTCTCGAACTCACGGTGACCGACGCCGACGACATCGATGCCGCCGCGGCACTGCTCCGCAAGACCGGCAGCGAGGTGTTCGTCGACCGCAATGCCCGCCGCATCACCACCCCGGCGGGCGGTCTCGGCGACCTCACCCGCGTGGCCGGCTGGCTCGACGAGAGCAACATCGCCGTCGACGATCTGGGGCTGGCCCGGCCGAGCCTCGACGACGTGTTCCTTGCCCTGACCGGCCACCGCGCCGAAGACGAAAACACTACCGACACAAACGAATCGGAACTCGCCGCGAGCGGGTCCGGTTCTGGGGAGAAGTCACGATGACCAGCGAATCCACCACCGCCGCAGCGGTCTCGGACCGAACTGTGAACCGGCCCGAGATCCGGCCGACGAGTCTGTGGCGACAGTCCGGACTCATGGTGTGGCGCAACCTGATCTACACCAAACGCATGCCCGAGATGCTCTCGGACGTCACCATCCAGCCGATCATGTTCGTGTTGCTGTTCGCGTTCGTGTTCGGCGCCGCCATCGACGTCCCCGGCGCGTCGTACAAGGAATTCCTGCTGCCCGGCATCATGGGGCAGACCATGATGTTCACCGCATTCATCGTGGCCTCCGGCCTGACCGGCGACCTGGAGAAGGGCATCATCGACCGGTTCCGGTCACTGCCGATCCAGCGCTCGTCGGTGCTGGTGGGGCGGGCGCTGGCGAGTCTGCTGCACTCCTCGATCGGTATCGTCGTGATGGCCGTGACCGGTCTGCTCATCGGCTGGCGGATCCGCACCAACCTCATCGACGGAATCGTCGGATTCGCGCTGGTGCTGCTGTTCGGGTTCGGCATGATTTGGTTCGGCATCCTCGTCGGCTCGTGGCTGCGCACCATCGAAGCGGTCAACGGGTTCTTGTTCTCCACGCTGTTCCCGCTGAGCTTCCTGTCGAATGCGTTCGTGCCCACCGAACCGATGCCCAACTGGCTGGAGACGATCGCCGAATGGAACCCGATGTCCTCGCTCGTGCAGGCTTTGCGGGTGTCGTGGGGCAACGGCCCGGAGATGCCCGATGCCGCTCTGCCGCTGCAACATCCGGTACTGTCGACGGTCATCTGGTCGCTGGCGCTGACCGCGGTCTTCGCCCCGTTCGCGCTGCGCGCCTATACCCGCCGCACGTCCGACTGAACGGGCGCGCCGGTCAGCTCGTGGCGATGGAGATGTAGTAGCTGAAGCCGTGACCGCCCGGGCCGACGCAGCTGAACGACCCGTGAAATCCTGTGCTGCAACTGGATCCGGCGTAGGACACCTTGGATCCGGAGGTCGCCCCGGATCCGCTGGGCACCCCTACCTTGTCGATGGACGGGTTGCCTCCGGGCAGGGTGAACGGTGTACCGATTCCCAGTCCTGGATGCGCGGGCAGCCACGGGCTGTCGATCAGGATCTGCCGCACCCCGAACGGGAGGTAGATGCTCACCTTCCCGATCCCGAGGGACTGCTGCACGGGGACCGACCCGTTCAGGTCGCATCCCACGTTTCCCGAGGGTGCGATCGCACAATTGAATCCGGCCGCCGAGAAGTAGACAGGGCCTCGGGGCGCGGCGTCGGCCACTCCCGCGCCGGCGACGGCGGCGCCTCCCGCCAGAGCCACCGCCGCCGCACCCGCCACCATTCGCCGAACTCTCATCGATGACCTCATGTCCACTCCCATCGCCTCTGCCCCTCGCTGGTTGAGGCGCGAAGAGCCGCTAGGCGATGAGCCTCGAAACCCGGCGAGTCGACAACGTCCGGTCACCAGGTACGTCGGAATCTCAGACCTCTGTGTTACAGGTCATACCGGCCGACCTACCTCAGGCGGTGAGAGCGATTGCCTCGAGCGGATCGGTGTAGATGGCGTCGAGCGACACCGCGCCGGCGGCCTGCTGCTGCACCGTGGTGCCCGACCGGGACACCCGCACGTCGCGACGTTCGGCGACGGACGTCTCCCGGACCGCCTTGGCGAGGGTCGGCAGCGTTGCCGGGTAGTCGGTGAACGCCTGCCCACCGAGGATGATGTGGTCGGGGTTGAAGATGTCGGCGATCAGCGCGACGGTCCGGCCGAGCACCTCGGCACGCTCTTCGAGCAGTGCGCGGGCGGTGGGATCGCCACCCCGGGCCAGTTCGTGTACCTGCTCGACGTCGTGGACGTCGAGACCGTTGGCGACGGCGGCGTCGACGATGCCGGTGTCGGAGGCCGTGTCTTCGAGGCGTCCGGTGCGGCGCGGGTCGAGCAGCCGGGTGCCGCCGACCGGGAAGTGCCCGATGACCGGCGGTCCGGCGGCCGGGGTATGCACGGTGCCGTCGACGCTGAACGCGATGCCCACCATTTCGCGGGCGTAGAAGTACAGGAAGCTGGAGCGCTTGTCGTCGGGGTTGACGACCAGTTCGGCGGCGGCCATCGCCTCCACGTGCGAGGCCACCGACACGGGCAGCCCGAGTGATTCGGCGATCACCCGGCCGACGGGCGCGCCCTCCCAGCCGAGACGCGGATGGTCGACGATGCCACCCTCACCGACCCTGCCGCCCATCGCGACGCCCGCCCACAGGACGCGGCGCCCGGCCCAACGGCCGACGAAGCGTCGGGCGCTGGCTCCGATGGCCTGCAGCGTCTGCTCCGGGTTCTCGGCGGTGGGGGTGGCGATCTGAATGGCACCGACGACCCGATGCAGCAGGTCGTAGGTGGTGATGGCGGTGACCTTATAGCCGATGTGGATACCGACGGTCAGGAAGTCGGTGACATTCAGTTCGAACGGCAGGCGCGGCCGGCCGATGGCGCCGGCCGGTGCCAGATCGGCGCGTTCGCGGATGAGTCCGGCCTTGAGCAGGGCACCGACCTGCCGGTTGACGGTCGAGATCGACAGCCCGGTCTGTGCGGCGGCGTCGTCGCGGAACACCGGACCCGACAGGCGGGCGGCGCGCAGCACGAGCGCGGCCGGTTTGCTGGGAAGCTGCAGCTGAGGCGTCGCGATATGAATCTGGCCTGCCCCCCTTCCCGGAACCGCCCCGTCGGCGAGCGCACGCCGCAGGGGTGTGCTCGATTGTCCCGCATCGCGGGGCGTGGCGGTACGCGGGCGCGCCGGACTCGATCCGTACGCGAGGGGGCGGGTCTGCCGGGGGGTGCGCGGCAGGGTGGTGAAGCTCTCAACGGTACTGGCGCGATCAAGGGTTGCGGTCATGGCTGTGGTGTCCTTGCTGAAGGGCCACACCTGCGCGGTCAACGACGATGTTCACACCGATGGGTGCGGGCACGGTTGAGCGGGCGCCGGCGGGCGAATGTACTGACGGGAGTGCGCGGTAGCGCGCAGGGCGGGACGATCAGTGCATTCGACAGCAACACAGCGGGCGGACCAACGGCAGCCGACAGCCCATGGCGACGGTCACGGCGGTGACATCGCGGGTGGGGTGGCTACGGCTCGTCATGGACCACAAGCTAGCACGCGCCCGGCCCCGATGTATCCCCCCGTTCCCGCCGCGAACGCGGCACGGGGTTTGACGCCGGCTGGGTGGAAATAGGCTTTCACCGGCCCTGTTACCCCCGGGCAAAGGGGCTGTCCCCCTTTGCGTTCACCCTGAACTTAACCGGCCGTGCTTTCCAGAATCCCGTCGATGTCAGGGCGGGTGACGGTAAGAAGCGCGATCACGATCCCGATGACCACCCCGATCAGGGTGTCGAGCACCCGGTCGACGGCGATCGACGGATCGAGTCCGACGCTCAGCGCCGTCATCATCAGCGCCATCGGCGTCACGACGGCCGAGGTGATGGCATAGTTCCAGGGCGCGCAGATCTCGGCGATGATCTGCAGAACGATGATCGCGACGATCGCTCCCCACTGTCCGAGCGGCAACGCCAGCAGCGCCGCGGCGATCACGCCGCCCACGACGTTCCCGACCAGCCGCGCGATCCCCCGCTGCACCGTCCGGTGGTAGCGGATCCCCTGCATCGCGGCCACCGCACCCATCGACGCCCACAGCGGATGCGACAACCCGATCGCCACCGCAACCGCACCACTGATCCCCGACGCCACCACGATCCGCAGGGCGGTATGCACCTGATCGGCGTGCGGCCGACGCGTCAGACACGTCCACACGGACTCATAGGCCACCTGCGTCGCGGCCGGACCCCCTTCCTTGACCCCCGAAACAGCCCCTCCCGGACCACCCTCCTTGACCCCCGAGACATCCCCTTCCGGACCAACCTTCTTGATCCCTGACTCCGAAGCGCCAGAGGAGCGACCAACCTTCTTGATCCCTGAGGCCGAAGCACCAGAGGAGCGACCAATCATCTTGATCCCTGAGGCCGAAGCGACGGAGGAGCGAGGGTCACGAAGGGTCCGGCGAGCCGACAGCCATGACGCCACCACCCCCAACCCCCGCCGAACAACCCCCACAATCCACGGCGACATCGAGGCCGCAACCCCGCACACCACCCCGATCACCGTCGCCACCGCAACCCGACCCACATCCCCGAAGTCCTGCGCGAACCCCACCGACCCGGTCGCCCCGAACACGAACACCACCGCCCCCGGCCCGGTGACGTGCAGCGCCCCGATCAGCAACGACGCCACCCCACCGAGCAGTGACAGCACGGCGATCTCGGTCCAGATGCTCGCGGACATCGCACCGAGCACCGCCCCGCACACCAGCGAGACGACGAGCCCCACCCCCATCACGACCAGCCGACCGAACCGCACCCGGTACGGGTCGGGCCGGCAGAACGCGGACACCAGCGCCCCGAGCGCGGCGAATCCGGCGAGCGAGAACTGCCCGAGCAGCCCACCCACCACGAGCACCACCCCCACCGCGGCCCCCACCCGCAGCGGAACACCGAGCGACGCCTTGGACAGGTCGACCCGCAACGTGTCGGCCAGCGCCGACGGGTGCGCAAGGTTGCGTGCCGCGAACCATCGCGGCCGAGGGATATGGATGTCCATGAGAAGATACTTTACCACTATTTCACCAGTGAACTAGTTTTGTTCTAGACTGGCCTGGTGAACACAGCGTCCGGGGACATGGTCGACCAGATCCAGGCGGAGTGGGCCTCGACCTACCCCGAACTCGACTCGATCCCCGTCGGCGTGTTCGGCCGCATCACCCACATCGCGACCCTCATCGAACATCGCATCGACCGCATGCTGGCGGCCCACGACATCAGCCGGTCCGAACTCGACATCCTGGGCGCCCTCGCCCGCGCCGACCGTCCGCTGCGGGCCTCGGAGGTGGTCTCGACGACGGCGCTCAGCGGCGCGTCGATCACCAAACTCAGCGACGCCCTCGTCCGCCGCGGCCTGCTGCGCCGCGATCGTTCCTCCCGCGACGGCCGCGTCGTCCTGCTGGTCCTGACCGACGAGGGACGCGCGTTGGTCGATGAGGTGATGCCGCTGCGGATCGCCGAGGAGGGCCGCCTGCTGGCCGAACTCTCCGAGGTCGACCAGGCCACGCTCGTCGACCTGTTGCGCCGGGTGAGTGCCCTGCTCAGCGACTGATCCGGCTCCGGAACCATCCGGTCCGGAGTTTCCGAAACCCCGTTGACCAGCATCTTCTCCGAAGTTACCGGAAATTTGCTTGGTTAAATATCCGGTTCGTTGTGCAATGGTTTCGTCCACAACACGAGGGGTTGAACGACCATGGCACCACAGGCCACACAACACCGCACGACCACGCCGGGAAAGTCGGCACTCGCCGGCGACCTGCTCGTCTTCGGCATGGTGATCGCCCTCGTCGCGATCACCCTCATCTTCGTGATCGCGATCGGCGGCACCCCGGCGTAGTCCGCAACAGACGATCTGTCCGGAATCCAGGTGCCGCAATCTCGGCACCTGGATTCCGTTTTGTGTGCTTACCCTCAGCTGGGGTCGTACACAGCCAACGCCAGTTGTTCGGCGACGGCCTGAACATTGCGGTCGTGACTGACCACCACAAGGTCGTCGACACCCGACCTGACCGCCGACGCGAGGTGTATCGCATCAAGGGTCTTCACGTGAGGGCCGATGGCCTCGGCCGCGATCAGCACCGCGTGGTCGAGCCGCATGATGCCGACGTAGTCCAAGATCAGGTCCCGCTCGCGCACGTCATGGCCCTCCCGGCGCAGCACCCTGGTCAACTGCGTCTGCAGGAGCCGGGACGAGATGATGCGGTGGGACGCGTTCTCGACGGTGTCGTCGAACCACCCCTGCGCCGACGGTGAGTCGCCGAAGAGGATCTTCACCGCCATAGATGTATCGAGGTAGAAGGTCGTCACCAATCGCCCTTCATCTCGTCGACGAGCTGGTCAACGGATTCGGCGGTAGTGAGCGGCGTGCGAGGGATGTCGCGGGTACGGGCACCGCTCGTCTTCTTCGGCGGCGCGATCATCGGAGCCGCGCTGGGCACGATGACACCGATCTCCTCGCCCCGTTCGGTGAGCGCGTACGGCTCCCCGTTCTTGACGTCCTGGATCATCTGCGACGGATTCTGCCGCAGTTGCCGCACCCCGATGGTCTTCATCCACCCACGGTACTCCGATGATCTACATAGATCTACATATTTGGATCGCTACAGTAGCCGATGTCGACCACCCTCAGTTCGGCCACGGCCACAGCCGACACGTCGACCCGGAAACGACGCGCATCGAGGTCGACGACTGCACGAATGGATGACCTTCCGAAAGTGGAAGCCCACGCCGGGGGACAGCAGGTGACCGACGATGCAGGATTCCTGAAGGCAGTCTCAATGCCGCTCAGTCGATGATCTGCTCGACAGAGCCGGCTCCCCGCACCAGCCGGATGCTCCACTCACCGATCTGCTCGGTGGTCGCATGCTCGATCCGACCCCGGACCTCTGCATCGAGCTCGCCGAACTTGAGGGTAAGCATGTCGATCAGCAAGCTTGCGCGACCCGAAGCAATCCCCTGCACGATTCCCCGGGCCTCACCGCGAGCCTCACCTTGGGCGATGAGCTGATCTGCTGTTGTCATGGCAACCTCCTCCGCAACGGGTCCGACCGTTGCAGCGAACCGAACCAGCACGTCGACCGGCGTGACACTGACTCTTAAAATGTAGCTGAATACGCCGACCAGCCTCTGGCGGTCGATTTCTGACAGATCCTCGATCCAGTCCTTCAACCACCGCGTGACGTCTGGGTCATCAGTGGCGTTCGCGAACAATGCGAATGCCACCCGGGCGGTGCTGGTCAGTGGACGCGCACGCAACGCAGCTGCGTCGACCTCCGTCAGATCGTCCAACAGAAACCTGAAGCGTGGGATCAGGTCACGTGCAGCCTCGCCCAGACCGTCATCGATATCAAGCAGCCCTGCGATGTCGGTGACCGCCGACCATCGACGGCGCCCCTGATAGATCACCAGCGGCACGATCAGCGGCAACGGGCGCCGGCCGGATGATGCTGCGTGTCGCGCCAGGTGCCGTTCCCAGATACGCACCATGTAGACAAGCATCCGAAACGCCATCAGCGGATCTGGGCTGCTCTGGTGCTCGATCAGCACATACAGATACGCATCCCGTCCGCTGACCGTGGTTGCGAACAACACGTCGGTCTGGCGATGCCTGAGTACCTCATCGACGAAGGTGCCCTCCTGCAACACCAGGCCGTCAAGGTCGATCCTCGCAGCCAAGTCCTGCGGCAGAACCGATCTCAGCTCTGATCCCGCATGCTCCGGATCGCTGAATACGAGACGAAACAGTCCGTCGTGTGGCTGTCCCCCGGCGGACGCCTCCCCATCGGTCGCCATCGCCACACCATAACGACGGCCTCCGGCAACGTCACGGACGGAATCCACAGCGGGAGTCCGACGCCGGGACACGGCACCTCAGATTCCGAGGCGTTGGTGCCCTCACCGTTCACGGGTTCCCCCGGGATCGGTGAGGCTGACCGGCATGACCAGGGTGATCAGGCCGCCGTCGTTGGCCGAACGCACCGTGACCGGCCGGTCGGGGGTGCGCAGGTCGAGGAGGAGGTCGTCGCCGAGGGTGGTGGTCACGGCGGGATACAGGGTGGTGACGGCGAAGGCGATCGCCATGGGCGGACCGGCCACGGTCGCGGGGAGGATCGTGGGCGATGCGTCGCCACCGGCCGGGGCCACCGACAGGGCTGACTCTCCGATCGTGATCGTGATGTGTTCGCTGTCAAGGGTTTCCAGCAGCCGACGAAGGCCGGTTCCCGAGATGATCACCGACGTCGCCGGATCTGACAGCCCTGACAGCATGAGCCGGTAGTCGGGGTACGGCTCTGTTGTTGTCCGGCAATGCAATCGGCTGTCACCGCCAGTGAGGGTCAGCCCGGCCGCCGAATGATCCAGTTCAAGTGTCGGGCAGCGCCGGATAGTCGCCAGTCCCGCACGCAGGTCGTCGACCGATACCGTTGCGGCCCAACCGGTGTCCCCGGTAGCCGCGACGGCCAGGGTACGTATCGCCAACCTGACGCGATCGGTCGCCACGAGCGTGAGAGTTCCGGTTGCGCAGTCAGATTCGATGCGAACCGTGTTCAGGATGGCGTGGTTGCGGTCATCGACGGTTGCGGTGAGAACCTGATCGACGGCCGCGGCGAACACCGGACCACGCACGCGGACCGGTACGTCGCGATGCGCTCCGGCAAGGTCGGCGATGATGGCGGCACCACGGTCGCGGGCCAGCGTGGTGTCGTCGGACAGTTGCCTCAAATGGTCGTCGACAAGCCTGGCGGCCTCGGCCGGTTCGGCGTCGAGGATCTGTGCGACAGCACTGAGCGGGGTACCGATCTCGCGCAGCCTGCGCAGCAACCGTGCCTGGCCGACCTGCCCGGGTGCGTACCGCCGATAGCCGGAGACCCCGTCGACGTCGGCCGGCGGCAACAGGCCCGAGTCCGCGTAGAAGCGCAACGCGCTCGCCGTCAGGCCCGTCGCGCGAGCGAACTCGCCGATGGTCATCAGAGATGGTTCCAGATCAGTCATGGCCACATCCTCAGGTCTCACCCAACGCGAAGGTCAAGCCCGGCAGTTGCAACCGCCCCGGGCGGCAGGCAATAGGGTGACGGGTATGGGTGCTATCTATATCGTCCGCCACGGACAGGCCGATCCGAGTGCGTATGGCGTGGCCGAAGCCGCCGACAGCTCGGCGCCGATCGGCAGTCTCACCGACACCGGGGTGATGCAGGCCAAGATGAGCGGGGCGTTGCTGTCGTCGCTGATCCCGAAGGTCGACGCCGCGTTCACCGGGACGCTGCCGCGCCAGCAGCAGACGATCGCCGCCGTGCTCGACAGCTTTCCGGGGGCGCCCGCGCCGGTGGTCGAGGCCGGCTGGGACGAGTACGAGATCCCCGACTTCGGCAGTGCCGCGACCATCGACGACTTCCGTGACGGTGCCGCCTATCAGCGGATGCTCGACGCACGGCTCGGCGAGTGGATCGACGGCTCACTCGTCCTCCCGGACGGCAGCACCCACGAGACGTACGCCGACTATCGGGACCGCATCCGCAACGCGGCCCGCGCCGCCCACGCCGCCGCCGGTTCCGGACAGAACGTGCTGGTCGCGTCGTCGGCGGGCACGATCGGCGCGCTGATCGCGGAGCTGTGGCAGGTGCCCGACGCCCGCTGGCCGGTGCTGGCGCGGACGATGGTGAACGCGTCGGTGACCAAACTGATCGCGGGCCGCAGCGGCCTGTCGGTGGTGTCGTTCAACGAGCACGCCCACCTCGCCGACCGCGACGGCGGCATCGCCACCTTCCGGTAGCCGCTTACCTCGCCGACTGACGCAGGCGCCGGCGCCAACATACAAACCTCAGTGTTACTATCATCAATGTTAGTAACTTGGAGGTTAGTATGTTTGTCGGACGGAGCGCGCAACTGGCCCGGCTGGGCGGACTCCTGCGGCACGTACGCGACGACGGGGACGCCAAACCCGGGAAAGCACTACTCATCCGTGGCCGGCGGCGCGTCGGCAAATCACGGCTGGTGGAGGAGTTCGTCGAGCACATCGACGTCCCTCACCTGTTCTTTGCCGCGACGGGACGACCGGTGCGCGACGAGCTCAGGCTGTTCGCCGAGGAGGTCGTGGCATCCGATCTGCCCGGAGCCGCGGTCTTCGACGGCGTCGAACTCGCGAGTTGGGACGCGGCGTTTCGACTTCTGGCCTCAGCACTACCAGACGACGGCAGCGTCGTCGTCCTCGATGAGGTCCCCTATCTGATCGCCGCAGATGACGGGTTCGAAGGAACCCTGCAACGGGCATTCGACCGTGAATTGGCCCGCAAACGCGTCCTGCTCATCGGCATCGGCTCCGATCTGGCGATGATGGAAGCACTCAACGAGTACGGTCGGCCATTCCACCAGCGCGCCACCGAAATGGTCGTCCCCCCGCTGACTCCCGCCGAGGTGGCCGAGATCCTCGACCTTCCGGCTGCGGATGCCTTTGACGCGCAACTGATCACCGGCGGGCTCCCGCTGATCTGCAACGAGTGGCCGGCCGGTATGCCACTGATGGATTACCTCGATCAGGCGCTGCGCGACCCGACGTCCGCACTGTTGGTCTCGGGCGAACGATCGCTGGCCGCCGAGTTCCCGTCCGACGCACAGCCGCGTACCGTCCTGGCAGCGATCGGCAGCGGGGAACGCACGTTCACCAATATCGGTCGCGCCGCGGGCAATACGCCGCAAGCCTCACTCAACCGCTCGCTGGCCATATTGCTGGCCAAGAGAATCGTCGCGGCCGATGAGCCGCTCTCGACGAAGTCCGGAGCGAGGGACAAGCGATATCGGATCGCGGACCCTTACCTCCGGTTCTGGCTCTCATTCCTCGGACCACACCTCGACGAAATCGAGCGTGGACGGGGCGACCGTGTCCACGCACGTATCCGCAACTCCTGGACATCGTGGCGGGGGCGTGCGATCGAGCCCACCATCCGCGACGCTCTGGAACGCCTGGTGCCCACCGTCATACTCGATGAGTACGATGCTCCCGGCGTGGTCGGCGGCTACTGGACACGCACCAACAACCCGGAGATCGACATCGTTGTCGGCGACCGCACCCCGAACACCAAGCGCATCATCGCTCTCGGCTCCATCAAGTGGCTGGAGAACGCACCCTTCGACCGCCACGACCTCGGTGCGCTACAAGCGCACCGTACTCAGCTTCCGGGCGCTGCGGTCGACGCCCCGCTCATCGCGGTCGCACGATCAGGGTGCACCGTCGTGGGCGTCACCCACTTCACACCGGAGGAACTGATCACCGCCTACTAGCCGAGTTGCCGGAGGCCGTTGGCGATGAATTCGGCGGTGGCCTCTGCGGCTCGCTCGGCACCGTCGGAGGCCGCACCGGCGAGGGCTCGGTGGGTGATGCCCTCGCCGATCACGCCGAGTTTCAGGTTGGCCAGGGCGAGGTAGAAGTCCCAGTCGCCCAGGTCGATTCCGGCGAGTTCGGCGTAGCGGGAGGCGATGGCGTCGGCCGACGGGTAGCGGTCGCTGGTCCAGGCGGCGTCGAAACCGAGGACGGTGTCGAAGACCGGGGTGCGGTAGACGCACATCAGCGCGATGTCGGTGAGCGGGTCACCGAGCGTGGACATCTCCCAGTCCACCACGGCCCGAACGGTTCCCGGATCGCCCTTGGCGAGGATGGTGTTGTCGACGCGGAAGTCGCCGTGCACGATGGTGTTTCGCGACTCGGCGGGCACCCGCTCCGACAGCGCGGCCACCAGGGTGTCGAGATCGGGAAGGTCGCGAGTCTTCACATGCCCCCACTGCCGGGCCCACAGCTTCACCTGACGACCCGCGAAACCCTCAGGCCTGCCGAAGGATTCGAGACCCACCGAGGCGTAGTCGACGGCGTGCAGCGACGCCAGCGTCGAGACGAGCGCCTCACAGTTGCGGGCCACGTCGTCGTCGGAGAGCGCGGCGAGATCCTGCGCCGAACGCACCACCAGACCGTCGACATACTCGACGACGGTGAACGGCGCCCCGATCACCTCACCCTCGGGGTCGACGGCGACGGTGGTGGCCACCGGCACCGACGTGCCCTGCAGGGCGTGGGTGACGGCCCATTCGCGGTTCATGTCGTGTGCCGACGGGGTGAGTCCACCGGTCGGCGGACGGCGCACCACCCAATTCGACTTGCCGTCGGACACACCGAAAGTCAGGTTGGACTTACCGCCGCTGATGAGGTCGACGGTCAGCTCGCCGGCGACGTCGACGCCCTGGTCGACGAGGAAGGCGCGCAGCTTGGCCGCGTCGAGAGCGGGGTGACTCATGCGCCCGCCCCCTTCGCCTGCTGCGCCTTGCGCCACCGGCCGACGGTGCGCCGGGCGATGGCCCAGCGATGCACCTCGGACGGGCCGTCGTAGATGCGGAACGGCCGCAGTTCGGCCTGCAACCGGGCCAGCGGCAGATCCTCGGACACCCCGAGCCCGCCGCACATCTGGATACTGCGATCGACGATCCTCAGATATGCCTCGGCGGCAAAGGTTTTGGCGATCGACGTCTCGTTGGAGGCGTGCCGGCCGGCGTCGAGTTCGTGGCAGGCCCTGATCAGCAGCGCCCGCGCGGCGGCGAGGTCGATCTCGTTGTCGGCGATCATCTGCTGGATCATGCCGAGGTCGGCGAGCTTGCCGCCGAAACCCTCACGCTGCGCGACATACTCGACGGCCACGTCCTGGCAGCGCACCGCCGACCCCATCCAGCGCATCACATGCGTCATACGGGCGGGCCCGAGCCGCACCTGCGCATACCGGTAACCCTCGTCCACCTCGCCGAGGATGTCCTCGTCGGGAACGAACACGTCACGGAAGCTGACCTCGCAGTGCCCGCCGATCATCGCCTTGTCGGTGGTGTGGATGTGCCGCTGCACGGTGATGCCGGGGGTGTCGGCGGGCGCCAGGAACATCGTCGCGCCGCCGCGGTCGCCGGGCGATCCGGCGGTGCGGGCCATGATGATGAAGAATCCGGCACCGTCGGCGCCGGTGATGAATCGCTTGTCGCCGTTGATCTTCCATCCGCCGTCGACCTTGACGGCCTGGGTGCGCAGCGCGTCGGGATCCGATCCCGCACCCGGCGACGGTTCGGTCATGGCGAACGCCGAGCGGACGATGCCGCGGGCGAGCGGTTCGAGGTAGAGGGTGCGCTGGCGGTCGTCGGCGATGTGGGCGAGCATGTGCACGTTGCCCTCGTCGGGGGCGCCGATGTGCAGGGCGACCGGCCCGAACGTCGAATAGCCCGCGGCCTCGAACACCGGCGCCCGGTCGGACATGGTGAGGCCGAGCCCGCCGAACTCGACGGGTGCGTGCGGGGCGAACACCCCCGCCTCACGGGCGGCGTCGTTCAGTCTGCGGCGTAGATCGTCGCCGCCGGCGGCGGTGACATCGCCGTGGAATTCGTTCTCGACCGGCAGCACGTGCTCGCGGACGAAGGCCGACGTCTTGTCGACGAGGTCGGTGACGGACGTGTCGTAGGTCAGGTCTACAGGCAACGGGCTACTCCTGGTACAGCATCCAGACCGAGCGATCGCTCGGTGATTTGTTACACCATGCCAGGCCGCCGCCGGAACGTCAACGACGAACGCTCAGTCCCCTGTGTACTCCACCAGACAGCGCGCCATGTGCAGATTGCGCCGGATCAGCTCGTCCGCGGCCACCTCGCCGTCGACGTTGAACCAGGTGGACACCCCGACACACATCGTGGCCACCGCCCGCGCGGCGTCCTTGGGATACCGGGTGGCGAAGTCCCCGGACTCGACGCCGGCGAACACGATCTCGTCGACCATCCGTTGCTGCCGGTCCCGGTACCCGATATAGGTCGGCTTGTAACCGGCGTCGAGGCTGCGGATCTCGGTGGACCCGACGAAAGCCTGCGCCTGACGGTACATGTGGAACCGCAGCAGCGACTCGACGACGGCGTCGAAGCGGGCGACCGGCTGGTCCCCCGCCTCTGCGACGGCCTGTTCGGAGCGCGTGAGCAGGTCCGTCATCGTCCGTTCCAGCAGACCCTGCAGCAGCGACTGCTTGGACGGGTAATGGTGATACAGGCCCGGCACCGACAGGTTGGCGCGGGAGGCGATCTCCCGCACCGACGTGCCGTGGTAGCCGTGTTCGGCGAAGGTGTCCAGCGCAGCGGCCAGCGGAACGGGCAATTCGGTCGCTCCGTAGTCCCGCCAGCCTGCCGGTTCGGTCACGGCCACGTCCCGATCGTCGGTGCCCAGATCTTCCTTACCCGGTCCGTCAATCGTGCTGCTCATGCGTACAAACATAGACGCAACCGACGCGCCGACCGAACACTAGCTCTGTTCCCGGGCCTTTCGGAACCAACCCGTTACACCTCCGACAGGGCACTCCGATCCAGGTCGGTGACCGCTGTGTGCCCCGACAGACCCAGCGTGAGGTCGAGCTCGGCGATGATGTTGGTGACCACATCCCGCGCACCATCGGCGCCGTCGATCGCCAGGCCATACATGTGCGGGCGGCCGATGCACGCGGCGTCGGCACCGAGGGCGAGCGCCTTGAAAACATCGGCACCCGTATGGATTCCGGAGTCCACGAGCACCTTGATACGGCCGTCGACGACGGGCGCGATGGCGGCGAGCGCGTCGACGGCGCCGATGGATCCGTCGACCTGACGACCCCCGTGGTTGGACACGATGATGCCGTCGACCCCTGTGTCGATCGCCTGGCGCGCGTCGTCGGGATGCAGGATGCCCTTGAGGACGATCGGCAGATCGGTGCGCTCGCGCAGCCCGGCGATGTCGTCCCAGTTGAGCGACGGCCGCGAGTAGATCGACAGGAACGTCTGCACCGACTCCATCGACTCGGGCGCGGTCAGGTTCTTGAGGAAAGGTCCGGGGATGTTGCGGGCAATCGAGACGAGCGTCCGGATCGCACCCGGCGTGACCTCGGGTTTCTGCTTGTCGACCACCGCCTTGAGCCGCCTGGCGACGATGTCGCGGAACGTGGGGTCGGAGGTGTACTGGTCGATGCCCTCGGCACGGGCGAACGGCAACGACCCCAGGTTCAGGTCCTGCGGCCGCCAGCCGAGCATCGTGGTGTCGAGGGTGACGGCGATCGCCGAGGCCCCCATCGCCTTGGCCCGGGCGAGGAAACTGTCGACCAGATCCTCATCGACCGACCAGTACAGCTGGAACCAGCGCGGGGATCCGGGGCGGATCCGGTCCATTTCCGCCGCAACATCTTCCATCGGCGCGCTGCCCTGGTTGGAGAAGATGTACGGCACCCCGAGCTGGGCCGCGGCCCGGCCGATGAGCACGTCGGCGCGCCTGCGCACCAGCGCACCGGCACCGACCGGGGAGAACAGCACCGGCGCGGGCAGCGTGTCACCGAACAGTTCGATGCCGGTGTTGCGCACCGACACATCACGCAGCACCCGCGGCACGATCACCCGCCGGTCGAGCGCCGCCCGGTTGGCGGTCATCGTCGTCCCCTCGCCCGCACCACCGGCGATATAGGCCCACGCCCGCTCGCTCATCGCCTTGCGGGCGCGGCGCTCGAGTTCGGCATGATCGGTGGGCACCTTGGGCTTCCGGCCGTGAATCCCGTTGACGTAGATATCGTTCTGCCGAATGCGCCCCACACCGGGCGATGCCTGCTCTGCCATCGTGCCATCGTATCGCCGGGCCATCACCGGGTCATCGGATCCGCAGTCCCTGGCACCGGCCGGCAACAGGTGCTGCTCGGGCGGCAGAACTACTGTCGGCGACGGATCCGCTGTCGGCTACGGAACCGTTAGGGACTGCAGAACTGTTTGGCCGCCACCTGGCCACCGACCAATGTCCGCTTGCCGTCCGGCGAGATGAACGGACTGTCGTCCCAGTACAGGGCCAGACATCCACCATCGGTCACCATCCTCCCGGCACGCTTCAGAGCCTTCGGCGCCACCTTCGCGAGGGAACTGTACGGTTTCGGAGCGATGGCCGCGGCCACCGGAAGGATGCCAGAGTCACGCACGAAGGCGGTCTGAGTACGGGTGAGCAGTGTCGCATGGTCCCACACATGACTGTTCAGCGGATGCGGTTTGCCGGACTCATCATTTCCGGGATACCAGCGAACATTCGCATACTGAGTGGGAAAGGATTTCGGCTTTTCGGCAAAGGAAACCCTCACCCAGCCATTCTCGGCGTTCAGCGCCTGTGTGGGTGCGGCCACCGCCGTAGCCGCACCCACACAGACCCCGAAAGCACACACCAGCGAACTCGCCGCGCCAAGAATTCTCTGTCGGTTGACCGATCTCATCGAACGTACCCTTTCATTCATCAGGTGGTTACGCATAACACCCGGACTTTGCAAAAACCTGTACGAATGCCTGACGCTGACGTCCGTCCGGCGCTGTGAATGGCTCGTCCTGCCAAAAGAGCGCCAAGCATCCACCCGCGTTGATCAGCGAGGCACCGAGCGGCAGCACGAACCTGGCCATACCGGCAAGCTCACTGTATGGCTTGGGCGCTACCTGCTGTACCACCGGCAGCACCCCCGAGTCGCGCGCCAGAACCGTCTGCGTGTGGGTCAGCACAGTCACGTGATCCCAGACGATCGAATTCCAGGGCGAAGGCTTCCCCGAAGAATCCGAACTCGGCGCCATACCCCGGTCGGCGAGAATCGTCGGAAATGGATCGTCTTTCATTGTTTTCTGCTCCGGAGCTGCCGCTGCCGGCGATGCCGAACCCACGACCACACCCACCGCGGCAGCCACCGAGCTCAATGCCACCGCCAGTGTGCGAGACCTACCGATACTCATAGCAAAGAATCCTCTCGTCCACGGTCGGGTACGACGGTCACGTACTCGATTGCCGCGATCAGAGAACTCTAAGCCGCAGAGTTTCGATGGTCTCCGCAAGGAACGAACAGACCCGAATCTTGACCCGTTGGGGCTACGTCTATTTCATAGCCGTACGAACGTCAACCGGGCACCGGAAGAATCAACACCATTCCCATGGCGAACATTTTCAATTCAATGACGGCACGGGCGGCAGACCGGCCGGCATGAAAGTAGTCCGGACTCGCCACCCGTCGTATCGCCGCCTCAGACTGTCGCGATGAGCATTGCTCCCATCGCGAACATCACCGCCGCGACAACCGCGTCGAGAAGCCGCCAGGCCCGCGCCGACGCGAAGAACCGGGACAGTTTGCCCGCACCGTAGCCGAGGGCACAGAACCAGACGATGCTGGCGACGCAGCAGCCGATGGCGAACGCCCACTTGGCGTTTCCGTGACTGTTGGCGATGGCGCCGAGGGTGAGCACGGTGTCGAGGTAGACGTGCGGGTTGAGCCAGGTGAGCGCGAGCGCCGTCGCGATCGCGGCCCAGCGACTCGCCGCACCGGTCTCCTCCGCGCCCGCCTCCAGGGTCTCGGTGCCGCGCAGCGCCCGCCGCGCGGCCAGCACCCCGAGGGCCAGCACGTACGCGCCGCCGGCGAGCTTGGCGAACGTGACCGCACCGGGATGGGCAGCCACCAACGCGCCGAGACCGGCCACCCCTGCGACGATGAGCACGACGTCGGAGACCGCACATACCGCCACCACCGCCGGTACGTGTTCGCGGCGCACCCCCTGGCGGAGTACGAACACGTTCTGCGGGCCGATGGCGATGATGAGCCCGGCCCCGGTGAGCAGGCCGGCGAGGGCAGTAAGGAAGTACGTCGTCACGTCCACCAACGCTAGGCACAGCACACTCTGAAAGACAGCGAATGTTTCTTACGAATGATTAGCTGTACTTATGTTGGAGTTCGGGCAGGACAGTCTGCTCACCCTCGCCGCTGTGGTCCGCGAAGGCACCTTCGACGCCGCCGCCGAGGCACTGCACATCACGCCGTCGGCGGTCAGCCAGCGCATCAAGGCACTCGAGGCGCAGGTCGGGCGGGTGGTGGTGCGGCGAACCAAGCCGGTGACAGCCACCGCCGACGGTCAGGTCCTGGTGCGGCTCGCCCGGCAGTGGGAGTTGCTGACGGCCGAAGCGCACACCGAACTACTCGGCGGCACGGGCGAGCGGGTGCACCTGCCGATCGCCGCGAACGCGGACTCGCTGGCCACCTGGCTGCTGCCGGTCCTGGCCGACTTGCACCGCGACCACGCCGTCGCCGTGGAGGTGATGCGCGACGACGAGTCCCGCAATGCCGATTTCCTGCGGTCGGGCGAGGTTCTGGGCGCGATCACCTCCGCACCCGCCGATATCCGCGGCTGCACCGTCGTGAGTCTCGGAGCGATGCGCTACCTGCCCGTCGCCACCCCTGACTACGTCCAGCGGTACTTCCCGGGCGGCGTCGACGAGCGATCGCTGCGGCAGGCACCTGTCATCCGCTTCGACCGCAGCGACGACATCCAGTGGGCCGCGATCGCCGACACGGTGGGCGGGCATGTCAACCCGCCCACCGTGTACATCCCGGCGTCGACCGAGTTCAACCGTGCCGTCGAACTCGGAATCGGCTGGGGCACGGTACCTTCCGAGCAAGCCACGCCCGCGCTCGCGGACGGCCGGCTGGTCCGGCTGCCGATGAGACCCGTCGACGTGCCCCTGTTCTGGCAGTACTGGAAGCTCAGTTCGCCTGTGCTGCAATCACTGACAGACCTCATGGTCGCCGCGCGCGGCGACTGACACCTCGATGCCCGGCTCGTCGCGCAGTGGGTGTTCGATCTCGTCGCGCCACAACCGGGCCGCCAAGTAGAACACCAGCGCGCACGGCACGGGCAACAGTCCCGCCAGGATGAACGTCGCCGGGTAACCGATCGCGTGGCTGACCGGGGCGACGATCGCCATCGACACCGGCAGCAGCGCCACCGACACGAAGAAGTCCAGGCTCGCCACCCGTCCCAGCAGGTGCGGCGGCACGCGACGTTGCAGCAGCGTCCCCCAGATCACCATCGGGCCGTCGAACAGCACACCGAGTACGAATGCGGCGGCCACGAACATCCAGGTACGGTCGGCGAACGCCATGATGACGAGCGGAACGCTGGACACACCCCAGACACCGAGCATCAGCGTCAGGTAGCGGCGCGGCATCGGGATCGACGCGAATGTCAGCGAGGCGATCGCGGCGCCCGCACCGAACGCCATCAGCACCAGCGAATGGTCACCGGCGTCGCCACCGGCCCGGTCGCGGAGCGCGAACGGCACCAGCACCTCGATCGGTCCCATCGTCGCCAGCACCAGGACGGTGGCGAAGAACAACGTGGCCCACAGCCACGGGGTGCGTAGCATGTACCGCACACCCTCGGCGATGTCGGAGACCGCTGCCCGCGCCCCGAAGCTGTCGGCACTCCCCACCGGTTCACGTCGGTGGGTCACCGGTCCCATGGCTACGTAACACCAACCCGACAGCGCCGACGCGATGCCGGCGAGGACGACAGCCTGCCCCGGAGCTGCCATACCGATGACGACACCGGCGATCATCGGGCCCGCCGCCTGATTGAACACGGGCCGCATGAAACCTTCGACGCCATTTGCGGCCTGCAGGTGTGCGGCCTCGACGACATTGGGCAGCAGCGCCGAGTACGCCGGGTAGTACATGCCGGTGGTGATACCGCTGAGCAGGGCCGCGAACAGCAGATGCCCGAACGTGAGGACCCCGGCCATCGCCGCCACCCCCACCGACGCGAACGCCACCAGTTTGGTGGCCTCCAGGCCGATCGTGATCAGCCGCTGCGACACCCGGTCGGCCAGCACACCTCCGGCCAGGGACGACACCAGCATGCCGACGGCGGTGGTGGCCGAGACCAGCGACACCTGCGCCGGACCCCCGCCGAGGTCGATGACCTGCCAGACCACGGCGATCAGCCAGATCCCGTCGCCGAACAACGCCAGCGCCAGGCCCGCGGCCAGCCACCGGTACTGCCGCGTCCCGAACGGGCGCAGCACCTTGGGTAGGTCGGCCTGCGAAGTCATTGGTCGAGTGTGGCCCACCACCGGCCCCGATGACCAACGATTTTCGCCGCTCTCCTCCTCGCTGGTTGAGGTGTGACGAGCCGCCAGGCGAGGAGCCTCGAAACCCGGTGAGACGACATTGTCCGCTTGCGAGGTTTCGAGGCTCGTCGCTTGCGCTCCTCACACCTCAACCAGCGATGGGAGTCAACTGGCGCGGCGGCTCGTCCGTTTCGCGGGCGCCTTCTTTTCCGGTTCCTCCGGCGCCTCATCGGGTTCGCGTTGCGGGGCCCGGTCCTTGACCGAGGCGCGCAGGGCGGCGAGCAGATCGGCGACCTCCGAATCGTCGTCGGTGTCCGCTTCCTCGATTTCCGGGAACGCCTCGCCGCCTTCGGATTTGGCCTCGATCAATTTGCTGAGCTCGTGCTGGTATTTGTCCTCGAACCGGCTCGGATCGAAATCGGTGGCCATCGTCTCGATGAGCGAGGCCGCCATGTCCAATTCCTGGGGACGCAATTCCACGTCGGTGTCGAGGAACTTGAATTCGGGGGGCCGCACCTCGTCGGGCCACAGCAGGGTTTGCAGCGTCATGACGCCGTCGATGATCCGCACCACCGCGAGCCGGGTGCGGTTGCGCAGGGTGAATTCGGCGACGGCCAGCCGGTCGGTCTGCTCGAGCGCCTTGGCCAGCAGCGTGTACGCCTTCGGCGATTTCGACGCCGGTTCGAGGTAGTACGGTTTGTCGAAATAGATCGGGTCGACCTGCTCGCGCGGCACGAACTCCAGAATCGAGATCTCCGGGGACCGGTTCACCGGCAGCGTCGCCAGGTCTTCTTTGGTGACGATCACCGTCTCCCCCGAGTCGGCCTCGTAGGCGTTGGCGATTTTCGCGTAGTCGACCTCAGTGTCGGTGCCTTCGCGGACGCGGCGGTACCGGATTCGGGTGCCGTCGGCGGAATCGACCTGATGCGATTTGCGGTCGTGGCTTTCCGTGGCCGAGTACACCTTGACCGGAACATTCACCAGACCAAAGCTGAGATCGCCCTTCCAGATCGAGCGCATGTCGGCCATTGTGCCACCAGAGTCAATGGTCTGTCGCCCGATATGCCCTGCCCGAAAGGCGCACAATGGACCTCATGGCGGGCGACACCCTCGATATCGACGGCCGCACAATCGCTGTCACCAACCTGGCCAAGGTGCTGTATCCGCTGGTCCCGCCCGACGTCGCCGGAACCCGCAAGTTCGAGGTCATCGACTACTACAACCGCATCGCCGACGTGCTGCTGCCGCATGTGCGGGGCCGCATCATCACCCGCAAACGCTGGCCCGGCGGGGTCGGGTCGGCCGCGTTCTTCGAAAAGCATCTGCCGGAGGGCGCGCCGGCGTGGCTGCCGCGGTACACCGTCGAACACAGTCAGCGGTCCATCACCTACGCGATGGCCGACGACCGCGCGGCGCTGGTGTGGCTGGCGCAGATGGCGGCGCTCGAACTGCACGTCCCCCAGTGGCGGGTCCCCGTCGCCGATGAGCCGATCACGGCGACCCGGCTGGTCCTCGACCTCGATCCCGGCCCGGGGGTGCCGCTGCACGAATGCGCGCAGGTCGCGCTGCTGATCCGGCAGATGCTCGACGCCGCGGGTCTGCGGTCGTTTCCGGTGACCAGCGGCGGCAAGGGCATCCACGTGTACGCCCGTCTCGACCGTCCGGTGTCGCCGGATTCGGCGCGCACGGTGGCCAAACAGATCGCGACCGGTCTGGCGGCGGCCTATCCCGACACCATCACGGCGTCGATGGCGAAGAATGTGCGCGAGCACCGGGTGTTCATCGACTGGAGCCAGAACAGCGGATCCAAGACGACGCTCGCGCCGTACTCGTTGCGCGGCCGGGAGCGGCCGTGGGTGGCGGCACCGCGTACCTGGTCCGAGTTGTCGGAGCCGGACCTGCGGCAGTTGCTGTACACCGAGGTGCTGGACCGGGTCGAGGAGTCCGGGGATCTGCTGGCGGGACTGGACGAGCCGTTGCCGTCTCACGGGGTTTCGAGGCTCGTCGCTGACGCTCCTCACACCTCAACCGGCGAAGGGGACGCCGGGAAAGGGGAAATTGGCGAACGGGGTACCGGCGAAGTGAACAGCTCACCGACGTCGGTCGACGACAACACCCCACCCCCGCCGGTTGAGGTGCGAGGAACGAGCCTCGAAACCTCGCAGGCCGAGAATGTCGCCGATCTGTCGGAGTACCGGAGCAAACGCGACGAGACGAAGACACCCGAGCCCTTCGGTGACGACACCCACCGGCGGACCGCGCGCGAGGGACCGATCTTCGTGATCCAGGAACATCACGCCCGGCGGCTGCACTACGACTTCCGGCTCGAACACGACGGGGTGCTGGTGTCGTGGGCGGTGCCGAAGAATCTGCCGACCGATCACGACCAGAACCGGCTGGCCGTGCAGACCGAGGACCATCCGCTCGACTACGCCGAGTTCTCCGGCGACATCCCGGCAGGCGAATACGGCGGCGGGCATGTGGAGATCTGGGACAGCGGCACCTACGAGCTGGAGAAGTGGCGGGACAAGGAGATCATCGTCCGACTGCGCGGACGCAAACTCCAGGGCCGGTACGTGCTGATCAAGACCGGTGAGAAGAACTGGCTCGCCCATCTGATGCACGACGAACCGCGCCCCATCAAGGCCGACCTGCGTGATCCGCGGCCGATGCTGGCCGTCGACGAACCAATCGACGGACTCGACGCCCGCGACTGGGCGTTCGAGGGCAAATGGGACGGGTACCGGGTGCTGGTGCGGTCGGTGGGCGGCGAGTTCCGGCTGTCGTCGCGGTCGGGTCTGGACATGACCGCCGACTTCCCGGAGTTGCGCGGCATCGTCGACGAACTCGGGCTGCTCGATGTGGTGCTCGACGGTGAGGTGGTGGCGATCGACTCGTCGGGCCGCACCAATTTCACGATCCTCGCCTCGCGGAGCACGACCGCCGAACCGTACCGGCTGCGGTTGCTGCTGTTCGACGTCCTGTATCTGAACGGCAAGCAACTGCTCGACGTGCCCTGGTCCCAGCGCCGGCAGTTGCTGGAGGAACTGGCGCCGCTGTTCCGGTCGTCGCCGTATACGGAGGTGCCGGCGCTGCTGGACGGGTCCGGTGCCGACGCCGTCGCGCACAGCCGCGAACACAACTACGAAGGTGTGGTCGCCAAGCTGCGTACCTCCGTCTACCAGCAGGGACGCCGGTCGACGCAATGGCGCAAACACAAGAACTGGAACGACATCGAGGTGGTGATCGGCGGCTGGCGCCCGGGCCGGGGCAACCGCGCCGACACCATCGGGTCGCTGCTGCTCGGGCTGCCGGAGGAGACGGGCCTGCGATACGTCGGCCGCGTCGGGACGGGTTTCACCGACGCCCAGCTGCGGGTCCTCGCCGACGAGCTGAAACCCCTGGAGATCCGGATGTGCCCGTTCATCGACTCGATCGACCGGCCCGTCGCGTCGACGGCGACGTGGGTGCTGCCGAAGCTGGTCGGCGAGGTGCGGTTCATGGACTGGACGTCGACGGGGCATCTGCGGCATCCGAGCTGGCGTGGCATCCGGCGCGACAAACTGCCCGGCGATCTGTAGCGCCGCAAACCATATCGTCCCGCGTAACCACCGATGTGCTTTGGCGAAGTCGGAGGACTAGGGTGTCTGGGGTGTCCGGCGTGTTCGTGGTCGCCCACATCAGCGACCTGCATTTCGACGGCTCGGAGTATCACCGCAGCCGCGTCGAAGCAGTGCTGCGCTACATCAATGCACGTGCCGACGGGATCGATGCTCTCCTGATCACCGGCGACCTCGTCGACCGGGGGACGGCGGCCGAGTACGACGACGCGTTCGGCACGATCCACAGCCCGCTGCCGACGCTCATCACCATCGGCAATCATGATGACCGCGAACACTACAACGACCGGTTTCGCCAGGATCCCGGGCGGGCGCACGCCAATTCGGCGCTCACCGTGAACGGGGTGCAGTTGCTGCTGGTCGATTCGTCCATTCCCGGCCGGGCCCCCGGCTACATCGACGACGCCGACCTCGACTGGCTCGAGGCGCAGTTGCACGACGCCGAGCCGGGTACCCCGGCGCTGATCGCCTTCCACCACCCGCCGGTCGATGTGCACATGCCGTACATGGACACCATCCGGCAGACCGGGGAGGAGCGCCTCGCCGAACTCGTCGACCGCTACCCGAATATCGTGGCGTTCCTGTGCGGCCACATCCATTCGGCCGCCGTCACCACCTTCGCCGGCCGGCCGCTGTGCATCGCGCCCGGTGTCGCCTCCACCCTGAACCTGCCGTTCGAGGGGTCGGGTGTGCTCAACGAGGGGCAGCCGCCGGGCATCGCGTTCCACCTGATCGGCGACGACAACCGCATCGTCACCCACTTCCGCGCGGTCATCAACTGACCCTTGCCGCCGACGTGGTTGCGTCATGCCGTCGTCTCACCGGACCCTTCGAGACCCTCACTCGTACCTCACATCGGCCTCAGGGATCAAGAAGTGGGGTCACGACGATACTGCCGAGGCGACCGGTCATCGTGATCCCTGAGGCCGAAGCGACGGAGGAGCGAGGGTCACGAAGGGTCCGGCGACGTACGTGCATGACGAAACCACCTCAAAACCCATGCACCACTAAGTAAGTGAGGCCATCGCGGTGTTGGCGGCACCCGGGGAGAAGTAGTTGAGCACCGGCAGGACTGCGGCAAGCGGCGCCGGGGCCACCGATTCGGGGCGGTGGGTGATCGCGCGGACGATCCAGCGACCGGCCTCCTCCACGTCGAGAGCCGGCGCGTCGGCGTATTCGGCTGTGGGGGCGATCATCTCGGTGCGGACCAGCGGGAAGTAGACGTTGGTGACGCGCACCCCGGGGTGTGGGTTCTCCGCGTTGAGGCTGCGGCCGAAGATGCTCAGCGCGTTCTTCGACGCCGCGTACGCCGAGAACCTCGGGAACGTTCCCGACAGCAGCCCCCAGGTGCACACGTTCACGAACTGCCCCTGCCCGCGCTCGACCATGCCCGGCAGCAGACCGAGCGTAAGCTGTACCGGCGCAAAGTAATTGAGCTGCATGGTGCGCTGGAAGTCGTGCAGGCGATCGGTCGAGTCGACGATCTTGCGCCGGATGGAGCGGCCGGCGTTGTTCACCAGCACGTCCACGTCCAGACCGTTCAGGTCGTCGACAAGTCCGGCGATCGAGGACTCGTCCGACAGATCGCACACCCGGTAGTCGGCGCCGATGTGCCGGGCCAGCGTCGACAGTTCGTCCTCGCGCCGGGCCACCATGATCACCTGCGCCCCGCGGCCGGCCAGGTCGATGGCGGCGGCGCGGCCGATGCCCGCCGACGCGCCGGTGACCACCACCCGCAGTCCGGCGACGTCGCGGCCGGAGCCGTCGATGCGGTTCATCACCGCGTCGGGCAGCCAGGTCCGTCGCTGCATCGCTCCGGCCACCGCCTGCGCGATCCGTTCCTGCACGCCCATGGCATCTTCCTTCCGAACGCCGGCCCCGGCATTCAGGCTAGTTGACGGAATGTTCGGAAGTGGTTGCGGCATGCGTCGAAAGGTCACCGGACCCAACGCGTCCCTGGTCAGCGGGAGATGCCGAATTCTTTGATCTTGCGGTAGATGGTGGCTCGGGAGATACCGAGGGCTTCGGCGGCGGCGGCCTTGGAATAGCCGTTCTCTTCAAGGCTTTTGACGATTTCGTCGCGTTCGAGGGATTCAATGCGGGTGAGTTTGCGGCGGCTGACCGCGCGGCAGGAGGGAGGCAGGTCGGAGACCGCGATCACGCCGGATCGCTTGCGGCTGAGCACTTCCCGCAGGGTCTGGCGGAGTTCTGCGACGTTGCCGGGCCAGCTGCACCGGCTGAGCTGGCGCATCGCCTCAGGGCTGACGCGCAGGTCGGCACCGCGGCCGAGCTGACGCAGCAGGGTGGGCACCAGTTCGTCGAGGTCCTCGATGCGGTGCCGGAGCGCCGGGATGGGCACGGTGTGGGTGAACAGCGGCAACAGGACCGCCGCGGCGAACGAGTCGGGGTGGGAGCCGGTGACGGTCGCCCCGACCCAGCCGTCCTCGGGGCGCCGGGCCAGGATCTCGGCGATGTCGGTGAGCTGGTCGTCTGCGAGCTTGTCGACGTCGGTGAGGACGACGCTGAATCCTGCGGCGTCGACCTCGGCGGCGAGGTCGTCGATCACCGCCGGGTCGGCCAGACCGGCGGCGGAGAAGACCCGCACCGTACCGCCGCCGCGTCGCGCGGCCGCGCTCAGCGAGGTGGTGCGGCCCGACCCGGCCTCGCCGGAGACCACCACCCATTCGCCGCCGTCGACGTACCGGGCGATGCGGTCGCACGCCTGCTGCCACGACGAACTCCGTCCCGCGACACCGGGCAGCGAGGTGGTCCGCCCGCCCTGCCTGGCCCGTACCACCGGTTCGGCGACGTCAAGCAGGTGCACCCCGAACACTGCCATCCCGGCCTCGGGGTCGCAGAACTCGGTGATCGGGGACAGCCGCACCGCTCCGCCGCCGGGCAGCGTCGCCACCCGCAGGCCACCGAGTCCGGTGAGCGTCTGGTCGACGGCGAGTTCGATGAGCGCGCTCTGGTCGCCCGGGTCGATGCGTTCGCGCAGGCGCTGATTCATCAGCAGCACGTCACCCGACAGCGCGATCACCATCAGCTGCGGCGACCGCCGGCAGGTGGCCAGGTAGGCCCCGACCACGCGGGCCTCGTCGGCGCTGGCCAGTTCGAGCAGCCGGCGTTCGACCTGCGCGGAGGCCGACTTGGCCAGCGACAGCAGCGTCGCGCCGCCCTCCTCCACCCAGCCGGTGAGGTCGAGCGCACCCACCACCGCCCCCGACACCGGATGCGTGATGGGCGCTCCCGCGCACGAGAGGGAGCCGAAGCACTCGGCGTAGTGTTCGGAGCCGCGCACCAGCGTCGCGGTGCGGCTTTCCAGCGCGGTGCCGATGCCGTTGGTGCCGGCGTGTTCCTCGCTGTAGCTGTAGCCGGGGGCCAGGCACACGTCGTCGAGGGTGCTGCGCAGTTTCCGGTGTCCGGCCGCGCGCATCAGCACCACCCCGTCGGGCGAGGTGAGGATGACGCTCACCGGGTCGGTGCCCATGTCGGCGGCGATCTGCTCGATCACCGGGCGCGCCGCCATCACCAGCGGCGACTCCAGGTTGGGTTCGCGGACGAACGGCAGATCGAGCCGGTCGGCGTGCACGTTGAAATCTCGCGACCTGCGCCACGAGGTGGAGATGGTGGAGCGCACACCGTCATCGATCAATTCGTCGACCAAGAATTTCTCGCGGGCAACGGCGATCGATGACGGTGTGCGGCTCTGGGAGTTGGGCTGAACTCTCACAGATCGACACACTCCTGCGTGCGATAGACTCGTCTGTGATGTGGACTACACATCACCGTAATTGTAACGAGTTACCGCCCGGTTCAGTAGATGTTCGACGGACGAACCATCCCTTCGGCCAGGTCGCCGAAACCGGGTGCCATGATCGCGCCCGGATTCACCGGAACCTCTTCCACCACAGCGGTTTCCGTGGTGATGAGCAGCGCCGCGATCGACGCCGAACTCTCCAGCGCGGTGCGCGTCACCTTGCACGGATCGATGACGCCCTCGTCGAACATGTCGCCGTATTTTCCGGTCAGCGCGTTGAATCCGTGACCGATCGGCAGACCGCTGACGATCTTGACGACCTCGTCACCGTCGTAGCCGGCATTGGTGGCGATCCACCGCAGCGGTTCGGCCAGCGAGGCCCGCACCACCCCGATGCCGACAGCCACATCCCCGTCGGCTTCGAGTGATTCCAGCGCCCGGTGCGCCTGCGCGAGAGCCGTGCCGCCGCCGGACACCACCCCGGCCTCGACGGCCGCGCGCGTCGCCGCCAGCGCGTCCTCGACCCGCAGCATGCGTTCCTTGAGTTCGACGCTGGTGACACCGCCGACCCGGATCACCGCGACCCGGCCGGTGAGCCGCGCCATCCGCAGTTCCAGGATGTCGCGGTCGGCGTCGATGCGGGCCCGGCCCAGTTGCGCCTCCAGCTGGGCGACGCGGGCGTCGACGAGCCGCTGGTCACCGCGCCCGCCGACGAGGGTCGTCGAGTTCTCGGTGACGGTGGCCCGCGCACACGAACCGAGATGCTCGATCGACACCTCGTGCAGTTCGATGCCGGTGTCCTTGGCGATGACGTGCCCGCCGAGCGCGATCGCCAGATCCTCCAGTTCGGCCACGCGCCGGTGCCCGAAGCCGGGCGCCCGCACCACCACCGACCGCATGGTGCCGTGCATGTTGCCGCCGACCAGCAGTTGCAGGGCCGCACCGTCGACGTCCTCGGCCAGCACCAGCAGCGGCCGGTCGGCACGTTTGGCCACCTCGATGGTGGGCATGAGCTCCTGCACCGACGAGATCTTCTTGTTGGTGAGCAGCACCACCGGGTTCTCCAGCACCGCCTCCATGCGTTCGGGGTCGGTCACCATGTAGCCGGAGGTGTAGCCGTGATCGAACTCGATGCCGTCGACGACCTCCACCCCGAGCCCCAGGGTGTCGCCCTCCTCGGTGGTGACCACGCCGGTCTTGCCGACGTACTCGACGGCGTCGGCGATGACCGTGCCGATCCGGTCGTCGTCGCCCGCGGCGAGGGTGGCGATGCGCTCGAGGTCGGAGCGGCCGGAGACGTCGGCGGCCTGGTCGTCGAGGGCGGCGAGCACCGCGCCCACCGCCTGCTCGATGCCGCGCCGCACCCGCATCGGATTGGCGCCCTGATCGACGGCGCGCAGCCCTTCCCGGACCATCGCCTGCGCCAGCACGGTGGCGGTGGTGGTGCCGTCGCCCACCGCACCGTTGGTTTTCATGGCGACCTCTTTGACCAGCTGGGCGCCCATGTTGGCGAAGGGTTCGGCGAGCTGGATCTCACGGGCGATGGTGACGCCGTCGTTGGTGATGGTGGGCGGGCCGGTGAGTTTCTCCAGCACCGCGTTGCGGCCCTTCGGTCCGAGGGTCACCTTCACCGCGTCGGCCAGGGCGTTGACGCCCCGTTCGATCCGGGCTCGCGCATCGGCGTTGTAACGCAACTCTTTCGCCACGGTCTTACACCTTTCGGGTCTGTCTTTCGGGTTGGGCTGGAGGACTGGGTTGTTCGGTCAGGGGATGAGGATGGCGCGGCCACGGACCCGGCCGGCATCCAGATCGTCGAGTGCCTGCTGGAACTCGTCGAGCCGGTAGGTGGTGGTGTGCAGGGTGACCTTCCCTTGTGCGGCAAGGATCATCAGTTCGTTCAGGTCGTTGTAGGAACCGACCAGGTTGCCGATGAAGTTGATCTCGGTGGAGATGATGTCGATGGTGGGCACGTTGATGTTCTCGCCGTAGCCGACGACGAAGTAGTTGCCCGCCTGCCGCAGCATCGCCACGCCTTCCGCGGTGGCCCCGCCTTCACCGACGAAGTCCAGAACCGCGTGCGCCCCTTTGCCTCCGGTGAGATCGAGGACCTGCTGCACCTGGGTGCCGTCGGCGACGATGCCGATATCGGCACCGATCTCGACGGCCAGGCCGACGGCGGCCGGGTTGCGGTCAAGCACCACCAGCGTCACCCCGCTGATCGCCTTGAGCACCTGAATCCCGATGTGCCCCAGGCCACCCGCGCCCATGATGACGCAGTACTGGCCGGGCCTGGTCACCCGCGCCACCTTCGCGGCGGCGTGATAGGCGGTCAGGCCGGCGTCGGCGAGGGCGGCCACGTCGGCCGGTTCGAGCGAATCGTCGATCTTCACCACCGACCGCGCCGTGGTGCGCAGGTACTCGGCATAGCCGCCGTTGGTGTTGATGCCGGGGAATTCGCTGTTCTCGCAATGCACGTCGTCGCCGTCGCGGCAGGCGGTACACAGGCCGCAGGTGATCAGCGGATGCAGGATCACCTTGTCCCCGACGGCCACATTGGTCACCGCGTCGCCGACGGCGTGGACCCAGCCGGCGTTCTCGTGGCCGATGGTGTACGGCAGACTCACCCCGCTCTTGGCCTCCCACTGGCCTTCGAGGATGTGAATGTCGGTGCGGCACACGCCCGCACCGCCGATCTTGACGATCACGTCCAGCGGTCCGGTGATAGTCGGTTCGGGGATCTCGGTGAGCTGCAGCTTGTCGTGGTAGCCCACCACCTGAACGGCTTTCATGGTTGCGTCCCTTTCGATCTCGTGGTGGTCGATCTCGTGTCTGTGATGAGCGGTCCCGACGTGCCGTCGCACTCGGCGTCGTCGGCGTACCGGGTGGCCAGCAGGCCGCGGCAGAAATGGGCGTTGCCCTCCATCGAGATCCGCACCGACCGCGCGAACCGCAGCCGCAGCGGGATCTGGTCGTCGGGAAGCCGTTCGCCGTCGTCGCCGACGAGGACCCGGCTGTTGCGGCACAGGCTCAGCCCGAGATTGGCGCGGCGGCGCATCAGCGCACCACGTTTCAGCCCGGGCGGCAGATCCCGCAACAGCACCTCACCGATGTGTTCGACGGTGGTCAGGCCCAGCGCCAGCATCTCGGACAGGGACCGTTCTATCGCGGCGGTGTGCGCCTTGACGATGAAGATGTCCCGGAGTTCGTCGAGGCTGTCCTCGGCCTCCTCCCCGAAGGTGCCCTTATAGCCGGCGGCCGCGGCGAGGCCGGCGTTGATCTTGTCGCTGTCGTGATGGTCGTCGAGGAAGACGTGCACCTCACCGATCCCCTCGACCCGCTCCAACGCATCCTGGGCGTCCGAGGCCATCAGGTACGCGAAGTTCGGTGAGCAGAACGACGTCGGCAGCCGCAGATGCACGCTGACCCCGGCGTCATCGACGTGGATCGACCGGACGAAGTTCAGGTCGGTGATCGGTTCGTCGAGTTCGGGGTCGAGCACCGTGCCCAGCGCGTCGAGGATGGTCGCCACCGCTGGTCCGGCGGTGGCGACCTCCTCCAGCCGCTCGAAGACGGCGGTCATGCGTGCACCGGTTCTCGCTCGGTGCCCGCTGCATCGGGAACCTCTACCGCCGGAGGATAATCCGGCAGCCGAAGCTCCTCCGGAACCTGAATATGCGGGTACAGCGCAGCCGCGTTCAGGCCCAGGATCTTCTTCTTCTGATCGGTGGTGATCGGCGCGTATTCGGTCATGTCGTCCGGGATCTGGAAGTCGACGAACCGCTCGACGAGCCACTTGGGCGTCCACAGCGCGTAGTCGCTGGCGAACAGGATCTTGTCCTCACCGATCCAGTACAGGAGTTCGCCGATGATCTGCGCGAAGTACCGCGGCCGGGTGTGGATGAACGGAATGGCCACCGCCAGACCGCCGTACACGTTCGACTCCTGGGTGGCGATCCAGCAGAAATCCTCCAGCCGGGGCAGCCCGACATGCTCGATGATGAAGTTGAGATCGGTGTAGTCGGTGGCCACCTTGTCCACATCGGCGACGTCGAAGGCATCCCGGTCCAGGGGCCGGATGGTGGGGCCCTTGTGCACGTGAATGTTCTTGATACCCAGGTTGAGGCATTCCTCCAGGTACCGCCGGCTCCACGCGTCGTCGAGTTTGTAGCCCCGCGAATTGCCGTGCCACTCGGCGGTATACAGCTTGATGCCGGTGAGGTTCATCGACTCGGCGTCCTTGCGCAGCTGCACCAGACCCTCCTCGCCGTCGCGCGGGTCGTAGGCGTGGTTGTAGGTGAGCTTGTCCGGGTTCTGCCGCACCAGTTCCAGGGACTGCGGCACCTGCGCGAACCCGTTGATGTAGAAGTCACGCAGGAGCGTCGACTGGAAGATCGCGTGATCGGCCGGGCCGTCTTCGAACAGATCCTTCATCAGGCGCTGTTCGCCGTAGTAGCAATAGGTTTCGTAGTCCCACACCTCCTCCTCGGGGCTGAGGTTGCGGTGGTAGTCGTAGAAGCAGTCGATGAACTGCTTGCCGTGGATGTTGCGGCGGTTACGCACCCGGCCGTCCCACAGATGCACGTGCGCGTCAACGATGAAGTACTTCTCGCCGTCCTTCTCGTACATGGTGTGCTCGCTTTCAGTTCGCCGCGGTCAGGTCGAAGCCGATGAATTCGGCCGCATCTTCGGGGCTGGCGAAGAGCATGGTGCGGTCGTCGAGATGCACCATCCGGCCGTAGTGGGTGGAGCTGATCTCCTCGAAGATCGAGCCGTCGAACTCCTGCCCGAGCGCCTCGGTCAGTTCGTCGTAGTCGAAGTCGAGCCGGTTGACGCCGTCGACGCGGATCATCGACGGGTACTCGGTGAGTTCGACGCCGTCCTTGGCGCCCATGACGTCGGCGACGACGCGGCCGACGGGGGTGTTCATCAGGGTGACACCGCACATGTTGGAGAATTCGGTGTCGGATCCGAAGTGCATGCTCACTGGTTCAACTCCTCGGGAATGGTGACCTCGATGTCGGACAGGACATCGGAGAACTTGGCTTTGGCGGCGTCGAGACTGACGGCGAAGGTGATCGACTTGTCGGCCGGCTGCGACCAGATCGGTTGCAGCGCACGGGCCGCCGCCAGGCAGCGCGGCACCCACTCGGACATCCAGGTGGCAAACAGCGCCTTGTTGGCCTCGCCGTGCTGCTCGTCGCGCGAGAGCATCCGGAACAGTGCCCGCGAATAGTTCAGGTCGCGGTCGTAGTCGTGTTCGCCGGTGCCGACGATGGTGGGCGTGATGTAGTCGCCGTTGCGCGCGGACACCTGCATCACCAGTTCCGACCGGAACAGCGAGCCGACGAGCTGCTCGAACACGATGTTGGTGGCGAACAGCAGTTCGCACCAGTCGCCGATCGCGGTGAGGCGTTCCACCGCCTCGCGGGTGGGCTGCCATTCGGGTGCCGACTGCCAGATCTCCTTGTGCGCCGAGCCGTCGAACTCCTCCTCGGCATCGGACAGGTCGAGATTGAACAGCGCCAGATCCTGTGCGAAGCGCAGCTTGTGGGCGGCGTTCACGGCGACGGCGTTGTTGATCATGTTGGTGGGCGCCGACCGCTGGATGGAGGTGAACACGTGCAGGCCCATCCCGGATTCGGCGTGCATCCAGGCACCGAGGTTGTTCTGGATGAACTTGAGCCAGGCCGAGTTCCAGCCGTCGTAGGCGCGGGCGCGTTTGGCGTTCTCCAGGCACAGGCTCACCTGGTGCACCACCGCCGACGAGTTGCGGTAGATGGTCTGTTCCCACTCCTCGTTGGGGTCGAGGAAGGCGTGCCAGTTACTGGATTTGGCGGCGGTCCACTCCTGCGGATACCCGCCGGGGCCGTTGCCGAAACCGTAAATCCAGCCCTGCGTGAGATGCCGGTCGGGATCGGGCTGCACGTCGACGGTGACGTCCTCGTACATCGTGGCCCGCTTCTTGGCCGGCTGATAGTAGCTGTACCTGCGGGAGGTGCTGGACGGAAAACTCTTGGCGCCCGCCTCCGCATCGGTGAATTCTATTGAGGGAAAACTGCGTTCGCGTGGAGCGGTCGGTGCTGACATGCGCTGTCTCCTGATTCGAGAGTTGACCTTCAGTCGAAGGCCGGGCTGGTGAAACTGTCGTAGAAAATCTGGTCCCGGGGCAGGCAGGCGTCGGCGGCCAGCGCGAGAGCGGCGTCGACCATCGGCGGCGGCCCGCAGAAGTACACCTCGGTGCGGCCGAGCTCCGGTTCGGCCGCGCGGACGATGTCGGTGACATTGCCGCCCGCCACCCGCACCCCGTCGGGTGCGCCGTCCATGGACGACGACAGGCAGGCGGTGAACGTGAAGTCCGCCAACCGGTCACCGAGGTCGGCGATCTCGTCGAGGTAGAACAGGTCGGCGGCGGTGCGCGCCCCGTAGTAGAAGTGCACGCTGCGATTCAGGCCGGTCTCGGCCGCGTGCCGCAGCAGTGACAGCAGCGGGGCCATACCCGCACCGCCACCGATGCACACGATCGGCAGGACGTGCCCGTCGCGCAGGGTGCACGACCCGTACGGACCGGTGATGTTCAGTTCGTCGCCCGCCGCCAGCTTGTCCTCCAGCATTCCGGCGAACACCCCGCCCGGGTACTTCTTGATGAGGAACTCGAGCTTGTCGGGGGTCGACTGAGTGGTGGCGATCGAAAATGACCGGGTGTCTTCGGAATCGGGCAGATGCAGGTCGACGTACTGCCCCGGTTTGAACTCGAAGGTCTCCGGTTCGACGACGTCGAGCCGCAGCGACACGATGTCGGCGGTCACCGGCTCGATGGCGCTGATCCGGGTGCGGACGTCCTGAATGGGGGCGCCGCCGAGCAACTCGTCCTCGTCGAAGTTGAGCAGCTCGATCTCGCAGTCGCTGTAGGCGTATGTGCGGCACAGCAATACGTAGCCTTCGGCTTCTTCGGCCTCGTTGCAGGCGAAGGTCGAATAGTTCTCCATCTGCACGTCGCCGTCGAGCATGTACGACTTGCAGGCCGAGCACCGGCCCTCGCGGCACCCGTGCATCAGGTGGATGCCCTGCCGGAACGCGGCGTCGAGGATCGTCTCGTTCTCGTCGACCTCCATCTCGATGTCGACGGGGTCGAAGCTGATGCGATGTGTGTCTCCCACAGCATCTCCTGACAGAAGGTTTGGGCTGGACCGGGCCGGTGGATGATGCGCGGGCGAAACGCACACCATCCACCGCCCGGGGATCTCTGTCGAGCGGGGGATCAGACCGTCACGGCGCCATTGGGATTGGTGCGGTAGGCCGCGATGTGGGCCTCGCGTTCGTCGTCCGACATCTCGTTCAGCAGCACATTCGGGCTGTTGAAGACGTTGCCGCGGACATCGTCGAGCGTCCACATCTTGTCCGGGTCGAGATCCAGATGCGGCTGCGGGATGAGCGTCTTGCCGTCGTCGCGGACATAGCCGAGATTCTCGATGATGTCGGCCAGATCCTTGCCGTGGTGCAGGGTCTCCCATTCGCGGAACCCGGTGAGACGTCCCATGTTCGGGGTTTCCCGGCCCTCGTATTCGCTGCGGAAGGCCACCGCGTCGGTCCAATGGCAGGTTTCCGAGCAGTAGGTGCGCCACTGGCCGTCGACCTTGTCCACCACGGTGTCCTCACGGATGAGGCAGGGCACCATGCACGTCCAGCAGCGGTGCGGGTACTCGTAGTCGACGTTCTCGAACGCGATCGGCTTGTTGCGGCCCGGGTAGCGCAGCCGGTTGTAGTTCTCCCACCACTTGCCGAACTTGTTGTACCAGCCCGGGTACTTCTCCTCGAACCACTCGAAGTCCTTGTCGGTCATCGGGTCGATGCGCCAGTAGTTGACCGGCCAGCCGGTGGCGAAGAAGCGGGCCACCTCGTGCACGTAGTGCTTGTTGGTGATGCGGTTCCACGCCTCCTCGACCAGGTCGTGCGGGATGGTCAGGCCGTACTTCTCCAGCGGGAGAAGGTAACTGCGGTAGTAGTCGTCGTAGATCCAGCGCCGCCACATCTCGGCGTAGCTTTCCCGGTCCTTGCGGCGGTCCTTGGTGCCGTACTCGATGAAGGTGCCGATCGCGGCGTCGACGACGCAATGGTTGTTCCACCAGGCGTAGCGCAGATCCCGTTCCAGCAGTGGACGATTACGCTCGTCAGCCAACGCCATCAGCAGGATCGAGTAGCCGTTGGAGATGTGCCGCGACTCGTCGGACTGCACCGAGTGGAACACCGTCGGCAGCAGGTAGTCGCCGTTGGCGGCGGCCTCATCGGGCATGGCCACGAACAGGGTGTTGGTGAACGCGGTCTCGGCGACCACGGTGAGGTAGATGTTGGCGGCGGTGATGGCGTCGCCGGTGATGAACCCTTCACCGAACTGCCGGCCGATGGTGCCGGCGTAGTTGTTGGCGAACGCCTTCTCGGTGATGTCGAACCCGGCCGGGTCGATGTAGTTGTTCATGTACAGCTTCTTGAGGTTCATCTGGATCGTCGAATGACGAACCTCGTCGATCATCTGCACGGCCAGGCCGTTGTGGATCTCGGGGTTGGGGACGGCGTCGATGGCCATCGGCATCGCGCGGGCCGCCGAGATCTCCGGGAACGGGATGATCGACAGGAACAGCTTCTGCCATTCGAGCCAGCGTTCCTGCACCTGGCGGAACATGTTGCCGCGGATGGCGCCGTCCATGGCGCCGTAGACGCGGTTGTCCTTCTCCTCCTCCATCGGGAAGTACGACCGCATGATCTGCTTCAGCGGGTCCTTCTTGGGTGCCTTCTCGAACGTGTAGTCGGTGCCGAATCGGGTCGCCGGGGTGGCGAAGGTGGGCTCCCACGACAGTTCGGTGATCTTCGCATGTGCTTTGGTCAAGCTCTGCCTGCTCAATGTGCGCCTCCTGATCGAAGGCCGACGCTCGTGCCGGCCGGTGGGCTGTAGCACCACCGATACAACAGGGTGATCCGCATCACAGGCGTCTCACTGTGAGACAACCCGACGGGAACCCGCTGCCTACCGTTCCAGCGTCGAAAGGTGAGCCTAACCTGGTCTTTTGCCGGTCAGGCGACGCCGTTGAGCCTGGCCACCTCGGTGAACAGGTCGCCGATCGCGTAGTTGTCGACGGCCACGAAGTTCGGTATCTGCCTGCGTTCGGTGCGGCATTTCGTCAGCCTCGGGCCCAGGACGGCCGACGAGTTGACGGTGTGCGCGTCCTTGATCCGGGAGGCGAAATTGCTCAGCCAGTGATTGATCAGCAGCAGCGGGGCGTCGGCCGCGCCGCGATTGGGCCGGCAATTGAAGTCGGCGACCTTCTTGAACTCGTACGGGGTCTCCTGCACCCAGAGGTCCGAGGGCAGCACCCACGGGCGCTGTGTGCCGCCGCCGGTGTTCTCGTGGATCCACACCAGGCGTTTGCCGGAGTCGATCATCTCCCCCAGCGTCGGCCACGGCCTGCCGAGCGTCGGGGTGTACAGCATGTCGTACATTCCGGCCGATTTCAGCAGGGACTCAACGTCTTCGGGAGACACCTTATCCTGCACCATGAAGGTGATCACCTCGCGCGGATGATCGCGCATCCAGTCCTTGACCCGCACCATCAGCGGCAGCCATTCGGTGGCGCCGAGTTCGCAGAGTTCATGGCACAGATAGGGTTTCACCGAACCCACCGGCTCCAGATTGAACGAGTCGCGCACTCGCAGCGCGCTGCGCACCACATCCTTGCCGTACGTCTTCTCCGCCGCGGCCAGCGCCTCGGCCCGGCTCGCCTGCGTATTGGCCACCGTCGGTGGACGATTGGACATCTGTCCGTACCAGCTGTCGACAAGGAACACCCGGATGCCGTCGCGGATCTGGCCCATCACGCCGGTGGGTTGTTCGCCGATAAACCAGCCCGCACCGTCGGCCGCGGACATCGAATTGTGTGTCGCGGGGAAGGCGACCTCGTTGTACGGGCGGTCGCACAGTTCGCGATATCCGTTGCACGCATGCGGATCTGAACCCTTGGCCGCCACGGTGGCCAGGTCCCGGTCCTTCGGCCAGGCCAGGTAGGCCACCGAGGCGACCACCAGCGACACCACCGTGAGCGCGGCCAGCGGCACGGTGACCTTCTCCAGGTGTAGCTTCTTCTCCGCCGACCGCAGCCAGCTGATACCCGCCGCGATCAGATCGCGTCCGCCCCAACCGATCAGACCCAGCCCGAGGGCACTGCCGAGGACGGCGAGCACCGTCAACGGCCGCAGCACGGTCAGGATGCCGACGACCACCACCACCGCACCCCGTGCGGCCAGTGCCGTGCGGGTGGCCCGGCGAGGACGGATCATCCACTGCCACAGGTCCAGCCATTCCTGCTTGGTGTCCGGGATCGAGCGGACCCCGACCATCGCCAGCCCGAGCAGCCCGACGACCAGCGACAGCGCCGCGATGATCCACAGCCGGCCGTCGATCTCGTGCCACGCGGCCACCGTCAGCGCGCCCTTGATGTCGTCGGTGGGGATCAGCACCGAGGCGAGCGTGGCGCCCAGGATGACGCCGACGACGATGCCGCCCAGCCACAGGAACGCGCGGCCGAAGGTGCGCGAGACCTGCTCCCAGGTGCGCGCCCGCAGCAGCGCCGACCCCAGCAACAGCAGCAATGCCAGAACCGGCATCAGCCAGGCGGTGACCCGCACCCGGTGCACCGTCGACACGATCTTCTTGTCCAGGCCCGACGCCCCGATCTGCGACAGCGTGACGTCCATATCGTCGGGCAGTTTGGCGGCGGCGTCGGGGGCGATGGTCTTGAGCGCGGCGATCGCGACCGCCCCGATGTCGGCGATCCGCAGGATCGGCAGCGCCGTGTCGCCGGTGGTCATCGCCCGGTGCAGCGGCACCGCGGCCGAGCGCACCACCGGCCCCGCCGCCGGCGAGGAGATCACCGACGACGACACCGACTCCACCAGCGGCCGCAACGCCACCAGGTCGGGCGCCGCCTCCAGCAGCCGGTCCGACACCTCCAGCCCCACCACCCGCGCGACGTCGGGGTCCTGCCGCACCGAGTCGACGTGCCCGGCGAACCGCTCGGAGTCGATCACCTCCCGGTTCAGCAGCCCGGCGAACAACCCCAGCACCAGGCACGCCGTGCCAAGAACGAACAGGATCCGCGCCGCGACCATACGCATGCCGCCCATTCAAACACCCCGAACGGCGCAAACCCCACCGATAGTCCCCGGCATCGCAATAATTGTCGTGCCGGGGCGTATCGGTGGGGTTTGTGTCTGACGCTGCGAACTACAGCGCCTTGAGTTCCTCGATCACGCTGTCGACGGACTTCTTGGCGTCACCGAACAGCATCGAGGTGCGTTCACCGAAGAACAGCGGGTTCTCGATACCCGCGTAACCCGAGCTCATACCGCGCTTGAGCACGATCACCGAGCGGGCCTCGTCGACGTTGAGGATCGGCATGCCGTGGATCGGCGAGCTCGGATCGTTGCGGGCGGCCGGGTTGGTGACGTCGTTGGCGCCGATGACGATGGCGACGTCGGTACGGCTGAACTCGCCGTTGATGTCGTCCATCTCCTTCATCGCGTCGTAGGCGACGTCGGCCTCGGCGAGCAGCACGTTCATGTGACCGGGCATCCGGCCGGCAACGGGATGGATCGCGTACTTGACCTCGACACCCTTGGCCTCGAGCAACGACGCCATCTCCTTGACCGCGTGCTGCGCCTGGGCGACGGCCAGACCGTAACCGGGCACCACGATGACCTGGTTGGCGTACGACATCTGGATCGCGGCGTCGGCGGCCGAGGTGGCCTTGACCGTGCCACCGGCGGCACCGACCGGTCCACCGGCGGCGGCGTCGCCACCACCGAACGAGCCGAACACGATGGCCGGGATCGACCGGTTCATCGCCTTGGCCATCAGGTTGGTCAGGATCGAACCGGACGCGCCGACGATCATGCCGGCCACGATGAGCGCGGTGTTGTCCAGGGCGATACCGGCGGCAGCGGCGGACAGACCGGTCATCGCGTTGAGCAGCGAGATCACCACGGGCATGTCGGCGCCACCGATCGGCAGCACCACGAACAGGCCCATCACGCCGGCGGCGATCAGCAGGCCGACCATGAACCAGATCGCCGATCCGTCACCGGAGGCGGCTTTGACGCCCATGAAGACGGCCAGGACCAGCGAGACGATGAGCAGCACGATGTTGGCGAGCTGGAAGAGCTTGGCGTTGGCGACGGAGAACTTCTCCAGCCCCTTCGGCATGATCTCCTGCAGCTTGGTGAACGCCACCAGCGAACCCCAGAACGAGATCGAACCGATGATCGCGGCGATCAGCGAACCGACCACCATCGGCGAGGCGGGCACCACACCGTGGAACTCCTTGAAGCCGTCGGTCTCGATGAACTCGGCCCACGCGATGAGCGCGACGGTACCGCCACCCACACCGTTAAACAGCGCGACCAACTGCGGCATCGCCGTCATCTTGGTCTTGAGGGCAGGCGGGATGCCGAGGGCCACACCGATGATCAGGCCGGCGGCGATGAGGATCCAGTTGATCGCGGGAACGTCGTCGCGTCCGTGTGACCCGGCCTCGGCGACGGCGCCCTGGTTCCAGACGAACAGCAGCGTCGCGGCCACGGCCAGGCCCATGCCGACGGCGGCGATCCAGTTGCCGCGGACGGCGGTCTTGGGGCCGGTCAAGCCCATCAGACCGTAGATGAACAGCGAGAAAGCGGCGATGTACAGCGCCATCACCACATACGAGATCGTCTCGCTGGGGTCGTGGGTGCCCTGTGCGAGCAGGAGAACGTCGTTCACTTGGCGGCCTCCTTCTTACCCTTGAACATGCCGAGCATGCGGTCGGTGACGGCGAAGCCGCCGATCACGTTGAGCGTGCCGAACACCAGCGCGACGAACGCGATGATGCGCACACCCCAGCCGGCGTCGGCCGGGAGCTGGCCGAGCACCACGAGCGCGCCGAGCACGACGATGCCGTGGATGGCGTTGGTGCCCGACATCAGCGGGGTGTGCAGGGTGTTGGGAACCTTGGAGATGACGGCGAACCCGACGAACCCGGCCAGGACCAGGATCGCGAGATTCGCCAGAAGCCCGGTGTACATCAGGCGGAGGCCTCCTCACGGGTGACACACGCCGCGGCGAGCACCTCGTCGTCGAAATCGGGGGTGATGGCGCCGTTCTCACCGAGCATCAGCTCGATCAGGGCCAGCAGGTTTTTCGAGTACAGCTCACTCGAATGCTCCGGCATCGTGGCCGGCAGGTTGAGCGGCGAGGCGATGGTGACGTCATGCTTGACGACAGTCTGCCCCGGCTCGGTCAGCTCGCAGTTGCCACCGGTCTCACCGGCGAGGTCGATGACGACGCTGCCGGCCTTCATGCCCTCGACGGCACCGGCGGTCACCAGGCGCGGTGCGGGACGGCCCGGCACCAGCGCGGTGGTGATGACGACGTCGAAGCCCTTGATGGCGTCTTCGAGCGCCTGCTGCTGCTGGGCGCGCTCCTCGTCGGTGAGCTCACGGGCGTACCCGCCCTCACCGGCGGCCTCGATACCGAGGTCGAGCCACTGCGCACCCACCGAACGGACCTGCTCGGCCACCTCGGGACGCACGTCGTAGCCGGTGGTGCGGGCGCCGAGACGCTTGGCGGTGGCCAGCGCCTGCAGACCCGCCACACCCACGCCGAGGACCAGCACGGTGGCCGGTTTGACGGTGCCCGCGGCGGTGGTGAGCATCGGGAAGAACCGGGTGGACTCCTCGGCCGCGAGGATGACGGACTTGTAGCCCGACACGTTGCCCTGCGAGCTGAGCGCGTCCATCACCTGTGCGCGCGAGATACGCGGGATCGCCTCCACGGCGTACGCCTCGACGCCGGCGGCCTTGAGCGCGCCGATCTTGTTGTCCGCGTTGCGCGGGGCCAAGAAGCCGATCAGCTTCTGGCCGCTGCGCAGCTTGGCGATCTCGTCGTCGGACGGCGGGGCGACCCGCAGCACGACGTCGGCCGAATACGGGTCACCGATGGTGGCACCCGCATCGACATACTGACTGTCCGGAATCAACGCATCGATTCCGGCTCCGGACTCGACGATGACGTCGACTCCCTTGCCCACGAGCGAAGCGACCACCTTGGGGACCAGCGCCACGCGGCGCTCCCCGTCGGCCGTTTCGCGCACGACACCCACACTCATATTTCTTTCACCTTGTCTGGATTCACATTCGTCGTCTGATTCACCATCGCCGCTGGTTCACATCCCGGCGATCGCATCGACAACCGATGCGTGGAACGACGGAAAGGGGTGGTGTCGTCCCGGTCACAAAACTAGGCAAGAACATAGCATGGGCTAAGTGCCGCAAGACAATGCGGTAAGCTAGCTCACTTTCCCTTGACTAAGGGACATTTGGCACTGTTCAGCGCACGACGTAGCTGCGTGAATGCAGTCCGGTGGCACCGTCCGGCACCGGGTCGGCCTCCTTCTCCGTCTGCACCTCGCCGTCCTTGCCCACCGCCCGGCATTCGACACGGTGCCGGCCGGGGGTCGCGGGCCAGGTGAACCGCCACAATCGCCAGGTGTCGTCGCTGTAGTCGGCGGCGAGCCGCGCCTGCTGCCACGGACCGTCGTCGATGCGCACCTGCACCGCGGCGATCCCCGTGTGCTGCATCCAGGCCGTCCCGGCCAGCACGATGTCACCGGCGTCCTGCTCGGTCTTGGTGGGCCTGTCGATGCGGGAGGCGAGCTTGATCGGGCCTTTCGCCGACCAGCCACGATCGGTCCAGTACGCGGTGGCCTTGTCGAAGGTGGTCAGTTCCCAGTCGACGACCCATTTGGTGGCCGAGACGTAGCCGTACAGGCCGGGGATCACCTGCCGCACCGGATACCCGTGTTCCAGCGGCAGCGGGCCGCCGTTCATCCCGACGGCCAGCAGCGCGTCGCGGCCGTCGGCGATGGCGGCGACCGGGGTGCCCGCGGTCCAGCCGTCGGCGCTGGTCGACAGCAGCATGTCGGCGCCCGGCCGCACCCCGGCGCGGTTGAGCAATTCGCGCATCGGGACGCCGAGCCAGCGGGCGTTGCTGATCAGGTCACCGCCGACGCCGTTGGAGACGCAGGTCAGGGTGACCAGGCGTTCGGTCATCGGGATCGCCAGCAGCTCGTCCCAGCCGATCGTGAACTCGTGCTCGACCAGGCCGTGCACCCGCAACCGCCAGGTGTCGGTGGACAGCGTCGGCACCACGAGCGCGGTGTCGATCCGGTAGAAGTCGGCGTTGTCGGTGATGAAATGGTTTGCGCCGCTGAGATTTCCCAGGTCGGCGGCGGCGGGGACCGGGCGTGCGGGGTCGGCGGGCGTGGGGAGCAGCAGCCGGGCACGTTCGGCGACGGCGTGCGCGGTATCGGCGAGCAGGGTGCGCGCCAGCGCCGCTGCGGCGGCCGCTGTCACCGCAACCGCACCGGCCGTCAGCACGAATCTCCTGGTCAGCGGGGTGCCGCCGGCCACGTGCGGGGTGTCGGCCAGACCGACCAGGAGCCGCAGCACGAGCACCCCGACTACGCCGGCCACGATCGACGGCCAGGCGTACGACACCGACGCCGCGGGCCTGCCGAGCGCCGCGACCAGCCCGGCGATCGCGAACACCGCGATGACCACGGACCCGGCGGGCCTGCGCCTGCGTTCGAGCGGACCGACGAACGCGGCGAACAGTGCGATCACCACCCCCATCCCGATGAACAGGGCGTGCTTGTCCGAGGTGCCGAAGGTCTCGATCGCCCATTCCCGTACGCCCGACGGCATGTGGTCGACGAGTGTCGATCCGACCGCGACGTACGGTGACGACCCGCTGCCGGTGGCCGCTGCGACGAGTTCACCCGCGGCCAGTGCGGCGCCGACCGCGAGCAGCCCGGAGACGGTGTCGAGTCCGTCGCGAGAGGTGCCCATTCATCCTTCATACGCCTGGTCGGGCGGGGCCCGGGAGACTCTTACAGTCCCGTAATCAGTGAACCGGACACCTGTCCAGAATTGGTTCTAGAACAAGTTCTAGTTTCGGGTTACGCTCTACGTCATGGCAGGTAGCACAGAGATTCCCCAGACCGTCGCCCTCGCCGACGTTCCGCAGTTCTCCGATGAGGTCGACGTCCTGGTCGTCGGCCTGGGCATGGCCGGCGGCTGCGCCGCGGTCGAGGCGGCGAGCCACGACGCCCACGTCCTCGTCCTCGAGCGCGCGGCCGTCGCCGGTGGCACCACCTCGCTCGCGGGCGGCCACTTCTACCTCGGCGGCGGCACCGCCGTACAGGAGGCCACCGGGCACGCCGACTCGGCCGAGGAGATGGAGAAGTACCTCAACGCCGTGTCGGCCGACCCCGATCCCGAAAAAATCCACGTCTACTGCCGGGACAGCGTCGAGCACTTCAACTGGCTCGAAGGACTGGGGTTCAGCTTCGAACGCAGCTACTACCCCAAGAAGGCCGTCATCCAGCCGCAGACGCAGGGCCTGATGTACACCGGCAACGAGAAGGTGTGGCCGTTCCGCGATCAGGCGGTGCCCGCACCGCGTGGCCACAAGGTGCCGGTGCCCGGCGACACCGGCGGCGCGTCGTTGGTGATCGAACTGCTGGTCAAGAAGCTGGCCGAGCTGGCCGTCGAGGTGCGGTACGAGACCGGCGCCCGGCAGCTCGTCGTCGATACCGACGGCCGCGTCGTCGGCGTGGCCTGGAAGTCGCCCGACGCCTCGGGGTTCATCCGCGCCAAGTCGGTGATCGTCACCGCGGGCGGCTTCGTCTCCAACTCGGAGATGGTGGCCGAGAACGTGCCTCTGATGGCGCAGAAGCCGTACCCGCTCGGCACCACCTACGACGACGGCCTCGGCCTGCGGATGGGCCGCTCGGTGGGCGCCCAGTTGCGCGGCATGGATCAGGCGTTCGTCACCGCACCCATCTACCCGCCGGCCAGCATGGTGATGGGCATCATCGTGAACAAGAACGGCGAGCGGTTCGTCACCGAGGATTCCTACCATTCCCGGACGTCGGGATTCGTGATGGATCAACCGGATTCGGCGGCTTTCCTGGTTATCGACGAAACCCATATGAGCCAGGAAAAGAACTACCTCGTGCCATTGATCGACGGCTGGGAATCAGTCGAAGAAATGGAAGAAGGACTCGGCATTCCGGCCGGAAAGCTCCGCGTCACCATCGACCGGTACAACGAATACGCCGCCAAGGGCGAGGATCCCGATTTCCACAAGGCACCCGAGTACCTGGCACCGCTGACCCAAGGACCTTGGGCCGCATACAATCTGAGCCTCGGCAAAGCGATGTACGCCGGCTTCACCATGGGCGGCATGGTCACCACCGTGGACGGTCAGGTGCGGCGCGAGGACGGTTCGGTCATCGAGGGGCTGTACGCGGCGGGGGCCTGCGCCTCCAATATCGCCGAGAACGGCAAGAATTACGCCAGCGGCACCCAGCTCGGTGAAGGGTCGTTCTTCGGACGCCGGGCCGGACGGCACGCGGCAGCGGCCGCCGCGGGCTGAGGGCTCCACAGACCCTGAAAACAACCGCCGTCCGGTACCCCGGTCAGGGTTCCGGGCGGCGGTTCGCTGTTTCTACCGACTACTGTCCGCGCAGTGCGGCGGCCAGCTTCGCCAGCGCCGAGGCCACCTCGTCGAGGGCGTCGCTGACGGCCTCGACGTTGGAGATCTCGCCGGCCCGGACCACGGTCTGCGCATCCGAGACCACCCGGGCGATCGCCGTCGCGGGCAGTTCGGGCAGCGGGGCCGGGGCCTTCGACTGGACCGGAACCGGCGGCTGGGCAGCGGGTGACGGGACCGGGAGCGGCGGCTGGGCCGGAACAGGCGCCGAGGCCTGGACCGCTTTCGCAGGGGCGTCCGGCGCCTGAGTCTTCGGCTCGGGACTCTGCGGCGCCGGTGTGCGGGGCGCCTGATCGTCGGTCTCGGGTGCCCGTCGACGGCCGCCACGACGGGTGATGCTGCCGCTGAGCTGCACGCCCGAATCGGTGGAACCATCGGCAGCCGAACCGGGGCGCACCGGATCTGATTGTGGTGCAACGGAACCCGATACCACGTGCGTGGGCGTCTCCGGCTTCGCGCCGGGTGCGGCGTTGTGCGCTGCGGGCCGGGCGTGCTGCCCGGTGACGAACTGCTGCCCCTGCCGTGGCTGCGGCGGCGTGGCCGGCTGTTGCGCGGCGGGCGATTGGGCAGGCTGCTGCGCGGCGGGCGGTTGCTGGGGCGGCGCGGGACGCGGCGGCTGCACGGGGTGCGCACCGGTCGGTTGCGGCCGTGGAAAGGCACCGGACGGGGGTGCCTGCCGGTTCGGCGGCGGCGCCTGACGTGGCATCGCACCGGTGCCGTGCGGAGCCGGACCGGCCATCCGGGGCATCGCCCCGGTCTGCGGCGGCCGGGGTCCGGGCTGCTGGGGCCCCTTCTGCTGGGGTCCCTGCTGCTGGGGCTGGTGTTGCTGCGGCGGCGGGGGCCTGCGGTCGACGCGGGACTCGGGCAACTGATGGCGCCGTCGTTCGAGTCCGTCCATCGACGCGCCTTCGACGACCGGCGGCTCCATGTTCGTCGAGCGGCGGCCACCGCGATAGCCCTCGCCCGGCCGCGGCCCGGACGGGCCGCCCGATCCGCCACCGGCCGGCCCGGCACCGCCAGGGGCGTTGCCGGCAGGACCGTTACCGCCCGGCCCGTGACCGATAGGTCCGGTACCGACCGATCCGCCCCCGCCCGGCCCCGCGCCCGCCTGGCCGTTACCCGAGGCGGCGGCGATGGCCGTCGGTGCGTGTCCGTTGCCCGTGGCATAGAAGTGCGGTCCGCCGTGCGCCTCGAAGAACAGGCAGTGCGCCCCCGAGGGCGACCGCACACTGCACGGATTACGTTCGATCAGCGACTGCGCCTGGGTGTCGAAGTCGTTCCATTCGAGCCAGAGCCTGCGGTCCGAACGCGGATGGTCGCTGGCGTCGGTGGCGTGGTTACCGGTGTGCCCGACGGCCAGCCGGCAATGCACGAGCCATTGCAGGTCGTTGGTCAGTCCGAGTCGCGCACGCTCTTCGGGGGTGCACACGACCGTCGACCAGCACCCGGCACCATTCATGAAGAGCTCCCATCACCACGCCTGACCCGAACCTCCGGTCCCGGTTCCCCCGTCCGTTCGCCGGGGCCACCGTCGCGGGCCCCCGCGTCTCCGGATCCCACACTTCCGGACCAACGGCCAGTGTATGGACACTCCTGTGTAGTCGCCACCACTCGCCCCCCAACAAGTCAGACCGAACACTGTGTACTTCGGACAGACGACACCCTAGCGCGACCGGCGCCGACAAAGAATCCGGCGGGCGCAGAAGGAGCCGAAGGGGTGACGCCCGGCCGTCAGCGCAGCGCCGGCTGCCCTCCCGCGGCCGTGAGGGACCGTTCCGGTGCGTCCCGGACCAGTTCGTCGCCGTCGAGCCGGAACACGTGCGAGACCGCGTCGCGCGAAGAGTCCGGATAGTCGAGGCGTACGTGCGATCCGCGGCTCTCGGTGCGTGCCGCCGCGGCCGCGACCACCGCCCGGGCGGCCAGCGTCAGGCCCGCGTCCTCCACCTCACGTGCGGTGCCCGGTCCGCCCGGCGCGGCCGGCGCGGCGTCGAGGATCCCGGCGGCGGCCGTCAGACCCGCGGCGTCGCGGCCGAGTGCGGCGTACCTGCTCATGGTGTCCTGCAGGATGGTGCGATCGAGCACCCGCGGCGCCGTCCCCGCCACGGCGCCGGCGGAGTCCGGCAGCGCCACGTCGCGGCGCGCCACCGCCAGCGCCGCCGACCTGCGGCCCACCACGAGACCCTCGAGCAGGCTGTTGGAGGCGAGGCGGTTACCGCCGTGCAGTCCGGTGCGGGCCGCCTCGCCCGCCACGAGCAGCCCGGGCACGCAGGTGGCCCCCGAGGTGTCGGTGACGACGCCGCCGCACAGGTAATGGGCGCCCGGCACCACCGGGATACGGCCCGACGACAGGTCGACGCCGGAGGCCACCAGGCCCGCGGTGACCGTCGGGAACCGCGACTCGAAGCCCCCGTCGGCGCCGCGCACCCCGGTGACGTCGAGGTAGACGCACGGATGCCCGGTCCGCAAGATCGCCGCCTGCACCGCGTTGGCGACGACGTCGCGGGGTGCGAGGTCACCGAGCGGATGCACACCCTCGGTGACCGACCGTCCGTCGACGTCGATGAGCCTGCCGCCCTCACCCCGGACCGCCTCGCTGATCAGCGTGCGCCTGCCGCGGGCAGCACCGCCCGCCCCGGCACCGTCGATGTACAGCATTGTCGGATGGAACTGGATGAACTCCAGATCGGCCACCTGCGCCCCGGCGCGCAACGCCAGCCCGATGCCGTCGGCGGTGGCCCCGGCCGGGTTGGTGGTGGCCGCGTACAGGTGCCCGGCACCGCCGGTGGCCAGCAGGATCGTCGGCGCGTACACGGCGTGTTCGGCGCCCTCGCGCAGGTAGCGCACACCCACCGCCCGGCCGTCGGCGAGCAGGACATCGGTGGCGACCGCGTCGTCGCGCACGTCGATCAGCCCACCGGGGCCGAGTTCGGTGGCGCGGGCCCCGAGCGCGCGCTGGATGGCCGCGCCGGTCGCGTCGCCGCCGGCATGGATGATGCGGCGCACCGAGTGCCCGCCCTCCCGGGTCCGCGAGAGCAGTCCCTCGGCCGTGCGGTCGAACTCCGCACCCCACTCCATCAGGCCCCAGACGGCGTCGTAGCCGTCGGCGAGGATCGGCCGGGCCGCGGCCGGATCGGTCAGTCCGGCGCCCGCGGCCAGAGTGTCGGTCAGGTGCAGGTCCACCGAGTCGGCCGGGTCACCGGGATCGAGCGGGTCGTCGACGGTGACGACGGCGACGCCACCCTGCGCGTAGAAGGTCGACGTCGACTGCTCGGCCCGGTCGGCCCGCCAGCGTGGTCCCTTGTTGAGGATGACGACGCTGCAGCCCGCCTCGGCTGCCCGGACAGCGGCGGTCAGGCCCGCGATCCCGGCCCCGACGACCACGAAATCAGCACGATCGGCGGCGCTCATCGGGCCTCCTCAGGTTCTCGGCTCAGGTTTTCGACTTACAGTCGAAAACTGTACTCCGCCCGGGGCCGCGCGAACAGTGCCTCAGCCGAGGAATCGCCGCACCATCTCGGGCCAGGCGGCCAGTTCATCCGGGGTGGACGCCACCCGCAGCCGCGCGTCGGGCAGGCACGCGGCCAGCGCCTCGCCGCTGCTCACCGGATGGCCCGGGTCGCCCGACCAGGCCAGGACCAGCACCGGAACACCGATCCGGGCCAGTTCCACCGCGCCGGGCGCGTCCGAGGCAGCCGCCCCGCGCAGCACCGACGGCAGCAGCGCGTCGTCGACCTCGATGGGCATTGCCGCGCGCGCCGCCCCGGCGAGGGCGGGCGTCGGGACATCACCGGCGAGCGCCTCCAGCGCAGCTTTCCCCGATCGTTCGGCGAGATCGGCCGCGGCCAGCCTGCCACGGGACTGCTCGGCCCGGGTCTCCCACATCGTCGGCGGCGTCACCAGCACCAGCCGCCCGAACCGGCCGGGATCTGCGAGGGCCGCGTACATCAGCGTCGCCGCACCCATCGACGCGCCCACCCCGTCGACCCGCTCACCGGGCGCGACCGCGTCGAGCAGCCCAAGGAGATCGGCGGCGAGCTCCGGCCAGGTGTACCCGGCCGGGTCCGGAGCACCCGACGACAGGCCGTGCCCGCGGGCGTCGTACCTGATCAGCCGGTGGGCGGACGTCAGCGGCGTCCAGTCGAACAGGCCGGCATCCTCCTGCGCGTACGACCGCGACGTGAGGCCGTGCGCCCAGATCACCGGCGGCCCCGATCCGGCCGCGGTCCACGCCAGCCGCGCACCCCGGACCCGGGAATGGACAAATCGCGCGTCGTACGACAACAAGTTCGCCTCCCCCACATGGAGCAAAACACTACGAAAGCTGCACAATTTAGCACTTCTTGGACATTGGTGACGGACCTCAGGGTGGGTTCAGTGCGGCGGCGCGGTCCCAGGGAGGACATTGCGCGAACAAGGCCACGGTGCGTCATATCTCATATGTGCGCAGATGCGCACATATGAGATACTAGAATGCATGGCACCACTGCTGCACAATCGCGTCTTCCGCCGGCTCTACGCCGCACAGTTGGCGTCGTTGCTCGGCTCCGGTCTGCTCACGGTGGCCCTCGCCCTGCTCGCGGCGCGGCTGGCCGGCGACGACGCGGGTGTCGTCCTCGGTGCGGCACTGACCATCAAGATGCTCGCGTACGTGGGCATGGCGCCGGTCATGCGCGCCGCCTGCGAACGCCTCCCGCGGGCGACGGTCCTCGTCGGCGCCGACGCCGTGCGGCTGGCGATGGTGGCGGCACTGCCCCTGGTCACGCAGGTGTGGCAGGTGTATGTCCTGGTGTTCGCGCTGCAGACCGCGGCGGCCACGTTCACGCCCACGTTCACCGCGGCGATTCCCGCGATCGTCGGGCGTCGCGAGGAGTACACGCGGGCGGTGGCGGCCTCCCGGGTCGCCTACGATCTCGAGGCGCTCGTCTCCCCGATGCTGGCGGCAGCCCTCCTGTTCGCGGTGCCGACATCAGGTCTGTTCCTCATCGCCGCAACGGGTTTCGCGGCGTCGGCGGCTCTCGTCGGATCGGTCCGGGCCGCACTGCGCGCCTCGGTACCGCCGGCCGCCCCCACTCTTCCACTCCACCGACGCGCCACCGCAGGACTACGGATCATGGTGTCGCACAGAGTGTTCCGTGGCCTTATCGCCGCCAACCTGTGCTGTGCGGCAGCCACCGCACCCGTCATGGTGTATTCGGTGGTCTACGTGCACACCGGGCTCGGCATGGGCGCCACCGCGCTCGCCGTCCTGCTGGCCGCCGGCGGCATCGGATCACTGTGCACCGCACTGCTGCTGCCGACGATCAGCCGCATCGCGCAACCTCGGGCGATCGCGACGGCCGGTGCGCTGACCGGCTGCGCGGCACTCCTGCTGACCGTGGTCGCACAGCTGGCGGGCCTCACCTATCCGGCGCTCCTCGCCCTCTGGTTCGTCACCGGGATCGCGACCTCACTGATGAACACGTCCGCCCCACGCCTCATCGCCGACCACACCGCACCCGGAACCGCCGACGACGTGTTCACCGCACAGTTCTCCGCCTCCCACGCGGCCTACCTCATCGCCTATCCGATCGCCGGCGCCACCGCCACCCAGGGCGCGGCCGGTCCCGCAATCCTGCTGGGCGTCGCGCTCATCGGGCTGACGGGCGCCGCACTCGCCTGGCGTCCCGCCGCCGGCATCCGATCGGCGACCCGGCGCCTGCCCACACGGGCTAGGGTGGCTACACCGACCTGACCGGCCGAACGAGACCGGGCGGATCAAGACAGGCGGATCAAATCAGGGGGCGCGCATGACAGGCACGGGCGGCAGAGCCGACCGCACCGCCCACACACCGGCGGTCCCCGAGACGGCACCCAGCCTGCATCACAGCGTCGACCCCGACGCCGCACATCTGCAGGCCGCCACCGAGGTGTTCGCCATGCTCGCCGACCCCACCCGGCTCGGCCTGCTCTGGCACCTCACCAACGGCGAATCCGACGTCTCGGCGCTCACCGACGCCGTCGGCGCCTCCCGGACCGCGGTGAGCCAGCACCTGGCCAAACTCCGCTTCACGGGCCTCGTTGACACCCGCCGCGAGGGCCGCCGCGTGGTGTACCGGATCCGCGACGGACACGTCGCCCGGCTGGTCCTCGAAGGGCTCAACCACGCCGATCACCGGATCACCGGAGAGCCCACCCACGACTGATCATCCCGGCCGCCATACTCCCGAACCCCGGGCTCCATACGCTGAAGTAGGGCGTGTCCGGGCGTAAAAACCCCACGGTCATGAGACCGTACGTACTGTCCGGACCACGGCGCGGGTTAGGGTATCACCGTCATGTGCAACCACAGGAGTCACGAATGAGACGTATCTGGCCGGCACTGCTGGCGCTGTTCGGCTTCGCCTTCATCACCGCGGCGATCCTCATCCCCACCGTGCTGGTGTCTCAGCTCCGTGTGGTGCCGCTGGATCTGGACATCACCTCCGATGCCACCACGGTGTCCGCCGACGGCGACGCCGGCGACCGCTTCCCCGCCGTCGTCCTCGACCGCTGCTCGCTCACCGAGAAGAAGGTCCGGCAGCTCGACGCCCACCTGACCCAGCAGCGCCGCTCGGTCATCATCGACCCGTCCAGCAAGACCCGCGCCACCGTGCAGTCGGCGCAGACGGTCCGGATCGACCGGGTCCGCGACGCCGACGGCAAGGAGACCGACCTGTCTTTCGCGGCCGCCGGTGAGCAGCGCACCTGCAAGGACGGCCTGCTCAGCGCCACCATCGACCGCATCTCGGTCAACCGCAAGACCTCCGTCCCCGACGGCAAGGTCCACTCCATCCAGTTCGAGGCACTGCCCGAGGGCGGCAACCTCGAGGACGTGTCGGTGGACGTCCCCCGTCAGGGCTTCCAGTACAAATTCGGTTTCGACGTCAAGAAGCGCCCCTACCTGTACTTCGACACCAACACCCGCACCGACAACCCGGCCAACTTCGTCGGCGAGACCACCCTCAAGGGCGTCAAGGTGTACGAGTTCGTCAGCGAGGTCCCCGAGACCGACCTGTCCGAACTCCCCAACCCGCAGGGCGAGGCCTCCCTCGGCACGCTGCTGACCCAGCCGGCGAGCTGGTGGGGCATCACCGGCAAGGGCATCAAGCCGGGCGACCCGGTCACCATGCACCGCTACGCCAAGGCCACCCGGCACGTGTTCGTCGAACCCGTCACCGGCACCATCCTCGACGGCAAGGAAGATCAGGAGCAGTACTACCGCTCCCCCGATCAGAGCGAGGCGATGCCCACCGCGATCCGCGAGTACAAGCTGCACGCACTCAAGGGCACCTTCAAATGGGCCGACAGCACCGTCGCACGCCAGGCCGACAAAGCCGACCACTACAAGGGTCTGCTGAACATGGCCAAGTTCTGGCTGCCGCTCATCCTCGGCATCCTCGGCGCCCTGCTGATCCTGGCCTGGCTGCTGCTGTTCCTGCGTGACCGCCGCAAGCCCGCCGGCGACGGCCCGTCCGACAGCGCCTTCGACTACGAGGCCCCCTCCGCCACCGCGGCAGGCACCACGACCGCCTGGTCGGCCCCGCAGGCCACCGAGGCCGAGTACCCGGCCGACGAGGGCGCCACGGCGATCCTGCCCCGCGACGACGAGCCCACCACGCCCGGCATCGGCCCCTGGGACCGCCCCACCGAGCAGATCCCCAACCTCAACCAGGGCGACGAGCCCGACGACCCCCTCCGCAAGAGGTAGTCACCTGAACCCACTGTGCCCCGCAGCCCCGGCTGCGGGGCACAGTGCTGTTTGCGCCCACTCGCAGGCTCGCGGATCGCGGGTCCTGCGGGCCAGGAGCCGTGTTCTTCCCTCGTCGTTCACGCGGACTCGCAAGCTCGCCCGGCTCACTCCTCACTCCAGAACACGACGGCCCTCCGGACCGTGCTATCTGCGCCCGCGACCATACATCTTGATCCCCGAGGCCGAAGCGACGAAGGAGCGAGGGTCACGAGGGGTCCGGCGACCTTTCCCCACCTGACGCCACCACCCCGAACCGATCGGCCACCGCAGCCTCCACCCCGACAACAACCCCCACAAACGACCACCGGCCGGTGACCAAGAAGGTCACCGGCCGGTGGCGGGATCTGAGCGGGATCAGCGCAGCGCGGGCTTGAAGGTGGTGTACCAGGACTCCTTGAACCGGTCCTGCCAGTAGTCCCACCAGTGTCCGCCGTCGGGCGAGATGTGGGTCTTGAGCTTCACACCGGGCACCGCGGCGAGGCGGGCGATGTAGAGCCGGCTGCTGGTGGAGGCGGCGACCTCCAGCGGAACCATCTGCGCGAACTTGACCGCGTCGAAGTTGGCGCTGCCGGGCACGAGGGCCGCGTTGCGGTTGCCGACGCCGCTGCCCGAGGACACGTACACGTAGTGGCCGGCCAGGTTGTTGGCGGTCAGGAACGGGTCGTTGGCGGTCCAGGTGCCGAACGGTGCGATACCCCACATGTTGGTCGGGTCACCACCCATCTCCATCACCGACACCTGGATGCCCTGGTTGAAGCCGGGCATGGTGACGGTCGGGTAGCCGCTGTAGGAGGCGACGGCCTTGTAGAAGCTGGGATGCCGCGAGGCCAGGTTGAGCGCGGCGGTACCGGACATCGACAGACCGGCGACGGCGTTGCGGCGGTTGTCGCTGTTGTACTTGCGCTTCATGTAGCCGGGCAGTTCACGGGTGAGGAAGGTTTCCCACTTGTTCTTGCCGAGCTTGGGATCGGTGCGCTGCCAGTCGGTGTAGAACGACCCGCCGCCGCCGAACGGGATCGCGACGTTGACGCCCTTGCCGACCATGAAGCTGTCGACGTTGGTGTTGATCAGCCAGCCGCTGTTGTTGGCGGGGGCGCGCAGACCGTCGAGCAGGTACAGCGTGGGCTTGGCCGCCCCGCCGCCACCGCTGATGATGCGGACGGGCACGTTGCGTCCCATCGCTGCCGAATAGACGTATTCGGTGGTCCCGGCGGCTGCCGCGTCGGGTGCGGTGGCGACAACCGCGCCGCTGGTAAGTGCGACCGCGGCGACGACGCCGGCCACAAGGCGTTTACGAACGCGCTTGAACATGGACTTCAATTCCTAACGATCTTGGCCGGGAGCGGCCTCGCTCGACGAGGGTGTGGTTCTACCGGCAGGCCTCGCGGAAGGAGGTCGGCCGGTCCATCGCATGACACTGTAACGGCTCAATAACAGCCCGGCAAAGGGACCAGCCCCGGCAAAGTCATTATTTTCCGCAGTACATTGCCGGTTTTCGGTACTTTCCGGGCCGCACGCCCCCGTACCCGGCGGTGTGTCCGTGACCACAACCTGCGGGTAGTGTCACCGATGGATTTCTCGCCGTGCGCCTCGATGAAGGAGTTCCTTGTGACGCAGCAGCAGGCTGACGCCGTCGTCGTCGGAGCGGGTCTTGCGGGTTTGGTCGCCACCTACGAGCTCACGCGGGCCGGGCGCAGGGTGATCGTCGTCGACCAGGAGAACCGGAACAATCTCGGCGGGCAGGCGTTCTGGTCGCTCGGCGGCCTGTTCCTGGTCGACAGCCCCGAGCAGCGCCGCCTGGGCATCCACGATTCGGCTGAGCTGGCGTTGCAGGACTGGATGGGTTCGGCCGGGTTCGACCGCGAGGTGCAGGACTACTGGCCCCGGCAGTGGGCGCGCGCCTACGTCGAGTTCGCGGCCGGCGACAAACGGCAGTACCTGCACGATCTGGGCCTGCGCTTCGTGCCGATCGTCGGCTGGGCCGAACGCGGCGGCGGCTTCGCCGACGGCCACGGCAATTCGGTGCCCCGCTTCCATCTCACCTGGGGCACCGGCCCCGAGGTGGTGCGCATCTTCCTCGAACCGGTGCTGGAGGCCGAGAAACGCGGCCTGGTGCAGTTCCGGTTCCGGCACCGCGTCGACGAACTGATCGTCTCCGGCGAGGCGGCGGTCGGTGTCCGCGGCGCCACCCTCGCGTCGTGCGACGAGCTCGAACGCGGAAAGGCGTCGAACCGCGACGTCGTCGGCGACTTCGAGGTGCGGGCCGGTGCGGTCATCGTCACCACCGGCGGCATCGGTCACAACCACGAGCTGATCCGCGAGAACTGGCCCACCGAACGGCTCGGCAAGGCACCCGAGCACATGATCTCGGGGGTTCCCGCCCACGTCGACGGACGCATGCTCGGCATCGCCGAGGAGGCCGGGGCGAGCCTGGTGAACCGCGACCGCATGTGGCACTACACCGAGGGCATCCACAACTGGGATCCGATCTGGCCCGATCACGCGATCCGCATCATCCCCGGACCGTCGTCGTTGTGGCTCGACGCCGAGGGCAATCGGCTCGCCGCCCCCAATTTCCCCGGTTTCGACACCAACGCGACGATGCGCGAGATCCTCAAGACCGGTCACGACTATTCGTGGTTCGTCCTCACCCAGACGATCATCGAGAAGGAGTTCATGCTGTCAGGGTCCGAGCAGAACCCCGATGTCACCGGCAAGGACGTCAAGGTCCTGGCGCGCAGCCGCGTCGCCAAGGGCGCCCCCGGGCCGGTCGACGCGTTCACCAGACACGGCGTCGACTTCGTGGTTGCCGACGATCTGCCGACGCTGGTCGCCGGGATGAACAAGATCTCCCGCGGCCCGGCCCTGGATCTGGCCCATATCGAACGGGTCATCTCCACCCGCGACGCCCAGATCGACAACAAGTTCACCAAGGACGCGCAGATCATGGCGATGACCAACGCGCGTCAATTCGTCGGCGACAAGGTGGTGCGGGTGGCCAAGCCGCACAAGATCCTCGACCCGGCGCACGGCCCGCTGATCGCGGTGCGCCTGAACATTCTGACCCGCAAGACTCTCGGCGGCCTGGAGACCAACCTCGACTCGGCCGTGATGCGCCCGGACGGAACGCAGTTCGATGGTCTGTACGCGGCGGGCGAGGTCGCCGGTTTCGGCGGCGGCGGTGTCCACGGCTACAACGCGCTGGAGGGCACCTTCCTGGGCGGCTGTATCTTCTCGGGCCGCGCCGCGGGCCGGGCCGTCGCAAGTATTTAATGGTCGGCCTCGTACTCAAAGGTCGAGTAGGCTAGGCGCGCCTTCATGGCGGTACCGTCCACACGGCACTAACGTGAATTCACGTGGCCACACCGCAGACGATCCTGACGCGCAAGACCAAGGTCGCGATCTTCCTCGTCGCGACCATCAATGACGGTGCCGAACAGACCGTCCACGATTTCCTGCCCGACCTGACCGGCCTGACCAGCGCCGTGTCGTCGCGGGCTCCCGAGGCGGCGCTGGCGGCGATCATCGGGATCGGCTCTGACGCCTGGGATCGCCTGTTCGACGGTCCGCGGCCGGAGGCGCTGCGCCCGTTCATCCCGCTGACCGGCCCGGTACACAGCGCGCCGTCGACGCCGGGTGATCTGCTGTTCCACATCAAGGCCGATCAGATGGATCAGTGTTACGAGGTGGGCAGGCTGATCACCGGCGCGCTCGGTGACGCGATCACCGTCGTCGACGAGGTGCACGGTTTCCGCTACTTCGATCTGCGCGACCTGATCGGTTTCGTCGACGGGACCGAGAATCCGACCGGGCAGGACGCCATCGACACCATCGTCGCCACCGACGACGACGGTTGCGCGGGCGGCAGTTACGTCGCGATCCAGCGGTATGTGCACGATCTGAGCGCGTGGCGGGCGCTGAGCACCGCGGACCAGGAGGCGGCGATCGGGCGGACCAAGACCGACAACATCGAGATGTCCGACGAGGTCAAACCCACCAATTCCCATATCGCGCTGAACGTGATCACCGACGACGACGGCAACGAGCTCGACATCGTCCGCGACAACATGCCCTACGGCGATGTGTCGGGCACGGGTGAGTCGGGTACCTTCTTCATCGCCTACTCGGCGACACCCGACATCACAGAACACATGCTGCGCAACATGTTTCTGGGTGATCCGCCCGGAAACCACGACAGGCTACTGGATTTCACCACCGCCGTCTCGGGTGCCCAGTTCTTCGCTCCCACAGTCGAATTCCTCGATGCCCCACCCCCACTGCCCGCCGCCGATAACCCCGCCGAGCCGGAACCGAAACCGGCGCATGGCTCGCTGGGCATCGGCTCCCTGCACTGAGTTCCCCGCACAACCTCCCACCCGACCGGATCACGCCAACAAAGGAGCAGCAATGAACAATCTGCATCGCGAACTCGCCCCCATCTCCGAAAGTGCGTGGAAGGAGATCGAGGACGAGGCCACCCGGTCGTTCAAACGCAACAGCGCGGGCCGGCGGCTGGTCGACGTCAACGGCCCGCTCGGCCTCGACACCGCGTCGGTGACCCTGGGCAGCCGCGCCAAGATCGACTCCCCCGCCGACGGCATCGCCGCCTTCCTGCGGCAGACGCAGCCGCTCGTCGAACTGAAGGTGCCGTTCGCGGTGACGCGCGAGGCCATCGACAACGTGGACCGCGGCGCCAAGGATTCGGACTGGGATCCGGTGCGTGACGCTGCCGCGCAGCTCGCGCTCGCCGAGGACCGGGCGATCTTCGAGGGCTATGCGGCGGCCGGCATCACCGGCATCCGCTCGCAGGCCGCCTCGCACGCCACGGCGCTGCCCGCCGACGTCCGCGACTATCCGGAGGCCATCAGCCAGGCGCTGACCGGGCTGCGCCTGGAATCGGTCGACGGACCGTACTCGCTGGCACTGTCGGCCGACCTGTACTCGCAGGTCGCCGAGACCTCCAACCACGGCTACCCGATCCGCCAGCACATCCAGCGCATCCTCGACGGGGAGATCGTGTGGGCGCCGGCGATCACCGGCGCCTATTTGATCAGCACCCGCGGCGGCGACTTCGAGCTGACCATCGGCCAGGACGTGTCGATCGGCTACGACAGCCACACCGGCGACTCGGTGAACCTCTACTTCCAGGAGTCCTTCACCTTCCTCACGTATACACCTGAGGCCGTCATCCCACTCACCGTCGCGTAGCGGGGACGATCCCGGATCCGGCATTCCGGGCGCGAGATCCATACCGGCAGCTAATGTCGTGGCCCGATGTCGGCACCGGTTGCTAGCGTGGTCGGATGCCCCAGGTCTGTCGCCCATGCTGATCCGTCTCGTCCGGACCTATCTGCCCCCGTATCAGAGCAATCTCGTCGCCGTCGTGCTGTTCCAGCTCGTCGCGACGGGCGCGATGCTGTACCTGCCCACTCTCAACGCCGACATCATCGATCGCGGCGTGGCCGTCGGCGACACCGGTTACATCCTGCGCACCGGCGGCATCATGCTCGTGTTCACGTTCCTGCAGGTGGCCACCACGATCGCCGCGCAGTTCTTCGGGGCGCGCGGGGCGCTCGGCATCGGCCGCGACATCCGGCACGACCTGTTGCACACCGTCGACGGCTTCTCGGCGCGTGAGGTGGGCCGGTTCGGTGCTCCGTCGCTGATCACCCGCACCACCAACGACGTCCAGCAGGTGCAGATGCTGAGCGTGATGGCCGCGGCGATCCTGGTGTCGGCGCCCATCATGTGCGTCGGGGGCATCGTGATGGGTGTGCACGTGGCGTCGGGACTGGCGTGGGTGCTGGTGGTGGCCGTGCCCATTCTGGGCGGGGCGATGGCGGTGCTGATCAGCAAGATGGTGCCGGGTTTCCGGGCGATGCAGGACAAACTCGATGCCATCAACCGGGTGCTGCGTGAGCAGATCACCGGTATCCGGGTGGTGCGGGCGTTCGTCCGCGAGCGCTATGAGACCGACCGGTTCGCCGTCGCCAACGACGAACTGTCGGCGGCCACGCTACGCGTCGGCAAGATGATGGCGCTGATGTTCCCGGTGATCCTGCTGGTCTCCAACGTGACGATTGTCGCGATCATCTGGTTCGGCGGGCACCGCGTCGACGACGGCCACCTCGAGATCGGGGCGCTGACGGCGATGATGTCGTACGTCATGCAGATCATGATGTCGGTGATGATGGCCTCGTTCCTGGCGATGATGGCCCCGCGCGCGTCGGTCTGCGCCGAACGCATCCTGGAGGTGCTGGGCACCGAGTCGTCGGTGCACGCTCCCGACGCACCGATCGGTTTCTCCACGGACCCGGCGACGGCGGAGTTCTCCGGCGCCGAGTTCCGTTATCCGGGCGCCGATTCGCCTGTGCTGAGCGATATCTCGTTCCGCATCACCCCGGGCACCACCACCGCGATCGTCGGCTCCACCGGCGCCGGCAAAACCACCCTGCTCAACCTCATCCCGCGGCTCATCGACGTCACCGACGGTTCGGTGTCCGTCGGCGGCGCCGACGTGCGGCAACTCGACCCCGACAGGCTGCGGGAGGTGATCGGGCTGGTCCCGCAGCGGCCCTATCTGTTCTCCGGCACCGTCGCGAGCAATCTGCGCTACGGCAAGGCCGACGCGACCGAGGAGGAGATCTGGGAGGCGCTGCGCATCGCGCAGGCCGCCGATTTCGTCTCGGCGATGCCGCAGGGCATCGACACCCCGATCGCGCAGGGCGGCACCACCGTCTCGGGCGGTCAGCGTCAGCGCCTGGCGATCGCCCGCGCCCTGATCCGCCGACCGTCGATCTACCTGTTCGACGACTCGTTCTCCGCGCTCGACCTCACCACCGACGCCAAACTCCGTGCCGCACTGGCCCCGGTCACCCGCGACGCCGCGGTGGTCGTGGTGGCGCAACGCATTTCGACGATCACCTCGGCCGATCAGATCGTCGTCCTGGAGCACGGCCGGATCACCGGCATCGGCACGCACGACCAACTGCTCGCCGGCTGCCCCACCTATGCCGAGATCGCCGAATCGCAGCGCGCCGTGGAGGATGTGGCATGACCGGACCACGTAGACCCGGAATGATGCCGATGGGGGCGCCCGGCGACAAGGCGCGTTCGTTCGGTCCGTCGATCAGGCGGATCGTGCGGCTGCTGTCGGGGTATCGGGTGCTGATGCCCACCATCCTGCTGTCGCTGACGTGTTCGGTGATCCTGCTGGCGATCGCGCCGCGGGTGCTCGGGCACGCCACCGACCTGGTGTTCAACGGCGTCATCGGCAAGGTGTTGCCGGCCGGGCAGACCAAGGCCGAGGCCGTGGCCGGGCTGCGGGAGAGGGGGCAGGACACTTTCGCCGACATGGTGTCGTCGATGGATGTCACCCCCGGCCAGGGCATCGATTTCGGCGCGGTGGGCCGCATCCTGCTGATCGTGCTGGGCCTGTACCTGGTGTCGATGACGATGGCCTGGCTGGCATCGTATCTGCTCAATATCGTGGTGGTGGCCACCATCCGGCGGCTGCGCGCCGACGTCGAGGCCAAGATCCATCGGCTTCCGTTGCGCTACTACGATTCCCAGCCGCGCGGCGATCTGCTCAGCCGCGTCACCAACGACCTCGACAATCTGTCGCAGAGCATGCAGCAGACCATCTCCCAGCTCCTCAACTCGGTGCTGACGGTGATCGCGCTGCTGGTGATGATGATCATCATCTCGCCGCTGCTGGCGCTCATCGCGATCGTGACGGTACCACTGGCGATCGGTGCGACCACGATCATTGCCAAGAAGTCCAAACCGCATTTCATCGCGCAGTGGGGATCCACAGGCAAGCTGAACGCGCAGGTGGAGGAGGCGTTCACCGGCCACGAACTGGTCAAGGCGTTCGGCCGTCAGCACGAGGTCGAGCAGGTCTTCGACGAGCGCAACCAGAAACTGTACGAGTCGAGCTGGCGGGCCCAGTTCATCTCCGGCATCACCATGCCGGTGATCATGTTCCTGGGCAACCTCAACTACGTCGCGGTGGCCGTCGTCGGCGGTCTGCGGGTCGCGTCGGGCGCGCTGAGCCTCGGCGAGGTGCAGGCGTTCATCCAGTACTCACGCCAGTTCTCGCAACCGCTCACCCAGATCGGGTCGATGGTCAACCTGCTGCAGAGCGGTGTCGCCTCGGCCGAGCGGATTTTCGACATTCTCGACGCCACCGAGGAAACCCCCGACCCGGACAAGCCGGCTTCCCCGCTCGAGGACCACGGCCGCATCGAGTTCGATGACGTCTCGTTCCGGTACCTCGCCGACAAACCGCTGATCGAGGACCTGTCGCTGGTGGCACGGCCCGGGCAGATGGTGGCGATCGTCGGCCCCACCGGCGCCGGCAAGACCACCCTGGTCAACCTGATCATGCGGTTCTACGACGTCGATACCGGCACCATCAGCGTCGACGGCCTCGACTCACGCCTGATGACCCGTGCCGACCTGCGGGAACGCACCGGCATGGTGCTGCAGGATTCGTGGCTGTTCGGCGGCACCATCTACGACAACATCGCCTACGGCGACCCCACCGCCGAGCGCGAGGAGGTCATCGAGGCCGCCACCCTCAGTCACGTCGACGCCTTCGTGCGGCATCTGCCCGACGGCTACGACACGGTGCTCGACGACGAGGGCGGCGGTGTGAGTGCCGGTGAGCGCCAGCTCATCACGATCGCCCGCGCGTTCCTGGCCAAACCGACCATCCTGATCCTCGACGAGGCCACCAGTTCGGTCGACACCCGCACCGAGCTGCTCATCCAGAAGGCTATGGCCCGGCTGCGCACCGACCGCACCAGTTTCGTGATCGCCCACCGCCTCTCGACGATCCGCGACGCCGACATCATCATCGTGATGGAGGACGGCCACATCGTCGAGCAGGGTTCCCACGAGCAGCTCCTCGCCACCCACGGCGCCTATTACCGCCTCTACAACAGCCAGTTCGCCGGCGCCATCGAATCCGAATAGGGCTCGTTCCGATGGCCGGGTTCGGTCAGTCCCGGCCGCGTTCGAGGGCCTGGGCGATGGATCGTTCGATGCGTTCCCCGGCGGCGGACGGCACGTCGATGATGCCGCGCAGTTCGTCGCGCAGCTTCTTGTAGGCGGTCTGCCGTTCGGCCGGGGTGGCACCCCCGTCTTCGGCGGTCGCGACCAGTTTGCGTGCGCGGCTCAGCGACGCCTGTTCCGCTGCGGTGAACCCACTGTCGCGGCGGCGTCTGGCCTCCCGTTCGGCGGCCTCGAACGACACCACGTATTCGCGGACGGAGTCCCGGTAGCGTTCGACGTCGGCCGCGTCGTCGATGTCGTCGGCGTCGGCGGGCCGCAGCGTGTCGGCACGGACCCGTGCCCTGTGGAAGGCCTCGGTGAGCGGTTCGCTGAGGTCGATCAGCAACGGGTAGTCGATGAGGGTGGCCAGGTCCATCTCGTAGGCGAACCAGCGTTCGTTCACCTTGTCGTGGGTGGCCATCGTCTTGGCCACCTGCCGGGCGTTCGGCGTCACGGCCGGCTGCGCGGACTGCGCCTCGATGCGGGCCAGTTCGATCTTGTCGCGGCGTCGTCTCTCGTTGTAGGCCGCGACAGCTCTGCCCCAGCCGCCGACGATCGCGGCGAACGGGAACACCAGCCACCAGTAGCTGGACAGGAAGCTGAACAACGGGCCCACCCGTTCGACCTTACGTGCCGTCAGTAGTTCCGGCCGGTGCTCACCCTCGCGATCAGGTCGTCACCGGCGATGAAGCGCCGCATGTTCTCGGCCAGGAACGGCGCCATCTCCCTGGTCAGACCCGATGCCGGGTTGGCGATGTGCGGGGTGATGATGACGTTGGGCAGCGACCACAGCGGGTCGTCGGGCGACGGCGGTTCGGGGTCGGTCACATCCAGCGCGGCCCCGGCGATCACCCCCTCGCGCAGCGCGTTGTACAGCGCTTTCTGGTCGATGAGCGGCCCGCGGGCCACGTTCACGACCCACGCGTGCGACGGCAGCGCGGCCAGGGTGCGCTCGTTGATCAGGTGCCGTGTCTCAGGTGTCGACGGCGCGGCGAGCACCACGTGATCGGTCTGCCCCCACACCTCGTCGAGCCGGTTGGTGGGCAGGGTGAGCTTGGCGCCGTCGACGGGCCTGCCGGACCGGTTGACGGCAATGACCGACGCGCCGCCCGCGGTCAGCCGCGGGATGAGCGAGGCCCCGATACCGCCGGCGCCGACGATAGCGACGGTTGCCCCGCGCAGCGTGCGCACCCCGGTGTCGATGGGTTCCTTGTCCCAGTGCCGCAGCACGGAGGTGTTGATCTGCCGCAGCCCGGCCAGCAGCAACGCCAGCGCGTGTTCGGCGACGCCTTCGGCGTAGAACCCGGACGCGTTGGTCCACAGCCGCTGGTCGTCGATGACCCCGGCCGCCACGTACGCCTCGATGCCCGCGGTCTTGAGCGCCACCCACTCGACGGCGTCGGACAACTCGGGGAAGCCTTTCGGCCCGGCGCCGATCCACACCAGCACCCGCGCCTCGTCGAGCGGCACCACCCGCCCGCCGGCGCCCTCCACGGCCGCCACGAGCTGCGGATCGTGTTCGGGCTCGATCGCCACCGTCAGTTCACTCACGTCTACTCCTTCAGTGCCCAACCCCTCAGCGCCCAACCCCTCAGCGCCCCGCGATCTCCCGCGCGGCGCTGGTCGCCAGGTCGTCGGCGATCTCGTTGTAGTGATCGCCGTTGTGCCCCTTCACCCATTTCCACGTCACCTCGTGACGTTTCTCCTCCTCGACCAGCTTGCGCCACAGGTCGGCGTTCTTCACCGGTTTGCGGTCCTTCGTCTGCCACCCGTTGGCCTGCCAGCCTTTCACCCACGACATGATGCCGTTACGGACATAACTGGAGTCGGTGTAGAGGACAACGGTAGACGGCCGCGTCAGCGCCGCAAGACCTTCGATCGCCGCGGTTAATTCCATTTTGTTGTTGGTGGTGTGTTCCTCGCCCCCCGACAGCCGCTTCTCCTGCCCCCGCCACCGCATGATGACACCCCAGCCACCCGGCCCAGGATTACCGAGACACGCTCCGTCGGTTGAGATCTCGACAACGATTGACGCTGCACCATCCGCCTCCGGCGACACCGCCGCGGCCCCTTCTTCATTCACCACGACTGGAAGGTTACCCAACCTTTGACCCTGCGATCACGTCACAGAACCGCCTACCCTGGGAGTATGCCGACCTGGGATCCAGCTCGATACCTACAGTTCGCCGACGACCGCGCGCGCCCGTATCTGGACCTGATCGGCCAGATACGCACCACCGCCGACACCATCGTCGACCTGGGTTGCGGCACCGGCAGTGTCACCCGCCACCTGCGCACGTTCTGGCCCGACGCCGACATCCTCGGCATCGATTCGTCACCGGAAATGGTCGATGTCGCGCTCCGCGAGAACTGCGACGCCCACCTCAACTACGACATCGCCGACGTGGCCACGTGGGAGCCGTTCGCCCCGGTCGACCTGATGGTGTCCAATGCGATGTTCCAGTGGGTGCCCGACCAGTTCACCGTCATCGACCGGCTGCTCGGTTTCCTCACCGACGGCGGCAGCTTCGCCGTCCAGGTACCCAACAACACCGACACGGCCACCCACACGTCGGTCCGTGAGCTGGCCGAGACCGAACCCTACCGTTCGCACCTGGCCGATATCCGCCCGATCCCGGCCATCGAACCCGAGGACTACCTGGAGTTCTTCGCCGAACGCGGTTTCGCCGTGAACGCCTGGTCCACCACCTACCGCCACATCCTGCACGGCGACGACCCGGTGTTCGACTGGATCTCCGCCACCGGCGCCCGCCCCTACCTACAGGCCCTGGACGACGACCTGCGCGACAAGTTCACCCAAGACCTCAAGACCCGCCTCCGCCACGCCTACCCCGCCCGCCCCTACGGCACGGTCCTCCCCTTCCAGCGCACGTTCGCCGTAGCCTCCCCCCAAGCCTGATCAATCCGGAACATCACTGCACATATGTGGCACCGATGTTCCGGTCAGAGTGGCCGAGCGGCGAGTGCCGCTTCGATGTAGTCGGCCAGTGAGCGGCCGTCGGTGGCGGTCACCCAGCGCCGGTAGGCATATTCGACGATGGCGAGCACCATCGCCACACAAACACCGGGCCGGAAATCATCGTCGGGGTCGACGCCGAAACGCTGCGCCGCGATATCGATCAACTGCCGACGATCGTCGTCGGCGATGAGCGTGACGCGATCGAGGATGCCCGGGACGCTCGCGATGACGGCGCGCCACTGGGCGGGCCCGGTCTCGCTGGTGGCCGCCACCTGTTCGCGGATGGCCTCGATCAGATCCTGCTCCGGTGTCGACGCCGTGCGCCCCGCATAGCGCTCGACGATGGCCGCGCTGCTGGCACGGATCGGCCGCAGCAGCAGATCTTCTTTGGCCGGAACGTGCCGGTAGTAGGTACTGGGCGAAATACCGGCCGCGCCCGCGATCTCGTCGGTCGTGACCTGGTCGTACCCGCGTTCGAGGAACAGGGGCAGGGCTGCGGCGTCGATCGCCCGGCGCACCGCTTCACGTTGCCGTACGCGCAGGGGAGAGCTCATGCGTTCCACTCTCGCATATTGTGCGGCCCATCCGGTGATGGTAGTAACTGTCATATGGACAGTAACTATCGCAATGCTGACATAGTCGTGGTCGGTTCAGGAGCGGCCGGGATGTCTGCGGCGATCACCGCGGCCCGCAACGGACTCTCGGTGGTCCTCGTCGAGAAGTCCTCCCGGTGGGGCGGGTCGACAGCCCGTTCCGGTGGTGGCATCTGGATTCCCGGCAATCACGTCCTGGTCAGGGCCGCCGGCCCGGACTCGCTCGACGACGCCCGCCGCTACCTGCACGACATCGCGGGTGATGCGGTGGCGCCGGAACGCATCGACGCGTTCATCGACCACGGCGCGCAGGCACTACAGGCGCTGTGCACGTGGACCCCGCTCGAATTGATGTGGGTGAAAGGCTATTCCGACTATCTTCCCGAACGCCCCGGCGGCCGGGCCGCGGGCCGCTCGGTGGAGCCGCGACCCTTCGATGTCCGTGCACTCGGCGACGACTACGCGACGATGGAACCGTTCTACACCAAGACCCCACTGAATGTGATTGTGCATCAAGGGGACTACAAATGGCTGAGCACCGGGCTACGACACTGGCGCGGGCCACAGCGGATACTGACGGTCGGCGCACGCACGGTGCTGGCGAAGACATTGGGCCGCAAGCTCGTCGGCATGGGTGGAGCACTCGCGGGCGCACTCATGGTCGGCGTGCGCGATGCGGGTGTCGACGTGCGGCTCGGCTGCGGTGTCACCGATCTCATCGTCGATGAGGATCACGTCACCGGCGTGACGCTCGACGACGGATCCTCTCTGACGGCATCTCGCGGAGTGATCTTGTGCAGCGGAGGGTTTGACCACAACCCGGCCCTGCGCAAACGGTTTCACCGGAGCCCGGCTGGTCCCGAGTTATCGCTGGGCGCGACGTCGAACACCGGTGAACCGATTATTGCCGCCGAGTCGATCGGCGCGGCAACCGATCTCATGGACGATGCCTGGTGGGCGCCGTCGATTCCGCTCCCTAACGGCCCGTGGTTCGCTCTCGCCGAACGTTCGCTGCCCCGCAGCATCATCGTCAACAACCGCGGCGTGCGATTCATGAACGAATCGCTCCCGTACGTCGAGGCCACGCACGCGATGTTCGGCGGCCCGCACGGCAGCAGCGAGGGACCGGCCGAGAACCTGCCCGCCTGGCTGATCTTCGATCAGGGGTATCGCGACCGCTACATGTTTGCCGGCAGGACGGCGCGATCGCCACTGCCGAGGCGCTGGTTCGACGAGGGATACCTGGTCCGCGCGGACTCGATCACCGAACTGGCCCACCAACTCTCGCTACCCGAAGGAGCACTGGAGCACACCCTCGACCGTTTCAACGATGCCGCCCGCCGGGGCGTCGACGACGACTTCGGTCGCGGCGTCTCGGCCTACGACCGGTACTACGGCGACGTCACCAACAAACCCAATCCCAGTCTGGGCGAACTCACCAAGCCGCCGTTCTACGCCGCTCCGATCGTCCCCGCAGACCTTGGCACCAAGGGCGGGATCGTCACCGACGACCGAGCCCGCGCCCTGCGCCCCGACGGCTCGGTCATCAACGGCCTGTACGCAGCAGGCAACGCCTCATCGGCCGTCATGGGCCACACCTACGCAGGCCCGGGCGCCACCATCGGCCCCGCCCTGGTCTTCGGCTACCTCGCCGCCCTCGACGCAGCAAACCGGAATTCTGGTGCCAGTATCTGACACCAAACTTCCAAATAGGCTGCGGCCCAATCACGCAACCCGCGTATCCACAGCGACGGGGTTGTCCACAGATTTCGTCCACGGCGCCTTCTGCGGCCCGATCGACGGCACAGTAGACCCATAACTTCCCCGCTCGACGACCTGATGCGTCGCCAAGACGATGTCATCGCACGCCATCAGGCCGTGGAGCTCGATCTGTCGCCGAGCGACATCCGCCGCAAACTGCGCCGCCGGGACTGGACGGCGGCCACACCAGGCGTCTATGTCGGGCACACCGGCCCGTTGACCTCGTCGCAACGGGCTTGGGTTGCGGTGCTGCACGCCTGGCCGGCCGCACTGAGTCATGGGTCGGCGATCCACGCAGCAGGCAGCGGAACCCAGCCCGACGGACCCATCCACGTCGCCATCGACGCTGACCGCAAAGTCATCGAGGATCAGGGCATCGTCGTGCACCGCATTACAGGACTCGACGACCGCGTGCTCTGGACCACCTCCCCGCCCCGGATGCTCATCGAAGAAGCCGTCCTCGACGTCGCCGCCACAGCCACCACACCCGAGCGGGCCGTCGCCTGCCTGTCCGACGCCGTGCAGTCCCGTTCGACGACAGCGGGCCGCTTGCTCATCGCACTGGACTCCCGTTCCCGGATCCGCTCGCGCAGCTTCCTGCGCGAAGTCCTCCTCGACGTCCGAGACGGCAGCTACTCGGTTCTCGAACACCACTACCTGACGAAAATGGAACGCAGGCACCGCCTTCCGAAACCGATACGGCAATCCCGGACCCCGACTGCCCACCGATCTGACCGGAATGCGTCGGTGGTGAAGTCTGCTTGGGTTGCGGTGCGTTTGATGGTGGTCGCGTTCGGTCCGTCGACGTCCGCAACCCACCGGACGGCATCGTGCGGTGGCCGTCCGCCGGCGACGTGGCGCAGGACGAGTCGTTCCTCGCGCACGTCGTCCGGCGCATCCAGGTACCAGCTGATGTCGAGAAGCGGTCGCACCCCGCCCACGGACCGTCATCGAGCAGCAAATAATTGCCCTCCACGACGACGACTCGTGTTCCGGGATCAACCCGTCCGCCTGCCGCGACCGGCTCATGCAGATCACGACGGTAGTCGGGGGTGAATACCGGAGCGGTTCGTCCGGATTCGCGCACGCGAAGCAGGATGTCGATCAACCCCCACACATCGAACGTCCAGGGACTGCCCTTTTCCTGATGCAGGCCAAGATCGTCGAGTTGCGCGTTCGACCGGTGAAACCCGTCCATCGCCAACACCGTCGCCGGTATCGCCACCGCGTTGAGTGCGGCCACGATCCTGCTCGCCGAGTGCGTCTTCCCCACTCCGGGTGGCCCGACCAGGCCGACGACGACGGTCCGATCGGACGCTGCGGCACGCGCCACAATCGCCCGCACCACCGCATCCGCCGTAGACAAGTCTCCCGCCATGACTACCAATGATGCTGCCGAATCGCCCTAGCACGACTATCCGGAATTCTGGTGTCAGGATGTGACACCAGAATTCCGGATAGTGCGGTCACTCGTCGGGGAAGCAGCGGCGCATGAGGTTCTGCATGATCGGGACTGCTGTTGATGCTCCGGGGGAGGCACCGAGGAGGCCGGAGATCGAGCGGTCCGCGCTCACGACCAGTTCGGTGCCCTGTTGCAGCACCCCGATACGACGACGGTCCGGAGTCACCAGCTGTGCACGCTGACCGGCTGCGATCAGCTCCCACTGGGTGATGTCAGCGCCGGGATAGAACCGGCTGAGCTGGTTGAACTTTCGTGTGCGGGTCGTCGCGAGCTGCCCGATGAGGTAGCCGATCAGCGGCAGGTTCTGCAGCAGCGCGGCGACGATCACATGCAGGTTGTGCCACCGCAGCGTGGCGAAGAAGTCGGTGAACCGGCCCGCCTTGAGGAGCTTGGTGCCGAATGTCGCGTACGGCCCGAACATCAGATACCCGCGGCCGTCGACGATGCGTTTGTCGAGGTGCGGCACCGACATCGGCGGTGCGCCGGTGGGCGCCTGGCCGTACATCTTGACCTCGTGCCGGGCCACGACGTCGGGATCGTCGGTGCGGAAGAAGGCCGCACCCACCGGCAGCACGCCGTAGCCGCGCACTTCGGCGACCTTGGCCCGTTGCAGGAGCCGCAACGCCATCCCGCCCGCCCCGACGAACACATGACCGGCGCGAACGACGAACTCATGTCCGTTCTCGGTGTCGCGACCGCTGATCAGCCACCGGCCGTCGGGCTGCTTGCGCAGGGTGCGCACGTCATGACCCAGCCGGACCTCGCAGTCGCTCGACTCGACGAGTTGCCGTGTCAGTGAACCGAAGTCTACGTCGGCACCGTGCCGTATCCGGGTGGCGGCGATAGGTCCGTCGGTGCCGGCGGTGAGTGGGGCCCACGCTGCGATGGTCGCCGGGTCGTCGGAGAATTCCATACCCGCGAACTGTTCGTGCTGCGACAGTGTCGTGAACCGGCGCCGCAGGTAGTCGACGTCACGCTCCCCGAACACGACGGTCATGTGCGGAACCTCATTCAGGAAACGGTCCGGATCGACGGCGCCGCGTTCGGCCAGCCGCGACCACCATTGTCGCGTTTCCCGGAACTGGTCGGCGATGCCGATGGCCTTGGCCGGGTCGTCGGGGTCGGGCATGTAGTTGAGTTCGCAGAATCCCGAATGACCGGTACCCGCGTTGTTCCACGGGTCGCTGCTCTCACCGGCCAGGCGGGGAGCCTTCTCCAGTAGGAGGACTCGGTGGTCCGGGTGTTCGGTGGCCATCATCGACGCCAGCGTCGCCGACATGATGCCACCACCGATCAGCACGAGGTCGGCATCGTCGTACTGCGTTGTCTCGCTTGATCTCCCGGCCCCCATCGTTTCACCCTTCTCTCGGCTTCTGATACCTATCAGCGTCGTCTCCGGCGATCGTTCCGTCCAATATGCAATCGGCTGGATATGATCCGATAGTGGATGAATGGATGACCGGACTCGCGCCACACCTGCGCGCGCTGACCGAACTGGTCGCGCACAACGGTCACATGACCGCCGCGGCGGAGTCCCTGGGCATCCCGCAGTCGTCGATGAGCAGACGCATCCACGCCATCGAGGATCGGCTCGGTGTGCCGCTGACCGTTCCCGACGGCCGGAAGGTGCGGCCGACTCCCGCCGCGGTCCGGCTCGCGCAGCTCGTCGACGGACCTCTCCGCGAGATCGACGCGGCCCTCACCCATGTCGCGGCCGACGCCGACCCGGAACACGGCACGGTGCGGTTCGGCTTTCCGCTGACTATGGGTTCGGGCGCGGTGCCCGACCTGCTGGAGGCGTTCAATCGACGAAACCCCGGTATCCGGCTCGAACTCAAACAGGCCCACGGCGCCGCACTCATCGACGATCTGCGCAGTGGCGCATTGGATCTGGCTGTCACCATCCCGGCACCCGACGGTCTGCCGCACACGGTGCTCGGCGTTCAGCGGATCTGCGCCGTCCTCCCCGACAACCATCGCTTCGCCGGACGACGCCGGATCCGTCTCGCCGAGCTACGCGACGAACGGTTCATCGCCAACCCTCCCGCCTACAATCTGCGGCAGCTCACCGAGACATGGTGCGCCGGTGCCGGATTCGATCCCCGTATCGACGTCGAGATCTCCGAGTTCGCCACGGTCCGCGAATTCGTCCGGCGCGGACTGGGCGTGGCGCTCCTGCCGGTGGGCGGCGGCCTGCCCGACGACGGAGCCGTCGATGTGCCCCTGGCCGGAGATGGGCATCGGCGCGAGATCGCCCTGACGTCGGCGACCGCGCTGCAATCCCCGCCGGCCAGGCTGTTGGCCGATTTCATCGCCGCGAACGGACTGTGAATTACCCGGCGAGCGCGATGAGTTTCGCGACGGTGCGCAGGTTCCGTCCGGTCCCGGTGACCCCGAGCGCCTTGGCGATCACCGGAGGCGTCAGCTTCGAGGTGCCCGCGCCGGCTGCGTAACGGATGTGCAGGTCGTCGCCGATGACGGCTAGCCTGTCGTCCCCGAAAGATCGTGCGGCAAACTCTGTTACCCGCGCCGTGCCGGGTGTGCCGGTGAGCGGGTACAGGTAGCTGAACTTCTCGTCGATCACCTCGAACGGATGCGCCCGCACCGCCGCCTCCAGTTCGGGCACCGACCGGCTGACGACCTCCCGGAAGAACCCGAACCGCGATTCGATCGCGGCCTCAAGAGCCTGATCGAACTCGCCGGGATCGCCCGGCGGCACACAGATGAGATTCCCCGACGCGATATACGTCGACACCTCCGACGCCCCGAGCGTCTCAGCGACCTCCCGCAACTCAGCCATCGGCAACTTCGCCGTACCCCCCACATTCACCGCCCGAATCAGCACCACACGTCGCGACATCCCCAGAGCATCTCATCTATCCGGAATCCAAGTGTCACATACTGACACCTGGCTTCCGGTTAAGTGGGTGGGCACTGGGGGCATCGGGTGGGTGTGCCTTGCCAGCCTCGGTTGCGCAGGGCTTTGGCGACCTTGTGGGTGGTTGCGCATGGGCGGCCGACGACCTGCCGGTACCCGATCCGCAAGGTGAGCAGGTTGCCGTCGACGGCGGCGTCGAGGTCCCGTTCCATATCGAAGGCGCGGGCGGTCGCACTGTCATGCGCCATTCGTCCGTCGAGTTCGACGACCACACCCCACTTCGAGTACTCGAGGTCACGGAAGCCCGGACGTCCCAACGTAGTTCGGGACTGACGGTGAGGCCTCGGTAGCTGGTGCCTCCGTTCCATTTTGGTGAGGTAGTGGTGTTCGAGGACCGAGCAGGTACCGTCGCGGACGTCGATCAGGACCCCGCGCAAGAAACCGCGTAGCCGGATCCGGGGACGGGAATCGAGTGCGGCCAGCAGTCGGTCCGCCGTCGTCGAACGAGACTGCACCGCGTCGGACAAGCAGGCGATCGCACGTTCGGGACGGGTGGCCGACGACGCGACGTCCAGGACGGCTTCTTCGATCCGCATCCGGGGCGGCGACGCAGTCCACAGCACACGATCGTTCATTCCCGCGATGCGGTGTACGACGATGTCGTGGTCATCGACGACCCGGCGTTCGGCGTCGATCGCGACATGGATCGGACCGTCGGGTTGGGTATCACCACCGGCGGCGCAGATCGCCGACGAGTGGCTCAGCGCAGCCGGCCAGGCATGCAGAACCGCCACCCATTCCCGCTGCTTCGACGTCAACGGACCGGTGTGCCGGACGTATACCCCCGGAGCGGTGGCAGTCCAGTCGCGACGGCGGAGTTTGCGTCGAATCTCGTTCGGAGACAGTCCGAGATCGACTGCCTGGGGCCGTGCGATCACCCCATCCTGGCGCTGCAACAGTTCGTCGAGTGCAGAAGTCATACCCACAACAGTGCGGCCGCTCAGGCGCCAGTGGATAACCCAAACCCAAATTGTGGATAACCCGCCCCCCTGTGGAATCAGCGGTTGCGTCGGAGAACCCCATCTATCCGGAATCCAGGTGCCACATACTGATACCTGGCTTCCGGATAGTTGAGGGCATGGTGGGTATGGTGCGGACGACGGCGGGTGCGGTGGTTTCGGCGATCGCTGAGCAGGCTGTGGTGTCCGATAGGACTGTCGTCGTCGGACTTGTCGGACCACCCGGTGTTGGGAAGACATACTCGGCAAGCCGGATCGCCGCTGCGCTCAACGCACTCGGGCTACCGGCGACCGTACTGGCGATGGACGGGTTCCACCTGTCGAACGCACAGCTCGACCGCCTCGGTCTACGTCAGGAGAAGGGTAGCCCGCAGACGTTCGACGTGTGGGGACTCATCGAACTGCTGCACCGCATCCGCCGACCAGGTCGCACCGCTCCGATATTCATTCCGGACTACCGGCGCGATCTGCACGACCCCATCGCGGCGACCGGGCTGGTCGATCCCGACACCCGCGTCGTCGTCGTGGAAGGCAACTATCTGTTGCTGGACGAGTCACCCTGGGGCGGCGTGCGACCGCTCCTCGACGTGACCTGGTATCTCGACGCACCCGACGATGTACGACGTGAGCGCCTCCTCCTGCGGCACGTGGCGGGCGGACGCCTACCGCACGAAGCCGCAGCATGGGTGACCGAGGTGGACACCCTCAACGCGACAACAATCGAACGCACCGCTCCCCACGCCCGCTACCTCACGGACGCAACCCGCATCGACGACGAGTTGACACTCATCTAACCGGAATCCAGGTGTCATCTACTGACACCTGGATTCCGGATTGATCACTCCGGGGCGGCACCGGCCTGGACGGCGGCGGCGGCGGCGGCGAGGTCTTCGAGTTGCTGGTCGGTGGGGGCTTCCCAGAGTTTCTTGGGGAGTTTTTCCAGTTTCTTGATCGCGGCCTCGGCGCGGTCGAGGGCCTCGTCGTGGGTGTCGCCGGGTTCAGTGTCGGCGACGGCGATCAGCCGGTCGTCGAGCGCGAAGGCGGCGTCGTCGAGGCGGTCCCGCGCGGCGACGAGCGAATTATCGTGCGGCAGGGCCGGATTCTGATGGACGTCGAGCATGGCGTAGCGGATCCGCTGATGCAGCAGCGCTTCTCGCGAGGTGTCGGTGATCCAGGACTGCGGGGCTCGGCCCGGTTGGCCGGGGATCAGGTCGGTGGAGCGAGCGAAGTTGCGGACCCGTTTGTTGGAGTCGTAGGCGAACCACACGACACCGATGAGCAGGAACAGCGCTGCCACCGCCACGACGACAATGACCACAATCGCTACCGTCGACATCGACGCGCCTCCCTGTTCGAGTTCCCCACCGACCTTAGTCGCCGCCGCCCGAACCTTTGTGTTCGGCTCGCAGGGCGGCCGCGTTCACCTTGGTGAGCGCGCTGTGCAGTTCCAGGAGGTCGTCCCAGTCGACGCCGAGCGCGTCGACGACGGCGGGCGGGATCGCCAGGGCCTGTTCGCGCAGGTCACGGCCGGCGTCGGTGAGGACGATGTCGACGTTGCGTTCGTCGTCGCCGCGACGGCGCCGTTCGATGAGTCCGTTTGCTTCGAGTCGTTTGAGCAGTGGTGACAATGTCGCCGAGTCGAGTTGCAGCACGTGGCCGATCGCCTTGACGGCCATCGGCTCGGACTCCCACAACGCCAGCATCACCAGGTACTGCGGATGGGTGAGGCCGAGCGGATCGAGGAGCCGCCGATAGATCCGCAGCACCGACCGGTTGGCGACGGCGAGCGCGAAACACACCTGCCGGTCGAGCAGCAGCGGGTTCTCCCCAAGAGCAGTGTTACCGGGTCGGAGCGTGGTGGCCATGCGTCGATTCTACGTGAATTCGATCGCACACGATTGAATCGCAAACCTGATTGTGCGATATTCGATAGCACACGATCAATTAACCCACGATCACAGTGAGGGCCTCATGAGTACGCCAGCAGCGACCACCCCGGCAACCGACGGGCGCGACGACCCGATCCGCCGGCCCAACCCCCTGCGGTGGATCGCCTACGCCTACAGCGCCGCGCTCCCGGCCAAGAATCGTTCCTGGGTGTACAACGACCTCACCGGCCGCTTCGCCGTCCCGCGCCACCTGCTGCGCAGTCAGTTCACCTTCCTGCCGATCTACGTCGCGCTGTACTTCGGCTTCCCGGGCGAGGTGGGCATCCGGCTGGCGATGGTGGGTCTGGGTGCCTCGCTGGCGCTCATCTTCTCCATCACCTACATGGATCAGAACCGCAGTCGGCGCCTGGAGAAGAACGGCCTCGAGGCCACCACCCTCACCCAGCGCCGCCGACGTGAGGCCGACGCCGAGCGGGAGGCCTACGAAGCGATACACGGACACCGCGGCACAACCGCGGCCTGACACTCAGACCGCCCCCGATACGCACGCCACCGGCGGCCGTGCCACGGTGTAGAGCATGACGATCGCCGAAATCCTCGCCGTCTTCGCCGCGGGCCTGGGTGCGGGCGCCATCAACACGCTCGTCGGCAGCGGCACCCTGATCACCTTCCCGACGCTGGTGGCGTTCGGTTACGCACCGGTCACCGCGACCATCTCCAACGCGATCGGCCTGGTCGCGGGCGGTGTGTCGGGTACCTGGGGTTACCGGCGCGAGCTGTCGGGGCAGTGGGAGCAGCTCAAGTGGCAGATGCCGGCGTCGTTCTGCGGCGCGCTGGTCGGCTGCTGGCTGCTGCTGCATCTGCCGGAGTCGGTGTTCGAGGCGGTGGTCCCGATCCTGATGGTCGCGGCGTTACTGCTGGTGGTGGCGCAGCCCCGCATCCAGCGGTGGGTGGTGGCCCGTACCGGTTTCGACATCCGCGCCGTCGCCGACGAACGCTCCGACCATCATCGGCTGCCGATGACGCCGGTGCGCATCACCGCGATGCTGACGGCGACGTTCCTGATCGGCATCTACGGCGGCTATTTCACCGCGGCGCAGGGCATCATGCTGATCGCGGCGCTGGGCATCATCGTCCCCGACGACATGCAGCGCATGAACGCGGTCAAGAATCTGCTGTCGCTGATCGTGAACGTGGTGGCCGCGGTCACCTACACGATCACCGCGTTCGACCGGATCAGCTGGGCGGCGGCCGGGCTCATCGCCGCCGGCTCCCTGATCGGCGGCGTGCTGGGTGCCCGCTATGGCCGCAGGCTCTCCCCCACCGCCCTGCGTTCGATCATCGTCGTCGTCGGCCTCATCGGCCTGGTCCGCCTCCTGTTCAGCTAAACCTCTATCGGCGGGTACAGCCGGTCCATCGTGTACACCCGGTTGCGGCGCGCCGCCCACGCACTGACCGCGAGCGCCGCCAGCAACAGCCCCAGAAGCACCGCGATCGCGATCGGCAGCCGTTCGTCGATACCGCCGTTGATGAGCTGGCGCATCCCGTTGACGGCGTAGGTCATCGGGTCGAACGGGTGCAGGAACTGGAACGGTTTGGCGGTGGTCTCCACCGGATAGATGCCGCCCGACGACACCATCTGCACCATCAGGAACGCCAGCGTCAGCACGCGACCCACGGGTATCCCGAACACCGCGTTGAACATCTGGATGATCGCCAGATAGGTGGCGCCGATGAGCAGCACGAACGCGATGGTCCCGGTGACATGCGCGACGTCGAGGCCGAGCAGCAGGTGCACCACCGCGTACATCACGACGCCCTGACCGGCGGCGATGAGCAGGGCCGGCCAGTAGGAGCTGAGCACGGTGCGGATGACGCCGACGCCGTTGACGATGGGCCGTGACTGCAGCGGTTTGAGGATCATCCAGATCAGCATCGCGCCGATGAACAGCGCCAGGGTCATGAAGAACGGCGCGAACCCGGACCCGAAGTTGGGTGCCTCGTTGTGGTGGAACATGTCCAGCGCCACGGGCGCCGACAGCGTCTGCGCGGTCCCGAGCCGCTGCTGGTCGCTCCACTTGGGTACCTGTTTGGCCCCGTCATCGAGTCCGGCGGCGAGTTGTTGTGCGCCCGCCTTGAGTTGCGGAGTGCCCGCGGCGAGCTGCCCGGCTCCGTCGGCGAGTTGCTGCCCGCCGGCGGCGAGCTGGGTCAGCCCCCCGGCCAGGGTGTCGACGCCGGTCTTCAGTTGCGCCGACCCGTCGCGCAGCGCGGTGACCTGGGTGCCGAGTTGCCCGCTTTCGAGCATGGCCAGCATCGATTGCAGGCCCGGATTCGACAGCTGCGATGTCAACGTCGTGCTGGTCTGTTTCAGCTGGTTGATCTGGGCGGTGGTCTGCGGGGTGAGACCCTGGGTGGAGAGGAAGGTCGCCACCGGGGCAAGGGTTTTGGCCGCTTCCCGGACCGCCGGATTGGGATCGAGTCTGAGGAAGGTGATGATCTGCCGTACCGACCGGTAGGCCTCGGACTGTGCCGAGCCCGCGAAGGACAGCCCGTTGAGTATCGGCTGCAGTTGTGTGCTCAGTTGTTGCGCCTGGGTCAGATACGACGACGGTGTGACGCCCGAGCTCTGGATCTGGTTGATCACCCCGAGCAACGGCCCGGTTGCCGACTCCACACCGGCGGCGAGTTGTGTTGCCCCGGACTGTAACTGGGCACCGCCTTCGCGGGCGGTCGTGAGATTTTCCGAGAGCAGCTTGGCACCGGCGGACAGTTGCTGGGCGGCCGAGTCGGCCGTATCCAGTCCGGCGGCAAGCTGTTTCGATCCGGCCGCCGCCTTGTCGATCCCCTTGCCCGCGGTCGTCAGCCCGACGAGCACCTGGTCGACGGACTGCTGCCCGATGGTGGAGCCGACCTTGTTGAGCACCTCGCGGGCAGCGTTCTGCCCGATGACACTGGCCAGGTAGCTGTTGGCGTCGTTGAAGGTGAACTGCAGCAACGCCTTATGCGGATTGTCCGTGGTTGGCGAGACGACGGCCTCGGAGAAGTCCTCGGGCAGGGTGATGGAGAAGTAGTATTTGCCGTCGGCCACGCCGCGCCGCGCGTCCTCGGCCGACATCTCGGTGAGGTTGAGCTGTCCCGACGTCTTCAGCGCCTCCGCCACCTGATCGCCGGCGTTGAGTTTCTTACCGCCGTTGTCGGCGCCCTTGTCGAGGTTGACCAGCGCGGCGGGCATCTTGTTGACCTCGCCGAACGGATTCCAGAACGCCCACAGGTACAGGGCGCCGTACAGCAGCGGCAACAGCACCATGGTGATGACGGCGATGCGTGGCAGCGTGCCCCGCGAGTACCGCCTGATCTCGGTGCCCAGCGACATTCCGGCCAGCATCAGCGACCACCTTCCCGGGTTGCGTCGATGTGGTCGATGATGAGTTCGTGCTGCATCAGATTGGGCACGTGTGTCTGGGTGTGCCAGCCGGCTTCGGCCGGCAGCGGGTTGGCCGAGGCGGTGATGACGGTCTGCCGCGCGCCGAGCGCGACGAGCCGGTCCACCAGCAGCACCTGATCGCGGGCGTTCGCCACCTGGTCGATCGCCCCCACCACCAGCAGCGGCGGGTTCTTGGTGTTGCCGAGCGCGATCCTCAGCAGCAACCCGTCGAGTTCGGGGAGTTCCTCGACGTACTCGTCGAGTCCGGGCAACGGCAGGTCACCGAACACCGGGCCGCACACCCGCCGTAGGTCGTCGGGCCGGGCCCTCCCCACCAGCGTGTACCAGGGCGCATCCCAGCGCAGCTGTTCGGTCAGCAGGTCGACGACGCGCACCGACTCGTAGATGGAGTCGAGTCCTTCGACGCCGACCATCCCGGACCTGCGGAAGATACCGCGGGGCGCGGACTCGCCGAGCACGTCGAGGTGGCCGCTCTTGACCTTCATCCGCCCGGCCAGCGTCATCAGCAGCGCGGTGCGGCCACTGCCGGCGGGACCGACCAGCACGTTCAGTCCCCCTTCGGGGATGTCGAGGTCGACGGGCCCGTATACCGGCCCCCACGGCCCCGACTGGGTGATCGCTCGTGCGGTGATCGCCGACGCGGCCATCAGCACCTCCATTATCTGATCGCAGCTGACGACATTCACTATCGCGCATCACAGGTGCCCCCCGCCGGTTAAAGCCCCCACTGCCGGTTGAGGTGCGAGGTCGCCCTGCGACCGAGCCTCGAAACCCCGTGAGCTGACATTGTCGTCTCCCGGGGTTTCGAGGCTCGTCGCTCGCGCTCCTTGCGCCTCAACCGGCAGTGGGTGAGGTCAGGCTACTTCTTTGCCTTCACCTGAACGTTGTTCCAGCCGCGCGATCGCCGACCGCCCGAACACCTGCTGTTCGGTGATGGCGAGCTGGCTGCGCGAGCGGGTCGTGAACGCCAGGGTCCAGTCGATGAACGTGGTGAACCGGCTGCGGTGGCCCACCAGGTACATCAGGTGCAGGAACAGCCAGCCGAGCCAGGCGAGGAAGCCGGCGATCTCGATCTTCTTCTTGGTGCCGGGGATCGGGATCTGCGCGACGGCACTGAGCCGGGCGATGGTGGCCATCGACCCCTTGTCCCAGTAGCTGAACGGTTTGCGGGATTGCGCTGTGGCGCCGGACAATCCGGCCTTGATCGCGTCGGTGGCGTACCGCGCGCCCTGGATCGCGCCCTGCGCCATGCCCGGCACACCGTCGACAAAGGCCATGTCGCCCACCACGAATACCTCCGGGTGACCCGGAATAGTCAGGTCGGGAAGCACTTTCACGCGGCCGGCCCGGTCTAGTTCCACCTCGCTCTGCGCTTCGAGCTGCTTGCCGAGCGGGCTGGCCGAGACGCCGGCCGACCACACCTTGCACTGGCTCTCGATGCGGCGGGTGGTGCCATCTGAGTCTTTGACGACGAGGCCGTCGTAGTCCATGTCGACGACCATCGCGCCGAGCTGCACCTCGACGCCGAGCTTGGCCAGCTTCTCGGCGGCCTTGCGGCTGAGTTTGCCGCCGTACGGGGGCAGCACGACGGGCGCGCCGTCGAGCAGGATCACCCGCGCGGTGGTGGAGTCGATGTTGCGGAAGGTGCCCTTGAGCGTCTTGCGCGCCATCTCGGCGATCTGCCCGGCCATCTCCACGCCGGTGGCACCGGCGCCGACGACGACGAAGGTCAGCAGCCGGTCACGTTCTTCCGGGTCGTCGGACAGTTCGGCCTGCTCGAACGCCCCGAGGATGCGTCCGCGCAGTTCGAGGGCGTCGTCGATGGTCTTGAGACCGGGCGCGAACTCGGCGAACCGGTCGTTGCCGAAGTACGACTGCCCGGCGCCGGCGGCGATGATGATGCTGTCGTACGAGGTGGTGGTGACCCGTTCGAGGAGCCGCGAGGTGACCGTCTTGGCGCTGATGTCGATGTCCTCGACCTCACCGAGCACCACGGTCAGGTTCTTCTGCTTGCGGCGCACCACGCGGAAGGGCGGTGCGATCTGTCCTTCGGAGATGATGCCGGTGGCCACCTGATACAGCAGCGGCTGGAACAGGTGGTGGGTGGTCTTGGCGATCACGGTGACGTCGACGTCGGCCTTGGCCAGTTCCCGGGCGGCGGTGAGACCGCCGAATCCGGAGCCGATGACGACGACGTGGTGGCGTGCGGTTGTGGTCGCTTGTGCGGGCGGTGTTGCCGCTGCGGACATGGGCGCATCCTTTCGGTCCATCGTCGGCACCCAGGCGGTCGATGCCGTCGTCGATAAACGCTCCATGCCGGTACTCCGGCTACGCCAGTCGCACTGCCGATGCTAATACACAGGCGACCGCCCACGCACCCGCCTTTACGGGATGTGTGGGCGTGACACCAGGCACGAATGTCTCAGCGGACGACGGACACCACGGGCGTGGTCACCAGATCGTCGTCATCCTCCTGCGCCCCGAAGTCGAGCTTGCAGGCGATGTCGTCGAGGGTGCAGTAGCCGTCCTCGACGGCCCGGATGAGCAGGGCGATCTTGGTGCCCGCGGGCCGCCCGGCGTCGCGGTATTTGGACCGGATCCGGGCCAGATGCGTGCGCACGGTCGCGACGGTGACGAACAACCGCTCGGCCACCTCCACCTTGGTGTCACAGACCAGCCAGGTCGACAGGATCTCGACCTCGCGAGCACTGAGCCTCGGCGTGGCCAGGCCAGGGCGCGGCACGGGGCCGGCCGCCACCGGTGCCGGACCGGTCATGAGTTCATCGGTCACGAGCCAAGCAGTCATCTGTTTCTCCTACATTCAGTATCGACACCACCGATCGCGCTGATTCGCTTCAGCAATCTGGTGATGTTCGAACGTAAAGCACCCCGCCGCGATCCTGAATATATGCCAAGAAGCAGTCACCCGTACAGACGAATAATCGTGCGACACCAGCACTGGGGGCACGGTTACCCGGGCTAATCGCATTTCGCCGAAAATTAGGGTCTTTCGGCACTTTTCGCAGTTTCAGGCTTGTGATGGAACCCGCGGATCCGCACCTGTAACGCTCACCTGAGAAACGACGATAGACCTCGGCGACACCCGAGTCGATAGCCCGCTTGATCGACTGCCGATTCGTTACACAGCCGAGTCGGGGAAGGCGATCACTGAGAGGAAGCGCACCGGCAGCTCGATCAGGTCCACGGGTCCGTGCACGCCCTCGCCGTCGAGTTGCATCGAGTCGCCCGGCGAGAGCCGGTACACCGAGCGACTGTGCGCGTAGTCCATGACGCCCTCGAGCATGTAGAGGAACTCGGTGCCGGGGTGCTGGAACAGCGGCTGGGTGACCGACTTCTCGGTCAGCGTCACCAACAGGCACTCCAACCGCTTGTGCTCGCCGCGCAGCGAGCCGAGCAACTCGTACTCGTGGCCCTCCCGCGAGCCCTCACGCACGATCTCCGCCCCCTCGCCGGCCTTCACGTACACCGCCGATCGTTCGACGTCGGCGCCCCGGAACAGCGAGGTCACGGCCACGTCGAAGGCAGTGGACAGCCTGGCCAGGGTGCTCAGGCTGCACGAGGTCTGCGCGTTCTCGATCTTGGACAGCATCGCCTTGGAGATGCCCGCCTTGGCAGCCATGTCGCCGACGGACAGCCCGGCCTGCAGCCGCAGCCTGCGCACGTTACGGGCGATGGCCGTCTCCAGTTCGAGTTCCTCGACGGGCTGGTCGACGGTGCGTTCTCGCGCGGTGCCCGACTGGTTGCGGATCAGCGCCGCGGCGGCAGCGGCGTCGATCAGTTCTGCGTCCTGATGCGTTTCGACGGTGCTGTGGTCGGCTGTCATCGGGCCAAGGATAGTCGCAGCTACCGCATCTCCCCCGCCCCCACATACGGGAAGCGGGTGGTGAGCAGGTCACCCTCGGCGAACCGGGAGAACCGGAAATCGGTTTCCGGGATCCGCGGGTCACTGCTGCGTCCGTCGATGACGAGGTCGGCGGCCAGGCGTCCGACGGCCGGCGAGATCTTGAACCCGTGGCCGCTGAATCCGGCGGCGATCACCAGCCCGTCCAGCGGCCCCTTCGAGATGATCGGGTTCCAGTCCGGGGTCACGTCGTAGCAGCCGGCGTAGCTGCTGGAAATGGCGGCCTCGGTCCAGCCGGGGAAGCGGGTCCCCACCTTCTCGACGGTCAGGTCGATGAACTCCTCGGTGGCCCGGTTGAGGTACGAGTCGGGGTCGGCGATCTCCAGTTCGGCCAGGTCACTGTTGCCGAAGAGGATCTCCCCGCGCACGTCGGGCCGCACGTACTGCAGCGACACCAGGTCCGAGAACACCGGCACCGCACCGAGTTCCACACCCGGGTCGATCATCACGATCTGTTCGCGGTGCACCTTGATGGGCACGTCGATGCCGTACGGCGCCAGGAACGGCGCGGTCCACGCCCCGGTGGCCACGACGACGGTGTCCGCCGAGATCGTCGATCCGTCGGCAAGCGTGACACCCGTGACGTTGTCGCCCTCGACCACCAGCCCGGTGACCGTCGCGCCCTGCTTGATGCGCACCCCGGCCGCCCGTGCCGACGTCGCGAACGCCTGCGCGGTCTGATAGGCGTCGCCGTAGCCGCCACGCTGTTCCCAGCCGAACGCCGCGAACGGTTCGAGGTCGGCACCCGGCCACATCCCGGCCACCTCGGACTTGTCGATCTCCTCGGTCTGCACACCCACCTCACGCTGCGCGGCAAGGCTGTTGCGCATGGCCTCGACGTTGGGTTCGCCGACCCCGACCACATAGCCGGTCTGCCGGAACCCGATGTCGGTGCCGAAGATCTCCTCGGCCTTCTCGAACACCTCGAGCCCGTAGGCGGCCATCGCGGCCAGCGAACTGACCCCGTAGTGGCAGCGGACGATGCCCGACGACTTGCCGGTCATCCCCGAGGCGACGGTACCGCGTTCGCACACGACCACATCGGTGACGCCACGCTCAGCGAGCGCCCACGCCGTGGCGGCCCCCTCCAGGCCACCGCCGACGATCACCACGCCCGCCGTGTCTTTCACAGGGGTATCCGTCACAGCCCGGCCCCCGGGATCCAGGAGGTGCCGGCCAGCGGCACCCGCGCCATCGCGGCGGCCTCGATCGAAATCGCCACCAGGTCCTCGGGTTCGAGGTGCTGCAGGTGCGCCTTGCCGCAGGCGCGGGCAATGGTCTGGGCCTCCATCGTCATCACACGCAGGAAGTTGGCCAGGCGACGGCCACCGTCGACGGGATCGAAGCGGGCCGCCAGTTCCGGGTCCTGGGTGGTGATGCCGGCCGGGTCCTTCCCGTCCTGGAAGTCGTCGTAGAAACCGGCGGCCGAGCCGATCTTCTCGTACTCCTCGGCGTAACGGGGATCGTTGTCGCCCAGGGCGATCAGTGCGGCGGTGCCGATGGCGACGGCGTCGGCGCCCAGCGCCATCGCCTTGGCCACGTCGGCGCCGTTGCGGATACCGCCGGAGACGATGAGCTGCACCTGCCGGTGCACACCGAGTTCCTGCAGCGCCTGCACGGCCTGCGGGATCGCGGCCAGCGTGGGGATGCCGACATGTTCGATGAACACGTCCTGGGTGGCGGCGGTGCCGCCCTGCATGCCGTCCACCACAACCACATCCGCGCCCGAGTGCACGGCGAGCTTGACGTCGAAGTAGGTGCGGGTGGCGCCCACCTTCACGTAGATGGGTTTCTCCCAGTCGGTGATCTCGCGCAGCTCGTTGATCTTGATCGCGAGATCGTCCGGGCCGGTCCAGTCGGGGTGCCGGCAGGCGCTGCGCTGGTCGATGCCCTCGGGCAGGGTTCGCATCCCGGCGACGCGCTCGGAGATCTTCTGCCCCAGCAACATTCCGCCACCGCCCGGCTTGGCACCCTGACCGAGCACGACCTCGATGGCGTCGGCCTTGCGCAGGTCGTCGGGGTTCATCCCGTACCGCGACGGAAGATACTGGTACACCAGGTGTTTCGACTGCCCGCGCTCCTCTGGGGTCATGCCGCCGTCGCCGGTGGTGGTGGAGGTGCCCACCTCCGACGCGCCGCGCCCGAGGGCCTCCTTGGCACCGGCCGACAGCGCACCGAAGCTCATGCCGGCGATGGTGACCGGGGTGTCCAGATGCAAGGGGTACTTGGCATTCCGGGCGCCCAGCACCACATCGGTGCCGCACTTCTCCCGGTACCCCTCCAGCGGGTACCGCGACATCGACGCACCCAGAAACAGCAGGTCGTCGAAGTGCGGCAGCGCGCGCTTGGCGCCCCACCCGCGAATATCGTAGATACCGGTCTGCGCGGCCCGCTGAATGGCGGCGATGGTGTTGCGGTCGAAGGTGGCGGACTCCCGCAGCCCGCGCTGTTCCACACTCAGTTTGTCAGTCATTTCTCAAAGTCCTTAAGTATCCCCTCGCCGGTTGAGGTGCGAGCTTGCGAGCCTCGAAACCCGGTGAGATTGCGATGTCCTGTCACGAGGTTTCGAGGCTCGTCGCCAACGCTCCTCGCACCTCAACCGGCGGGTGGGGCCGACCGGCGATGAACCTCAGTAGGCCGAGGCGTTGTCCACCTTGAAGTGGTACAGCGTCCGCGCCGACCCGTACCGGGTGTACTCCCCCGGATCGTCGTCGCCGAACCCGGCGGCCTGCAGCAGTTCGGTCAGCTCCTTCACGTGCTCCTCACGCATCGGCTTGGCGATGCAGTCCGCGCCCAGCGAGGCGACGGAACCGCGCACATACAGCCGGGTCTCGTAGATCGAATCCCCCAGTCCGTCACCGGCATCGCCGCGGATCACCATGCGGCCGGCCTGCGCCATGAACGCGCTGTTGTGGCCGACGTTGCCGCCGATGACGATGTCGACGCCCTTCATCGAGATACCGGCACGCGCCGCGGCATCGCCTTTGACCACGAGCAGCCCGCCGTGGGCGGTGGCGCCCGCGGACTGCGAGGCGTTGCCCTCGACGATCACGGTGCCGCTCATCATGTTCTCGGCCACGCCGGTGCCGGCGTTGCCCTTGATGAGCACGGTGGCCTGCTGGTTCATCCCGGCGGCGTAGTAGCCGACGTGGCCGTCGATGGTGATGCTGATCGGCTCGTTCACGCCCGCCGCAACGCTGTGGGCGCCGGCCGGATTGGTGATCAGCACCTCGCCGGTGATCGGCCCGTGCAACGTCGAGTTGACCTCACGCAGCGGCGTCACCGCGAGATCGAAACTGTGCAGATTGTCTGTGCCGGCGATCGTGGGCTCGGCGATGGTGTCAGTCACGGTTTGTCTCCAATCGGGATAGGTGGCCGCTAGCGCGTCCAGGCGTAGACGACTTCGGGTTCCGGCTCCCAGATGCGGGCGCTGCCCACACCCGGCAGGTGCGCGAGGGCGCGGAACTCGCTGGCCATGGCCACCCAGTCGTCGGTTTCGGCGATGACGGCGGGCTTGCAGGCGATGGCGTCGCGCACCACGGCGAACGAGTCGTGGTTGGACACCAGCAGCGTGTAGAAGCCGTCGAAGGTGGTGCACACCTCCTTGAGCGCGGTCTCCACATCCTTGCCCTGGGCGAGCTGGTGGGCGACGAAGCGGGCACCCACCTCGGTGTCGTTCTCGCTGTCGAATCCGACTCCGGCGGCGCGTAGTTCGCGGCGGATGGTGGCGTGGTTGGAGAACGAACCGTTGTGCACCAGGCACTGCTCGGGGCCCACCGCGTACGGATGCGCACCCGACGGGGTGACGGCGGATTCGGTGGCCATCCGGGTGTGGCCCACACCCTGCCAGCCCGACGCCCCGTCCAGACCCCACCTCAGAGCCAGGTCACGCGGTGCGCCAACACCTTTGAGGACGGTGAGGTCGGCGCCGAAGCCGGCGATCAGCGCGTCGGGATAGGTGGCCTTGACCACGGCGAGCAGTTCCTCGGACTGCACGGGCGCCGAGATGACCAGCGTCTCGTCGACGAGCTTGGCCTCGACGGTCTGCCCGACGGCGGCGGTAAGTGCCGCGGCGGCGTCGGCCGGGGTGACGTCCACCTCCAGGACGCTGACGCAGCCGTGCCCGGCGGGCGACCAGGCGTCGTTGCCGTAGACGGCGATACCGGCCGAATCGGCTCCGCGGTCCTGCATTTCGCCGAGCATCCGGGCCAGCAGCTCCCCGAGCCGCGGCTCAAGTTCCGGGTTGCGCAGATGCAGTCCGACAATTCCACACATGTCTATGTTCCTTCGAGTTCGTTGATCAATTCGCCGACCACTGCCGGTTGAGGTGCGAGGAGCGCGAGCGACGAGCCTCGAAACCCCGTGAGATACATACGTCCGCAACCACTGCCGTGACGCAGGGTTCAGAACGCCGTGAGGTACTTCTCGACCTCCCACGGCGACACCGCCGAATGCCAGGAGAAGAACTCCTCCCGCTTGAGGTGCGAGAAGTACTCGGACACCTTCTGGGCATCGGCGGGCCAGCCGTCGGGAATGGCGGCGTCGAGCACACCGCTGACGACGGCGTCACCGTCGAGCGCCTCGACCGCGTGCAGCAGGGTAAGCGGTAATTCGCTGATGTGCGCGGGGCAGGTGCCGAGGGCGCCCGGGTCGAGACTGCGCTTGATGCCGTCGAGTCCGGCGCCGAGGGCGGCCGCGATGGCCAGGTACGGGTTGGCCGAGCCGTCGCCGCCACGCAGTTCGAGGCGCTGTTCGTCGGGGACGCGCACGTAGTGGGTGCGGTCGTTGCCGCCGTAGGTGGCGCGGCGTGGTGCCCAGGAGGCGCCGGAGCGGGTGGCGGTGGCACCGGTTCGCTTGTAGGAGTTGACCGTCGGCGCGATGAGCGCCTGCAGGGCGGGGGCGTGTTCGAGAACGCCACCGAGGAAGCCGTAGGCGGTGGGCGACAGCCCCAGACCGCGGTCGTCCTCGCCTCCCGTGCCCGGGAAGACCGGGGTGCCGGCGGAGGTGAGCGAAAGGTGCAGGTGCAGACCGGATCCGGTGCGTTCGGCGAACGGCTTGGGCATAAAGGTGGCCAGCATGCCGCGTTCGGCGGCGAAGGTGCTCAGGATGTAGCGCAGGGTGATGACACGGTCGGCGGTGGTGAGGGCGTCGGCGTACTGGAAGTTCTGCTCGAACTGCCCGTTGCCGTCCTCGTGGTCGTTGGCGTAGTTGCTCCAGCCGAGCTGGTTCATGGCGTCGGAGACGCTGGTGAGGTGGTCGTACATGCGGGTCAGGCCGCGCACGTCGTAGCAGGGCTGGTCGGCGTCGTCGGCGTCGTCCGCGGTCACCAGCCGGCCGTCGGCGGCCTTCTTGAGCAGGAAGTATTCGACCTCGGCACCCACCCACGGCTCGAAGCCGGCGTCGGCGGCGCGGGCGATGAGGGACTTGAGGATGACACGCGGGGCAAACGGCCACGCCTTGCCCTCCACGTGCGGATCGCAGTGGACGATGGCCAGACCCTCTTTGATGAACGGGACCGGCAGGAACGACGACGGGTCGGGAACGGCCATCAGGTCGGGATCCTTGGGTTCCTGCCCGATGGCGCCGACGGCGTAGCCGGCGAATCCGACTCCGTCGGTCGCGAGTTCGTCGACGGCCGAGACCGGCACGAGCTTCGCGCAGGGCTTGCCGCGCAGATCGACGAACATAGCGAGGATGAACCTGATCCTGTGCTTGGCACAGAGGTCGGCGAGTTCGTTGGTGCCTGTCTCGGTGGTGTCTGTCATGGTGGTCTCCGGGAGGAAGGGCCGAGCAGGGTGTCTACTCGGATGAATCAATGTTCACACATAGTAGACACCCGGATTGTTTCGGGTCTGTTACCGACCAGTGAGTTGCTCGTGTCCTTCTTCGTCTCACCAGGTTTCGAGGCTCGCAAGCTCGCACCTCAACCAGCAAGTGGTTGACCGGCCGAGGCACCTCCGCCGCAAGCCACCTCCGCCGGTTGAGGTGTGAGGAGCGCAAGCCACCTCTGCTGGTTGAGGTGTGAGGAGCGCAAGCGACGAGCCTCGAAACCCCGCAAGACGACGATGTCGTCTCACCAGGTTCCGAGGCTCGTCGGGATAACACCTCAGCGAGGGGCGCTACGTGGTGCTTGTCCTGGCCGGTGCCGCCGCATCCATCGTCGCGATCCGGCTCGCCGACGCCGCGGTCAGTCCACCGTGGCCGACACCCGCGGCCGGGATCTCGTAGGCCGACTCGGCATGGATGATCGGGTCGAGGCCCTCCATCTCGGTCTCGTCGTCGACGCGCAGGCCCATCGTCTTGTCGATGGCCTTGGCGATCAGGTAGGTCATGATGAACGAGAACGCGCAGGTGATGGCGATACCGGCGAGCTCGCGCCAGAGGATGTCCCAGTCACCGCCGAGCAGGATGCCGCGCACACCTGCCGGCGCCGACTCGGAGGCGAACAGCACCACGCAGAGGGTGCCGACGATGCCGCCGACGCCGTGGACGGCGAACGCGTCGAGTGCGTCGTCGACCTTGACCTTGCCCTTGAGGCTGAGCAGGAAGGCCACCACGGCACCGGCGAAGATGCCGACGCCGAGCGCGCCGATCGGGCTCATGGCATTGGCCGAGGGGGTGATGCCGACGAGGCCGGAGATGGCGCCGGTCATCAGGCCGAGCGAGGTGACGTGCCCCTCGCGGATCCGCTCGATGACGCAGAAGCCGATCATCCCGGCGCTGCCGGCGAGCAGCGAGTTGACGATCACGAACTGCGCCAGGAAGTTCGCACCGAGCGCACAGCTGCCGTTGAAGCCGAGCCAGCCGAACCACAGGATGCCGCCGCCGAGCAGGGCCATCGGAACGTTGTTGGGGCGCTCGACCTTACGCTTGCGCGAACCGATCACCAGCGCCAGCGCGAGCGCCGCGACACCGGAGTTCATGTGCACGGCGGTACCACCGGCGTAGTCGTGGATCTTGATGTCGTTCAGCAGGAATCCGCCCTGGAAGCCGTCCTCGCCGTCGGCCGAGAACACCCAGTGCGCCATCGGGAAGTACACGAGCGTCAGCCAGATCGGGGCGAACACCAGCCAGGCGGTGAACTTCATCCGGCTGGCGGCGCCGGAGGCCACGATGGCGATGGTGATGGCGGCGAACAGGATGAACCAGCCGGCGAAGTAGATCGGCTGCGTGGTGCCGCTGCCGTCGTCGGCCTGGAAACCCTGCAGGCCCAGGTAGTCGATCGGGTTGCCGATGAAACCACCGCCGATCGAGTCGCCGGAGACCAGGCCGTAGCCATACAGGACGTACAGCACGCTGGTGATACCGAGGGTCGACAGGACCATGGTCATCACGTTGAGAACGTTTCGGGCGCCGACCATTCCGCCGTAGTAGAAGGCCAGGCCGGGGAACATGAGCAGGACAAGCGCGAATGCCGCGAGCATCCAGGCCAGGTCGCCGTTGGCGGCGATCACGGGATCCATAAGAGCTACCTCACGGGGGTTGTCGGTCAGGGGTGCGGGGTTGTGACGTGGTGCGGGTTCAGCGATCCCGCAGGAATGCGACAACGTCGTCGCGGTAGTGCAGAAAGCCTTTGTAGGCGGCGATACTCTCGTCGAGGGTTTCGATGACCAGCGCGAGCTGATCGGCCCACTCCGGGATCCGCTTGACATCGTCGAGCGAGGCCATGAAGGTGCGGATATTGAAGGTTACCGCACCCGACATCGGAAGGCGGATAAAGTGCTCCAGCTCAATTCTGAGCCGGGCACGGCCGAAGTCACGTTCGCCGAGCATCGTGTCGATGTCCGACGACCATTCGGGCAACTCCTCCAGGCTCACGTCGAGCTTGTGCGAGTCGGAGGCCGACAAAGTCCAGTTGACCCGGCGGTACACCTGGTCGGCGGGCAGTCGGCGTAGGAACATCTCGGCACGGTCGACCACCCCGTCGCGGATGAGTCCCGGTACGGGAGCGTGGATCTGGTACATGTCCATTCCCACGTCGAACGAGACGGACCAGGCGGCCGCGAAAGTGACGATGCCGGCGTCGAAGTACAGCCTGCCGTCGCGTTCGATGACCAGCAGCAGGTCGTCGGGCACCTCGCGGGCGAGGAAGTCGAGCGGCCCGCCGGGTATCGACGACCAGTCCCCGAGCGTGAACTCCTGATCGGTGCCGAGAATGTCGTTGCGCCAATGGAATCTGGCCCTGCCGGTATCGGTCGAGCCCAGCTCGTCGAGGTGCATCAGGTCGGGGTAGGACAGCGCCAGGTCGCGCAGGTAGTACAGCAGCAGGTCCCAGCACGCCGGTTCCATGCCGGGCCGCACCCGGGTGCGCGACGGGTCGGCGTCGAGGATGCGCCGACGGTCGGCCATGTGGCTCGGATACTCGGCGCCGCCGAGATCCACCAGGTGCCTGCCCCATTCGCCGCCACGGGTGGGCCGCGGGACGCGGGCCGGCTCGACGTTGACGCTGTAGGAGAACTGTTCCAGCTCGTCGGGGAACGGCCACGGGATGCTGGCCAGATGGTCGACCGGCTGCTCCAGGTATTCCCTTGCCGCCTTGCTCAATTCGGTTGTGGTCACAGGTCCACCTCGATATCGGTTCCGCGGGAGACGCAGCACAGCATGATGTCGCCCGCGGCTCGTTCGTCATCGCTGAGCACCAGGTCGCGGTGGGTGATCTCACCCGAGCGGACCGGGATGCGGCATTCGCCGCACACGCCCTGCCGGCACAGATTTGCCACGGGCACACCGCTTTCGAGCAGTCGCTGCAGCAGCGACACCCCGGCGGGAACCTGGATCTCCGCACCCGTGGAGGCCAGGCGCGCGGTGAACGGTTCACCGGCGTCCTGTTCAGGGGCGGTGAAGCGTTCCAGATGCACCCGCGCCGACGGCCAGCCCGCCTGCGCGGCCAGTTCGGTGTAGGCCTGGAGCAGCGGACCGGGCCCACACGCGTAGGCGTGGGTACCGAATCGTTGCTGCGCCAGCCGTTCCCGCAGCACGGCCACGGTGTCCTCGACACTCTGCGCCTCGAACAGGGCGATGCCGGAACCTGCGGCCATCGCCCGCAGCTCATCGAGGTGCGCGGCATGCCCGGGCCGGTACGAGTACACGATCTCGGCGGTGCCGCCGTCACGGACCAGGGCTTTGGCGTGCGAGAGCACCGGCGTGACGCCGATACCGCCGGCCACCAGCAGCGCGTGCCGCTGGTCGCCGATGGGCGCGAACATCGAACGCGGACCCTCGATCTCGACGATAATCCCGGGTACGAGATGATCGTGCAGCCAGTCCGAGCCACCGCCCTCGCCGCGGCGCAGCACCGAGATGGCATAGCTGGTGGGGTACATGCCGTCGTCGACGAGCGAGTAGGCGTTGCGGTGGCCACCGTCCTCTCCGGTGGTGATGATGATGTGGCTGCCGGGCGCGAACGGGGTGAGCACCGATCCGTCGAGTGCCTCGAACCGGAAATGCTTGATACTGTCGGTCAATTCGGTGATCTCGATGACCCGCATCTCACGCGCCCCGGTCGCATACCCCGGATGCAGATGTCCTGGGGAGACTTCCGCGGTGGTCATGACGACGCCTCCTCCCCCGCCGCCGACGCCAGGAAGCTGCCCAGCCGGGGCGCGTGATGGGCGTGGATCTCCACTCGCCGCGCACAGCCGGGGCACTCGACGACGCCGCCGGGTGCGCCGATGACGCGGTGGGTGTCGCGGCAGTGCGCGCAGTACATCGGCAGATCGCTCAGGTCGGTGACGAAGGCTGTCAGCTCGGCGGAGATCGCCCCCGCGTCGTACGCCCAGGCAAGTGCCGTCATCACGTTGTACTGCGACCCGGTGACCAGAATCCTGCTGCCGGTGCGTAATTCGTTGTACGTCTGACGTAGCGACGCGGCGTCGGCCGCGGTGGTCAGCGAGTCCAGGACCAGTAGCCGGGTCGGGCCGGCGCTTTCGGCGGTGCGCACCCAGGTGCGTGCGGCGTGTGCGGTTCGTGGCTCCTGCCCGATCGACACGATCAGGAACGAAGCCCCGCTCACGTCCACCTCCGGCGGCATCGCCGGCCACTCGGGCAACCCCGGTGATGGAGTAACAGGCTCGGTCACAACAGCTTCGGGCACAACGGACTCACCCGCGGCCGCGAGCCACTGCGCCGCCCGGTCCCGGTACTTGATGATGCCCTTGTAATCGGCCATGTCGTCGGGCAGCTCGGCGAACACCTTCGCTGCCCGCGCCCGCCACGGTTCCACTGTCGCCAGCTCTTCCAGCGGCAGCATGTACGTGCGGATAAGGAACATCAACGCACCGGAGTCGGGCAGGCGGATCAGGTGCTGCACCTCCACCCGCAGGTGCACCAGCCGTCCGAACTCGTCGTCGGGTACGCATCGGATCATCTCGCGGTCGGGCCCCCAGTCGGGGTAGCGCTCGGTGGACACGTCCAGACGACGCCCGATGGTCATGGTCCAGTTGGTGCGCCGGTACGGCTGGTGCGGCTGAAGCCTTTTCAGGAAGTCGTGGGCACGGGTGATCACGCCCTCCTTGCGCACCCGCGGCACCGGGCCGTGGATCTCCAGGAAGCTCATGCCGACGTCGAAGCCGAAACTCCAGTCGGCGGCGAAGGTCACCACCCCGGCGTCGACGTAGAGCTGATCATTGCGCTGGTCGAGCAGTGCGATGTCTTCCTGCACCTGGGAGGTGATGTACGCCAACGGTTCCTGACCGAGCGACGCCTCGTCACCGTACCGGAAGTCCCGGCATTCGCCGAGAAGCTCGTTGCGCCAGCGCCACTCGTCGCCGCCGAGCTGTTCCAGCGACATCTGCCCGGGATAGGCGGTGGCCAGCTCCCGCATCAGCGTCAGCAGGGCGTCCCAGGCCGCGGGCCGCATGTGCGGCAGGACGGCGTGCCGGGTGGGGTCGGCGGCCAGGATCTCGGCGCGTTCGGCGAGTTCGGCGCGGTAGTCATCGTCGATCTCGACGACCGCTGCGCCCCACTGCCCGGCGGCCGTCACATTGGGGCGGGCGGCCGGTTCGACGTTGGTGGAGTAGCGGTAGCGGTCCTCCGGAAAAGGAAAGGGGAAAGCCGCAATTCGCCCACTCATCGGCAGAACGGTGGTCATAGCGGAACCTCCAGGGTGCATCCGGCAGCTGCTCGGGACACGCAGGGCATGATCACGTCGCCCGCGTGCTTTTCCTCGTCACTGAGGTAGTGGTCTCGGTGCAGCGGCGTACCGCTCGTGACCGGGATGCGGCATTCACCGCACACCCCTTGGCGGCACAGGTTGCGGACCTCGATACCACCGGTTTCCAACGCCTCGAGCATGCTGACGCCCGATGAGACACTGAGAATACGGCCGTCCGATCCGAGCCGCACCTCGAACGGTTCGCCCGGGTCGAGGGCGTCGGTGCCGAACAACTCGGCATGGATCCGGGAGCGCGGCCAGCCCCCCACTTCCGCCGCCTCGACAACGCCGTCGATCATGGCGGAGGGACCACAGACGTAGAGGTGGGTGCCGACAGGCTGACCTCGCAGTGCGGTGGCCAGTCGGGAGATGAATGCGTCACGGCTGGTGAAGGTTTCGATCTCACAGTCCGCACCGTCGGACAGTGCGGCGAGGTCATCGAGGTGGGCGGGACTTACCTCGCGGTGGACATAGAGCACCTGGCTGGTGCGCCCCCAGCGGCGTGCGGCGCGCAGGTGCGAGATCATCGGTGTGATCCCGATCCCACCGGCGATGAGCAGGTGTTTGCGGGCGGCGGCGAGCGGCGCGAACGCCGATCGGGGCATGATCACCTCCACACTGTCACCGACCGAGAGTTCGTCATGCAGCCAGCGCGATCCGCCGTTGCCACCGGCCACCCGCAGCACCGAGATGCTGTATTCGGTGGGTGCGGTGCCGTCGGAGGTGAGGCTGTAGGCGTTGGTGCGTTCGCCCGCCCGCACCACCAGGTGGCTGCCGGCGACGAAGGCGGGCAGGGGCGCGCCGTCGGGTGCGGCGAAGGTGAACGAACGGATGTCGCCGGATTGGTCGGTGATGTCGCGCACCACGAGCGTCGCGGCGCCGCCGGCCCAACTCATGTTCCCTCCCTGACGGTTTCGGCATCAACCATGAAGCCGAGGTAGGAACCCTTCCGCCGGGACACGTGGTAGTAGACGAGCAGACCGCGCCCGCAACCGGCGCACGGCACCACGTCGTCGATGCCGGCGTCGGCCGTGGTGGTGGCCCGGCAATGCGAGCAGAACACCTTGATCGGTCCGGACCCGGTTGCCGAGACGTGGATTTCGTCGTCTTCCAGCCCCGCCCGCAGGGCGTGCGCACGCACCGTCAGGCAGTCACCGGCCGGCCCGGCGACGAGCAGCCGCACCCCCACCGTCGACGCCGCGAGCGCCGAATCGAGTGGGGCGAGCGCGTCGTCGGCGGTGTCGGCGGTGATCAGGGTGACCGGAACCGGCCGGCCGACGGCGTCCTGCCACCGGTTGGCCAGTTCGGTCCCCGGCCCGCCGATGCCGGCGACAATATAGGCGGCGCCGCTGCCGTCGGGCAGTTCGGCACCGGAATCATCTTGTACCCGAGCCCATTCCGGGACACTCGAGTATTCGAGCTGGGTGGTCATCGATCAGAGCAGGGTGGCGTCGCGGTGGCCGCAGTAGTACGCCAGCGCCCGATCGGGGGTGCTGAAGTAGATCTTGGAGCCCTTCGGGAAGAAGATGGCGTCCTTGGCCTTGGCGACGATCTTCTGGCCGGTTTCCTTGTTCTCCAGCAGGAACTCGCCCTCGAGCACGATCTTCATCTCGTCGTACTGGTACTCGTAGTACAGCGGGGCGTCGGTGTGGTTGAGCTCGAAGTAGCCGCTGCACATCACGCTGCCGTCGGGGTTCTCGTAGACGTCGCCGATGTAGCCGTCGGTGCCCGGGTACTCCTCCTCGGGCATCTTGGGCAGGTTCTCGTAGGCGCCGCTGGTGACCCGGAACGGGAGCGCTTCGGTCGGTGTCGTTTCAGACTGGGTCGCTTCGATGGTCATGGCAATCTCCTTGGATGTTTCGCCTGGGGGACCGAGTAACGAGAGGAAACTCTGTCATCCACTATGAAACAGTGGGAGTATTGCCGGAATGTGACGCCGGTGTTGACAATCGCGTCATACACCGGCGTCACCGAGTGAGGTCAGCTCGCCTGAGCCACCGCTTCCTTCCCCTGCGACACCGCCGGGACGGGACGGCCGTACCGCAACGCCGGATCGTCGAAGGCGTTCTTCTTCAGCACCCGGCGGTCGTGGTAGTAGCTCATCGACATCCGCCACGGACCCGACTCACCCTGCCTCGGCAGTCGGCTCGCGGCGCGCTGCACATACCCGGCGCCGAAGTCGATGGCCGGCAGCGTCGGCATCGACGGGTCGGCGACCGGCCGCACCGACGTGAGGCCGCGCTCGTCCATATGTCCGATGAGCCGGCACAGGTAGTCGCAGATGAGTCCCACCTTGAGCGTCCACGACGAGTTGGTGTAGCCGAACGAGAGCACGAAGTTGGGGATGCCGCTGAGCATCGCGCCCTTGTAGATCACCGAATCCGACAGGATGACCGGCGTGCCGTCGACGGACAGGTCGATGCCGTCGAGGAGGCTCAGGTTGAGGCCGGTCGCGGTGACGATGATGTCGGCGGGCAGTTCGGTTCCGCTCGTGAGCTTGATCCCGGTCTCGGTGAACGTCTCGATGTGGTCGGTCACCACCGAGGCGCTGCCGTCGGACAGCGCGGTGTAGAGGTCGCCGTCGGGCACCACGCACAGCCGCTGGTCCCACGGATCGTAGGGCGGGTTGAAGTGGGTGTCGACGGGGAAGTCCTTGGGCAGCCGGCTCTTGTTGACCGCGCGGATGATGCGGCGGGCGGTCTTGGGGAACCGCATGCAGCCTTCGTAGAGGGCGCGCTGGCGGGCGATGTTCTTGGCCCGGCCCACCCGGTAGGCGACGCTGTCGCCGAAGGCCGACCGCAGCGCGTTGACCATCGTGTCCTCGCGGCCGAGCGGCACCACATAGGTGGGGGTGCGCTGCAGCATCGTCACGTGGGCGGCGGACTTGGCCATCGACGGCACCAGGGTGACCGCGGTGGCACCGCTGCCGATCACCACGACGCGCTTACCGGCGTAGTCGAGATCCGCGGGCCACTGCTGCGGATGCACGATGGTGCCGGTGAAGCGTTCCTCGCCGGGGAACTCGGGCCGGTGACCCGCGCTGTACTTGTAGTAGCCCGCCCCGGAGAACACCCACGACGCCGCGACCGTGCTGCGCTCACCGGTGTCGATGCGCTCGATCTCGACGAGCCAGCGGCAGCTTTCCGACGACCAGTTCGCGGCGACGACTCGCTGCCCGTACCGGATACGGTCGGCGAAACCGTACTCGTCGACGGTCTCGTGCAGGTAGGCCAGGATGCGGTCGGCGTCGGCGATGGCCTGGGTGTCGCGCCACGGCTTGAAGTCGTAGGCGAAGGTCAGCAGGTCACTGTCGGACCGGATGCCCGGATACCGGAACAGATCCCACGTGCCGCCGGCGCTCTCCCGCGATTCGATGATGGTGAACGACTTACCCGGCAACTTCCTGGTCAGCTGCGCTGCGGCGCCGATCCCGGAGATTCCGGCGCCGATGATCAGAACGTCGACGGTGTCTGGCTGCGACATGGTTGTTCCTCACTCCCCTGGTGCCGGTGATCCCGGCGACTGATACCAGTGTCGGCGAGTCGGGACTCCGATCACAGGGCCATTTCGCACCCTGATCACAGGGCCAGAGGTGCATACTGCACACATGCAGGAGTCCTGGCCACTACCGTCACCGCAGGTCCGCGAACTGATTCGCCGAGCCTCGGAGCAGGCCATCAATCCCGACCCCGAATGGATCGAAACGCTGCAGACCGCCGCGCTCGGCGGCGAACGGATGGCCGAGGTGGCCGCCGACCCGCTGCTTGCCGACGGCATCCGGCACATCAACTGGACCAACACCATGAACTGGGTCGGATCCAATCTCGCCCGTCCCGGCGAGCCCGTTCCCGTCCACCTGTCCGCGGAGATCACCGGAGCGGTCCGCGACCTGGTGCGCCGCGGACTCGACGAGACCTCGCTCGACGCTTTCCGCACGGCGCACGGCGTCGCGTGGCGGCTGTGGATGGATATCTGCTTCGGCCTCACCGGCGACGTCGACGACCTGCGCGAGCTCCTCGACGTGAGCTCACTGTCGATCTCCGCGTTCATCGAGGACACCGTCGACGCGATGAACACACTGATGCGGGCCGAACGCGCCGAACGGGCCCGCGACATCGCGAGCCGGCGCGGCGAGGCCATCGCCCTCGTGCTCGAAGGTGCGCCGATACCGGTGCAGCGGGCCGAGGCACAGCTCGGTTACCGGCTGTCCGGGCAGCGGCACCTGGCCCTCGTGGTGTGGAGCACCGCACCCGGCAACTCCGCCGACCTCGAATCGGTGATCGACGACATCACCCGCGGCTGCGGCCGGGACCGGCCGCTGGCGATGATGGCCAGCGCGTCGTCGTGGTGGATGTGGCTCCCGGCCGCGCCGGAGCCGTTCGCACCACCCGCGCTCGACGGCCGCCCGGGCGTCCGGATCGCCGCGGGCAGGAGCGCACCCGGCGTCGACGGCTTCCGCGAGAGCCACTTCCAGGCCACGGCCACGCAACGCCTGATGGCTGACGCCGCATCCGGGGACCGGCGCTTCGCACGGTACGACGAGGTACGGCTCGTCGCGATGCTCATCGGCGATCCGGCCGCGGCGCAGGCCTACCTGACCGACACCCTGGGCGACCTCCGGGACGCGGACACCGAGCTCGTCGACACCCTGCGGACCTGGATCCGATTGCAGTGCAACATGTCCCATACCGCCGAAGCCATGTTTACGCACCGCAACACGGTGGTCCGCAGAATCGCCCGGGCCGAGGCGCTCCTGCCGCGCCCGCTCGACACCTGCATGGTCGATCTCGCGGCCTGCCTGGAGCTGCTGAGCTGGCGGCGGTAGCGTGCCACATTCTGCGCATACTCCAAAAGCCACATTCATGGTGTTGAATGATCCTTCGTGAATTAGATTCCTCGCTTTATTCTGGCAAATAGTGAAGCCCCCAGAATTGGTGGGAATGCATAATTACAGACCAGGTTGCAACGAATTGCGCAACGTTCATGCATTCTTACCGCAGCGTAAGTTATCCATGCTGATGAACTCAAAGTCGCAGGTAGGCCCGCTGCACCGCAGCCCCTCACCGGCCGTCAATCCTCTGATCGAGCCAATCATCGGTCTAATTTCTGCTAACTGATACATCACGGAGAGAGATATTCACCGTATTCCTGCGATTCACCCCCGAATTAAACGAAACGCGGTCTAGTCTGTAAAAATCGAGCCATTGGGGAGCCTCGTAACACCGGCTCTACCGCAGGAGGTTGACCTTTCGAAGGGAGTCGCATGTCCGCGCCTAATAGCTCCACGGACAGCCCGGTGCAGTCCGGCAGTTCTGTACGTTCGTACCCACCCGTCTCCCATCTCGGCGACCCCGTCCTGGCCGAAGCGATGCGAAGTTCTACCGAAACGCCCAGTACTGAAACCACATTCACAGGCGAGGCCGCGGCCGTGGGTCCCGCCTCGCATTTCCTGCGACTGGTCACCCTCGTCGACGACGGGGACTCCCTGACACGGGACGGCGACACCAAGGCCCAGGTTCTCGACGAGCTCGAATCGATCATCGAGGTGCAGCAGGAGACCCTCGCCCGCCTGGAGTGCCTGTACCAGACCATTCGCGAGCTGTGAGACACTGAACCCCGGTCGAATACCCGTTCGACCCCAAGGGTTGATCAAGTGTTTATCAGACCGCTAATATGTTCGTATGGTCGCCACCGAAACCTTCACCGAACTCCTGCGCCGCCCCCGTGACGTCGTCGCCAAGACCGACGACGGCCCCGTCCACATCACCCGCCGCGACGCCGACGACCTCATCCTCATGCGCGCCGACGACCTCGACCAGCAGGAACGGGGAATCGCGGCGGCCTCCGGACTGCTACGCGCCACGCTGCGCTCCGACGGCAACCTGACCACGGCCTTCGACTCCCTGTACCCCTGGTTCGCACTCCTGTCACCCGCCGAACAGAAGGCATGCGTCGACGACGTGTCCAAGCACCTGTGGAGCGCCGCGGACCTCGGCACCTACGGGGCGCTGCTGCGCCGGGTGACCGGCTGGCGCACCACGGCCGAGGGGTATGCCGCCGGCGCGACCGCCCCCGCCGACATCCAGTGGAGCTCGGAGGCGGTTGCCGAGGCCACCACCACACGCCCTCGGCGCGCCCGCAAGTAGGGGCGCCCACGGGCGGCGGCTACAGGCCGAGCCGCTTCGCGACGTCGGGTCCGCCGACCTCGCGGACGAACTCGGGATCACCGCACACCACGAGCTGGTCGCGGGCCCGTGAAAGCCCCACGTACAGGCGCTCTTTGGAACGATCTCGCGGTTTGGTCTCATTGAGGGCGAGCACGACGACGCGACGTTCGAGTCCTTTGAAGCCGAGGACGTGCCCGTAGAACACCTGCTCGTCGTCCCAGAAGGTGCCCCAGTACGCGGTCGGCCCCTCTTGCTGCCGGGCCACCTGTTCGTAGTGCCGGCTGCCGGTGGTGAGCAGCGCGATGTCCTCGGGCCGCCAGCCCTCGTCCATCAGCGTGTCCACCTCGTCGTCCGCGCGCTCTAGTGCCTCGGCGGGGCTGCACGGGAGGAACCGCACCTCGGGTCCGTCGCCGCCTTTGAGCTGCATCCGTTGTCCCACAAGGGGGCTGAAGGTGGTGGCGATCTGCCGGGTGTTGCGCATGTTCTGGTCCAGCACCAGCGGCACGAGGTCGACCGGCGGGTCGCCGTGCCGGTCGAACACGCGTTGCGCCTCGTCACTGAAGACGTAGACACCGCCTTCGTCGGGGTCACGCAGGCAGGCGAGGACGGGCCGCCACCAGTCGTCGGCGAAGTCCTGCGCCTCATCGATCACGACGGCGTCGAACCGGCGTCCCCAGTCGAGCTGTTCGGCGAGTTCAGCCATCTGCGCGGGCAGTTCATGTTCCCAAAAGTGTTGTGATTCATCAGATCTGAGATTTTCATCGGGACCTTCGGCGGCACCCCACCCGACACCCAGCCGATGAAACTCACCGACGTAGGCGGGACGCTCCTTGTATTTCCAGGTACCGGTGAGCCGGGTCAGGTACGACGCGAGGCCATGCGAATAGCAGATGAGCGCGACCCGCTTGCCGGCCTTGGTGAGCCGGCGCGACTGCTCCACCGCCAAGTACGTCTTGCCGCTGCCGGCGCCGCCCCGGATCTCGACCCGGTTGAGTAATCCGATCGCGCCGAGCAGCACGCTCTGCTGCTGGGTGAGCAGTTCGGCCGCCGACTCGTTCTCCATTGCCTGCGCCACCACATCCCGTTGAGACAGGCTGCGGCCGTTGAGGATCGAGGTGAGTTGCTCGATGCCGATGGGGCCGAGGAACGGCAGGTCGCCTTCCTTCTTGTGCGACACCCTCCGGATGAGTGGGAACAGGTCCGCCAGCTGGGTGCGGTCGACGACCTTCCAGCGCGGGCAGTCGGGAGCCGAGAAGCTGCCGGGCAGTTCCGAATGCGGCAGCGCCACCACGTGGTCCCACCGCAACCGGCCCAGCGTCCACTCCGGACGGTTCTCCACATACTCGCGCAGCGCGTAGCAGGCGTCGCGGGACTGCGCGACCGGATTGATCACCTTCGGCGGTTCTCCGGTCCGCCCCTGGAACCAGTCGACGCCGTCGTGCCACACCTCCCCGCCCTTGACCTCGACGCACACGATGCCCGCACCGTTGATCGCCACCAGAATGTCGACCTCGTGGTCCTTCTGATGGTCGGTGACCCGCTGCCCGAAGATCATCACATCCTCGTCGAGCAGCTGGTCACGCAGAAGGTTCCACACCTGCTGCTCCGCGCTGCTGGCAAACCGCGGTGTCTCGGGATACATCTGCGGCAACGGTCGACCTCCCTCTCGTCTCCCTGCACTCTCCCACACCCCGACCGCCTACACTCCTCCCATGCCACCACCCAGCGACGACCCCCTCACCCTGGGCCAACGCCTGGTGGCGGTCCTGGAGGGCGGCCAGCGCGTGGCCACCTACAAACTCGCGGTGATGGTCGCTCTCCTCGACCTCGCCGTCGAGAACGTCCCCGAGGATCCGGACGCCCCGGTGTCCATCAACCTCGACACCCTCGCCGATCGCGTGATGGAAGGCTACTGGCGCCAGCTCCGCCCCCTCGACGGCCACGACCTGCGCCAGTCCAACGACGGCCGCGGTGTCGTCTTCACCCAGATCACCCGCCTGCGCGAGGCCGTCACATCGCCCCGTTCCCGCGAGGTCCCCCTGGACACCGCAGCCCTCCTCGCCCCGGATGTCTACGCCGACGCACGGCTGACAATCAAGAAGAACCTGGTCCGCTACCCGCTCAAGCTCCTGCAACGCGTCGGCAGCGGCTCCTACGACTGCTTCCTCTACGACGACAGCTGGCTGGGCACCGACTCAACTCGCGTTATCGACGCCCACGGCAACAGCATCGAACTGTTCCCCGGCGTCTGCCACACCCTCGCCCGCCTCGCCCCGCTGGTGAAGCCGGCCTTCCAACTCGCCTGGGTCGAGGACGTCCGACGCATGAACAAGAACCTCCTCGACGACGGCCCCGACCTGGCCCACCACCTGTTCGGTTCCGACCGGATCTCCCTGACCCGCCCCGGTATCGCCCTGGCCGACACCTTCGGCAACGCCTGCTTCTACTGCGACACCACACTCAGGTCCGGCCGCCACGTGGACCACGTCCTCCCCTGGTCCCGGGTGGGTATCGACGGCCTCACGAACCTCGTACTCTCCTGTCCAGCCTGCAATTCCAGCAAGTCCGATATCCTCCCCGCCACCGACCTGGTGACCCGGGCCCTGGACCGCGGCCGCACCACTCTCGACGATCTCGCCGAATCCATCAACTGGCCAAGCCAATTCGACAGGGTCCGGTCCGCCGCCCACGGCCTCTACCTGACCCAACCACCAACCACCCCAGTCTGGCTGGGCGCCAAGTCGATCTCCCCACTGGGCACCGTCGACATCGTGTGGCGATAGCGTCGAACCCTATCCACAGCTGATCAACCTCGGAGGTTTCTTCCGGCGGATCCGGTGTGCTACTCGTTGTGGGTCATTCCGGTTCGGGTTCCGGATATCGAGGGGGTTCTGATGACACGAGTTGATCCGTCGTCACTGCGCACGGCGGCAAAGCTGATCGGCGATTCGCCGACGGCGGGGTCGGTGCCCACGATGAGTACACCGGGTTCGGACCCGAACCACGGTGGTGCAGGCGCGGTTCGAGATGGAGCTTCGGGGATTTCGGGGACGGAGACCGCATCTGCGCTGCAGACTGCGGCCGATTCGTGTGAAACGGCATACAACGTGGTGGGCGGACGCCTGAGCGCCTGGGTCTCTGTTCTGACGACAGCCGCCGACACCTACTCCGGAACCGATGATCAAGCATCGAAACGCGTAGCAGCACTGGGTGATTTCAACGGATCATGGGCGGCGCCGAAGGGCCGACACCGGTGACCGTACCAACGCGATCTCAGATAAACGGCTTCCAGCTGGAAAAGTTGGCGACAGCCTCGGAACGGATCACCGCCCTCGGTCGACAGATCAAGTCCGATGGTGTGCGTGTCAGAGACGCGATCACCGAACTGGCCTGGGATGGCGACGGAGCCAACGCGGCGGAGCTTCGGGCAGAAGACGAGTACCACGAGTTTCGGCGCGCTGCAATCGAACTAGAGGATATGAGTGAGTCGGTATCGTCGGGCCTATCGTGGCTGTCGGACACATCGAATTCGTTGAAGCTTCGTGTAGTCAGTTGTCAGCTTCAGAAGTTCGATGTCAACGACGACTGGGTGGTCATCGACAAGTTCGATTACGCATCCGCCGACGCCACGGACGAGTCCACGGAGGACACGGCGTTGCGAGAGCAGCGCGCCGAGATCGCCAAGACGGAAACCGTGCTGCTGCAGCAACTGGCACAGACATTCAGCGACCAGGACACCGACTTCGCAGCAGCAGTTCTCAAACACAGTGAAGCGTTGGAGCGGCTGACGCCCGTGTCATCGGCGATCGGGGGTGGTATCGGCGATCGGATCGGCGACGAGCTCGCCGCAGGCGAAACCCTGACCGAGTGGGAACAAAAGATCCTCAACGTTGCGACCACCCATCTCAACTTCGAGACGACGACCGATCTGAGTCTCGGCCGGCCAACCACTATCCCGCAGGGTCACTTCGACTTCCTCCGCGAGATCAGCCGCGACCTCGACGGACTGACAATGAAGGAGATCCTCGCGCTCAGCGACGGACAAACGCCCAGAACCCGGACCAATCTGGCGAGCGCGGTCGAACTGATCGGTTGTCCCGGCCTGCGAACGGAGTCGGGCGACCAGGGTGGTGTGGCTCAGGTCCCCGACGGTATCCGCAGCCTGCTGACATCGGACCTGACCACCTCCACCGGAGGCATGTTTCCCGACAAGGACGGAATATCTCATGAGTACACCGTGATTGACCGGTTGGACGAGGTTCGGGACCTGACCACTTTCATAGCCGCGGGTAGTCCGAATCTGCAGGGTTCGGATATCAACCGTGGTATGGCCAAACAGATCTCCGAAATCAGCAGGGCAACAAGCCAGACCGGCAGGGCGATGGGCAATGGCCTGCGGTTGGAGCCGGACGAACTCAACAACCTCATGTCGCACACATTGGAGATCGCGGGTCAAGATAAGATAGCCGCCCGAGACTTCATCACCGGTAAGGACATGAACGTCACCTGCGACAACGGCGGCCGGTACGTGGCAAACGACCACCTGGAAGGTTTGACACAGCATCGCTGGGGTACACGGACTGCCGGCCTGGAAAAAATGTTCAGCTGGATAGGTGACGACGCGGGCGCCACAACGCCATTCGCGAAGGAACTCACCCGCGACGCGGCCACCTCTCTGGGCAACTACCTCGGCTCCGAGGAGTACCTCGACACCAATAAGAAACTGGGTATCAACACCCCCGGGCTTGCCCAGATCTTCGCGAACGCTGTCCATCCCTACCTGGGCAGTTACGTCGGCGCAGAAGGCTTGGCAGGCATTCCCGATCGAGGTGTCGACGACCTGAGCACGGATCAACTCAAGCGTGTGTTCCAGTCTCTGAACACAGATCCGGAGGCGGCGGCCACCATGAACACCGAAGCTGCCAAGTGGCAGAACCTGATGGCCTACCATTACGGCGCCGACCCCGACGCACCGTTGGCGACCCGGTCGGGGATGCTGAACCAGGCGATGACGGAGGGCAGCAAACAAGCGGTCGAAGTGATATCCGATGAGCAGAAGAGCGTGTACGAACGGAAGAAGTTGACCTACCTGGCGATCAAAGACGTTGGCTGGCTGTTTCCCCAAACTGCGATCTTTGAACCGGCCCTCCAACAACCCGTGACAGATTGGGTAATCGGCAAGGAGCCGACCCAAGCGGACGCCACCAACGACCATACCAACCCAGATAAAATTCGTTCCCTGAATGACCCGTCCGCACACAATTACTCCATCCTGAAAGGATATTCTGAGAAGCCCGGGAACGAGTGGGTGCGCCGTGAGCATCCCAACTTGTTTGATCAGGATGGACTGAGCTGGGAGAAGATTCATTCCAACCAGCGCCTTGAGAATGATTTCGACAGAGCAGCCTCCGAGATGGAGAAAAGAGGTGGTCCCGAGCTGTCAGACTGGTTGCAAGGATACGACAAAGGCGTGAAGGCAACGGAGTCGCACGGCGCGGATGGTGTGAAATGAGGACCAGTCAAATTCGTCACAGATCTCTGGCGAGAGCAGCAAATTACCTGGCAGCAGCCGTGGTCGTGCTAGCAGCGGCACCCGGATGCAGCAATGAAGCACCTCCCTATGACGCTACGGACCCGCGGACACAGAGGACGGCGGACGACTATCCGATGGTGTGGATCGAGAATCCAGCATTGGATTTGACAAGTTCAGATGGAACTTTCATCCGGGGCTTCCTCGAGTCCTGGCTCCTAAGTGTCAGAATCGGCAAGAAGGGCAACTTTCCCGGTTTCAGCACCGCATATGGGGAATCTCTAACAATCAGCTTGAACTATGGCCCCTTCTACAGCGAGCCTTTTGTCAGCTACCTATGGCCGGCACCTTATACTGATCTCTCGTCACTTGAAGAGCGATCGGAGCCGGCATCGAGACCTGTTGGAGTGGCCGTGGTATGCATGACGACCGATCCGCTAGAGAATCAAGGGTATGAATTTTCATTCACCTACGAACGCAGCGGCCGGCTACCCGTTTCCCATCAGGCAGGGCCTCGTTCGACTCCTCGCTCCAAGATATTCGGCGACTGGAAACTGATCGAGCTGCTATCCCCCAGCAAGGAGCGACAGAAGCGGTGCGAAAGCCTTCCGAGACCCTTCCCATTCAATGTCCGAAAATCAACACCAGGCTGGCCTGCATAGCCACCTGACGGTGCCAGGGGACGATCCCGGCGTTTGCCCGGGCACCTATCCTGAGTGCTGATCGTGGGCGTCATTACCGAAGTACATCAGCTCCCAGATCGCGGGTTCTGTTGTCTCATAAAACATTTCGATGTTCTTTCAATGTATGAGGGTGACGCAACCGCAGACCGCCGCACTCACCCCCGAGAACGCAGAAACTCCAGCGCCGCAACCACAGTCGCATCAGTAGGAATATGCGACTCCCCCGCCACCGCCTCGAACACGACATCGGGCACCAACCGACTGATCATCTGCGCGGTGGCGAACGGAACCATGTCATCGTCGACCGCATGCCACATACGGACGGGCGCCACGATAGCGGCGAAGTCGAACCCCCAGGGCCGCTGCTGCAACCACGCTTCCCGACCGGGCCCGTACCCGTCGTTGGCGAGCGACGCGATCACACCGGGTATGAACGGACTGTCCGCCGGCGCGGTCTCCAACGACTGCTTCAACGAGTTGTTCCAGAACTCCCGAACCGCATCAAGCCCGGAGGTACGAAAGAACTCGAACGCCCGCCGAGATTCCTCCCCGTACTCGGCAACGACGGCCGGATCATTCACCAACCCGATCCCACTGGTGATAGCGACACCGGTGACCCGCCCCGGATCCAGCGCAGCCAGCGCGTACGAGTACGGCGCCCCGGCCGACACTCCCCACACCCCGTACCGCCCGACCCCCAACTCGTCGAGCAACGGCGTCACCAGCCGATGCCAGTCGGCAACACTCTCCATACCGGCGGGCGCCGACGACCCATACCCCGGCCGCGCCACCCCGATCAGCTCGATCCCCCGCGCCGCCGCAGCCTCCGTAGCCCGCGGCGCGGTCGCCGACCCGGCCACCAGCCCGTGATGGACCACCACCGGCAACCCACCGACCGCCCCCACCCGCTGATACTCCAGACCTGCGAAGACCTGCGGATTGTCGGCGTCGGCAGTCATCGGGAGCCTCCGATCAGAGCGGCAAGTTAGCCCACCTAACCCAGGATCAGATCAGATCGCTACGGCGAAGCCCACCACTGCCCTTGCACCCAACCCGAAGCAGCCGCGATGCTACGCGGGTTTAGCCTTCGCAAAACAAACCCTAACTGACACAAGGCGTTGCACCTGTCACGCCACGGGGAACCCACCCACATCTACATCACAAGAGCCGCGTAACTGGCGCTACGCACTATTCTCAACGACGCATGATTCCCCGCTTCATTACCTCGGAAGAATCATGCTGCGCCCACACTCTTTACATGGAAGCTTTCACAGAACTATCGTGTGTACCGTCGAACGCATCGATGAGTGAACGTCCTATGGCCGCCCCGAGTGGGATCGGTACTGCGTTGCCGATTTGGCGGGCGATCTCTTCGCGCGTCCCCACCCAACAATAGTCCTCCGGGAAGCCTTGAATGAGCGCGGCCTCGTAGTGCGTGATGACGCGGTCCTCCTCCGGATGGATGTAGCGGCCCTTTTCTGGCTTGAAGAATTCGGTGCGGATCGTGACAGACGGCTTTTCCCACGTCAGCCGCCCCATTACGTCACCACTCCCCCTGTTATGCTTGAGCCAGCAGGGCGCTTTGAGATGGTCGGGAAGCTCCCACCGACTTCCACCGTTCGGAGATATCGCCTTGAACCTGTCAAGGGACAGCTTCCTATAGGTACGCCCGAAATGGAGCTCGCGCGTTGTGAATACGCCCGGAAATTCATCTCCCAAATATTCGATGGTTCCTGATGGAATTCCGATTCGATCGACTGTGATAGGCACAGTAGCGAGCGCCTCCGCAAGGGTTCGGTGGCGACCGGAATGCGTCGCGTTAGGTAGTCCCGGAGCCGGAAGATCCTTGTGGTGCCCAATTACGATCACCCGCTTACGCGCCTGAACTGCTCCGTAGTCCGCAGCGTTGAGGATGTCGACGTCGATCGAATAGTCCTTGAGCATCCCCTCCTGCAACTCTGTTTGAAAGACGATCCACTGATCAGACTTGAGAAAGGCTGGAACATTCTCCAACACGAAGTATTTCGGCGTGGCTTTCTCAACGGTCTGCGCATACAGGCGCCAGAGTTCATTCCGGTGCGCTCCGACGCCGGCGCGGTTGAGTGTCGAGAAACCTTGGCACGGCGGTCCTCCGATGACCACATCGACGTCCGGGACTTTGTCCTCCGCGAGCCAGCTCTCTATCGCACCCGCGTATGCAGGTCCGCCTTCCACCTTTCGTCCGCTGAGCTGTCCACCGTGATTGACTGTGTAGGTGGCAGCAGCAGCAGGCTCCCACTCCACGGCCCGCACGGTCTCGAACCGACTGCCGGCGGTGGTGTTCAGTCCCTCGGACAACCCGCCGGCACCGGCGAACAGGTCCAACGTCCTAATCTTCGCCGGCCCGTCTTGCAGCGTTGCCGACAAGAGCCCGGAGTCGGACAATGGCGTAGAGGTCGGCATTGAGTGAGCGTAGCCGGCGATAGGAGGTCACTGCAATGCGCCGCTCCTCACTTCCCCTGACGTCGGCAGATGCAGCCACATCGCGGCGCATGTCACGGCAACGAACGCGCGATACGCAACCCGAGCTGCTTCTCCGACGTGAGCTCCACCGGCGCGGTCTGCGGTACCGAGTCGACGCTCCACTCCCCGGTATGCCGCGTCGCCGCGCAGACATCCTGTTCAGCCGCGCCAAGGTCGCGGTGTTCGTCGACGGGTGCTTCTGGCACGGATGCCCCGAGCACAGGCCCTCTCCGACGAACAACGGTGACTGGTGGTCTGTCAAACTCGACCGAAATATCGAGAGGGACCGCGACACCGACTCCCACTTGCAGTCACTTGGTTGGACGGTACTCCGGGTCTGGGAGCACGAGGACATCGAGGACGCTGCAAATGGAGTCGAAAGCGCCGTGCGACCAGCACCTTCCGACTCCGCCTCGTTATGATTTCGTGTTCGTGAGGTGGCGGCCGATGTATCCGACATAGATCTTCCCGGTCCCATCGGTGTCATCGAAGTAGTGCATTCTCGGTGCGAAGGTATCAGTCCAGGTCGGTTTGAAGTGCGCCGCCATGCGGATCTCCTCGTCGTGGTTCACGACTTTCGGCACGGGGAAGGTCCGCTCCTTCCCCCAGCGTTTCAGGGTCGTGTCGCTCTCGGTCGGTGCATGCCGCTCCGGCGAGCACTTATGCCCGTCCAGTTGGTCGGACTTGAGGTACTGGTGCACACCGCACGTCACATCGCCACGTTCTTTCCCACCGGCATAGTCGTACAGAACGTGAATGTAGTCCCAGAACGCATGCGCGTACCGCATCCCCTGACCACGCTTCTCGATCTCGAAGGCCGCATCCTGGTCACCGGTGAACACGACCTGATCGAACACGGGATGGGTCTTGGTCCCGGGCGTTATCCGCGCCAGCAACTCGTACATGTCGTCAGGCGCATCCCAGATGTCGGCAAGCGGCTCGACGTATGCGTCCTCGGAAGCGCCGGCCGACACCAGCTTGTTGCGAAGAACCGACATCTCCCGCTCGTTGTCACGAACGGCATCCTCTGCGATGGTGACGGCGAGATGGAGTTCGTCGAACTGGTCCCGGGTACTGTCCAGTTCGTCACGAACACGACCGTTCTCGTCTGCAAGGGAATCGAACTGCTCGTTGAGCAATTTGATCTCGACCGCCTGCGCCTCAAGCTTCGCGCCGAGGTCGAGGATCGATTTCTCATCCACGCGGTCGGCCTTCAGCCATCGTTTGACCAAGGTGCCGATGTAGGACATCAGCCCCGACTGCCCCGAGTTGGGCGCCGGCGATGCCCGCAGCTCCGACTCGTACGCCGAGACCCTGCTCGCAACCGTTTGTGACCGCTGCTGATCGGCCTCGGCGCGGCGAAGCACGTCGATACCTCGGCGCAGGTCCGGAGGCAGCTCACGTGTCACCATCCGTAGCCGCGTCGATTCAGCGTGCCGCTTGGCGAGAGGAGCTGCCACTTTCCTGCTCGGCGAAAGCGACCGCGCGAGCGTATCCGGGAACAGCATCAGATGCCGCAACCTGTCATCCGGCGCATCGGTGTCGACGTGTGGACCGAATGTTCGGACGACGCCGTTCGCAACGGTATGAGAGGCGGGTAAACCGGCTGCGACGATACCCGTGGCGTCCTCATCCAGGATGTAAGTCGCAGCAACCCCCACACTTTCACGCGTGAGTGACGTTACGACCTGCTGCCACTCGGCCTCATGCTCACGCCCCCACGGAGCAGGTGCAACCACGACAGCCGCAGTCCGATCCGTATCCTTGATCGCCGCTAGGACTTCCTGTGCTTCGTCCCCGCGAACCATCAGCGGCCGCCCTGACAGGCTCGCTGCACCGTCGCGCGCCGAATGCGATTCGAGAATCATGCGAGCAAGCTTCGGCGGCGCCACCTTGGCTACTGCGACGCGAGGTTCGTCAGCGAGGTCGGTCGACACGTCGATCGTCAGGCTCTGTGCATGGGAACGAGAACGAGGCGTGTCGAAAGCGCGCAGCGACACTTCCCACGTGCTCCCGGAGTTCCGCTCCTGGAGGCGGTACAACCGCCGACGGGATTCGTCGCGGTAATCGTCGGCGTGTACGACCGTGAGGGTGGCGCTCGGCCCAACGCGATAAATCCCCGCGCCGTCCCAGTCGAAGGTGTCGATCCCGCTCCTCCCCTTGCTGCGCAACCAGGCGCTCAACTGCGATTCCGCAACCTCGATGGCGCTCTCGCCATCGTCCAGGCGGAGTATCGCTCGATAGCCCAGTTCCACAGAGTCTCCTTCACAGCAGTCTGAGGTGCGTGGTAGCACCGACTGCCGCCAGCGTAGTGGACGGGTCGGACAAATCGACGGCATCGTCTCGGTACGTCAGGGCGAAGCGACTCGTACGATGGGACAATGCCCCACGCGCCGGAAGCCAGCCCCGAGTGGTTCGTCCATCGCTGGTACCGAACGATCGACATCGCCGACCGACTTGAACAAATGGCAGCGCACGACTTCGAGATGGCCGGACGCATCACCGACGAGGAGCGTGAGTTCGAGTTCATCGAAAACTGGCCGAAGGTCACGTTGGTCCACAAGTTTGCACGCATTGCCGCCGACGACATGTTCTACAACGAGACCGACGGTCCGTACATACCGAAGGTTATTCTCCGCCAGCAGCCAGCGGGAATGATCCGGTATGAGCACTACCTGACCGCGACGCATGCGCTAATGCACTATGGGATTGATGGACCAATATTCAAAGTTCCTCGTTCGGACGAAGAAACCGTACTGGAGAAGGACGGCGTCGAGGTTCTGCGGGTTTCCGATTCCGCAGCCGACGCGTGTTACCGCCACTTCACCGAAGAACTCAGGTGGAGCGAGCCGTACGAGCAACTTCTAGATGTGTTGGCCGACGAGGTGTTCCATACCGTTTTCCGGAACAGAACACTACTATACGCGTTGAACTGGATCGCCGCGATGATCGTGTCGGGCATGGAGCCCGACGAGCGGACCGCGGAACCGCGAGTCGACAAACTCTTCCGGAAGGGTTCCCCGGGAAGACTCAAGCGCAAGAGCCCTCCCGTTTGGGCACAGAGGGCAATCTTTCACCGCGATGCCGGCCGATGCACATACTGCAAGAAGGACCTCAGCGGGCTCCACGATTCGATGACTCCGGCGAACTTCGACCATATGGTCCCCCTCGACGCCGGAGGCCTGAACGACGCGACGAACCCTCAGCTACTATGTCAGCGCTGCAACTTGGAAAAATCGAGCCGGCAGGTAAATTCCGGTGAGGTTTACCTTTGTTGGTACCCTCAAGATCGAGACCCGCAGTGAGGTACTCGCGCACCGGTCGCCGCGCCCGTCCTAGTATGTCTGCACCCCATCCGAAGCGAACTACCGCCAAAGGCCGAGGACCCCTCACCTGCGAGTGAATATTGGCTACCGAATCCGGAGGTCCGATCGACACAGCGTGCCGCGCGGGGACTGCTCTCAATCGCTCTCGATCGCACTTCCCCGCGTAACTATTGTGGCCTATCGGATCACGAATTTTATGGCGCAGACTTGATGGTGTTCCACAACCCCTCCTGCACTAGCGAAGGAAGAGATCTACGCTGTTTCAGGTATTCCACAGTTCCCTTGAGCGCGGGGTGCCGCGCAAGCACAGAGCCCTGCGTCCTACGTGAGAATTTCTGAACACGAGCGAGGGCTACAATCGCCCCTCGAACCAAGCTCGATTCGTAGTTCGATTCGGCTATCTCGACGATCCTCTCAATATCTCTCGGATCATGACCCAAGGCCACCAGGTTGAACGCAAGATTCCGCAGATAGGTAGGCTGGTTCGCATCCCATGCGATCCTTCTTGCATAGCTTATCCATTCCGCTGGAGGTGCATTCAATACCTCCAACATGACAGCGATCAGCCATGCCTCCTGATACTTTTCCAGACCCGGCTCCTCAGGCCTTTCCAGGTACTTAGTGATTGCTGTCTGCACATGCCGTTCGGAGATGAACGACCTCAGATAGTAGACCGAGTCCTTCGACACCTCACTAAGCTCCTCAAGGCGCCGCAACACCTTCGCAAGAACCCTGCGGTCAACCAACTTCCCCAATCGAATCAGGGCAAACCGCGCATGACGCCTTTTCACCACTTTCTCCGACAGTGCGTCGCTGAACATCTCACGAAGGACTTTCCGCGACTCATCGAGGCTGTTTCTCATCGCATACTCGATCCACTCGAACTGAGCATCGTCCTTGACCCTGGAATCAGGGTCCGACTTCTCTATCTTCGACTTCGCGGTGCCGGTAACGATAAGACCACGCGCGCGGCAAAGAACTTCGAATCGTCTCAGCGCAGCCCTACCTTCTCGCTCGGACGAAACGACAATCCGAACGTCGTCCATGTACCGGTAGTAGTCGAACCCCTCTTCCAGCATCTGTTGGTCGATCTTGTTCAGGAAGAAGTTTCCGAGTAGTCGTGAAGCGTCCGGGCCGACGGGCAGGCCCGTTCGAGATGCGCGTCGCCACGAGCCGAGGAGGAGCCGGAGCGGTCTCATGATTTCGTCACGAACACGTAGGTCCCGCAGGTCCTCGAAGAGAAGTTCGTGACTGATGGTCTCGAAGTAGCTGACGAGGTCGGTCGACACGACCCACTTGGTGGATCCGGCCACCGTCTCCACCGTCTCGATGAACAGTTTGTACTGATTGAACGGCGAGACGAAGAACGACCCTGGCCGCTTGTTGAGTCGAGAGCTGAACACTCGCTCCGCGAGCACGGCGTCAATCTGCGGAGCAACAACGGCGCAGAGCATCTGATACGCCAGACGATCCTCGAAACTCAACAGAACACCTGCGCGACTCAGCAGCGGCCCCTTCGGCACCTCCACCGTCTCAAATGGGTCAGCCTGCCCTGTCGAACACTTCCCTGTGGCCACCGATATAGCCGAGCTCGGGTCCGCCCTCACGTCCTCCCAGTTCAGGACATCGGGAATCCACAACTCCTTACGATCCGTCTTCATCAGAAATCTGATTGCGGCCCGGGAGTCCAGCTTGGGCCCGGATGCGCTGACACTGGGCCCGGCCGGACTGCTCGGAAGTCTGTCGGCGTGGACCACCCAGTGTCCGCCGATCTTCTCGCCCGACAGTTTGCCCGCGGCGAGGAGACGACGAACCGTTGCGACCGACTTGCCGGTGCGAAGCGCGGCTTCGTTGACGCTGATGTTGTGTTCCACAATTACCTACAAGTGATTGATATCGCTCATCATAGCGCTCATCACTGGGTGAGCAAAGCGAGTTTGTGCTGGCTGGGTGACCGACGCTCCGGAGGCCAGGAGCAGTTCGCAGTGTCCGGCGAGAGACGTAGTCCCGGGGGTGCAGCAGCCCATGGGGCCGTCTCGACAGTAGGTGCGCGTTCATTCCGATTCGGCCAGCAGAGTGACCGGGCAACTCAACCCTGACCGCCGATGACTGACTGGCTGTCGGACCCGCCCGCTAACATCGGAGCAACCGAGCCACCTGGAGCCAGTTACATATGACGACCACGCCTGATGCCCCGATCCGCAAGAAGCTGATCGAGGTGTCGATCCCGCTGGAGGACATCAACGCCGAATCTGCGCGGGAGAAGTCGATTCGGCACGGGCATCCCTCGACTCTGCATCTGTGGTGGGCGCGGCGTCCGCTCGCCGCAGCTCGTGCCGTGCTTTTCGCGCAGCTCGTCGATGATCCGTCCTCGAACCCCGAGCTCAATGACCAGGAGCAGAAGGCCGAGCGTGAGCGGCTACATGGGATCATCCGACGGCTCGTGAAGTGGGAAAACATCAATGATGAGGCACTCTTGCGGGAGGCGCACGAGGAGATCCTCAAATCCACCGACGGCAATCCTCCCGCGATCCTCGATCCGTTCGCCGGCGGTGGTTCGATCCCACTCGAAGCGCAGCGCCTCGGTTTGGAGGCGCACGCATCGGATCTCAACCCCGTGGCCGTACTCATCAACAAAGCGCTCATCGAGATTCCACCGACGTTCGCCAGTCGGCCACCGGTCTTCCCGGGAGCAGCCGACGCGAGGCTCGGTGACTGGCCCCGCGCCACCGGCCTCGCCGAAGACGTACGCCGCTACGGCGCCTGGATGCGCGACCAGGCCAAGGAACGCATCGGGCACCTCTACCCCGATGCGACGATCATCGACGACAAGACCGGCAAGGAATCGAGCGCAACGACGATCGCCTGGATCTGGGCACGCACGGTCACCTGCCCCAACCCTGCCTGCGGTATCGAGGCGCCGCTCGTGCGATCGTGGTGGCTGGGGAAGAAGGCGGGAAAAGAAGCCTACATCGTCCCGAAAGTGGTCGAGGATCCCGAAACGCGCAGCGGGCGAAGAGTCGAATTCACAATCAGCAGCGACAAGGCAAAAGCTCCCTCGAAGCAGAGGGACGGCACAATGTCAGGCCGTCAGGGTGGTCATTGTCTTGCCTGTGGCGCTACAATCTCAGCAGCGCAGGCACATTCGGAGGTCGACGTACCACACGACCTGCAGCCTCCGGCAGCAATGATGGCAATCGTCGCAGCAGGTAACCGCAGACGCGTCTACTTATCGCCAAATCCAAAGCACATCTCGGCTGAAATCACGGTCAGGGAGCAAGCGGCTTCGATTCGGCGTACAGAGCGGACACTCGCCGCCAAGTCACGAGGCACTTTTGGTGGCAATGCACAGGGTCGCAGGTGGGGCTTCGTCACATTCTGTGACTACTTTACCGATCGGCAGTTGGTGGCACTGACGACGTTCAGCGACCTCGTGGACGAGGTGCGGGAAAAGGTTATGAAAGACGCTGTTGCCACTGGACTCCCGCTGGGCTCCAGATTTGACAATGGAGGCGACGGCGCCGAGTCCTACGCCGATGCAGTCGTCACGTACCTTGCTTTTGCGATCAGCCGCACTACCAACAAATCCAATGCGCTCAACACCTGGGATAGTAGCCCAAAAATGGAGGCCGTACGCGGCCTATTTGCTCGACAAGCAATTCCGATGGCATGGGACTATGCTGAATCGAACCCATTTGGAGGCTCCTCCGGAGACTACCTTGAGGATCTTAATTGGGTCTGCCGTTCGATCGAGAAAGTGCCCGCACAAGGCCTGGGCTACGCACGGCAGTCGGACGCGGCTACGCGCTCGTACTCACGCGTATTAGTGTCAACAGATCCACCGTACTACGATAATATCGGCTATTCCGATCTTGCAGACTTCTTCTACGTCTGGCTCCGTCGCTCGCTACGTAGCGTTCATCCTGAACTCTTTGCTTCAATACTCGTTCCAAAGGCGGAGGAACTCGTAGCAAATCCGTATCGACATGGTGGACAAGACGGTGCCGAAAAATTCTTCGAGGAGGGTTTTGGTCGAGTCTTTGCCCAAGCACGTAAGGCAGCCTCCGATGATCTTCCGGTCACGGTCTTTTACGCGTTCAAGCAAACAGAGCTGGAGCAGGAAGGAGTCACCAGTACTGGTTGGGCAACCATCCTCGAGGGCATGATCCGGGAGGGTTGGTCCATAACCGCAACGTGGCCGATGCGGACCGAGATGTCTAATCGCATGATCGCAAGCGGCACCAATGCGTTAGCCTCATCGATCGTGCTGGTGCTTCGTCCCCGACACCAGACTGCGAACCCGACGACAAGGCGCGCATTCCTCGCTGCTCTGCGCCGCGAGCTACCGGCGGCACTCGAACATGTGCGCCAGGGGTCCATCGCACCTGTGGATCTGACACAAGCGATCATCGGTCCCGGAATGGCGGTGTTCTCAAACTACGCACGCGTCGTCGAGAACGATGGCACCGACATGAGCGTCAAAGCGGCGATCGCGCTCATCAATCAGGCCGTCGGCGAGGTGCAGGACGAGCAGTTGGGCGACCTCGACGCGGACACTCGTTTCTGCGTCACGTGGTACGAGCAGTACGGCTGGAAGAAGGGTCCGTTCGGTGATGCCGACGTGTTGGCTCGCTCGTACGACACCTCTGCCCGTGGTGTCGCCGATTCCGGAGTCGCCACCCTGGGTGAGGGTTCCGTTCAGCTCATCGCTCCCGCGGATCTACCCGCAGCCTGGGACCCGACCACCGACGACCGGATTTCCGTCTGGGAGGTGATGTGCCACCTGGGGCGGGTGCTGACGTCTGCCGACGGTGGCCTCCAGCCCGCAGCTGCGCTGATGGCTGCAGCGGCAAAGCGGTCCGAGATCGACATCGAAGCTGTCCAACGGTTGGCATTCGGGCTATACGAGAAGACCAAAACGTCCCGCACCGATGACGCCCGCCTGTTCAACTTGGTGGGTGGATCGTGGACGGACCTGACCGAGGCGGCTGCCCGTGCGCAGGAACCTGACGGTGTGCAGACAATACTCGACTTCGAGGATGAGAGCTGATGGCGAAGAGCAATATCGAGGTGGTGCGCACGGCGCTCCAGTCCCTGTCGGACGTCCTCGATCCGTACATCGAACAGGTCACCGCCCAGTACGTGCCTGCGGGCAAGGACTGGACCGTGCTTCTCGCCGCCAAGGACGCCGAGAAGGGCATCCATGGCAAGAAGTACTCGCGTACTGATCCGCAGAGTCAGTTCCGGATCATCACCGAGCCGATCTCCTCACTCGGATACATCTTCAATACCCACCTGTCACGAGGCGAGCAGGGTTTCGTTGGCGAGCTTCGCAATGTGCGCGACGACGTCGCACACTTCAAACCCTTCTCCCCCGATGACGCCGTACGTGCCCTGGACACGATCGAACGCGTCATGCGTGCCATCGGTGCGGTACGTGAGGCCGACGCGGTCCGGACGTCACGGCTGGACGTTCTGCGAGGCAATTTCGAACAGCAAACCCGTAAAGCTGTCCGCGAGGCCATCGCGCTGCCCGGTACCCCCGATGCGGAGCTGCCGCCGTGGCGCGAAGTGCTGAAACCGCACCCCGATGTGGCGTCCGGCCGCTACAACAACGCCGAGTTCGCGGCCGATCTCTATTCAGTTGCGGTGCAACAAAACGCAGCGACCGAGTACCAGGACCCGGTCGAGTTCTTCCGCCGAACCTATCTCACCGACGGCCTCCAGGAGTTGCTGCGCCGGGCGGTAGACCGCATCTCCGGGTCGACGTCGGCGAACCCGGTCATCAACCTGCAAACCACATTCGGTGGCGGCAAAACCCACTCGATGCTTGCCGTCTGGCACTTGTTTTCGGGACGAGCCCTCCACGAGTTCCCGCAAAGTGTGCAGGATCTGCTGTCCCGTGCGAACACGGACGCACTGAGCAAGCCGGTACGCAAGGCCGCGCTGGTGGGCAACGAGATCCCGCCGGCCACCCCATCGCACAAACCCGACGGCACAGTGGTGCACACCCTTTGGGGTGAACTGGCGTGGCAACTCGGCGGCGCGGAGGGGTACGCGATCGTTGCCGATGCCGACGCAACGGGAACGAACCCCGGAAACCTCCTGCGAGAGTTGTTCACCAAGGTCGGTCCGGCAGTGATCCTGATCGACGAGTGGGTTGCCTATGCCCGGCAGCTACCCGACAGCTACGACGACAAGGACCCGCACGCCCGGCGGGTGACGGCCGGCCTCTTCGAAACCCAATTCACCTTCGCACAAGCACTGACGCTCGCCGCTGAGAACGTACCCGGAACCCTTCTATTGGTGTCGGTGCCGGCCAGCGAGGGCAGGCAGATGACACCCGGCGAAACCAACACCCAATCCGAGGGCGCCAAAGCAAGCGATCTCGAAGTCGGCGGTCAGCGCGGCCACGACGCCCTACACCGGTTGGACTACGTCATCCGCCGGGTGGCATACCAGTGGAGCCCTGCGACGCGCGACGAATCGTACGAGATCGTCCGGCGGCGACTCTTCGTCGAACCGGACGCCAAGGTCATCGCGACTATCGCCACTGCGGCAAGACGATTCACCGACTACTACCGCCATCACCCCAAGGAGTTCCCCAGCGGGGTCGGAGACTCCGCGTACGAGTCACGCATCCGAGCCGCCTACCCGATCCACCCCGAGCTACTCGACCGGCTCTACTCGGACTGGTCCACTCTGGAGAAGTTCCAACGCACCAGAGGCGTGCTGCGCCTCATGAGCCACGTCATCCATCAACTGTACGAGCGTGGCGACTCCTCACCGCTCATCATGCCCGGTTCCGTTCCCCTCGACGCGCAGCCGGTGCGCTCGGAGATCACCCAGTACGTGGACAACGCATGGGATGCGATCATCCAGTCCGAGATCGACGGGGAGAACGCCGTCGCCCGCGTCGTGGACGGCGAACGCCCGGTACTGAAGGATCGTTCGCTCGCACTGCGCACCGCCCGGTCGATATTCATCGAGGCCACACCCACTCTGGATGCCGCTCTCAAAGGCAAGGACCGCAAGAGCATCACACTTGGCATCGCGATGCCCGGCGACGTGCTAGGCAACATCGGATCTGCCTTGGACGGCCTGCAGGAGAAGTCGTCGCACTACTACACCGAGGACGGACGGTACTGGTACGACAAGCAGCCGTCACTCAATCGGCTCGCCGCAGAGCGTGCGGCACAGTTGCCGGTAGACGCCGTCCATGGTGAGGTGACCACACGACTCAATCGCGTGTTCAAAGGCTCCACCGACGTGATCGCCGATGTCGTGCACCCCGAATCGTCATCCGATGTCGAAGAAGCCGACTACCTACGACTCGTGGTCGTACCACCGCAGTACACCCACAACGGCAAGGACAAGGACTCCAGCGCCTCCAAATGGGTGCATGATCTACTCCGGCAACGCGGCAACGCCCCACGCTCCAATGTCAACACTATCGTCGCCGTAGCCGCGGACGAGAAACAATGGGGAACACTCGAATCTGCCGTCCGCTCCTACCTAGCGTGGAGTTCGATCTTCAACGAAACCGCGCACCTCGACCTTACCCAGTCCGCGGCTGCACAGGCACAGTCGATGCTTGAAACTGCGAACCGAACCGTCGACGACCGCCTCGCCCACACCTGGATCTGGGGATTGCATGCGGTGCAAGATGATCCACAAGCACCGTTTGTCGTCGGACAGGTTCGTGCCAACGGGCCCGAGAAGAACCTCACCAAACGCGTCGGCGGCAAGTTCGCCGCATCCGACGATGCATACTCCTACATCGCGAACCGCGTCGTCCGTCTGGATATCGAGCAGTTTCTACGGGCGCGGTGGACTCGCGGATTCATCCGCTTCATCGAACTGTGGAGCTACTACTGCCGATACCCGTACCTACCCAGGCTGCGCGACAAGTCGGTACTCGTCAGAGCATTGGAGGAGTCACTGCTCGACATCGGCTTCATCGACACCGGGTTCGCACTGGCAACAGGTTACGACGACGAGACGGGCGATTTCCTCGGACTTGCAGTCCCATTGGCGGACACCGAATTCAGCCCGTTCGATGATACGACCCTGGTTGTACGTCCGGACCTCGCAGTCGCGCAGCGGCAGCGCGAGGAGCAGAGCAAGGCCGAGCCGACACCGGATCCCCAGCCAAGTCCCGTACCTGGCCCAATATCCGACCCGAAGCCCGAGCCGGCACCTTCACCCAGCACACGCAAGGTGATTCCCAACGCGATCTACTCGCTGCGCCATGTCGTCGATCCCGCCGGGGACGCACCCGACGAGTTGCACACGATTGCCCAGGAGGTTCTGGAAGTGCTGCGCAACGCACGCCCCGACGTCCTCGATATCACGCTGACCGTAGATGCCCAGAAAGCCGACGGATTCGACGCCAATACGGTCCGTGCCGTGAAGCAGAACGCAGAAGCCCTCGGCCTGGCCGACAGCGGGTTCGAAGACGTCTGATGAGCGCCATTCCTGCACCCGAGCCCACCGGGTCGAAGATCCTCCCACCCGACCCTTCGATCACGTCCGCGATCGGTCGCCATCACACGCCGGTGACGGCTGTCGCCGATCTCGTCGACAACAGCATCGACGCCGAGGCCGCCCATGTGGTGGTCAGGTTCCTGATGAAGGGTGCGCGACCCGTCGGCCTGCAGGTGATCGACGATGGCCGCGGAATGGACTCCGAAGGTATCGACGACGCGATGACCTATGGCAAGAAGCGCAACTACAAGCAAGATGACCTCGGCCATTTCGGGATCGGTCTCAAGGCCGCGTCGCTCAGCCAGGCGAAGACGATGACCGTCTGGTCGAAGCGCCATGGGTCGCCGGCCGTCGGAAGGCGTCTGCGCAAGGACACCATCGACAAAGGTCCCAGGGTCGAGGAGTTCTCGACCACGGACGCGGCGAAGCAAATAGCCAATCCAGTCGTTGGCTTCGCGTTGGAGACCGGAACCATCGTCGAGTGGCAGGACGTTCAGACCTTCCTGACCTCATCGAGCGAAGCCGAACAGCGGGCATGGACCAGTCGGACCGTCCAGGACATGGTCAATCACCTCGGCCTGGTCCTTCACCGGATTCTGGAGCGCGGCGACCTGACCCTGACGATCGACACGTACGATGTGGAACTGGATTTCGCGGGTCCGCCGCGTGTGGTGGGTGCCGTCAGCCCCTTCTCATACCGTATTAGGAAAGCCGGTTATCCGAAGAACCTGCCGTTGGCCATCAACGATGCCGCAGGCACCGTGCAACTTCACATCTGGCCGTACAAGGAGGAGAAAACCCCCGGGTTCGTGCTGGGCGGCCGATCCGAGGTCGATACACAGGGTCTCTATGTCTACCGCAACGATCGCCTCCTGCAGGCGGGTGGCTGGAACGGTCTTGCCTCCAAGAGCATCGACCTGAAGTACGCCCGCGTAGCCTTCAATCTGACGCGGGCCGTGCAGAACCACGTGACGATAAATCCGGAGAAGCTGGGCACGACATTTGATGACGAGCTAAGGGATACGTTCGCTCATGCGAAAGCCTCCGACGGCACAACGCTTGCAACGTTCTTGGATGATGCCAAGCAATCCGCCAAGGTTTCCAAACAACGGACGGCATCGCCGATCGAAGCCCCGCTGCCAGGCAAGGGACTCGCGCCCTCCGTGAAAGCGGCCTTCGCCACCAATACCGAACCCAACGACGCCTTCCCTATCGACATCAGGTGGAGCCTCTTGCCTGTCGACCAGGTCTTCGCCATTGATACCAACGCGCACCAGCTAACCCTGAACGCCAAGTACCGCAGAACCATCGCCGGCCATAGAAGCCTGACCCTCAACGACGCGCCGCTGGTCAAGAGCCTGCTCCTTCTCCTGCTCGAGGACCACTTCGTCGGGACCGGAGGGGGCGCGAAGAAGAAGCGTCAGAACGCCGCATGGCAGGCAATTCTGCTGGCAGCGATCGAGGAAGAGTCCACGCGAGGAAAGTGAGGATCGAAGTTGAGCGAATCGTCGGCAGAACTGAATCCCGAGTCGTTGGAGAAGTACTTCCGCAGCGGCACCGTGACCACGCACAACGTCGGCGGAGTCCCCGGGGTCCTTATCAGAATCGACGGTGCGGCGCAGAAGATCTCTCTGCTGGCGCCGCACAGCGGTACAGTCCAGGATGTCTCGACGCTGAAACGGATCAGTACCGGCGTGGACGAACTGAACGGTCAGAAGTGGGCCCGCATCACTGTCGATGCCCGCGGAATGTACACCGAGGCCTATGGGTTGATGCTCGCGATGGCGCAGGCGCTGCACGGCGGTGCCGGTTTCGCCGCCGCGACAGCAGCCGCGATGACCAACATGAAGACCCTGCTGGCCGCCAAGCCACGGCTCTCGGAGGAGAAGCAGATCGGCCTGGTAGGTGAACTGCTGCTGTTCCGCACACTGCTGGACAGTTTCGATGAGAACACGGTCATCGACTGGTGGCTGGGGCCGCTCGCCGAGGAACGCGACTACGCTTTCCCCGAGTTCGACGCCGAAGTCAAGACCACCCTCGGGGAAGTTCGGGTTCACGTCGTCCACGGCGCCGGTCAACTCGAACCCAGCCCCGGCCGTGCACTGTGGCTGGTATCCATCCAAGTGACCCGTGCAGGCGGCGATCCGAACGGTGTCACGCTCCCCGGGTTGATCGGAGAGATCCGTGACAGGCTCGCAACGGCCAGGGATCGATTCGTGGCGCACTTGGCATCCGTAGGCTGGGACGAAGACGACTACGCGATGTATCCGGCCGCGTACACGCTCCGCACCACACCTGCGGCATACCTCGTGGACGACGACTTTCCCGCAGTCACCCCCAGCCGTCTGCACTCCGTCGTTCCGCACAGCAACCTTGTCAGTGCCGTCACGTATCGTGTGAACGTCTCCTCACGCGAGCCGGGAGATCCGGGCGAACCGCTCACCAAGTTCATCAGCGCAATGACCACTCAAGGGAGTCAGACGTGACCGACGCATACACCAAAGCGATCGTCAGCGCCGTCGGAAGCATGAGCAAAGACCGACCGAAGCTGCTGCTCAAACGGGTCCTGATGGAACTAGAGGACGCCGGAATATCCGATGCCTACTCGGAAGCCGAACTGGTTAACGCGATCGCCTCGACGGACGTCAACTCCCCTGCACGCACCGACTTCTACATCCAGCTCTCCAAGTGGGACGAGTCGGCCAATCCTGAATGGACGGCCGACACACCTCCTCGATCGCAGGAGCGCCGGAGAATTGTCCTCACTGCTCTGGGCTTCTCCGATGATGCCCAGCAGAAGATCAATGTAGCTTTTCGTGTCGACCGCTCCGGATCCGTCGTCATCTCGGACAAGCCCGTCGACTGGGACCCCTGGTATCAAGCCGACTCCATCCGTTCGTTCTATTGGGACGGATACCAGCGTGTTCTCGAGTCCAACGGATGGGGTGCCGAAGCCATCATCGAGTTGAACCGCACTACCGACGATGTGGTAAAACGCCTGGCCGATCCCGCAGGGGAGCACCCCTACCAGTCGAAAGGACTTGTAGTCGGCCATGTTCAATCAGGTAAGACCGCGAACTTTACCGGCGTGATCGCCAAGGCCATCGATTCCGGCTACAAGCTCATCATCGTGCTCACCGGCACCATTGAACTGCTGCGGGGCCAAACGCAACGCCGCCTGGATATGGAACTCGTCGGCGAAGAGAACATCCTCGGTGGAATCCCACGCGACGATGACGCGCTCACTGCAGACGTCGACTATATCGGAGACGGCGACGTCGACTGGTCTGACGGAAAGTTCGTCTCGTACGGGGTGGATCCCAAGGATCTTGGTGTTCCGGGAATTCGTAGACTGACCGGTGCCCATGATGACTACAAACGCCTCAAGGCGGGGCTGAGTTCGCTCGACTTCCGAAAGACCGACCACCTGGTCGATCCTGCACGACCTCTCTATGACTCGCTGAACCTGCCTCGGCCTGATGTCCGACTCGCCGTCGTGAAGAAGAATGCTGCCGTCTTACGCAAACTGGTTCACGACTTGCAGTCGATCAAGACCGACCTCGGTGAGATTCCCACACTCATCATCGATGACGAAGCCGACCAGGCATCCATCAATACCACCCGCCCCAAGAAGGACTCGCTGGAGGCCAAGCAACGTACCGCGATCAACCGTCTGATCGCTCAACTCCTTGGCGAGCTGAAGCGAGCACAGTACGTCGGCTACACCGCAACACCCTTCGCCAATGTCTTTGTCGACCTAGATGACTCCGAAGATATCTTTCCCAAGGACTTCATTGTCAGCCTCGAGCCACCTCCTGGCTATATGGGCGGCAAGAGTTTTCACGACCTCGATATTGCTGGGGACGACAAGGCTGACAGCGAACGCACTGTTGCCAACTCCAACGAGATGGCATATGTTAGGCCACTCCTAGCCGCTCCGGATGACCAGGATGCCCGGGACAAGGAGATGTTGTCGGCGCTCGACGCCTATGTCCTATCCGGTGCCATCAAGTTGTATCGCGCCTCGGCACTCGATAGCCCGAAGCTCATTCGCCACCACACAATGCTCGTCCACGAATCGGTCAAGACGGCCGATCAAGAGATTCTCGCCGGTCACATTCGCCGGGTCTGGCAGTCTGCGGGTTACTCCTTGCCGATGGGCCTGAAGCGGCTACAGGATCTCTGGGTCGAGGATTTCCGTCAGGTCACAGCTGCACGTGCACCCGAAGCCCCCGGCAATGATTCGTTCCCCGCATTGATCCCGTATATCGGCCATGCAGTGGACCGAATCCAGAAGGGCGTTAATCCCGTAGTCATCGTCAATGGTGTCGCAGAGAAGGACTACCTTCAGGACGACATAAACTTTCAGGCCGGTGACGTGTGGAAGATTCTCGTCGGGGGTGCCAAACTGTCCCGCGGATTCACCGTCGAGGGTTTGACAGTGTCGTACTACACGCGGAAGACCAGCGCCGCGGACGCCCTCATGCAGATGGGACGCTGGTTCGGCTACCGACCGGGATACCGCGATCTTGTACGGCTGTACATCGGCCGCAATGTGCCCGGTCCACGCAACACGTTTGTTGACCTGTACGAATACTTCGAAGCAATTGTTCGCGACGAGGAGGACTTTCGCGAGGAACTCCGCAAGTTCCAAGGGTTCGGCGATGACGGCAGGCCGCGTGTGCGTCCGATGGACGTCCCCCCACTGGTCTTCCAAAGCTTGCCTGGCCTCAAGCCTGTGAGCCCCAACAAGATGTACAACGCAAGCCTGGTCGAGCAGGGCGAAGGTGGCAAAGTTGTCGACTTCAATCAGCGGGGCGAGCACAGCGGGAAGGTGAACGAGGATCAATTCGAAGCGGTACAGCCGTTGCTCGATCTGGCCAACACCGAGGGCGATTTCTTCTACATCGACACGGTGGGCAACCCACGGCCATGGCGAGCGCAATACGGGATCATCGGAGCCGACGAACTCATCGAAATCGTCAGCAAGTTCCACTGGGCCAAGAACTTCAAGTTCGACCCTTACGTCAAGTTCATGCGTACCGCCATCCGCGAGGGCACTCTCGAGGACTGGGCAGTGATCGTGCCGGAGATCAGCGACCTGCAAACTCGGACCGTCGGTGGTCGAGACCTCAAGATCATGCGGCGACGCCGACGTGACGACCGGCCATGGCAGTTCTCCGGCTCATCAACCCGCCAACGTGCCGTGCTGCAAGCCATCTCCAGTGGGATCGACAGCGACACCGTCGATACGAACGGAGCAATCGCCTCAGCACTCCGGCGACCCGAGTACGCGCACATCATGGACCTCAAGGTGCCGACCCGCGGCGCGTTCCTGTTGACCTTCGCCGGCGACAGCACCTCGACGCGCTTCCACGACGCGAAGGGCGGCACCGATCCGAAGAAGCTACCCAACCCGACTGATCCGAAGGACATCGCAACCCTGTTCTCGTATGCCCTCCCGCTGGCATCGGCACCAGGCGGCCGTATCGCATTCTCATTGAGCAGCAAGGACCACCCCGACGACGCAATCATCGATATCTGAATGTCCTGCGACACATAAATCCTCTCGAGTCACTGCACCCGTCGCACGAGGGGAACTCCTCCCTTCCTTCCTACGCCAAACTCGATACGGTATACATCCGGCAAGTCCAGACGTCCATCATTGCGTTGCGTCATAACGCCAAGACCGATTAGCTCATCTACGAGCTGATTCATGTTCCGGCCTTCCGGACCAGCCGGAATTGGCATATCGTGCGCATCTGGGTTTGTGTCGTCGGGAGATGCTCCTGAATCACGTAGCTGCTCCAATAGATCCGCACTTCCCCAGACCGAAAAGACTTCCTCTATGCTTACCGGCACCTGTCGACCACTCAATGGATATATTGCCTTGCTAACCCAAGGAGTATCCTCCACAACCTCTTTCACGCGAATCGCCGAAGCCTGCCGGACACCTTCTCGGATAGCATCCCAATGCAGCGCATGGCTATGATCGGGGAACCTTTCCTGCGATTTCTCCGCAGCGCGGGTGATCGCAGCCAAGAAGCTTCTGGGACTGACCTGCCCCATCCCGTCAGCTAGATGATTTGGCAACCAGTTGAAAGTCAATCCTCGGCGATGATTCGTACCCATATGCTTGCTGGCAATTAGATCCATCACGGACTGAACTTCAGACGATGAACCGTCCTTATTCATCGACCAGCCCGTACTTTGGATGAACTGCTCACTCAGTTCGTTCCCAACGCCGCACATGGAATGAAACAGCAACGAATACAGGCTATTCAGCTCCCACCGCAACTCCACCTTGTTGGCAACGAGTTTCGATGCATCTGTGAACTGCATGCTTGCAGAATCCAGCATATCCGGGCGAATGAAAATCTTCACTCGGATATTCTTTGTCTCGGCTCTCAAATTGAGGCCCAGACTCATAATTCCCTGCGCGAGCCGATCAGCGATCACGCGGTCACGATGGAGCCTGTCAACTGCGTCAAATAGAATTAGCTTGACCTTGCGCAAGGACTCCGCTTGGCGATCCGCTTCGATCAGAGCACTGTCCACTGCTTCCGCACTGTCAACGACCAGTTTGACTCGATCGTCCCAACTTTCCAAACTGACAAATGCCTCAGCCCCTAGTGCGAATAGAGTCACTGCCATCCAGATATCCTCAGGATCTACACCTGAGTCCACTAAGCGGCGAAGAATCCGAGGACTTGGGTAGTTGTTGCTCAACGCGGCACCAAATCCTGCAATCGGATCCACATCAAGCAAGCGAGGCAGATTGTACTTTTCCGCCGCGGTCTGTCGCAGCGAGGGAATCTGGAGTGATTTGAACCAAACGGTCTTACCCACTCCTCGCCCACCACTCACTATAGTCGTGTCGGGTTCCAACGCCCGGCGATGCCCCGGAGGGGTGAAGAGAGTACGATCGTTCGGGTCCAAGGTGTCGGCATCGACCACTGGCGACACGGCCTCACGGATGAGCGATCGGTAGTCTTGTGCACTCATTGTCATCTGGAGTGTCCACCCCTTTTTATTGGTTTGTAGTTTCGGTAGCCATCCGCAAAACACTTGTCAGGAATTGTGAGTAAGCGGCATCAACCAGGTCCGATCCAAGCAGTTCACTCGATGACTCGATACCCACTAAATCCATGCTGTGCAGGATCGGGAACGGGTAGTGTGGCGCAGACTCATCAGAAACGGAGAAACTGAACGCATCGCTGTCCGCTGCGTCCACTGAGTCATATAGTGTATCTGCAAAACAGTCCTGCGCAGAGTCTCGAAACCTGGCGAGATAGTCCTCCCGACCACGACTCGGAACCATCGAGGCGACCACTTGAAGCCGTTCCCGAACCTGACTCAAATGTTGGGGATCGAGCCGGACCTGCCATTGTCTAAATAGCTCTCGATACCCCTCCCAGGTTTGCCGATTGTCAGTTGCGAAGAGTAGCGCGAAAGTAGACAACTGAGTGATAGCTATAGCAGCTATATCATGTATTCCTGCGCGGCTATCCAGAAGCACAACATCCGGTTGGCGACTCTTCTCTGAGACCTGCCGCTCGCAGTACTGAATCGAGTTCTCCAGACGTTCAGCGAAAGTCATTGACTTGCTTCCTGCCGAATCCGGTATGTCGATGTAGATACGTGAAAGCTTCTCGATATAGTGGTAACCCGCACGTGTGCGACCACCAGCTGCGGCGAGCCAGACCTCGCCATTACCACTGGAACTTATCTCAGCTCGGGTCACAATGTCGAGGTTTGGATTAAGATCAACCGGCGCAGTAACGAGATGGTCGACGACACCATAGTCGGCAAACTCCATTGTTGGGACCAGGAGTGAACTTATACCAGGCGATTCAAGATCGAGGTCGACAACCAACACTACTTGACCACATCTCGAGAACTCCCGCGCCAACATATAAGCTGCAGTTGACCTGCCTACACCTCCTTTAAATCCGTATAGGGCGATTCTAGTCTTCGATGGAACTGTCGGACGCCTCACCCAGTCGGCTCCGACCGCAGTCCTCTCGAGGAGATAGACGCGACCCGACTGTGCCAACTGCTCCGGTAGTAATTTACGGTCTGGCGAGGATAGCACTAGCTCTGGTGCTACCATGCTTTCAATTCGAATAACTGGATGTGGCGCCACGAATGGATTGCACTGTTTCGAAATGCCTTCACCCAGGTCTTGACACAACTTGTCGGGTACTAACTTGCCTTCGATAGCGAATGCATTCCGGCCGAGTAGGTCCCGGATGATGGTGATGTCGCAGCCGTGAGCTCTCGCGAACTCATCAGCCAATTGGATAGCAGTCTGGCCCGCGGTATCGAAGTCCACCATTAAAACATCCAATCAAGTTGAGCATTTTCAAGGGCCTTAATAGCCTCTCGCGCACCTTCAAAATGGCGCTTCTCTACATCCTCACCAACAGAGTCTTCGCCACCGTATCGGCCACTTACATGCCAATCGAAAAAGGGATTCGTCACAGGTATAGCGAGGCTAGAATTCCGCGACTGGGCCAAAAGGATCACCTCATCCCATGCTTTGTCTGCGTGGCTCCTCATTCCCTTGTTTGTTTCGGGATTTACCATCAGGCCACTATCATTCATGGATCCGTTGAAGACGCTCTGCACAAGTTGTTTAAGGGCGCACTCTGCAGCGAGACCAGAAAGGTGGTCCGAGTTCGCAATCCTGGAGTGCCCCCGTAGGAGTTCTGCGTCCTTGAAGTGCTTCCTTGCGGCACTTCCGAAGTTCGGTTGGATCGACATTGGTAGATGGTAACAGCGACGTCTCACCCACCCGTCAGACAAGTCGACACGCACGACGGGTTCTCAGGAATCGCACAGGCCAGCGCGGATCGAACCCGGCCGCTGCGCTGGTCGCGCAAGTCGTGCGCGGTGGCGTGACCATCCGGCGCCAGGCGGAGGACACCAATGACCGAGTGATCAATAAGGAGTTGACAGCCCCCGCTGGACTCCCTACTCCATGGAGACGTCGGCACCGCGACCCATGACGCTGCCTCCAGCGCCTACGTGTTGTTGAGT
>NZ_BAED01000049.1 GCF_000241345.1 Gordonia amarae NBRC 15530
GGGGACTGTCGTGAAAACGGTGTAAGTGGCCCAACCCGCCCCGGTGTGTCTGGGGCAGGAGGGTCGCATGATGACCGACACTCTGGTGGCTATGGAGCCATCTGATGAACACAGCAACGACGAGGCCGTGACAGTTCCTGCTGGTCGTGAGGTCGACGAGCTGGAGGTGGCCAGGGAACTGGTCCGGCAGGCCCGCGAGGCCGGGGTCAGCCTGACCGGCCCGGGTGGCCTGCTCAAGGCCATGACGAAAACCGTCCTGGAAACCGCACTCGATGAGGAGATGTCCGAGCATCTGGGCTACGACAAGCACGATCAGCGAGGCCGCAGAAGTGGGAACTCTCGCAACGGAACACGCTCGAAGACCGTGCTCACTGACGCGTGCGGGGCGGTGCAGATCGAGGTGCCACGGGATCGGGCGGGCACGTTCGAACCGCAGATCGTTAAAAAACGCCAACGCCGGCTCACTGACGTCGACGAGGTCGTGCTCTCGCTGTATGCGCGTGGGTTGACCACCGGCGAGATCAGCGCCCACTTCGCCGACATCTACGGCGCTGCGGTGTCCAAGGACACCATCAGCCGCATCACCGACCGGGTGCTGGAGGAGATGACCGGCTGGCATAGCCGGCCGTTGGAGCGGGTGTACGCGGCGGTGTTCATCGACGCCATCCACGTCAAGATCCGTGACGGGCAAGTCGGGCCCCGACCGATCTACGCCGCGATCGGGGTCGATCTGTCCGGCCATCGTGATGTGCTGGGCATGTGGGCCGGTGAAGGTGAGGGCGAGTCGGCCAAGTACTGGCTGGCGGTGCTCACCGAACTCAAGAACCGGGGCGTGGTAGATATCTTCTTCCTGGTCTGCGATGGACTCAAGGGCCTGCCGCAGTCAGTGGCAGCGGCGTTCCCCGACACCGTGGTGCAGACCTGTGTCATCCATCTGATTCGGGGTACGTTCCGTTACGCCGGACGCCAGCATCGTGATGCGATCGCCAAAGCGATCAAACCGATCTACACCGCCCCGACCGCAGCCGCGGCCGGCGAGGCTTTGGACGCCTTTGATGCCGAGTGGGGGCACCGGTATCCGGCCGCTATCGGGTTGTGGCGCAACGCTTGGCAGGAGTTCATTCCGTTTCTGGACTACGACGTTGAGGTCCGTAAGGTGATCTGCTCAACGAACGCGATCGAGTCGCTCAATGCCCGTTACCGGCGGGCGGTCCGGGCTCGTGGGCATTTCCCGAACGAGCAATCAGCGCTAAAGTGCCTGTACCTGGTGACCCGGTCGCTGGACCCGACCGGGACCGGGCAGAAACGATGGACGATGCGGTGGAAACCAGCACTGAACGCATTTGCCATCACCTTCGCCGACCGCATGCCGGCAGGCGAGGACAACTAACCGAACACGCCACTTACACCGTTAATCTGACAGTCCCC
>NZ_BAED01000048.1 GCF_000241345.1 Gordonia amarae NBRC 15530
GTGGCGTCCGGTGGAAAACCTTCTGGTGGAGACATTCTCGTGGGTGAATACGGCGACGACGCCGTCCATCACCTCGGCGGCGGAGGTGTCGACCGTCAGGATCTTGGCGTGCGCGTGCGGGGAGGTCGCCACCCGGATGACGTGCATCGGTGTGCCGAACGAGTCCGGGTCGACGTCGAAGGTGTACGGCTCGGTACCGGTGACGACGCGGCGCGCGGCGGGCGGGGTGACCGAGGTGCCGACGGTTCCCGGTGCGGGCGCCCAGTTCTGGGGCGGCGCGATCTGTGCGGGTGGGCAGTGCCGGCCGGTGTCGCCGCCGGCCGCGGCATCGCCTGATGTGGGATTGATGACGTGCGGTGCGCACGCGTAGCCGCACGAATCCGCTTGTCCTGTCACCGCATTGCTGATCGCGGTCCGGATCGAGCGGTAACCCGTGCAGCGGCACAGATTGCCCTTCATCTTGCGGGGCAGGTGTTCGATGTCGTCGGGTGCGAGGGTGGAGGCGGTGACGATCATCCCGGCCGTGCAGAAGCCGCACTGGAAACCGAAATGCTCGACGAAGGACTGCTGCACCGGGTGTAGATCGTCGGGGGTACCCAGTCCGGAAACCGTTGTCACCGATAGTCCGTCGATGCGCTGGGCGGGAAAGATGCACGAATGCACCGGGTTTCCGTCCACCAGGACTGAGCAGGCGCCGCAGTCACCGGCGTCGCAGCCTTTCTTGACCTCCATATGCCCGTTGTCGCGCAGGAAGGTCCGCAGGCACTGGCCGGGGGCCGGGTCGGCCTCGATGGGTTGGTCGTTGACGATGAATTTCATGGAAGCCTCCACATCGTGGTGACTGATTCGCCCCTGGCCAATACCGCTGGTTGAGGTGCGAGGAGCGCAAGCGACGAGCCTCGAAACCTCGTGAGATGGCATTGTCGGCTCACGAGGTTTCGAGGCTCATCGCCTAGCGGCTCTTCGCACCTCAACCAGCGTGGGGGAGAGGGAGTGCGCTGTCGATCAGACATCGGCCAACTCGGTTCGGATCTGTTCGGCGAGAACGGCGCTGACGCCACGGCGCCAGTCTGCGGAGCCGAGGGGGTCGGTGTAATAGCCGTCGGCCGATTCGATGTCGCGGAGCAGAGTGCCGGCGTCGGGAATGGCGGGATAGCGCAGGACGGTGGGCCGCAGGGTGGCGGCGGTGATGCCCGTGACGAAACAGCCGTCGGAATCGACGCGGGCGGTGACCACCGCACCCGAGCGGCCGAGTTCGGCCAGCGCGATCTTGCGGAAGCCGGTCCGGGACTGCAGGGCGTGCGCGGGGATGTCCATGGCGCGCAACACCTCCCCGGGGGCGAGGGTGTTGGTGCCGTTGCCGGTGACGAATGTTTCGACCGGCTCGCGGCGGTCGGTGCCGTCGGGACACCAGATGTGCGCCACCGCATCGAGCCCCGCCATCAGTGACACCATCGACGCCGCCGCGAACGACCGGCACACATTGCCGCCGACCGTGGCCACGTGCTGGATCTTGAACGAGGCGAGCAGGGCGTCGGCGCACTGGGCGAACAGCCGTTGCGCGGGCCATTCCGGGCGCAGAGGGAGCGTGGCCAGCGACGAGATGGTGGCGGTGGCCGCCACCCGCAGACCGCCGTCGGGCAGTTCTTCATAAGCGGGCCAGTCGATCCCGGAGATGTCGACAATGCCCGTCGAGGCGACCTGGGGCTCGCTGAAAAACCACGTGCCGCCGGCCACGAAGGACTCGCCGCGGGCGAGAATCAACTCGTCGCGGGTGCGGGCATGCCGGTAGCCGGTGATGGTGTTCAGGTCCATCAGCGGCCCGCCTTCTCCAGGAGCCTGCGGTGTTCGGCTCGCGTCTTCTCCGCCACGGTGGCGGCGTTCACCGTCAGTATCGTCGCATTGTCGACGACGCGCCGCCCGTTGATCCACGACCCGCGGATCGGTGGCTGGGCGCCCAAGACCAGGGCGGCCACCGGATCGTCGATGTCGCTGTGCGCGACCGTGGTCAGGTCCCACAGCACCAGGTCTGCGAGCTTGCCGGGTTCGACGGATCCGATCTCGTCCTGCCGGCCGAGGACCCGGGCACCGCCGAGGGTGGCGAGGTCGATGGCGGTGCGGGTGGTGAGCGCGGTCGGTCCGCCCTTGGCCCGGGCCATGAGCACCGCCTGGTGGGCCTCCTCCAGCAGCCGGCACGACTCGTTGGACGCCGCGCCGTCGACACCGAGGCCGACCGGCACGCCGGCGGTCACCAGGTCGCGGGTGCGGCAGATCCGGTTGCCCAGCCGGGCGTTGGAGGTGGGACAGTGCGCCACACCGGTGGAAGTGGCTGCCAGCCGGTGGATCTCGGGGTCGGAGAACTCGATGCCGTGGGCGAACCAGACGTCGTCGCCCACCCAGCCGACGGACTCCATGTACTCCAGCGGGGTGGCGCCGAAATGCTCAGCGCAGTAAGTGTTCTCGTCCGGGGACTCGGCCAGGTGCGTGTGCATCCGGACGCCGAGTTGACGTGCGAGCGTGGCTGATTCGCGCAGCAGGTCGGTGGTGACGGAGAACGGGGAGCACGGGGCGAGCCCGATGCGCAGCATCGAGTCGGTGGCCGGATCGTGCCAGCGGTCCACCGCATCCGTACTGGCGGTGAGGATTTCGTCGATGGTTTGCACCACGGAATCCGGCGGCAGGCCGCCGTCCTTCTCCGACAGATCCATCGACCCGCGCGTCGGATGAAAACGCACCCCGACGGTCTGCGCGGCCAGGATCTCGGCGGCCAGCAGATCCCCGCCCTCTTTCGGGAAGACGTAGTGATGATCGGTGGTGGTGGTGCACCCCGACAGCATCAGGTGGGTGAGTCCGCCCACCGCCGCGACGTTGACGGCCTGCTCGTCGATGCCCGCCCACACCGGGTACAGGGTGGTCAGCCACTCGAAGAGCGTGTGGTCGGCGGCCAGGCCGCGGGTGATCCACTGGTACAGGTGGTGGTGGGTGTTGATCAGGCCCGGGGTCAGCACACAGCCGGTGCCGTCTACCCGGATGACGTCGTCGCCGAGGCCGGTGATCGCGGGATCGTCGGAGTCGGCGCCGACGGCGGTGATGGTGGTGCCGTCGACCAGTACCCAGCCACTGGGCAGTTCGCGGCGGTGTGCGTCGACGGTGACGATCGCGCACCCGGCGATCAGTGTTCGGGTACTCACCCGCGTGACGCTACGACTGGCGGGTTACAGCCATATTTCGGTTGTTTGTCGACGGTGGTGGTGCGGTCATGCGATTGTCTCGCCGGACCCTTCGAGACGCTCGCTCGTTCCTCGCGTCGCCCTCAGGGATCAAGAAGGGGCCGGCGTGGGGTGGTTGCGGATCCGGTGAGACGACGGTGTCGGTGAACCTTCGCCGGTTGAGGTGCGAGCTTGCGAGCCTCGAAACCCGGTGAGACGACGGTGTCGGTGAGTGGGGTCATGCCGGATCCGGGCGGTAGGGGATGGAGTCGGCGATGGCGGCGTCGACGTGGATGGAGCGGCCGAGCTGGGGGAAGGCGCGTTGGGGGCAGGCGGGGCGGTCGCACACCTTGCAGCCGGCGCCGATGGGGACGGTGGTGCGGGCGTCGGTGAGGTCGACGCCGGTGGAGTAGACGAGCTTGTGGGCGTGGGCGATGTCGCAGCCGAGGCCGATGGCGAAACTCTTGCGCGGGGTGAGGTGGCCGACGCCTTCGTCGGTGGTGCGGGCCAGCCAGAAATAGGAGCGGCCGTCGGGCATCTGCGAGGTCTGGGTGACGATGCGGCCCGGGGTGGTGAAGGCATCATGGACCACCCACAGCGGGCAGTTGCCGCCGACGCGGGAGAAGTGAAAGGCGGTGGCGCTCTGCCGTTTCGAGATGTTCCCGGCCCGGTCGGTGCGGACGAAGATGAACGGGATGCCACGGTTGGACGGGCGCTGCAGCGTCGACAGCCGGTGACACACGGTCTCGAAGCCCACCTGAAAGCCCAGACTCAGTAGCTCGATGTCGTAGGAGTTGGCCTCGGCGGCCCGCAGGAACCGGCCGTACGGCAGCACCAGTGCACCGGCGAAATAGTTGGCCAGGCCGATCCGGGCGACGGGAACCGACTCGGCACTGAGGTTTTCGGCGTCGGCGAGAATGTCGTCGACGGTGCCGGACCGGGTGAGGAAGGCGAGCTGGGTGGCCAGCTGGAAGGCGCGCTGGCCTGCGGTGAGCCTGCCCGCCAGATACACGGTGTTGGTGGCGGTGTCGAAGCGTCGTTTGGGGGTGATGCCCGCGGTGATCGGATCGGGGTCGTGGGTGATCGACACCCCGATGCCGAACTCGTCGGCCAGCACCCGGGCGAGCTGAAGGTCAAGACCGCCGATGGACAGGCCGTGCGAGTCGAAGAACTGCTCGGCGGCCACGTCGAGGACGTCGATGTAGTTCTTGCGGTCGTAGAAGAAGTCGCGCACCTCCTCGAACGGCATCGGGGTGCGCGGTCCGGCGGCTTCGGCCGGGAGGCCGGCGAACTCGGTCCGATAGGACTCGACCTCGGCGGTCAGTGTGGTCAACCTGCGGTGCAGCGCGACGAGCGTCTGGCCCACGGTCGGCATCCGGGACACCAGTTCGGTGATCTCCGAACGGGACACATCGCCGGATTCCGAATGTGCGGTCAGGGCGTCCGACAGATCGGCGACGAGCCGGGCATCGGGGTCGGCGGCGAAGTAGTCGGCGCCCAGATCGAACTCGCGGGTGAGAGTGAGCAGGACCGGGACGGTGATGGGCCGCTGGTCGTTCTCCAGCTGATTGACATAGCTCGTGGACAGCTCGATTTGCCGGGCCAGGGCCGCCTGGGAGAGGCCGCGTTCGTCCCGCAGACGACGAAGACGCGCACCCACGAACAGCTTGGCCATGGGAGTGAGCATAACCATTCCGCTGTCCACAATCTTCGCAAGATGAGGCGTAGGTATCCACAAAAATACGCATTGTCCAGGTCTTTTCTATTTGAGATCCCGGTGCGTACGGTGTGGACATGATCACTCACACCGTCACCTCGCACCGCAGTTCGGACGAGTTTCCCAAGTCGGAACATCTCGCAAGCAAGATCGCGGCCATCGCCGTCGACCCCGTCGAGGTGCCCGCCGACACCGAGGCGATGATCATCAACCGCATCATCGACAACGCCTCGGTGAGCGCGGCGTCGGTGATCCGCCGGCCGGTCACCACCGCCCGCACCCAGGCCGTCGCCCACCCGGCCACCGCGGCCGGTGCCGGCGCGGGGGTGTTCGGTGTCGGTGGCACCTACTCGCCGGAGTGGGCGGCCTACGCCAACGGGGTGGCCGTGCGGGAGCTCGACTTCCACGACACCTTCCTGGCCGCCGAGTACTCGCATCCCGGCGACAACATCCCTGCCCTGGTGGCCGTCGGCCAGCACGTCGGCGCCTCGGGCGCCGACCTGATCCGTGGCCTGGCCACCGCCTACGAGGTGCAGATCGACCTGGTCAAGGGCATCTGCCTACACGAGCACAAGATCGACCACGTCGCCCACCTCGGGCCGTCGGTGGCCGCCGGCCTGGGTACCATGCTGGGCCTCGATCAGGAGACCATCTACCAGGCCATCGGGCAGGCGCTGCACCTGACCACCGCCACCCGGCAGTCACGTAAGGGCCTGATCTCCAGCTGGAAGGCCTACGCCCCGGCGTGGGCGGGCAAGGTGGCCGTCGAGGCCGTCGACCGGGCGATGCGTGGTGAGGGGTCACCGTCGCCGATCTGGGAGGGCGAGGACGGTGTGATCGCGTGGCTGCTCAGCGGCCCCGACGCCCGGTACACGGTGCCGCTGCCCGGCCCCGGCGAGGCCAAGCGCGCCATCCTCGACAGCTACACCAAGGAACACTCGGCCGAATACCAGAGCCAGGCACCCATCGACCTCGCCCGCCGGATGCGGGAGAAGATCTCCGACTTCTCCACAATCGCGTCGATCGTCCTGCACACCAGCCACCACACCCATGTGGTCATCGGCAGCGGTTCGGGCGACCCGCAGAAGTTCGATCCCGACGCCAGCCGCGAAACGCTCGACCACTCGGTGCCCTACATCTTCGCCGTCGCGCTGCAGGACGGCACCTGGGATTCGGAACTTTCCTACGCCCCCGAGCGCGCGCACCGGCCCGACACCGTCGAACTGTGGCACAAGATCTCGACCGTCGAGGATCCGGAGTGGACCCGCCGCTACCACTCGAATGACCCGGCCGAGAAGGCATTCGGCGCCCGCGCCGTCATCACGATGGACGATGGCGAGGTGATCACCGACGAACTGGCCGTCGCCGACGCCCACCCGCTGGGTGCCCGCCCGTTCAGCCGCCCTCAGTACGTGGAGAAATTCACCGAGCTCGCCGACGGCGTCATCGAATCGGCCGAGCAGGACCGTTTCCTGTCGTTCGTCACCGACCTCGCCGCCAAGCCGGCCCGATCGCTCGGTGAGCTGAACATCGTTGTGCCGCAGACGTACCTGGACAAAGCACCCGCCATCGGCAAGGGGATCTTCTGATGTCGCTGTTCTCCTCCGGCGTCTCCGACACCGCCAAACGCACGGCGCTGCGCGCTGGTCTGACCTCGGGTGAACTGCAACGCTGGCCCGGGGCGTTCTCGCCGCTGGCGGCAAAGCTGATCGCCGACATCGGTTTCGACGGCGTGTACGTCTCCGGCGCGGTGCTCGCCGCCGATCTGGGCCTGCCCGACATCGGTCTCACCACGCTCAGTGAGGTCACTACGCGGGCCGGATCCATCGCCCGGGCAACGGATCTGCCGACGCTGGCCGATGCCGACACCGGCTTCGGGGAACCGATGAGCGCGGCCCGGACCGTCGCGGCGCTCGAGGACGCGGGTCTGGCGGGCCTGCACCTGGAGGATCAGGTCAACCCCAAACGCTGCGGCCACCTCGACGGCAAGGACGTGGTGCCCACCGAGGTGATGCTCAAGCGGCTGCGGGCAGCGGTAGCGGCCAGGCGGGACCCGGACTTCGTGATCTGTGCCCGCACCGACGCGCGCGGCATCGAAGGATTCGATGCCGCGGTCGATCGGGCCAAGGCCTACGCCGATGCCGGTGCGGACCTGATCTTCACCGAGGCCCTCACCGACCTCGGTGAATTCGAGAAGTTCCGCAAGGCTGTGGATGTGCCGCTGCTGGCGAACATGACCGAGTTCGGCAAATCCGAACTCATCACCGCCGGCCAGTTGCGGGACGTGGGGTACAACGTCGTGATCTACCCGGTGACCACCCTGCGGATCGCGATGGGGGCGGTCGAGTCGGGGCTGCGGGAAATCCTCACGGAGGGAACGCAGGCCGGCCTGCTCGACGGAATGCAGCACCGCAGTCGGCTGTACGAGCTGCTGCGGTACGCCGAGTACAACGATTTCGATTCCGAACTGTTCAATTTCACGCTCGCCGATGGGGCTTAGTACGTAATACAAGCGGTCCACCGCACCTCACACCTCAACCGACTGGGGTGGGCGACTTCCCCGCTGGAACGGGAAACGACATCACATTTCAAGGAGGTAATCATGAGTGCACCCACCACCGATCAACCGACCATCTACAAGGGGCTCGCGGGGGTGGTCGTCGACAAGACGGCCATCTCCAAGGTTGTGCCCGAGACCAATTCGCTGACCTACCGCGGGTACGCGGTGCAGGAGCTGGCGCAGCACTGCTCGTTCGAGCAGGTGGCCTACCTGCTGTGGAACGGGGAGCTGCCCACCGACGTGCAGCTCGCCGACTTCAGCCGGCGGGAACGCGCCAATCGCCGGCTCGACCGCACGGCGGCGTCGATCCTGGCGAAGGTTCCCGAGACCTGCCACCCGATGGACGTGGTGCGTACCGCGATCTCGTTCCTCGGTGCGGAGGACCCGGCCGCCGAGGACCCGAGCCCGCAGGCCACTCAGGCGAAGGCGTTGCGGATGCTCGCGGTGCTGCCGACCATCGTCGCCGCCGACATGCGGCGGCGGCGCGGGCTCGACCCGATTGCCCCGCATCACGGGCTCGGTTACTCGGAGAACTTCCTCACCATGGTGTTCGGGGAGGTTCCCGATCCGGTGATCGTGAAAGCATTCGAGAAGTCGATGGTGCTGTACGCCGAACACAGCTTCAACGCCTCGACGTTCGCGGCGCGGGTGGTCACCTCGACGCAGTCGGATATGTACAGCGCGGTCACCGCTGCGATCGGTGCCCTCAAGGGCAGTCTGCACGGCGGCGCCAACGAGGCCGTGATGCACGACATGATCGACATCGACCGCCCCGAACGTGCCCGCGACTGGCTGACCGCCAAGCTCGACGCCAAGGAGAAGGTGATGGGCTTCGGGCATCGCGTCTACAAGAACGGCGATTCGCGGGTGCCCACGATGCGCCAGGCATTGCAAGAGGTGTCGGCGCACGTGGGTGAGGACAAGTGGATGACGATCTACGCCGAGCTCGAGGACGAGATGTTCACCCGCACCGGGATCAAGCCGAACCTCGATTTCCCGACCGGCCCGGCGTACTTCCTGATGGGCTTCGACATCCCCGCGTTCACGCCGGTCTTCGTGATGAGCCGCATCACCGGATGGACTGCGCACATCGCCGAACAGGCCGCCTCCAACGCCCTCATCCGGCCCCTCAGCGCATACGACGGTCCTGCTCAACGGCCGATTCTTGTGCGGTAGGTCACGATATACTGACGCGGCCATCGGCGGTGCGTACCGTATTGCGCGCAACGTCAGCCCGGTGAGTTCCCAGGGCCTCACAACTGCATGAAAATGGTTGTGAGGACTTGTTTCTCACGTCTTAATGACAAACAGAGAGTGTGCTCATGTTCGACAAGGTATTGGTGGCCAACCGCGGTGAGATCGCGATCCGCGCATTACGCGCGGGGTACGAGTTGGGGGCCCGGACCGTCGCGGTCTTCCCCTACGAGGACCGCAATTCGCTGCACCGCTTCAAGGCCGACGAGGCCTATCAGATCGGGATACCCGGCCACCCGGTCAGGGCTTACCTGTCGATCGAGGAGATCGTCGGCGCGGCGGTGCGCTGCGGCGCCGACGCAATATACCCCGGCTACGGCTTCCTGTCGGAGAATCCGGGTCTGGCGGCGGCGTGTGCCGAGGCCGGAATCACCTTCATCGGCCCGCCCACCTCCGTGCTGGAGCTGACCGGCAACAAGGCGACGGCCGTCGCCGCGGCCAAGGCCGCAGGGCTGCCGGTGCTGTCGAGTTCGGAGCCCAGCGCCGACGTCGAGGAGTTGCTGGCGGCGGCCGCCGATATGCAGTTTCCGGTGTTCGTCAAGGCCGTTGCCGGCGGTGGCGGGCGTGGCATGCGCCGCGTCGAGACCATCGACGAACTCGCCGACGCGATCGCTGCGGCCTCGCGTGAGGCCGACACCGCGTTCGGTGATCCGACGGTGTTCCTGGAGCAAGCCGTGGTCAACCCACGGCACATCGAGGTGCAGATCCTCGCCGACACCCACGGCAACGTCATCCACCTCTACGAACGCGACTGCAGCATGCAGCGCCGCCACCAGAAGGTGGTCGAGCTAGCGCCGGCGCCCAACCTCGACCCGGAGATCCGGGACCGGATCTGCGCCGACGCCGTCGCGTTCGCCCGCCAGATCGGGTACTCGTGCGCCGGTACCGTCGAGTTCCTCCTCGATGAGCAGGGCCGGCACGTGTTCATCGAGATGAACCCGCGCATCCAGGTGGAGCACACGGTCACCGAGGAGATCACCGACGTCGACCTGGTGGGTGCGCAGGTGCGCATCGCGGCGGGGGAGACCCTGGCAGATCTCGGCCTGTCGCAGGAGTCCATCAAGATCCGCGGCGCCGCGCTGCAGTGCCGCATCACCACCGAGAACCCGGCGGAGGGTTTCCGGCCCGACGTCGGCCGCATCACCGCCTACCGTTCGCCGGGTGGTGCCGGTGTCCGGCTCGACGGCGGCACCAACCTCGGTGCCGAGGTGGCCGGTCACTTCGACTCGATGCTGGTCAAACTCACCTGCCGGGGTCGGGATTTCGAGACCGCCGTGGCCCGGGCCCGGCGCGCGGTCACCGAGTTCCGCATCCGTGGCGTCGCCACCAACATCCCGTTCCTGCAGGCCGTCCTCGACGACCCCGACTTCCGGGCCGGCCGGGTCACCACCTCCTTCATCGACGACCGGCCGTGGCTGCAGATGTCCAAGGGCTCGGCCGACCGCGGCAGCAAGATCCTGTCGTACCTGGCCGACGTCACCGTCAACAAGCCGCATGGTGAGCGGCCCACCAAGGTGTACCCGCGCGACAAGCTGCCCGCCGTCGACCACCATCTGCTGACTTCGCCACCGGACGGTTCGCGGCAGCGCCTGCTGCAGCTGGGGCCGGAGGGCTTCGCGGCCGACCTGCTGGCGAGCAAACGGCTCGGCGTCACCGACACCACCTTCCGCGACGCGCATCAGTCGCTGCTGGCGACCCGCATCCGCACCAGCGGCCTGATCGCGATCGCGCCGTACATCGCCGCACTCACGCCCGAGCTGCTGTCCGTCGAATGCTGGGGTGGCGCGACATACGATGTGGCCCTGCGCTTCTTGAAGGAAGATCCGTGGGATCGGTTGGCGCAGTTGCGAGAAGCCATGCCCAACATCTGTCTGCAGATGCTGCTGCGCGGTGCCAACACCGTCGGCTACACGCCGTACCCCACCAAGGTGACCACCGCGTTCGTCGCGGAGGCCACCGAGGTGGGTATCGACATCTTCCGGATCTTCGACGCGCTCAACAACATCGAGCAGATGCGTCCGGCGATCGACGCGGTCCGCGAGACCGGCACCGCCGTCGCCGAGGTGGCGATGAGCTACACCGGCGACCTGTCCAACCCGAACGAGGAGCTCTACACCCTCGACTACTATCTGCGTCTGGCCGAGCAGATCGTCGACGCGGGTGCGCACATCATCGCGATCAAGGACATGGCCGGTCTGCTGCGCGCACCGGCCGCCACCACGCTGGTGTCGGCGCTGCGCAAGGAATTCGACCTGCCGGTGCACGTGCACACCCACGACACCCCGGGCGGTCAGCTCGCCACTTACCTCGCCGCGTGGCAGGCCGGTGCCAGCGCCGTCGACGGTGCCAGCGCGGCCCTGGCCGGCACGACGAGCCAGCCGGCACTGTCGGCGATCGTCGCGGCGGCCGCCCACACCGACCGCGACACCGGACTCGACCTGGGGGCGGTGTGCGATCTCGAACCGTACTGGGAGGCCGTGCGCAAGGTCTACGCGCCGTTCGAGTCGGGCCTGCCCGCACCCACCGGCCGCGTCTACACCCACGAGATCCCCGGCGGTCAGCTGTCCAACCTGCGGCAGCAGGCCATCGCCCTCGGTCTGGGCAACCGGTTCGAGGCCGTCGAGGAGGCGTACGCGGCCGCCGACCGGATGCTGGGCCGACTCATCAAGGTGACACCGTCGTCGAAGGTCGTCGGTGACCTGGCGCTGGCGCTGGTGGGCCGCGGCATCACCGCGTCCGAGTTCGCCGCCGACCCGTCGTCGTACGACATCCCGGATTCGGTGATCGGGTTCCTGCGCGGCGAACTGGGTGATCCGGCCGGTGGCTGGCCCGAGCCGCTGCGCACCATCGCCCTCGAGGGCCGTGCCGCCGCACCGGCTCCCAAGGACCTGTCCGAGGAGGATTCGGCGGCGCTCGACGAGCCGGGCCGCAAGCGGCAGGAAACGCTGAACCGGTTGCTGTTCCCCGGCCCGACCCGCGAGTTCGAGGACCATCAGGAACAGTTCGGCGACACCTCGACGCTCTCGGCCAACCAGTTCTTCTACGGCCTGCGCTACGGCGAGGAACACCGGGTGGAACTGGAGAAGGGCCACGAACTGATCATCGGACTCGAAGCGGTCAGCGATCCCGACGAGAAGGGCATGCGCACCGTGATGTGCGTGCTCAACGGCCAGTTGCGGCCGGTCGCCGTGCGCGACCGGTCCGTCGACGCCGAGGTGCCGTCCGCGGAGAAAGCCGACCGTGGCAACCCCAACCACATCGCCGCCCCGTTCGCCGGCGTGGTGTCGCTGTCGGTGGGTGTCGGTGACGTGGTGGCCGCCGGTGCGGCGATCGGCACCATCGAGGCGATGAAGATGGAGGCCACCATCACCTCGCCCGTCGAGGGGAAGGTGACCAGAGTCGCCATCGGCGAGGTGGCGCAGGTGGCGCCGGGTGACCTGCTGATCGTGCTCGGCTGACACGCAGAGCCTCCGTAGTCCGGTCATGTAAACAGTCCGGTCAGGTAAACGGGCCGTGGCACTCTCCCGCGAATGCGCCGGGGAATGCCACGGTCCGTTCCATTTTCAGGGCCTTCGCCTCACGGTTTACGCCGGTGTAATGCCGATTAGCAGCCGCGCAATGTGCGGCGGGTCTACTGGTCCCCGCGAATACCGATTGCACGAATCGAGGGTCCGCCCCTTGCGGGGTGCGGCGGGGTTGCGGTGGTGGAGCGCACGGCCGGAGGCGGCCGGGTGTTCACGCTGTCCGAAAAGACGTGTGGTCATCGCGTTGTGGCAGCTCAACCCCGAAAGGACACGACAGTGACCTCCTACGACATGACCGAATTGAACCGCGAATCCCAGATGGGCGCGGTCGGCACCGAGACCACCGACCGCGAGGTGCGCCGCATCTCCATCGCTGACTTCGAGGAGCGCTTCGACGAGATCGCCGACGAACTATGGGCCGCGGCCACCGACATCGGCTTCTTCCAGGTCGTCGACCACGGCATCCCGCAGGACATCGTCGACGGTGTGTTCGCGATGGCCAACAAGTTCTTCCACCTGCCCACCGAGGTCAAGGAGCAGTTTCCGCTCAAGAAGGGCACCAACGCCGGCTGGGAGTTCGCATCCCAGGTGCGCCCGTCCACGGGCACCGCCGACCAGAAGGAGTCCTACCAGTACACCAAGCCGCGCATGGACGGACTGTGGCCCAGCGAGGACGAACTGGCCGGATTCCGGTCCACCGTCGAGGATTTCGAGGCCCGCTGCTGGAAGATCGCGATGGACCTGCTCGGCTGCTTCGCGGTGAAACTCGGGCTGGACCGGGACTTCTTCACCAAGGCCCACGACCCGTCGTCGGACACCTACCAGAGCACCCTGCGGCTGCTGTACTACTACGCCTTCCCCGAGGAGATGCTCGGCGACCACAGCATCTGGCGGGCCGGCGCGCACACCGACTTCGACGCCCTCACCCTGCTGTTCCAGCGCGACGGTCAAGGTGGCCTGCAGGTGCTGCCCGGTGCGGAGATGGCGGGGCAGGAATGGACGCCTGTCACCCCGTCCGACGACGCCATCACCTGCAACATCGGCGACATGCTGATGCGCTGGTCCGACGACAAGCTGCCGTCGAACTTCCACCGGGTGCGTCCGCCGCGCGAAGGGGAGTCGCTCGATGCCCGGCAGTCGATCGCGTTCTTCGCCCAGGCCAACACCGACGTCCTCATCGAGAGCCCGGAGGGCAAGTACCCGCCGCTCACCGCCGCCGAGTACCTGGCGCAGCGGCTCAAGGCCAACAACGTGTAGTCCTCACGCCAATTGAGGTGCGAGGTTGCCCAGCGACCGAGCCTCGAAACCTGGTGAGACGACAATGTCATCTTGCGGGGTTTCGAGGCTCGTCGCTTGCGCTCCTCACACCTCAACCAGCGGGGGTCCTGCTACAGACCGGCGCGGACCTGCTGCGTCGCCTCGACGAGGTTGGTCAGGGATGCCACCACCTCGTCGGCGCCGCGGGTCTTCAGGCCGCAGTCGGGGTTGACCCACAGGCGTTTCGGATCAATGGCTTTGATTGCCGCCGAAAGTGATTCGGCGATCTCCGCGGTGCAGGGAACGCGCGGGGAGTGGATGTCGTAGACACCAGGACCAACACCGTTGGCGAAGCCGGCGGCGTTGAGGTCGTCGAGCACCTCCATCTTCGACCGGGCCGCCTCGATGGAGGTGACGTCGGCGTCCAGAGCCGCGATCGCGCCGATGACCTCACCAAACTCCGAGTAGCACAGATGGGTGTGGATCTGCGTGTCGTCGGCGACACCGGAAGTGGACAGCCGGAACGCCCGCACCGCCCAGTTCAGGTACGCCGGTTTGTCGGCGTCCCGCAGCGGCAGCAGCTCGCGCAGGGCGGGCTCGTCCACCTGGATGATGGCCGCACCGGAGCGCTCCAGATCCACCGTCTCATCGCGGATGGCCAGCGCGATCTGGTTCGCCGAGTCGGCGAGCGACTGGTCGTTGCGGACGAACGACCAGGCCAGAATCGTCACCGGACCGGTGAGCATGCCCTTGACCGGCTTCCCGGTCAGCGACTGTGCGTAGCTGATCCACTCAACCGTCATGGCTTGCGGCCGAACGACATCGCCGTACAGGATCGGCGGCCGCACGCAGCGGGTGCCGTACGACTGCACCCAGCCGTTGGCGGTGGCGACGAAACCGTCGAGTTGCTCGGCGAAGTATTGCACCATGTCGTTGCGTTCGGGTTCGCCGTGCACCAGCACGTCCAGGCCGATTTTCTCCTGCAGCGCGATCACGTCGGCGATCTCGGCGCGCATCTTCTCCACGTAGGCGGCCTCGTCGATCTCGCCCTTGCGTAGCGCGGCCCGCGCGATCCGGATGGCCGAGGTCTGCGGGTAGGAGCCGATCGTGGTGGTCGGCAGCGCGGGCAGGCCCAGCTTCGCCTGCTGGCGGTCCAGCCGGGTGCTCGCCTCGCCGCGGGTCACATCGGCGTCGGTGATCGCGGCCAGCCGGGACCGGACCTCTTCGTTGTGCAAGCGGGGGTCCGTGACCCGGGTCGCCAGGGCGGCACGGCTCGCGTCGAAGGCCGCGGCCCGCGATTCGCGGCCGTCGCGCAGCGCCTTTGCCAGGACCGATACCTCGGTGTACTTCTCGTCGGCGAAGGCCAGCCAGCCGCGCAGATTGTCGTCGAGGCCGGTCTCGGGTTCGAGGCTGTACGGCACGTGCAGCGTCGAGCAGGAGGTGGACACGGCCAGCGAACCGGCGGACCCGAGGAGGGTGGCCAGGGTCCCGAGTGCGTGGTCGAGATCGGTGCGCCAGATATTGCGGCCGTCGACCACGCCCGCCACCACCAGCTTGTTCGCCAGTTCCGGAACCGCGGCGACGGCGGCTACGTCGCCCTCGACCAGGTCGACGGCGATACCTTCGACGCCGGTGCGGGCCAGCGCACCGAGCGCGGAACCGGGATCACCGAAGTAGGTGGCCACCAGCAGCGCCGGGCGGCGGGTGACCGCCGATAGCCGCCCGTAGACGGCCTCGGCCAGCTCGGGGAGGCCGTTGATCGCGTCGGTGACCAGCGACGGCTCATCGAACTGCACCCATTCGACGCCGGCGTCGACGAGGTGGTCGAGCAACTCGAAGTAGGCGGGCAGCACGTCATCGATGCGGGTGATCGGTGCCGCCGCGCCGTCGACGGCCTTGGCGAGGGTCAGGAAGGTGATCGGGCCGACCACGACGGGACGCGCCGGGATGCCGAGCGCGTGCGCCTGTGCGACCTCGGCGAGGATCTTCTCCGGGCGCAACGTGAAGACGGTGTCCGGGCCGATCTCCGGGACCAGGTAGTGGTAGTTGGTGTCGAACCACTTCGTCATCTCCAGCGGAGTGACATCGGCGTTGCCGCGGGCGGCGGCGAAGTAGCGGTCCAGCGGATCGGCGATGGCCGCGACCCGGGCGGGGAGCGCGTCGAGCATGACCGCGGTGTCGAGGACCTGGTCGTAGAACGAGAAGGTGTTGACCGGAATGGAGTCGAATCCGTTGTCTTTCAAGCGGGTCCAGGTGTCGCGACGCAGCCCGGCGGCCGTTTCGGCCAGTTCGGCGGCCGCTACCCGTCCGGCCCAGTAGCCCTCGACGGCGCGCTTGAGTTCGCGGTTCGGCCCGATCCGGGGTGTCCCGAGCACGGTAGTGGTGAACGGCCGGTAGTTGTTCGGCATGAGTAGTGTTCTCCTGCAATGCAAGTGGATGACCACCGCCCTTGCGGAGAGAAGTCTCGGGGCCCCGTCGGCGCCGCCCGGGAAAGGGCACGCCGAAACGCCTGTCGACCACTCGCCCTTATCCACGAGGCGGTGAGTCACCGGACGCGGCGCGCCCGGTACAACAGGCAGGTCTTCGGACTTACCGGCGTGCGCTTGCTGCGCTCCTACTGGCCGTCGCTTCCCGGGCTCTCACCCAGTGCTGATAGACGGCGGTCGTTCCGGCATACCGCTGCGGGACAGTTCCGGATTCACACCGGATTCCCTCTTGTCGTCGCCGATCGGGGCGCAGGGGCTCCATAGTTGCTCCGGTCGGCGAACCAGTTGCGCCGTCCACCATAGCGATGGTGATGCCACCGGCCAACCCTGAGGTGTCCGGACACACAGACGCCCATACGCCACCGGCGCATGGGCATCTAAGGGTGAGGAGCGGTCAGCTGCCGCGATAGGTGGAATAGGCGAACGGGCTCAGCAGCACCGGAACGTGGTAGTGGCGGCCGGGATCATCGACCTCGAAACAGATGTCGACCTCCGGGTAGAAGGCTTTGATGTCGTTCTCGGAGAACCAGCTTCCGGTGTCGAACACCAGATGGTAGATACCGGCCACCAGTGCAGCGGTGTTGATCTGGGAGATACGTCCGTCGGCGTCGGTGGTGCCGGAACTCAGTTCGGTGCCGGAGGCGTCTTGCAGTGACACCGCCACACCTGTTGCGGGAGCGCCGGTTACGGCGTCGAGTACGTGGGTGGACAGTCCGGTCATGATGCGGCTCCCTCTTCGTTGAGACCTCCGGCGGGGGTGAGCATGCGGATCAGCCTGCTGCGGTTGATCTTTGCCAGCTCCGCACGCATCACCCGGCGTTCGGTGGCCGGGTCGTTGCGGATGCGTTCCTTGAGGATCGCCAGCAGTTCGGCGGCCGGCCTGCCGTTGGCGAACACCAGGTAGACGTGGCCGAAGCGGTCCTCGTAGGCGGCGTTGAGTTCTTTGAGTTCGGCCAGTACCGCCGCATCGGCACCGGTGACGCCCGACTGCTCACGCGCCGACGACGGATTGTCGGCGCGGTCGCCGATCCGGGGGTGGCCCGACAGCGCCTCGTCGAGGTCGCCCTCGCTCAGCTCGGCCAGGATCAGGTCGGCATACTCCAGCAGCGCCTCGTCGTCGGAAAAGGGACGCGCCGCCGCCACGCGGATCGCCCAGATCGTCGAGCTGCAGCACGCGTAAAGCGTGCTGATCGCCTGCCTTTCGGTGAGTTCGTTGAAACTGGGCAAACCTCGCCAATCAACCCTTCGCACGGGTCCTACCTTAGGGGGATATCCGGCGCGGGGCGCGCCGGGACTGTGACTTGTTGCTTGTCGCGGGGTCCCGGCTCCCGGTGGCGGTGCGGACCACCACCGGGAGCCGGGACACACCTTCTAGAGTTCGGGTTGCCTGTTGAATCGCGCCGAGGTGATCGGGTTGGCGTCGGCCACCAGGTCGTCGAACCGGTAGTTGGCGATCTTCGCGATCTCGATGAGCGCGAACGACTTCTCACTCGTCTCCGAATTGTCCATGCGGGCCCAGCCGTTGCGCAGCACCCGGTCGTAGCGTTCGGTCTCCCGGGCGCAGATGACCAGCGGAAAGCCGAAATGCTCACGATAGGCGGCCGACAGATTGACCACGTTCTCGTGTTCGTTCTCCTCGAGCTGCGACAGGCCCTTGTGATCGACGGCCACCATCTCGCCGGTCTCCTCGTCCTCGGCCCCGAGGTCGGGGAACGACCGGATGAGCTGCATCTGCTCCTCGTCGCTGCCGGTGAGCATGGCCTCCTGGAAGGCGCTGCGCAGATCGTGCACGTCCTCGAACGGGCGCTGATCGTAGGCGCGGTCGACCACCCAGCCGACGTCCTGGACGACCGTGCCGAAGGTGTCGTGGAAGCGTTCGGGGGTCATCTTGTTGACCTCGTCGAGGGTGATGGCACCGCCACCGGCCACCTTCGGCCCGCGGGCACCGACATGGAAGAACAACAGGTTCAGCAGGATCGCGGTGATCGCACCCATCGTGATGCCCGTCGAGAACGGGATCTGCAGAAGGATGTTGGGCATCGCCTCATCGACGCCGGGAATGGCGCTGATGTCGACGACCTCTCCCGCCTTGTTGATCACCTGCGACGGTGCCGAGGACTGCGACTCCTCCACGTACAGCGCCACGGCCAGCGAGGTGGCGGCGATGATCAGGTTGCGGTGATCGGTGAAGTCGACCTTGGTGAGCGTCTGAATACCGACGATCGCGACCGTGGCGAACATGATGAGGGCCGCACCGCCGAGGATCGGCGCGGGGATCGACTCGACCACCTTGGCCATCTTCGGGAACAGGCCGAGCAGCATCATGATGACGCCGGCGGCGGCCACCACCCAGCGGCTCTTGACGCCGGTCATGCGGACCAGGCCGACGTTCTCCGAGAACGCGGTGTAGGGGAACGAGTTGAACGAACCGCCGATCACGGTGGCCAGGCCGTCGGCGCGGATCGCGGCGGCCACGTCCTCCTTCTTGATGCGTTTGCCGACGATCTCGCCGGTTGCGAAGATCGAGCCGGTCGACTCGACGGCCACCACCAGCAGCACCACGATCATCGACACGATGGCCACGACATCCCAGCGGGGTGCGCCGAACGCGAACGGCGGCGTGAAGCCGAGCCAGTCGGCTTCGCCCACCCGGTCGAACGTCGCATCGCCGAGCAGCCAGGCCACGAACGTTGCCACGACCAGGCCGAGCAGGATCGCGATCGTCGACAGGAAGCCCTTGAGGAAGCGCTGCATCAGCACGATCAGGATGATGGTGCCGAGCGCGTACAGCACCCAGCGCGGGTTGGCCGAGTCGTGCAGGTGCTTGGCCGGATCGCTGACCGCGTCACCTGCGCCGACCGGGATCAGGCACACGCCGATGATGGTGATCAGTGTGCCGGTGACCACCGGCGGCAGGAAGCGGATCAGCTTGGCGAAGTACGGCGCGATCAGGAAGGTGAAGATGCCCGCCGCGATCACCGCACCGTAGACGGTCTGCAGGCCCACGCGGGCGGCGTGCTCGCCCTCACCCGCGTGATCGTTGGCGATCTTGATGACCGGCGCCAGGGTGGCGAAGGTGATGCCCTGCAGCAAGGGCAGCCGCACACCGATCTTCCAGATGCCGACGGCCTGCAGCAGTGAGGCGATGCCGCAGGTGAACAGGTCGGCGGTGATCAGCATCGTCAGGGCTTCGTCGTCGAGACCGATCGCGCGCGCGATGAGCAGGGGGACGAGCACGGCTCCGGCGTAGAACGCCACGACGTGCTGGACGCCGAGGGCGACGAGTTTGCCGGGCGGTGGCACCTGGTCTACTTCGTGGACCCGTTTACGCTTCGGGGCTGCCTTTCCGGCAGCGGAGTCTGTGGCCATCGATGTCGCACCTTCCACTGGTGGAGATTCGCCCGCCTCCCGGCGGGTGGGGTCCGCTATGCCACATTCGGTCCGCTGACGGACAGTGGCAGGTGTAAATAGTGGACCTAAGTCGCACGCGGCGCTGGGCGAGATCGCCGTGTTTCTTCCGGGTAAAACGGTGCGAAACGGGCCATCAGGGAGCGGCGTGTGAATGGCGGCGGGCGGGCTGTGCGGTACCGGGTGAGGAGCGACGATGGGTGATGCGATGGTGCTGGGCGCGGTGCTCGCCGCGGGTGCTGGGACGCGCTATGGATCACCGAAAATCCTTGCACACCAAGGTGACTGGCTGAGGTTTGCGGTCGGCGCACTGCTGGATGGCGGCTGCGACGAGGCGGTGGTCGCGATGGGAGCCGCAGTGGTGGAACCCCCGCCGGGCGCCGGGGTGCTCCTCGTCAGAAAGTGGGCCTCGGGCCTGTCGGCGACGGTGCGCGCGGTGCTCGAACGGGCGCTCGCGACCGCCGATTGCGCCGGAGTGGTTTTACATGTTGTTGACACGCCCGATGTGGGCGGCAGGGCCGTTCGGCGCGTGCTGAGCGAAAGCCGGCGAGCGCCGTCGGCGCTGGTGCGCGCGGTGTACGACGACAGGCCCGGTCATCCGGTCTACCTCGGGCGCGATCACCTCCCCGGGGTGCTGGCCACGGTGCACGGTGATACCGGTGCGGGGGCCTATCTGGCGGCGCGGGGGCGCGACGTGGTGACAGTGGAATGCGGCGACCTGGCCACTGGCCGCGACATCGACACACCGCTCAGCCGATGGTGAGTCCGAGCATGCCTTCGGTGAAGCGTCCCACCGGATCGAGGGCGGCGGCCAGGGCGTCGTCGTAGCCGTCGCGGGCCCAGCCCTCCCGTACGGCGGCGTCGCCGGACGGGGTGACGGTGACCAGGGCGACGAGTTCGCCGGTGGTGGGGATGCATACGGCCCAGGTGAACAGGGTCTCGGTGGTCCAGCCGTCGGCGGCGCGGGTCACGCAGCCGGCCGGGTCATCGACCCCGAGATCGGCCAACGCCGGGACGTCGGAAACCCGTGTGTCCGCACGAAGCGCACGCAGGTACCACGTCCCGGCGTTGATCTCGACTGGTTCCAAACTATTTGATTTCCAGCAGCACGGTGCCCTGGGTGACGGCCGCACCGGCCTCCACCGACAGGCCCGTGACGGTGCCGGCCTTGTGCGCGGTCACCGGGTTTTCCATCTTCATGGCCTCGAGCACCACCACGAGCTCGCCCTCGGCGACCTCCTGGCCCTCCTCGACGGCCACCTTGACGACGGTGCCCTGCATCGGCGCGGTCACCGAGTCGCCCGAAGCCGCGGCGCCGCCGCCCTTCTTCTTGGTGCGGGCCTTCGGCTTCTTGCGGATGACGCCGGCGCCGGCTCCGCCACCGTTGCCGCCCAGGGCCAGATCGCCCGGCAGCGACACCTCGACGCGGCGTCCGCCGATCTCGACGACGACCTTCTGGCGGGGAGCGGCGTCGTCGTCCTCGATGGGCTGGCCGCCGGTGTACGGCTCGATCGGGTTGACCCAGTCGGTCTCGATCCACTTGGTGTAGACGTCGAACTTCTCGCCGTCGCCGATGAAAGCCGGGTTGGAGACGATGTGCCGGTGGAACGGCAGCACCGTGGCCAGGCCCTCCACCTGGAACTCGTCGAGGGCGCGGCGGGCGCGCTCGAGTGCCTGCTCGCGGGTCTCGCCGGTGACGATCAGCTTGGCCAGCATCGAGTCGAACTGGCCGCCGATCACGTCGCCCTGGACCACGCCGGAGTCGACACGCACACCCGGGCCCGAGGGCTCGGAGTAGACGCTGATGGGGCCGGGGGCGGGCAGGAAGCCGCGGCCGGCGTCCTCGCCGTTGATGCGGAACTCGAAGGCGTGGCCGCGCGGGGCCGGGTCCTCGGAGAACTCCAGTTTCTCGCCGTTGGCGATGCGGAACTGCTGGCGGACCAGGTCGATGCCCGCGGTCTCCTCGGTGACCGGGTGCTCGACCTGCAGGCGGGTGTTGACCTCCAGGAAGGAGACCAGACCGTCGTTGCCCACCAGGAACTCGACGGTACCGGCGCCGTAGTAGCCGGCCTCGCGGCAGATGGCCTTGGCGGACTCGTGGATCTTGGTGCGCTGCTCGTCGGTCAGGAACGGCGCGGGGGCCTCCTCGACGAGCTTCTGGAAACGGCGCTGCAGCGAGCAGTCACGGGTGCCGGCGACCACCACGTTGCCGTGCTGGTCGGCGATGACCTGAGCCTCGACGTGGCGGGCCTTGTCGAGGTAGCGCTCGACGAAGCACTCGCCGCGGCCGAAGGCGGCGATGGCCTCACGGGTGGCCGACTCGAACAGGTGCGGGATCTCATCGATGGTGTAGGCGACCTTCATGCCGCGGCCACCACCGCCGAAGGCGGCCTTGATGGCCACCGGAACGCCGTGTTCCTGGGCGAAGGCGACGACCTCGTCGGCATTGGCGACCGGATCCTTGGTCCCCGGCGCCATCGGAGCATTCGCCTTGAGTGCGATGTGGCGGGCGGTGACCTTGTCACCGAGGTCGCGGATCGAGCTGGGCGACGGACCGATCCAGATCAGCCCGGCGTCGATGACGGCCTGGGCGAAGTCGGCGTTCTCCGACAGGAAGCCGTACCCGGGGTGGATGGCGTTGGCGCCGGACTTGGCGGCGGCGTCGAGGATCTTGTCGAAGACGAGATACGACTCGGCGGAGGTCTGGCCGCCGAGGGCGAACGCCTCGTCGGCGAGCTTCACGAAGAGGGCTTCGGCGTCCGGCTCGGCGTACACGGCGACGCTGGGAATACCGGCATCACGGGCCGCACGGATCACGCGTACGGCGATCTCGCCGCGGTTGGCGATGAGGACCTTGCTGATGCCTTGGGATGTGTTCGCAGAGGGAGTGGGCACTGGTTCTCCTGGGCTGCCGCACCGTCTATGGTGAGGCGCTTCTCGTGTTGCTCGGACGGGTGGATCGCGTCGTCCGTCTCATGGATGGCGAAGCGTGACCGACGACACTTCAGTGTAAGTGTCGTCGGTTCCGCGACTTACCCTAGCGCACCGAACGATTGCTCGGTAGCAGGGTCGGCGTTACCCGTCGGTAGCGAAAGTGCTGCGGTCGCCGGTGCTTCGGAGCAGGTCGGCGAACCGGTGGATGAACGTGCCCACCAGGTCGCCCGTCGACGGGTCGGTGGCGTCGGCGGCCGGGTAGCGGGCCGAGACCCGCAGGCCACCGGGAGTCCGGTTGATCCAGATGAACACCTCCTCCGGCGCGTAGCTGTGGCTGCGCAGCACCCGGGCCCGGCCGGCGTCGGCGTCGGCCGCACCAGGCGCGTACCGGGTGTCGATGAACGACAGCGCGAAGCGGGGCTCACCGGCCACCACGTCGGGGTGGGCGCCCCCGATCAGCTCGGCGACCCGCAGATACGGCAGCGTGGACCCGACCCGGCCGTGCTTGAGCTCGGCGGTGGCGCGCACGATCAACTGACCGAACGTCGGCGAGTCGGACATGTCCAGGCAGACCGGGGCCAGGCCCACGAACCAGCCGAGCGAGGTGAGCCACTCGGGACTGTCGCGGGTGTGCCGGGGCATGACGGTCCGGAACTCCGTGTCGCCGGTCATGTCGTGGTAGACGATCGCCATCGCCGCCAGCACCCCGGCGAACAGCGAGCCCCCGGCCTCGGAGCAGACCGCGGTGAAGCGGTTGGTCTGCTCGTCGTCGAGAAGCAGTTCGGTGAGCGACTCCTGCGGCGGTCCGGACTCGGGTTCGGGTTCGGGGGCAGCGGTGGCGTCGGCCGGGTGGGACACCGGGGGCAGGCTGCGTTCGGCGGCGGCGAAGCGTGGCATCTGTCCGTGTCCCGTCCGCAGGAATGTCGTCCACGCCTCGATCGCGGGATGGTCCGGTCCCGTCTCGTCGGCGAGCCTGCGTTCGTGGGCGCTGAAGTCGACGTAGCTGCCCGCGTCGGGAAGGGCTGGGGTGACATGGTCGCGGGCGGCACGGTAGAGGGTCACCAATTCGTTCTGCGCGACGATGAGCGAGTAGCCGTCCAGCAGCGAATGGTCGCCCGCGAACAGCAGCGTGAACGAGTGTTCGCGGGCGACGGTGGAGAACATGTACGCGGGCCAGTGCAGGGGAGCGGTGGCCCGGTCGAAGGAGCCCGCGATCTGATCCATCATCGGCGCCGGATCCGAGTACCAGCCCACCTTGCCCATGCGCAGGTGCACCGTTCCCGGTCCGGTGGTCAGCCGCACCAGACCGGGCGCGCCGTCCTGGGGCCGGATGCCTTTGAGGACCACATGACTGCGCAGCACCTCGTGCCGGTCGATCCAGGTCAGCAGCGCCGAACGCAGCGCCGGGATCGACAACGGCTCGTCGAACTCGATCGCCAGACCCAGCCACGATTCGCGGCCGCCCTCGCGACGCGTGCGCAGCCGGTACGCGAACGCCGACCGCAGATGCTGTTCATGGTTGTGGGAGGTGGGCCGCGAGTCGGTGCTCCACTCGCCGAGCCCACCGGGCACGAACGGGGTCCACTCCACCAGCCCGCCCGGCGCGATGGGCTCCTCGAGAATCTGGACGAACTTCATGCCGGACGTCCGTTCGTCAGATCTGGCGGCGCACAGCCGCTTTGATCCGGCCGAGGATGCCGGCCATGCCGCGCAGGCGCAACGGGCTCACCGACTTGTCCAGGCCCAGATCGTGGTAGAAGTCGCCGGGAACCCCGAGGATCTCCTCGGCCGATGCCCCGTCGAGTCCCTGGAACAGGATCGACGCGAAGCCGCGGGTGGTCGGGGCCTCCGGCGGTGCGCTGAAGTAGAGCCGCACATGCTCGGGTTCGGAGGCGTCCACCGACAGGAACACCGGCGACTGACACTCCGGTACAGGTTCCATCGCCTCGGTGCGCAGCTGGTCGGGCAGGTCGGGAAGCTCCCCGGCGAACTCCAGCAGCAATCGCACCTTGTCGGGATCGGAGAGCGCCGCGAAGTCGTCGACGATCTCGGCGAGCGCCTCCGGGACGCTCACGCCGGTGCCGCGCCGGGTTCGTCACCCATGACGATGGGTGCCCGCACCGTGTTGCCCCACTCGGTCCACGAGCCGTCGTAGTTCTTGACGTCGTCGAAACCGAGCAGGTACGTCAGGACGAACCAGGTGTGGCTCGACCGCTCGCCGATGCGGCAGTAGGCGATGGTGGGGGTGTGCGGATCCAGGCCCGCGTACACGTCATCGAGTTCGGCGCGACTGCGGAACCGGCTGTCGGGGGCGGCGGCCTTGGCCCACGGGATGGACACCGCTGTGGGGATGTGGCCGCCGCGCAGCGCACCCTCCTGCGGGTAGTCGGGCATGTGGGTGCGTTCGCCCGTGTACTCCTGCGGCGAGCGCACGTCCACCAGTGGCACGGTGCCCAGCGCGGCCCGCACGTCGGCGGCGAAGGCGCGGATCTTGCTGTCGTCGCGTTCGATGACCGGATAGTCCGAGCGCGGGAACTCGGGGACGTCGAACGAGGTGTCGCGGTCCTCGGCGAGCCAGGCGTCGCGGCCGCCGTCGAGCAGGCGCACATCGGGATGGCCGAACAGGGTGAACACCCACATCGCGTACGCGGCCCACCAGTTGCTCTTGTCGCCGTAGATGACGACGGTGTCGTCGCGGCTGATGCCCTTGCTGCGCATCAGCTCGGCGAATTGTTCGCCATTGATGTAGTCGCGGGTCACCGGATCGTTCAGGTGCAGGTGCCAGTCGATCTTCTGCGCGGTCGGGATGTGGCCGATGTCGTAGAGCAGCACATCCTCGTCGGATTCGACGATCTTCAGACCCGGGGTGCCGATATGCGCGGACAGCCACTGAGCGGACACGAGCCGCTCGGGGTGGGCATAGCCGGCGAATGCGGGATTCGGGTCGGTTTCGACGCTCACGTGCGGGTTCCCTTTCTGGGGGTGGACATCCGGTCCCGGCCGCGACGCCCGCGGAACCGGGAACGGTGGGACACCGGGTGTGGACACGCCGGGTGGGCTGCCCGGCGCCGGAGAACTGCGTATCCGAGAGTCGAGAGTACCTACTACCCGCTGTCGGCGTGCGGGCAGCGGCCTACGTTGTGGGCCCGGCGTGTCGCCACAACGCGGTGACGTCCACGCCCACCGCCGCGAGGAGCTCGCGGACCGTCGGCAGACCGATACCGACGACCGACGACGGGTCGCCGTCGATGCGGTCGACGAACCAGCCGCCGAGGCTGTCGAGGGTGAACGCACCGGCCACGGACAGGGGTTCGCCGGTGGCGACGTAAGCGTCGATGGTGGCGTCGTCGATCTCGGAGAAATGGATGGTCGTCGACGCGGTCCGGGACGCCTGACCGGCGAGGGCACCGCCGGTGATGCGGGTGACATGATGACCGGTCAGCAACTCGCCGGTGCCGCCGCGCATGCGTCGCCACTGGGCGCGCGCCACGTCGGCGGTGTGCGGCTTGCCGCTGAGTTCACCCTCGAGCAGCAGCATCGAGTCACAGGTCAGTACCACGGTGTCGGTGGTCGACGAGTCGTCGCGGCCGACGATCGTGGCGCAGACCTCGGCGGCCTTGGCCGCGGCCAGGCGTACCACCACCTCGGCGGGTTCGGCACCGGCGAGTTCGGCGAGAATCGCGTCCTCGTCGACGTAGGAGACCACGACCTCGGGGTCGAGGCCGGCATCCCGCAGCACCTTCAGGCGTGCGGGAGAGGCCGACCCCAACACCACATGAGCGCCGTGTCCCGAGAGATTTTCTGCCACCCCGTCAGCGGCGCAGGTGGGTGAAGCTCGTCGGCATCCCCCACGGCCCGCGCAGCCGCTCCTCGTAGTTACCCCAGTCGTTGCGGGCCTCGGGTTCGGGTGTACCGCCGCCGTTACCGGCCGCCGCGGCCAGCACCACGGTCAGCGCCGCGGTCTCCTCGTCGGTCGGGTTACCTTTGACGACCTGCAGGAACGGGCGTTCGGGCTGCTGAGTCCCGTCCTGGGCGTTCTGCTCGTTGTTGTCGCTCACAGGGGAATGTTCCCATGCTTCTTCGGCGGCAGGTTGACCACCTTGCGTTCGAGCAGGCGCAGCGCCGTCGCGATCTGGCCGCGGGTGTGGCTCGGCGGGATCACCGCGTCGACGTACCCGCGCTCGGCGGCCACGTACGGATTGACGAGGGTGTCCTCGTACTCCTGCTGCAGTTCCAGCCGGAGGTCGTCGACGTTCTCGCCGTTCGCGGCGGCCTCCTTGAGGCGGTTGCGGTAGACGAACCCGACCGCGCCGGAGGCGCCCATGACCGCGATCTGGGCGGTCGGCCACGCCAGGTTGACGTCGGCGCCCATGTGCTTGGAGCCCATGACGTCGTACGCGCCGCCGTAGGCCTTGCGGGTGATGACGGTGATCTTGCCGACGGTGGCCTCGCCGTAGGCGTACAGCAGCTTGGCGCCGCGGCGGATGATGCCGTTGTACTCCTGGTCGGTGCCGGGCAGGAAGCCGGGAACGTCGACCAGGGTGATGATCGGGATGTTGAACGCGTCGCAGGTGCGCACGAAGCGGGCGGCCTTCTCTGAGGCGTTGATGTCGAGGCAACCGGCGAACTGGGTGGGCTGGTTGGCGACGATGCCGACGCTGCGCCCGTCGACGCGGCCGAAGCCGACGATGATGTTGGTGGCGTACTCGGCCTGAACCTCGAGGAACTCGTCGTCGTCGAGGATGCGCCGGATGACCTCGTGCATGTCGTACGGCTGGTTCGGCGAGTCGGGGATCAGGGTGTCGAGTTCGAGGTCCTCCTCATTCAGGGAGTCCTCGATGGAGCCGACCGGCTGCGGTGCCGCGGTGCGCGGCGGCTCGCTGCGGTTGTTGCTCGGCAGGTACGACAGCAGTTCACGCACGTAGTCGAGCGCGTCCTCCTCGTCGGAGCCGACGTAGCTGGCGGTGCCCGACTTGGACATGTGCGTGTGCGCACCGCCGAGCTCCTCCATCGTCACCTCCTCGCCGGTGACCGTCTTGATCACGTCGGGGCCGGTGATGAACATCTGGCTGGTCTGGTCGACCATCACCACGAAGTCGGTGAGGGCGGGGGAGTACACGTGACCACCGGCGGCGGCGCCCATGATCAGTGAGATCTGCGGGATGACACCCGAGGCGCGCACGTTGCGGTGGAAGATCTCGCCGTAGAGGCCGAGCGAGACCACGCCCTCCTGGATGCGGGCGCCCGCGCCGTCGTTGATGCCGATCAGCGGCCGGCCTGTCTTGACCGCGAGATCCATGACCTTGACGATCTTCTCGCCGTAGACCTCACCGAGGCTGCCGCCGAGGACAGTGGAGTCCTGGCTGAAGATGCACACCTCGCGGCCGTCGATGGTGCCGTAGCCGGACACCACGCCGTCGCCGACAGGGCGGCGGTCGCCGAGGCCGAAGTTGGTGCTGCGGTGGCGGGCCAGCGCGTCCAGCTCGACGAACGAACCCTCGTCGAGCAGGTGGGTGATGCGCTCACGCGCGGTGAGCTTGCCCCTCTCATGCACCTTGGTGACGGCGCCCTCGCCGACGGGGTGCAGGGTCTCGTCGAGCCGGTTACGCAGATCGGCGAGTTTCCCCGCTGTGGTGTGGATGTCAGGCGTGCCGCCTTGGGATTGCGCAGAGGTCATGAACAACGATGCTAACGACATCGCTGTGACGTACGTCAACTACTCCCAATGTGAGATTTTCCTCATGTTCCCGAGCGCTCGGTCGGGACGGTGATCTGGCTGCCTTTTCGGGCCGGTAGGCTCTGCAGATCATGAGCCCGACACCCGATGCCCAGGACCTCGCCGACAGACTCTCCGACACGCGATGGCACAGCATCGAGGTGGTCGGGTCGACGGCGTCGACCAACGCCGACCTGCTCGCGCGCGCCGCCGCCGAGGGCACTTCGGAGGTCGCCGGTTCGGTGCTGATCACGACGGACCAGACCGGTGGCCGCGGCCGTCACGGACGCACCTGGACCGCACCCTCCGGGTCGTCGGTGGCCATCTCCGCCGCGGTCGCGGTCGGCTCGCACGCGGACCGACTCGGCTGGATGTCGCTGCTCGCGGGTGTCGCGGTGGCGCGGGCCATCGACTCGATGGGGGTCAAGGCCGTGCTGAAATGGCCCAACGACGTCCTCGTCGACGGCGCCAAGGTCTGCGGCATCCTCTCCGAATACGCACCCGCCGCCGACGGTGGGATCGCGATCATCGGTATCGGCATCAACACCGACATGACCCCCGACCAGCTCCCGGTCCCCACGGCCACCTCGCTCGGCATCGCCACCGGTGCCCCCGTCGACGTCCAGACCCTCACCGGTGACGTTCTCGCGCAACTCGACGCGGTGCTCTACGGCTGGCCCGACGACCTCATCGCTCTCGCCGCCGCCTACCGCGACCGCTGCGACACCATCGGCCGCCGCGTCCGCCTCATCGCCCCCGGCGACCAGGACGTCATCGGCACGGCCGTCGACGTCGACTCCGACGGCCGCGTGATCCTGGAGACGGCCGCGGGTGAGCGCATCGGCGCCACCGCAGGCGACGTCACGCACCTGCGCGTCGCCGACTGACCAGCACGAGAGGGCCGGCCGAGGGGTGTGGTTCGTTCGTACGAATCCCGCCCTCGGGGTTGCCCCGGCCGGGGTGCGGTGCGAGCGTCGGTAGAGGACAAATTTCGCTTTGGAGGTTCTCATGACGATTGTCCGAAACTCGATTATCGCCGGTGCCGTCGGCCTCGGTCTCGCGTTATCGCCGGTCATGGCCGATTCCCCCGCATCGGCGGAGCCGGTAGTGAATGGCGGCGAGGGGTGCGTAGCCCCGATATTCACTGATCCGACCGCTGCTTGCTATGAAGATCCGCTCTATTTCTTCGGCTCCATACTCTCCAGCGCGGCGAGCGGCAGTGCGAGCGGGAAGCTACCGGACTTCACGTTTTCTTTCGACAACCTGAAGTTCGAATCCTGACCGGCGTCGCGGTGTGATCTGGCGCGTGGGTCGGCGCTGGGCGTGACCCGAGGCTGTGAGCGGCGCGTCCGCGAACGGCCAGGTTGTCAACGGTCCGGTCGTGGAATCCTGAGATATCGATTCGTCTCCCGAAGTAACGATTCGGGGGTGTCGTGCTGACGTCGGGCGCCGCAGGTGGCAAGGTATGGATGGTCAAGGCCGCTACTGAGTGAGGAATCATGAAGAACGTTCGTCGACTTGTCCGCGGCGCCGCGATCTCGATCGCCATCGCGGTACCGGCAGTGCTGGGCGCTGCTCCCGCGAGTGCGGTGCCGCCGCGGCCGCACCCACCGGTGTATTACCCCGTGACCCCACCCTGTCTGCCGAATACTCCGCCGCCCGTCGGTTCGTCAGTGCATCCGTGCACACCGTACTGGCTGATGTCCATCCTCGACGCGATGTCGATGGGCAGCACCGAAGGGCCCGGTAGCAGCGTCGGTAGCAGCACCGGCAGCTGAGCCTGCCCGCTGTGCTCTGAGCGCCGCGTGGGGATTTCGTGGGCCGTGAGTCCACGGAATCCTCGTTGGCGCACGCCGAGGGCCCCCTTTCATTCAGCCTGATCGGATCACTGTCGTCATCATCCCCGCCCGGGAATGATCGTCGCTCGTGAGTGTGATTGCCGATCAGGCGAGTTGGCCGCAATTTCTGCGGCTACCAAGGAGTTATCCGCCCTTTGTCCGTTCCGTATCGATCCGGCTCGGAGCCCTTGTCGTATTTCTTCTGGTGTGGTGGCTGATCACCGCGGCCAAATGGGTGGATCCGCTGTTCCTGCCCACACCCAGGACGGTCTGGGATGCCTTTTACCGGGCGAACACCTGGCACCAGGTGGCGCCGGGTGTGCCACGTGAGGTGCTCGGCGAACAGAACTACTTTCTCTGGGAACATCTGATCGCGAGCCTGCAGCGCATCGTCGCCGGCGTTGGTCTGGCGATTGTCGTGGGTCCGCCGCTCGGTTTTCTGATGGGCACAGTCCGCCCGATCGCGGTGGCGATCGAGCCGTACCTGAATTTCCTTCGCGCGCTGCCACCGCTCGGCTATATCGGCCTGTTGATCGTCTGGTTCGGCATCGGCGACGCCTCCAAGATCTGGCTGCTGTTTCTCGCAGCGTTCCCGGCGATCACCATCGCCACCCTCAGCGGCGTCCAGGACGTCAAGGAGGCACAGGTCAATGCCGCACGCGCACTGGGTGCTTCGCGAGTGCACGTGGTCTCGCACGTCATTCTTCCGGCGTCCTTACCGGCCGTGATCAACGGTATCCGGCTGGCCGTCGGATTCGCCTGGACCACGGTCGTGGCGGCCGAACTCAACAACGGAATCCCCGGTATCGGCGGCCTCGCCTATTACGCGGGCCAGCAGACCAATACGGCGCTGACGATCGCCTGCATCATCGTCATCGGAATCACCGCGCTGATCCTCGATCTGCTCATCAAATACGTGGGCGCATGGGCGACGCCGTGGCAGGGGAAGGCGTGATGACACACAACCGACGTAACACACTGGGCGCGGTGCTGGTCCTTCTTGTGATCGCCCTGACCACCTCCGGTTGCATTGTGGAATCGGGCCGTTCGGAGCAAAGCCGCGCCATCGGCGAAAAGGTCTCCTGCCCGGTCAAGCCGGATCCGGGAATCCGGACGACGGCCAGGATCGGTTATCAGGAAGTGACCAACGGTGACCTGATCGTCAAGGACACCTCACTGCTGCAGGCGTGCATGCCGAATGCGAAGATCACCTGGAGCAAATTTTCCTCGGGCGGCGATGTTCTGCAGGGCTTCAAAGCCCGCAGTCTTGACATCGCTCTGCTCGGTTCGGCACCCGCCGCCCGGGCACTGTCGGCGCCGCTCGACATCGACATGAAGGTCGTGTGGATTCAGGACGTCATCGGCAAGGCTGAGTCGCTGGTGGTGCACGATCCCGCGATCCGGACAATGGATCAGTTGCGCGGCAAGAAGATTGCCGTCCCGTTCGCCAGCACCTCGCACTTTTCGCTGCTGACCGCGCTGAATCGGGCTGGCATCACCGATCAGGTCACGCTGATGAATACCCAGCCCGACGCGATGCTCGCCGCCTGGGGCAACGGAATCGACGCGGCCTGGGTGTGGGATCCGGTGCTGTCCAAGCTCAAGGCGAACGGACACGTCATCGACGATTCCGGGGTGACCGCCGAACAGGGGGCTCCCACCTTCGATCTCGAAGGTGCCCGTAGCGATTTCGTCGCGCAGAACGGACCGTTCCTCAAGTACTGGACCGTCGCGCAGAACTGGGCGGTCAACCTGCTCAACACCGATAAACAGAAGGCGGCGATCCACATCGCATCGCAACTGAGCATCTCGCCCGACCAGGTGACCCCGCAACTGGCCGGCTACAAGTACCTCACCGCCCGCGATCAGCTCGACGGCAAGTACTTCGGATCGCAGGGAGCCGAGTCCGGACTGAGCACGGCATTGACGAGCACCGCGACATTCCTGCACACGACCCCCGACGGGGGTGTCAGCACGGTGTCGGCGCCGCAGGTGTACCGGGACGGGCTGTTCACCGACGCATTGAAAGAGGTTGCCCAGTGAGCGCACCAACCACCGTCGCCGAGCCGATCGTGCTCGACGGCGTGTCCAAGACGTACCCGTCGTCGGACGGGGAGGTCATCGCACTGTCCCCGACATCGCTGACCATCGAGCCGGGGGAGTTCGTCGCGGTCGTCGGCCCGTCGGGCTGCGGCAAGACCACACTGCTGCAGATCCTCGCGGGCTTCGTCACCCCGACCGCCGGGTCGGCCACCGTGGGCGGCACCCCCGTCGACGGGCCGGACCCCGACCGCGGTGTGGTTTTCCAGGCGCCGACGCTGTACCCGTGGCTCAGCGTGCGCGGCAATGTCGAGTTCGGGCCGCGGGCCCGTGGCGAGAGCCGGGCCGACCGCGGGGAGCGGGCGTTGCAGGCGCTGGATCTGGTGGGGCTCAAGGACTTCGCCGACAAGCGGCCCTACGAGTTGTCCGGCGGCATGCAGCAGCGCGCGCAGATCGCGCGGGTGTTCGTCAACAATCCGGGCATTGTGCTGATGGACGAACCCTACAGCGCGCTCGACCCGTTCACCCGGGAACAACTGCAGGTGCAGTTGCTCGACCTGTGGCACCGCGAGCGCAAGACCATCGTCTTCGTCACCCATTCGGTGGAGGAGGCGCTGTTCCTGGCGACTCGCGTCATCGTGATGAGTGCCCGTCCGGGCCGGGTGATCGCCGACCGGGCGGTGGTGCTGCCCGGCGACGACCAGCCCGGCGTGCGTTCGCTCGACGTGCTCGGCACCCCGGAACTGGCCGCGAAGAAGGCCGAACTCGCCCGGCTCATTCTCGAAGCGCACGGCTGACGGTTCCCGCGCATCCGTTTCCTTCAGCACTGAACGGATCCGATCGGTGCTGAAGGAAACGATTGCGCGGGAAGCTTGGGTCAGCGGTCAGCGGCGGAGGCTTTTTTGGCCCATCGCCGGGATGAGGGCGAGGATCGGCAGGCCGATGATCAGGTGCAGGATCGCGGTGGCGATGCCGACGGAGATCTCGGCAGACAGCAGCAGCGGGATGAGTACCGCGGCCACGATCAGCAGGATCACGATCCAGCGGAAGAACGCATCCGGTGAGGGCGTGACCAGCTGGAGGACGTACCAGAGGGCGCCGGCGGCAAGCGCGCACAGAAACGCCACGACGGCGAACCAGTATTCGTCGCGGGCGAGCGGGTTCCACACCCCGAGCTTGCCGGAGTCGTTGACCTTTTCGACGATGATCCGGGCGACCCATGCGGCCAGCCAGGCGGCCAGACCGGTGACGATGCCGGTCATCACCACACCACCGACGAACAATCCCGGATTGATGTCGGGGCCGACCTGCTTGCGCTCACGCGCGGGAGCCCCGTAGGCGCCGCGCGGCGACCGGTCCCCACGCGGACTCTGCCGCGCGGCAGGCTGGGGTTGCTCGTACGGGTACGGCTGCTCGTACTGGGGCGGTGCGTCGTACGGTTGCCCGTATTGCTGAGGGGCCCCGTATTGCTGGCCGTACGGCCGGGCGGACTGGTAGTCGCGCGGATTGTCGTACTGGTTGGGTGCGTAGTACTCCTGGTCGCGATAGACGGGTCCGCCGTGCGAGCGTTCGTCGTAGTATTGGCCGGGATCGCGGTCGTTGCCGGGATCGCCGTAGGGGCCGGGGTCTGCGGGGCGGGGTGGCTGCGGATACGCCCGCGTCGGGGGAACGGAGTCCGCCGGATTGCGCCGGTTGCGGTCGACCGGGTCGTGATAGCTCATGCGTGTGCCTCCTGACCTGTCATAGGCCCTCCAGTCTACGCAAGCCGCCCTTCGGTTCAGCCGCAGGCGACGGCGTCGGCGTGGCTCACGGATCGACGTCCCGCCGAACGACTCCACGGTGAATTCCGGGTCACGCGCACTAAGCTGGCCCGCATGGGCATTCCGAAGGAGAATCTCGCACAGGGCGAACGCGTGATCCTGGAGCGGCACCCGCATTGGAAGTGCCTTGTGGCACCGTTGCTGATCTTCATCGTCACCACGGGCGTGGCCGGTGTCCTCGGCGGCCTGGTCAACGACCGGCTCGACGGTACCGCGCGCACCTGGATCCTGGGCATCATCCTCGTGATCTGGCTGGCAGTGGCCGGGTGGTACCTGGTGCGGCCGCTGGTGTCGTGGAAGACCACGCACTTCGTCGTCACCAACCGGCGGGTGATCTTCCGCAACGGCATCATCACCCGGTCCGGCAACGACATCCCGCTCCAGCGAATCAACACGGTCGAGTTCGAGCACGGGCTGATCGACCGCCTGCTGAACACCGGCTCGCTGGTCATCGAATCGGCGTCCGACGAACCGCTTACCTTCAACAACATCCCGCAGGTCGAACGCGTCCACGCCCTGCTGTACCAGGAGGTCCTCGACGACGACAACGATCCCGACAGCGAGCCGCGCCGATGACCGACGTACTGCTGGCCGAGGATGACGTGGCGATCGCCGAACCTCTGGCACGGGCGCTGGGCCGTGAGGGTTACGGCTGCCAGGTGGTCACCGACGGAGCCCAGGCACTCGAATACGCGCAGGACAGCAGGTACGAACTACTGATCCTCGATCTCGGACTGCCCGAGATCGACGGCCTGGAGGTGTGCAGGAGAATCCGGACGACGCGGCCGGGTCTGGCCGTGCTGATGCTCACCGCCCGCACCGACGAGGTCGACTTCGTCGTCGGTCTCGACGCCGGCGCCGACGACTACGTGGGCAAACCGTTCCGGCTCGCTGAACTTCTTGCCCGGGTCCGGGCGCTGTTGCGCCGGCGCAACTCGGAGGAGGACTCCGAATCTGTCCTCGACGGCGGCGACATCCGGCTTGATCCGCGCGGACGCCGCGTCCTCGTCGACGGCAAGGACCTGGTGCTGGCGAACCGGGAGTTCGATCTGCTGCGGTTCCTGATGGAGCGGTCGGGGCAGGTGATCGGCCGCGACGAGATCCTCACCGAGGTGTGGGGGTCGGCGGATCTGCGCTCTTCGAAGACACTCGACATGCACATCTCGTGGTTGCGCCGCAAGATCGGCGACGACCGGCGCGACCGTCCCCGGCACATTGTCACCGTGCGCGGGGTCGGTTTCCGGTTCGACCCGTGATCGTGACAGCCCCCGCCGCACCGCCCACCCAGGCCTGAATCGGGTGGTGTAGTGCGCAGACGCATCCTCTACTCGATGGTCGCCATGGTCGTGGCGGTCGGCCTGCTGCTCGGTATCCCGCTCGCGGTCATCGCCTGGTGGTGGGTGGCCGACAACGCCCGCCAGGACCTCGACAGCCGGATCAAGGCGATCGCCGACCAACTCATCCGGCAGGAGGGTGAGGCGGGGTCGATCCGGCCCGGGCAACTCGATGTCGACGCTTTCGGCGTACTGCTCCCGGACGGCGGCAGGCTCACCATCCACTACCCGGTGACCGGTGCCGCCCACGCGACGGACCGCCCCGACAGGGTGGAGACGCGGGTGATCGGTGCGAACATCGACGGACACACCGTGTCGGACTCGATCGCGCTCGGCGCCGCGGGCTCCCTCCTGCTGGAGATCCCCGCCTCGGACGTGCACAACGACCAGTTGTTCGCCATCGGCATCGTAGCGATGGTGATGGCGGCGTCGGTGGCGGCGGGGACGGGCGTGGCCGCGGTGACCGCCGGGCGACTGGCGGACCCGCTCATCGATCTGGCCGACCGGGCCGCGGCGATGGGCCGTGGCGAGTTCGGCGCCCACTGGCGCCGGTACGGGATCAGCGAACTCGACCGCGTCTCGTCGGCGCTGGGCGATGCCAACGCGGAGATCGCGCTGCGTCTCGAACGCGAACGCGAAACAGTGGGCGACGTGTCCCATCAGCTGCGCAGCCGGCTCACCGCCATCCAGTTGCGCCTCGACGAACTCACCCTGCACGAGGATCCCGCCGTCGTCATCGAGGCGGAGGCCGGTCTGGAACAGGTCGACCGGCTCGCCCGTGAGCTCGACGAGTTCGTCGCGCAGTCACGTGAGGAGGCGGCTCCGTCCCAGCCCGTCGACGTCGGCCACACGGTCGCGACGCTGGTCAGCGACTTCGCCCCGGCATTCGCGTCGCGGGGACGAACGCTCGTGACCCGCGGCGGCACCGAGACTATCGCGGCGAGCAGCCGGCCGGGGCGGCTGCGTGAGGCACTCAGCGTGCTGGTCGACAACGCACTCATGCACGGGGCGGGTCAGTGCCGTATCGAGATCGGCGAGTTGTCGAGCGGCCTCGTGCGCATCACGGTCCGTGACGACGGGCCGGGGGTGGCCGATGACCTGGCGGTCATGATTTTCCGGCGCGGCTTCTCCGTCGGCCGCGGCAACGGTGTCGGCCTGTCGCTGGCGCGGGCGCTGATCGAGGCCGACGGCGGACGGCTCGAACTCGGTTCCCGGCGTCCGCCGGTGTTCTCGATCGTCGTGCCGGCCTGGCCCGCGGACGACATGACGGGCGACGACACGACGGGCGGGGGGTCCTCGGCGGGACGATCGCGGGGGCTGGGGTCAGCCGGGCTCGCGGATCCCACGAGGAGTCCCGAGATCACGCGTGGCCGAGTTCCTCACCGTTGAGTTCGTCACCGTTGAGTTCGTCACCGTTGACTTCGTCGCCGGTGCGGGTGTTGTCGCCGGCAGGCTGGTGCTCGCCGAGAATGGCCACGTCGGCCTCCGGGAAGGCGAACTTGCGCAACGCCCAGAACCGGAAGCCCATCTGCAGCAGGTTGCCGATGATGAAACCGAGGACGAAGTCGACGACAGCCAGCTCCAGAGTTCCCAGGTTTTCGCGGAGGCTGAACACGTTGTTCGCGAACCACAGCGGGGCGGCCTGCAATCCGACACCGATCCCGCTGATCCCGAAGAACAGCAGCGCCTCGTGGTGTACCTGGTGCCCGCCACGGTTCTTGAACGCCCATTCGCGGTTCAGGACGTAGCTCAGGATGGTCGCGAGAACACCTGAGATGATCTTGGCGATCACCGGCTTCTGCTCCAGCACCGTCAGGCTCAGCGCGAAGTACACCGCCATGTCAAAGACAAATGTGGTGCCTCCGACGAGTGCGAACTTGATCAGTTCGTGGTGTTGCCTCGCGAGCTCGTGTAGGGGGCCGGGTAACCGGTCGACCAGCTCATCGATAAAGGGCACAAGATCCGAGTGTACGAAACGATCGGCATGTGGTGCCCGTCTCGGCCACGATGTGCGGTTCGTGAGCGGGACGTGCCACCATGTCAACCGTGAGTTCTGAGCCAGCCGCGAGTACCCGGCACGCAGGCCCGATGCCGACGGTGACCATGATCGGAGGGGGCCAGCTGGCCCGCATGACCCATCAGGCCGCGATCGCCCTCGGTCAGTGCCTGCGGGTGCTGGCGGCCTCCCCGGGCGACCCGGCGGCGGTGGTGAGCGCGGACGTCGTGATCGGGTCGCACGAGAACATCGACGACCTGCGCCGCGCCGCACAGGGCGCCACCGCGCTCACCTTCGACCATGAAGGTGTGCCGCTGGAACATCTGCGGACGCTCGAAGCCGAGGGGGTGCAGGTCCGCCCGCCGTCAAAAGCACTGCACTTCGCCCAGGACAAGCTGGCGATGCGGGTGCGGCTGGCCGAGCTGGGGCTGCCGGTTCCCGATTTCGCCGATCTCGGCGGATCCGACCGCGAGGCCGCCCGGACCCGGCTCACGGAGTTCGGCGACACCCACGACTGGTCGGTGGTCCTCAAGGCCGTGCGCGGCGGCTACGACGGCCGCGGAGTCTGGCTCACCGACACCCGCGACGAGGCGCTGGCGGTGTTCGACGAGAACTTCGGCAAGGGTGCTGAGCTGATCGTGGAACAGAAGGTGCCGATGCGGCGCGAACTGTCGGCGCTCGTCGCCCGGTCGCCGTTCGGTCAGGGCGCGGCATGGCCGGTCGTCGAGACGGTGCAGCGCAAGGGACAGTGCGCGGTGGTGCTGGCACCGGCACCCGATCTCGATGAGGCGGTGGCCGAGGAGGCCCAGCAGCTGTCGCTGCGGCTGGCGGCCGAACTCGGCGTGGTCGGGGTGATGGCGATGGAGTTGTTCGAGACCGTGGGCGAGGACGGCGGTCCGGGCCGGCTGGTGGTCAACGAATTGGCGATGCGCCCGCACAACAGCGGCCACTGGACGATGGATGGCGCGGTCACCTCCCAGTTCGAGCAGCACGTGCGTGCCGTCCTGGACTATCCGCTCGGCGACACCTCACCGCGTGCGCCGGTGACCGTGATGGCGAACATCCTCGGCGCCGAGCAGGCCCCGTCGATGTCGATGGACGAGCGGCTGCACCACCTGTTCGCCCGGATGCCCGAGGCCAAGGTCCACCTGTACGGCAAGGGGGAGCGGCCCGACCGCAAGATCGGGCATGTCAATATCGTGGGCGCAGCAGATGACGGCGTCGAGGACGTCCGGGAGCGGGCCGAACGGGCCGCGCACTGGATGTCCCGCGCCGAATGGACCGACGGATGGGACCCGCATTCATGACCGACAGCGACGACGGACAGTCCGGCGGCACCGAGACCGGTGCGCAGGATGTGGCCGCCGGCGGGGCCGCGCCCGCCGGTCCCCGGGTGGGGCTGATCATGGGCAGCGACTCGGACTGGCCGACGATGCAGGCCGCCGCCGAGGCGCTCGCCGAATTCGAGGTGCCCTTCGAGGTGGGCGTGGTGTCGGCGCACCGCACCCCGCAGCGCATGCTGAACTACGCCGCCGGAGCGGCCGGCCGCGGCATCTCGGTGATCATCGCCGGCGCGGGCGGCGCCGCGCACCTGCCGGGGATGGTCGCCTCGGCGACCCCACTGCCCGTGATCGGTGTCCCGGTCCCGCTCAAGTACCTCGACGGTATGGATTCGCTGCTCTCGATCGTGCAGATGCCCGCGGGCGTCCCGGTCGCGACGGTGTCCATCGGTGGGGCCCGCAACGCGGGTCTGCTCGCGGTGCGCATCCTCGCCGCGTCGGACCCGGTGTTGCTGGAGCGGATGGCCGCGTTCCAGCGGGAGCTGGAGTCGATGGTGCTCGACAAGGACGCCGCGCTCCGCGACAAACTGCTCGGCGAGTAGCGCGCCGGCCCGATAGCGTGCCGGATCTCAGGCGAGGATCAGCGTCGCCTTCTCGGTCTGCGCGCGGCGCTCGGTGCCGCCGTCGGCGGGGTGGGCCACCGACACGAGCGACGCGCCCCGCGCCAGCACCGACACCAGATTGCGGGTGAGCGCGTCCGCGTCGTCCCAGCCGCGGACCGACAGCACACGCGCCCCCGGGGTCACGCCGTCCGCGTCGGCCTGCCGCCCGGCGGCCGCCAGCACCTCCGCGGTGGTGGCGCCGTTCAGCGCGGCATCGGCACGCACCCGCGCCGCGTAGTTGTCACCGTGCACCCGGACCGCCGTCGAGAAATCGGTGACGCCGGGCGGCAGGTCGCGCATGGGAAGGGCGAACGGGTCGAGTGAGGTGACGATGACCTCGTCGGCGTCGTCGTAGGCGCTGAGCCCGGCCGGCGAGGTGAACACTGCGACCGCGTCGTCGTACTCCGCGGGGCTGTCGAACCGGACCTGCGCCCCGGCCCACCAGCAGCCGAGCAGGATCGCCGCGGTCTGCCAATGATGCGGCAGGTCGACGACGATCACGTCCCCGGGCCCCGCGCCCAGCTCGTCGACGACGAAGTTGGCGGTCTTGGCGGCCCAGTTGCCCAGCGTCGCCGCCGACAGCTCGGTGCGTTCGCCGGTCGCGTCGTCGTAGAACGTCAGCATCGGGCGGGTCCAGTCGCCGATCGTCCCGAACACGGCAGCGGTGACCGTGGGGGAGCCGGCGGCGGAAGCGGAGGACATGGGAGTGCCTTTCGGTCGTCAGCAGAACCGGGCCCAGCGTATCCGCCGCCCGAACCCGGTCAGTTGACGCACATGGGGCCGTCGGACTCGGCGGTGATCGGCGAACGGTTGCCGCCCGGTGCCGAATTGACGTCCTCACCGTTCTGCTGCGTCTGCGCGATCTCGTTGGTCGGATCGGCCGGGGAGCCCGGTCCGGCATACGAATTGGTGAGGATCACCCGCAGCTGCTTCTCCGGCACGGACTTGTCCTCGCGGACGGTCAGCCCGCCGAGGTCCTTGGCCAGTTTGCGTGCGCCCGCATCGTCCTTGGAGTGTGCCACGATCACCGAATCCAGGTCGTTCGTACCGGCCGTCGCCGTCTTGCCGCGCTGATATCCCTTGCCGGACAAGATATTCGACACGTTCGATGCCAGGCCGTCGACGGTGCCGCCGTTGGTGACATCCACGATGTAGTCGCCGCGCTCGGCGTCCTTGGACTTGTCCTTGTCGCTCTTGAGGAGATTCTCGGTGGCCTTCTTGACCTGGGCCGGATCCACCTGGACGACGCTCTGCCTGCCGTCCTCGCTCCACCCGTGTTCGGTGATCACCGGGATCGTGGAGAACTTGATGTTGCCGCCGCTGAGGTCCTTGAGCTGCTGCACGAATCTCACGATGTCCCAGCCGTCGTCGATCACGATCGACCGCGCCGCGGCGCGCTGCAGCTCCGATACCTTCGACGGGCTCGTCAATGTCTTGGCGGACAACACCTTCTGCGCGAGCGAGGCCATGAACACCTGCTGGCGGGTGATCCGGTCGAGGTCCCCGCGCGGCAGGTCGTGCCGCTGGCGGACGAAGCTCAGCGCCTTCGGGCCCGTCAGGGTCTGCTTGCCGGCCCGGAATCGGGCACCCGAAAGCGGTTCGGACACAGGGTTCTTCAAGCACACATCGACGCCGCCGACGGCGTTGGTGAGCAGCACGAAGCCGAGCAGCCCGACCTCGGCGTAATGATCGACCCGCACCCCGGTCAGGTTGGACACGGTGTCGATCAACGCTTTCCGGCCCGCCTTGGTGCCGTCGTCCTCGGCCTCCTTCTCCGGCTTTCCGGATTCGACGGCCTCGCGGCGCACGTGCTCGCGGGTTGCGCCGTAGGCGGCGTTGATCTTGCTCATCCCGATACCCGGAACGTCGACATACGAGTCGCGGGGAATGGAGATGGCCGTCGCCGACGAGCCGTCGTTCGGGATACGGATCAACAGGATCGTGTCGGTGTTGGTGGCCACATCGTCGGCCGACCGCAGCCACCGCAATTCCTTGGCGTCCAGCGGGTTTCCCTTGGCGTCGGTACGTGAGTCGGTGCCCACGAGCAGAATGTCGGTGGCGCCGTCACCACCGCCGCCGAGGCCGAGTCCCGACAACTGTGTGACGCTCTCGCGGAGATCGGAAATGCTGTGCCAGGCGTAGCCGGTGCACACCAGGACGGTCACGCTCAGCAGTGCCACCAGCATGCGCGAGACATTGTGGCGCTCGCGCATCGCCGTGCGCACCGCGCCCGCGACGCCCGCCGGTGGCGGTGTGGAGGCGGCTGTGGTCTTGCCGGACTCTGCGAGCGTGGCCGCGGGTGCGATATCCGGGGCGCCGCCGGACGTCGTGGCCGTGTCGTCGGCGGTGACGGTGTCCGGCTCGTCCGGTGTGACGACCGACGGCGCGGAAGCCTTCTCTTTGGGTTGAGCCGTGCGCGGGGTGGGCTTCTTCCGTTTCGGTGCTGTCTTGTCGGCAGCCGGGCCCGAAGTCTTGGTCGGGACCTTGCCTGAGGTCTTGTCGGGGGTCGCCGGGTTCGCATCGCCGCCCGGTCGCCGGACGCGACGACGGGGAGCGTCGTCCCGATCCGCCGCCCCGCGCCGCGGTGAGGTGTGGATCTCGCCGGACGAACGGCGAACGTCCAGGTCGTGGCCGTCGCGGGGATCACCGGGCAGCCGCGTGGGCGCCGATCGGCGATCGGTGGCACGGCGGTCGGCGGCGGGCTTGCGACCACGTCGGCGCTCGTCGGAAGCTGCGGGCCGGCGTTGTGGTGTGTCTCGATGGATCTCGCCGCTCGCCCGGTCCGGGGACCGATCCACCCGGCGTGCCGGCGGTTCGGTGCCGCGTCCACGCGGATCCGTCTCGCGTCGTTCACCGGCCCGGGGACGATCACCGGCGCGGGGGCGGTCACCACGTTCGGCGGCCGCACGTACACGCGGCTCGGCGCCGCGACGCACCGGACGTCCATCCTCATCACCACGCACCGGCGGCAGCGTCCGCCTGGGCTCGCCCGAGCGCTCACCCCGCACCCGACGCGGCGGAACGCCCCGGTCCCGGCGTCGTGAATCCTCAGCCCGCTCGCCGCGCTCCCGGCGCTGTGGAATGTCAGCTCGCTCGCCGCGCTCCGACTTATGAGCTCGCTCGCTCCGCTCTGACCTATGAGCTCGCTCGCTCCGCTCCCGGCGGCGCCCGTGCCCGTTGTCTGATCGAGAGTCCACGAGTTAAGCCATTACCTTTCCGGCGAGAAGGGTGGTGCTGGTGTTGAAGGTGCAACGCCAGGCTACTGGTGTGAAGAGGGAATGCAGTAGCGCAACGCCGGGCGAGTCGTGTGATGCGTTCGGTGAGCAGCAGGCACCATGGTCACCATGACGCGACGACTCTTCGTGACCGGTGCGGCCGGACAACTCGGCACCGCTGTGCAGCAGGTGGCGAGCCGCGGTGACGCCCCGCTCACGGTGACGCCATTGACCTCCGCCGACTTCGACATCGCCGACTCCGAATCGGTGCGTTCGGCGTTGTCGGGACTCAGCGCTGACGACATCGTGCTCAACTGCGTCGCCTACACCGACGTCGACGGTGCGGAGGAGGATCACAGCGGTGCGCACGCGGTGAACGTCGACGGACCGGCCCACCTCGTCCGCGTCACCAAGGAGAAGGGGGCCTGGCTCATCCACATCTCCACCGACTACGTGTTCTCCGGCACCCCGCCGCGCGTCGCGGACGTCGAAGGCTACGAGCCGGGTGATGTCGGCCCCGACGACACACCCGCCACCGTCTACGGCCGCACCAAACTGCGCGGGGAGAACGTCGTCCTGCGAGGCGATCCGTCGAGCACGATCGTGCGTACCGCCTGGCTGTACACAGGGGGACCGGACGCCCGCGATTTCGTCGGCACGATGCGCAGACTCGAAGCGCAGCGCGACGCCGTCAACGTCGTCAGCGATCAGACCGGATCACCCACCTACGCCCGCGATCTGGCGACCGGGCTTCTCGAACTCGCCGGCCGCGGCCGCACCGCCGAGACGACCGGCTCAGTCCTGCACGCGACCAACGCCGGCCGGGCCACCTGGTTCGAGTTGGCCGCGCAGGTGTTCGCCGAGATCGGCGCTGATCCCGCCCGCGTCCACCCGTGCACCACCGCCGATTTCCCGCGGCCCGCACCACGGCCCGCCTACTCGGTCCTGTCCGGACGGTCCTGGGCGGCAGCAGGGCTCACGCCGCTGCGGGACTGGCGCGAGGCCCTGCACGAGGCCATCGGGGAACCCGGCCGCGGCTGAATCCGGCACTCCGGACGCATGGGCGCGTCGGCGGCACTCGCGGCGGCCACCGGAGGATTGGTTACCCTGTCCCGGTGACTTCACAGTTGGCCGTCGTGACGGTGACTTACAACTCGGGTGACTATCTGACGACGATGTTGCGCAGCCTCGCCGTGGCCACCACCGAGGAACCGCAGGTCATCATCGCCGACAACGGATCCGTCGACGGCGCCCCCGAGCGCGCCGAACGTGACTTCCCGTTCGCACGGCTGGTGCGTACCGGCGGCAACGTCGGGTACGGCGGGGCGATGAACAGGGGGGTCGCCGAACTCGGGCCCGAGGTCGAGTACGTGGTGATCGTCAACCCCGACGTCGAGTGGTCACCCGGATCGATCGATGAGTTGCTCGCCGCGGCACGGCGCTGGCCCCGCGCGGGATCGCTGGGACCGCTGATCCGCGAACCCGACGGCTCGGTGTATCCGTCCGCGCGCCGGGTTCCCGACCTGATGACCGGCACCGGCCACGCCGTGTTCGCGCACATCTGGAAGTCCAACCCGTGGACCGCCGCCTACCGGGCCGACGACGTCGCGCCGAGTGAGCGTCCCGTCGGCTGGCTGTCGGGGGCATGCCTGCTGCTGCCCAGGGCCGCATTCGACTCGGTCGACGGATTCGACTCGCGGTACTTCATGTACATGGAGGATGTCGATCTCGGCGACCGCCTCGGTAAGGCCGGCTGGCTCAACGTGTACGTTCCGTCCGCGGTCGTCATCCACACCAAGGGACACGCGGCGGGCAAGAACCCGGAACTGATGCTGCCCGCGCACCACCGCAGCGCCTACCGCTTTCAGGCCGACCGCAACCCCGGAATCCTGCGCGCACCGCTGCGGCTGGCGTTGCGTGTCGGTTTGGCGTTGCGTTCGAAAGTGGCCGTGCGCGCGGCCCGCAAAGCTCTGGACAACGAGGGACATGCGACAGGAGATCAACGATGACCGACTCCACAACCCAGGACGCGGGCACCGGAAAACATGAGGCGCCCGACGAGGCCCGGCCCGACGTTCAGGCCGTCGTCCTCGTCGGTGGCAAGGGCACCCGGCTGCGGCCGCTGACCCTGTCGGCGCCCAAGCCGATGCTGCCGACCGCGGGCCTGCCGTTCCTCACCCATCTGCTGTCGCGGATCAAGGCCGCCGGCATCGACGATGTGGTGCTGGGCACCTCGTTCCAGGCGCACGTGTTCTCCGAGTACTACGGTGACGGTTCCAAGCTCGGCATACGGCTGCGGTACGTCACCGAGGAGGAACCGCTGGGCACCGGCGGCGCGATCCGCAACGTACTCGACCAGCTCACCGCCGACACCATCCTCGTCTTCAACGGCGACGTGCTCGGTGGCACCGATGTGCGCCAGGTCCTCGACACCCACCGCACCAGCGGCGCCGACGTGACGATGCACCTGGTGCGGGTGTCCGATCCGCGCGCGTTCGGCTGCGTGCCCACTGACGCGACGGGCCGGGTCACCGACTTCCTGGAGAAGACCCAGGACCCGCCGACCGACCAGATCAACGCCGGCGCGTATGTGTTCCGCCGCGCGATCATCGAGGACTTCCCGGCCGGTCGGCCGGTGTCGGTGGAACGTGAGGTGTTTCCCGCCCTGCTCAGCTCGAACCGGCACATCCAGGGACATGTCGACCACTCGTACTGGCGTGACATGGGAACGCCCGAGGACTTCGTGCGCGGCTCGGCCGACCTGGTGCGCGGAATCGCGCCGTCGCCCGCGCTCGGTGACCGGCGCGGCGAATCGCTCGTCCACGAGGGTGCGGGCGTGGCTCCCGGTGCGCTGCTCATCGGCGGCACCGTCGTCGGCCGGGGCGCCGAGATCGGCCCCGGCGCCAGGCTCGACGGCGCGGTGGTCTTCGACGGCGCGGTCATCGAGGCCGGTGCGGTCGTCGAGCGCAGCATCATCGGTTTCGGGGCGCATCTGGGTCCGCGCGCACTAGTCCGCGACACGGTGATCGGCGACGGCGCCGTCATCGGTGCCCGCTGCGAGCTGTTGCGCGGGGCGCGGGTGTGGCCCGGGGTGACCATCCCCGACAACGGTGTGCGCTTCTCCTCCGACATCTGAACGGATGACTAAAGACGGCCCGGGAATCTCCCGGGCCGTCCGCAATTCTCCGAGCTCTGGGCCGTCAGGCCGCCTTGGCGGCGGCGAGCACGCCCTTACCGAGCGGGATGACGACGGGCAGCAGCCTGTCGTCGTTCGCGACCACCATCGCGGCGGCACGGGCGGCCTCGGTCATGGGGTCGGTGCGTGCGGGATCGCCGATGGCGCCCTCGGCCGTGGCGTCATGCACGACGAGGACCCCACCCGGCCGCAGCAGGCGGATCGCCTCGGTGACGAAGTCGGGCAGTTCGAGCTGCGGGCCGTCGACGAACACCATGTCGTAGGAGCGGTCGGCCAGGCGTGGCAGCACATCGCGGGGGGCGCCGTTGATCAGCCGGGTCCGGCCGGTCGACACGGACGCGCCGGCGAACGAGGCGCGGGCGGCACGGTGGTGCAGCGGTTCGGGGTCGATGGTGGTCAGGACACCGTCGGTGTGCATACCCGCCAGCAGCCACAGCCCGCTGACGCCCGCGCCGGTCCCGATCTCGACCACGTTGGCGGCGTTCGCCGACCGCGCGAGGAACGCCAGCAGCGCCCCGGTGGCCGGGCTCACGGCAGTGGCGCCCAGCTCCTCGGCGCGCGCACGCGCCGCCACCACGGCGTCGTCCTCGACGATCGCGGACTCGGCGTAGGACAGCACGGCGGCCGCCGCATCCGCGGACAAAACGGGCGTAGGTGATTCACTCACGACCACAGCGTAATCGGGTTGTTACCGTCCGCGCAGCAAGGGCGCGCTGGTCAGCCCGAAAAAACGCAGGTGGCGGCCCGTATCCGGACCCCGCCGCGGCTTCCTCAGGGAACACACAGCCATCTCATACGGCGAACACACTCCCATAGGACAGGGTTGAACCCATCGCGGACGATCGCGAGGGGCCACCCGTGGACAGCGCACAATCGGCCCGGTCCGGAATAGTCCGGCCACCGGAATGGTTGTGCAAATACCCCGGCCGCACCACCAGCGTGAACGAAGGGAACGTGCACCAGCAATGTCTGCATCGCCAGGATCAGCGCCTTACGACGAGACCGCCGACCAGATTCCGTCTGGCACCGCGGGCTTCGACGCCACGGGCAGCGCCGGTCTGATGCCGTCGTGGGACGAGCTGGTCCGTGAGCACGCCGACCGCGTCTATCGCCTCGCCTACCGGCTGTCGGGTAATCAGCACGACGCCGAGGACCTGACGCAGGAGACCTTCATCCGGGTGTTCCGGTCGCTGTCGAGCTACAAGCCCGGCACGTTCGAGGGCTGGCTGCACCGCATCACCACCAATCTGTTCCTCGACATGGTGCGCCGCCGCGGCAAGATCCGGATGGAGGCGCTGCCCGAGGACTACGACAGGGTGCCCGCCGACACACCCGACCCACAGCAGATCTACGCCGACGCCAACCTCGACGCCGACCTGCAGAGCGCCCTGGCCTCCCTGGCCCCGGAGTTCCGTGCCGCAGTCGTCCTGTGTGACATCGAAGGTCTGTCGTATGAGGAGATCGCCACCACCCTGGGCGTCAAGCTCGGGACCGTGCGCAGCCGCATCCATCGCGGCCGGCAGGCCATCCGCGATCATCTGGCCGGGAACGGTCACCTCGACAGCCGGTCGGTGGCCATCGGCTCGGCCCGCTAGCGTCCTTTCTTCGCCCGACCGGGAACCTCCGGCTCGCGGGCATCGTTGAGAGCTTCGGATAGGCTGGCGGCAGTGCACGCGCCCGACCCGACGGGCGGGCCGCGTGACGCGAGATCGCGACGGCCGCACAGGCGAGACGGAAGGGCATGGCATGGACACCGGCAGGAGTCGTCAGAGTCCCGAGGGTCCCCAGAATTCCGGGGGCCTGGCGGGTCCGCAGTCACAGCTCGACGCGACCGGCATGCGCCGGCGCCGCCGCTCGTCCTGGAATCCGGCGACATGGACGCCCGGAGCGTCCTCTTTCGTCCCCAATCCCTCCTATCGCGCGCCGGGAACCCCCGGCGGCCGCGACTTCGCGCCCACCGAACACCTGTCGCCGGAGGCCGTCGCGGCGTTCGCCGACGGTGAGCTCGCGATGACCCCACACATGCGCGCCGCCAGCCACCTGGCGCTGTGCGCCGAATGTGCCGCCGCCGTCGAGGCCCAGGTCACCGCGCGCACCCGGCTGCGCACGTCCGGAGGCGGCGGTCGCGAAGGCGGTGGAGAAGTCGGCGGTGTCCATCGACATCCGCACCGCCAGTGCCTACGCCAACGGCTCGGGATTCGTCATCGACGCCAAGGGCTACATCCTCACCAACAACCACGTCGTCTCGATGGCCGCGAATGACCGTTCCGCCAAGCTCGAGGTGGTGTTCTCCGACCGCACGCGGGTCCCGGCCCGCATCGTGGGCCGCGACATCCGCACCGACCTCGCGGTGGTGAAGGTCGACAACGTCGAGAACCTGACGGTCTCCAAGCTCGGCAACAGCGACAAGCTGCAGATCGGCGAGGACGTGGTGGCATTCGGTTCACCGCTGGGCCTCGACCGCACCGTCACCAGCGGCATCGTCAGCGCCATGAACCGCCCCGTCCCGCTCAAGCCGGACGCGGAGTCCGACACCGACGCGGTGATCGACGCGATCCAGACCGACGCGGCCATCAACCCCGGCAACTCCGGCGGACCGCTGGTCAACGGCAAGGCCGAGGTGGTGGGCGTGAATACCGCCGGGCTGGTCCCGGGCGGCGGCTCAATCGGCCTGGGCTTCGCGATCCCCATCAACCAGGCGCTGCCGATCGCCAAGTCGCTGATCGCCGACGGTAAGGTCAACCACCCGCAGATCGGCATCAACGCCAGCTCTGTCCGCAACGAGCGGGTGCTGGGCGCCCAGGTGCGCAATGTGGTCGAGGGCGGTGCTGCGGATCGGGCGGGCGTGCGGGAGAATGACGTCATCATCTCGTTCAACAATCGGACCATCGAGAGTGCGGATGAGCTGACGGTGGCGGTCCGGACGTCCTCGATCGGGGCCAAGGTGCCGTTCACGTACTGGCGTGACGGCCGAACCTTCAAGGCCACCATCACGCCCGGCAGCGACTAGTCCGCACCCGGGGGCACAGGCGGCCCAGCAGGGTCCGGACCTCACCACGCACGGTCACAGAGCACGTTAGGGATGCACGCATGTTCAGCAACATCGGTTGGGGCGAACTGCTGATCATCATGGCCGCGGCACTGATCGTGCTGGGTCCGGAGCGGCTGCCCGGCGCGATGTCGTGGACGCTGCGGGCGGTGCGCCAGGTGCGTGACTACGCCACGGGTGCCACCAGCCAGCTCAAGGACGAACTCGGCCCCGAGTTCGAGGACCTGCGTAAGCCGCTGTCCCAGCTCAACGAGCTACGCGGGATGACACCGCAGTCCCTCGTGACCAAACATCTGCTCAACGGCGACAGTTCGGCGTTCGACGACGTCAAGAAGAGCTTCGACCTGGGGGAGGCACCCGGGTTCGGGCCGTCGAAGAAGCAGCCGCCCCCGTACCTGAACAAGACAGACCTGAACAAGGGTCCGGACCTGAGTAAGGGACCGAAAGCCCCGGGCGGCCCGCACGACGCGAGCCGCTGGGACGCCACATAACGCCGCCGCTGCCGACGGCACCTACAAGCAGGGCGGTCCGCAGCGGGCCGGGCTACAGCAGGTTGCCGGGCTGCTCCGACCGCCGCGTGGTGTCGATACCCAGGCTCATCCCGGCCAGGCCGCGCTTGCGGACAGCCAGTTGCTCGGCGACAGCGCGCAGCGCCGACCCGGACGCGGACTCGGGGTGTGCCAGCACTACCGGCGTGCCCGCGTCGCCGCCCTCACGCAGCAGCGGTTCGAGCGGGATCTGGCCCAAAAGCTTGACGGGGGCGCCGACGGCGCGGGTCAGCCGGTCGGCCACCTTCTGGCCGCCGCCCGATCCGAACGGCTCCATCCGGCTGCCGTCGGGCAACTCCATCCACGACATGTTCTCGACCACGCCGAGGATCTTCTGGCGCGTCTGCAGGGCGATCGCGCCGGCGCGTTCGGCCACCTCGGCCGCCGCCTGCTGCGGGGTGGTGATGACCAGGATCTCGGCGCCCGGGATCAGCTGGGCAATGGAGATGGCCACGTCACCGGTGCCCGGCGGCAGGTCGAGCAGCAGCACGTCCAGGTCGCCCCAGTAGACATCGGCGAGGAACTGCTGCAGTGCCCGGTGCAGCATCGGCCCGCGCCAGGTGACCGGGGTGTTGCCGTCGGTGAACTGACCGATGGAGATGAACTTGACGTCGTGGCTGACCGGCGGCACGATCATCCGTTCCACCTGAGTGGGTTTGGCGTCGCTGCCGAGCATGCGGGGCACCGAATGGCCGTAGATGTCGGCGTCGAGCACGCCTACGGACAGGCCGCGGGCGGCCAGCGCGGTGGCCAGGTTCACGGTGATCGACGACTTGCCGACGCCACCCTTGCCGGAGGCGACCGCGTACACGCGGGTCAGGGATCCGGGCTGCGCGAACGGGATGACCGGTTCGTCCTTGTCGCCGCGCAGCTTCTTGCGCAGGGCGGTGCGCTGCTCGTCGTCCATCACGTCGAGCTCGACACGCACCTGGCCGACGCCGGGTACGTCGGCGACGGCCTTTTCCACGCGGCTGACGATCTCGGTGCGCATCGGGCAGCTGGAGGTGGTCAGGTAGACACCGACGTCGACGCTCGCATCGTCGGCGACCGCGACGGATTTGACCATTCCGATCTCGGTGATGGGCTTACCCAGTTCGGGATCTTTGACCTTGCTGAGAGCCGAACGGACGGACGACTCGGTGGGAACAACTCCGGTACTCATCGTTTATCAGCGTAAAGCATGGCCGTGGGACGCCCGGCGCCCTCGTGCCGGATCGACGACGTCAGCGTGGTGCGAGGGTGATCGTGGTGGTGGGGATCGTGGTGGTGGGGATCCGATTCTTCGCCGGGGTGCTCGCCTTCTTGGGTGCGCCCGCACGCTGGGATGCGACCGTCTTCTCGGGCACGGACTGCTGCCGGACGGCGCTCCGCTTGGGTGAGCCGGTGGTGCCGGGCCGTTCGGGTTGCCGGGCACCCGGCGCCTTGGGTGCCGGGCTGATGGTCGTCGTCGTGACCGACGGCCGGCCCGGGACCGGGGTCTTCTTCTGCTGCTGGCCCGGTATCGGGAGCCCGGGAATGGTGATCCCGGGCGGCAGGCACACGCCACGTACCACACACTGCTGGGTGGGGGTGGTGGACGTGCTCGGCGCGGTTGAGGGCACCGACGGATCGCCCGGCTTGCGGCTCTCCGACGCGGATCTGTCCCGGGAGTGTCCCGGCTTACGCTTCTTGCTCGACGACGTGGAGGATGTCGGGCGTTTGGGCTCGGGGATCGGGTTGGTCGGCATGACCCCGGTGGAGTAGGCGACGGCCCAGCTCAGCACGTTGGCCACATACTCCATCGAATGGTTGTAGCGCAGCACCGCGGCGATCTTGTTGCGTTCGTTCATGATGTCGGTGACACCGGCGCACAGGTAGCGCCCCGCCGAGTAGGTGGCGTCGAAGACGTTGTTGGGGTCGGCCTTGCCGTCGCCGTTGGCGTCACTGCCCCACGACGCCCAGGTGCTGGGGATGAACTGCATCGGGCCCATGGCGCGGTCATGGCCGGCGTCGCCGTCGATCCGGCCACCGTCGGTGTCCCTGATGACCTGGTTGCCGGCGAGTGTCCCGTCGAGGACGGGACCCGCGATCGGATTGATCGTCGTGCCGTACGCGTCCACCGAGCCGTTGCCGGCGTGGTTGGATTCGATGCGGCCGATGCCGGCGAGCAGGAACCAGGGCAGCTTGCACTGCGGCGATTCGGAGCCGACGCGGGTCGCGGCCAGTTTGTAGGCCTTGAGGACGACGCCCGGGATGCCGAGCGGCCCGGAAGGCAGGTCGACGGTGGTGCGGAACTGCGGGGCCACGCCCGTGCCGGTGGTGATGTTGGTCAGTGCGGGCGGGGCGAAGCCGCTCAGCGCGGTGGCCGTTCCGGGGGCGATCTCGAACGCGGGCGCGATCACAGTGGGCTGTTGCTCGGCCACGGGATCGAGCGCGGTGCTGTGCGCGCTGGAGGATGCGGCCCCGAGCACCATCGCCCCGACCAGGACGGAACCGGTTCCCACGGCCAGCGATCGCCGGGATATCCGCCTGCGCGACGGACCGCGGGACTTCCTGAACAGCGGACTCATCGGCGGCTACCCCGATGCTGCCCGATGCCCCGCAAGCGCGCTGTACCCCGATAGAGCCCTGTCTGCTTCACGCCCCACTCCGTACACAACACAGTCGTTTCACCGCTGTCGCCGGCGGTCTTCTGCTCCCCCCGGACCCGCGTGGGCGGGCCTCGTCGCCGGTCGGGGACATCCCCGGCCGATGGTCGTGACCCACGATACATATCGTGCGGGATCTTGAATACACGAACGAGACAATTCTTTGCCTCTGTGCATAGTCCGCGGCGTGCGTGTGGTGCCGATCACCCGACCGCGACCTGGCACATTTCCGGTGATGTGTCGCTTGAACGGATGAAACCGGACCGATCGGGCGAGAATCTCACCTGCCGGGACGCCGGAGCGTGCCGATGGGGCCGGAGTGCGGGTGTCAGTCAGTCGACGGTGGGGTCATGATCGTCGGTCTTCGGCTCGTCGAGGGGATCGGTCTCCTCGGTCCGTTCCCGCAGCCGCTCGGTGAGCTCGTCGATCAGGTCGTCGAGTTCCTTGCGCAGATAGTCGCGGGTGACGGTGTCACCGACGGCCAGCCGCACCGCGGCCAGCTCCCGGGCCAGAAACTCGGTGTCCGACTTGGTCTGTTCGGCCCGGGCCCGGTCTTCCTCCAGCGACACCCGGTCCCGGTTCTCCTGACGATTCTGCGCCAGCAGGATCAGCGGCGCGGCGTACGCGGCCTGCGTCGAGAACGCCAGGTTGAGCAGGATGAAAGGGTACGGGTCCCACCTGATCGCGATCGCGAACAGGTTCAGGCCGATCCACACGATGACAACGACGGTCTGGATCGCCAGGTAACGCCCGGTCCCGAGAAACCGCGCGACCCGCTCGCTGTACACGCCGACGATGTCGGAGTCGAGGTTGAACGTGGGCCGCCAGCGTTCCTGCGGCGTGTCGAGTTTGCGGCCGGGACGTTCCGGGCTCACCGCGCCGCCCGATCGGTGGCTCCGGCGGTCGCGGTCTGTGCGCCCCCGTCGTGGTGCGGCTCGGCCTCGCGCCAGTCCCTCGGCAGCAACTGGTCGAGGAGGTCGTCGACGCTGACGGCGCCGAGCAGGTGATTCTCGTCGTCGACGACGGGACCGCACACCAGGTTGTACGTGGCGAAGTAACGGGTCACGGAGTCCAGTGAGTCCTCCGGGCCGAGCGTGGCCAGATCCGCGTCGAGGATCCCGCCGACCAGCGATGCCGGGGGTTCCCGCAGCAGTGCCTGGAAGTGGACGCAGCCCAGGTATTTTCCGGTGGGTGTCGCGGTGGGCGGGCGCACCACGAACACCAGGCTCGCGGCGGCCGGGTTGATCTCCGGGTTGCGGATCCGGGCCAGCGCCTCGGCCACCGTCGTCGACGCGGTGACGATCACCGGCTCGCTGGTCATCAGGCCGCCCGCGGTGTCGGGGGAGTGGGTGAGCAGGCGGCGCACCGGTTCGGATTCCTCCGGGTCCATGCGGGCCAGGAAGGCCTCGGCCTCCGTGGTGGGCAGTTCGCCGAGCAGGTCGGCGGCGTCGTCGGGATCCATCGCCTCCAGGATGTCGACGGCGCGGTCGATCCCGACATGGTCGAGGATGGCGGTCTGGTCGTCGGGCGGCAGTTCCTGCAGGACGTCGGCCAGGCGCCCGTCGTCGAGGGCCGCGGCGATCCGGTCGCGGCGCCGCGGCGGCAGGTCGCGCAGCGCGTTGGCCACGTCCGCGGGGCGCATGCCCTCGAATTGGGACAGTTCCTGGGCGAGGTTCTGCCCCGGAAGTTGCAGCGCATGCTGGGTCAGGCCCACCACGTGACCCCACTCGACCACGTGAATGTCGCCTCGGCGCAAGCCCTTCCGGTTGGTCCGCACGGCGACACGGGAGATCACCCAGTCGCGGGTGCGGGTGCGTTCGATACCGAGGTCGATGACCGTCATGTCCTGGTCGGCCAGCCCGGCGAGGTCGGGATCGTGTACCCGCACGCGGGTATCGACGATCTGCCCCATGGCCAGCGCCTCGCCCGGACGCAATTGCATCTGGCGCAGGTTCACCTGCCCGGTGGCGAGGGTGACGGCCTGTGGCTCGATCGAGGTGACTCGCAGCATGGGCACGAAAATCCTTCGCCGGGTGGGCAATTCGACGGCCAGGCCGAGTGCGCGGGGACGCTGGCCCGACAGGCGCAGGGCGACCACGACATCACGGATACGCCCTATCGACTCGCCGTCGGGCCCGAGTACCGCGAGCCCGACTAATCTGGCGATGTAGACCTTGCCCAACGATGCCATGCGCTAAGGGTAGAGGCCACTGACAACAGGAGTGGAGAGGCCATGTCCAACCCGATTCAACCGCCCAAGCCGGGTGCCGCGCTGCCCACGCCGCCCAAAGGGTGGCCGATCGGTTCGTACGGCACATACGCGGAGGCGCAGCGTGCCGTCGACTACCTGTCCGATCAGGAGTTCGCGGTGCAGGACGTGACGATCGTCGGTGTCGATCTGATGCAGGTGGAGAAGGTGATCGGCCGGCTCACCTGGGGCAAGGTGATCGGTGGCGGGGTCGTCTCGGGTGCCTGGCTGGGCCTGTTCTTCGGTCTGCTGGTGTCGATCGTCGTCGAGAATCCTTTGGTGCCCATCGTTTTCGGCCTCGTCGGTGGCATCATCTTCGGGGTGATCTCCACGACGATCCCGTACGCGGCCACCCGCGGCCAGCGTGATTTCGCCTCGACGATGCAACTCGTCGCCGGCCGTTACGACGTCCTGTGCGATCCGCGCAGCGCCGAGAAGGCGCGGGATATGCTCGCCCGGCTGACTATCTGAGATCTGTCAACAAATGTCTCATGTTGAGACTGTCTGCCCTACCCGCTGGCACGCGCGAACCAAACGTGCCCTAGCTCACACCGTGCTCTGTTAGGTTGAGAAACCGAACAATGGCGTGAGGAGGACGTGTGACGACAAGGCGCAGGGTAGTCCGACGCAAGGCGGGCCGACGCAGAGCGGACGGGCCTGGACCGGGGGAACGGGGAGGATCGGCCGAAGCGAGAGGTGTCCGACGCAGGGCGCTGGCCGTGGCCGCATCGGTGGCCGTGGGGATTCCGCTGGCGGCCTGCGGCTCCGGTCATGAGACCGGCACGATCAACATCTACACCAACGCCGACGCCGGGGCGATCACCAAGACCGCGAGCGCCGCATGCACCAAGGAATCGGGCGGCAAGTACAAGCTCAAGGTGCATATCCTGCCGAAGGCCGCCGACGACCAGCGCCTGCAGCTCGCCCGCAGACTCGCCGGCAACGACAGTGGCCTGGATCTCATGGGCCTCGACGTGGTGTGGACCGCCGAGTTCGCCAACGCGGGCTGGGTCGAACCGGTGCCGGACGAGCTGGCCGCCAAGGTGCAGCAGACCACCCTCGGCGGCCCGCTCTCCAGCGCGCTCTGGAAGACCGACGACGACTCCGAGAAGCGCCTGTACGCGATCCCGGCGTGGAGCAACACCCAGTTGCTCTGGTACCGGCCCGATTTGATGAAGCAGTACCTCGGCACCACGAAGGCGCCCACCACCTGGGACGAGATGCTGGAGGCCACAGAGAAGATCCGCAAGGCCGGCGGCCCGAGCTGGATCATGGAGCAGGGCGCGCAGTACGAGGGCCTGATGGTCTGGTTCAACTCGGTCCTCATCAGCGCCGGCGGATCGGTCGTCGACCCCGACGACGCGACCAAACAGACGCTCAACGACACCCCCGAGCACCGCGCTGCCACACTCAAGGCGCTGCAGATTCTCAAGTCTGTGGCCACCGCGCCCGGTCACGATCCGTCTATCACCAACGCTGACGAGACAGCGGGCAGGCTCGGAATGGAAAGCGGCAAGGCGGCTTTCCAGATCAACTGGCCGTTCGTGTTCGCCTCGATGCGGTCCAACGCGGCGGCCGGCGACGTGCCGTTCTTCAAGGAAATGACCAAGTACTCCTCGCTGCTGACCAGTGAGCCCGAGGACAGCGCACTCGGCGAGGTGAACGACCTGGTGCGCACCAAGTTCGAGTTCGCCCCGTATCCGGGTGTCTCCGCGGGCACACCGGCCAGGAGCACCATCGGTGGTCTGAACATCGGCGTCGCGAGCACCTCCAAGCAGAAGGCACTGGCCTTCGAGGCGGCCGAATGCCTCACCACCCCGGCATCGCAGAAGATCTACGCGATCGACGGCGGCAACCCGCCGGTGCTCAAGTCTCTCTACGACGACAAGGACTTCAAGGCGGCCTATCCGATGGGCGACATCATCGGTGAGCAGCTCGCTGCCGGACGCGCCGCGACGCGGCCGGCATCGCCTGTCTACCAATCGATTTCCACCCTGGTCACGGCCACGTTGTCGCCGGTGGGCAGCTGGGATCCGGAGTCGATGGTCGACAAACTGGCGGATCAGGTGCAGAAGGCGATCGACGGGAAAGGTCTGATCCCATGACGACTGACGGAAACGGGGGCGGACGCCATTCCCTCGGCGGCGACGAGCCGGCGCCGGGTGGCTGGACCCATCCGGAGGAGCCCAAGCGTCCCGCGGCGGGTCCGGCGGGGCAGTGGGTACCGCCCGAGCGGATGCCCGACGCCGCGCACCGGGCGCCCGACCCGGCGACCGCGCCCACACCGGACCCTGCTGCGGTCCCCGCACCGGTGTCCGGGCCGGCGCAGCCACCGGCACCCGTCCCCGCGGCCGCCGCGGTGGCGACGGCGACCAGGACCGAACCCGCCGCCGACGCGGGCCGCGGGCGCAAGATCAGCGACGGCAAGGCCGCCGAACGCAAGCTCGCGTTCTGGCTGGTCGCTCCTGCGGCCTTGCTGATGGCCCTGGTCACCGGGTATCCGATCATCTACGCGTTCTGGCTCTCGCTGAACAAAGAGAGCCTCTCGTCGCCCGGAGAGCGCAGTTTCGTCTGGTTCAGCAACTACGGCACGGTGCTGTCCGACGGCTACTGGTGGACCTCGTTCGGTGTGACGATGTTCATCACGGTCGTCTCGGTGGTCATCGAGCTGGTGCTGGGCATGGCGATCGCGCTGGTGATGCACCGGACGTTGTTCGGCAAGGGCGTGATCCGCACCGTGGTGCTGATCCCGTACGGCATCGTCACCGTTGCGGCGGCGTTCTCCTGGTACTACGCCTGGACGCCGGGCACCGGTTACCTCGCCAACCTGTTGCCCGACGGTAGCGCGCCGCTCACCTCGCAGTGGCCGTCGCTGTTCATCATCATCCTTGCCGAGGTGTGGAAGACCACCCCATTCATGGCGCTGCTGCTGCTGGCCGGTCTGGCGCTGGTGCCCGACGACCTGCTCAAGGCGGCCCAGGTCGACGGCGCGGGCGCCTGGACAAGGCTGGTGCGCATCATCATTCCGCTGATGAAACCGGCGATCCTGACGGCGCTGCTGTTCCGCACCCTCGACGCGTTCCGGGTGTTCGACAACATCTACGTGCTCACCAAGGGCTCCAACAACACCTATTCGGTGTCGATGCTCGGTTACGACAACCTGTTCAAGGCGTTCAATCTCGGTGTGGGATCGGCGATCAGCATCTTGATCTTCCTCTGCGTCGCGATCATCGCATTCGTCTTCGTCAAGGGCTTCGGCACGGCCGCGCCCGGCTCTGACAGTGAGGGGCGGTAGCGGCATGAATAACACCGGATCGAAAAAGGCGTGGTGGGGCATCGCCAACCTGCTGGTGGTGCTCTACGCCATCATCCCGCTGCTGTGGATCGTCTCGCTCTCGTTCAAACCGCCGGGCACCGTCAAGGACGGCAGCTTCATCCCCAAGGAATGGACGTTCGACAACTACAAGGACATCTTCGACGCGGGCGATTTCACTTCGGCACTGCGAAATTCGATCGGCATCGGCTTGATCACCACGTTCATCGCGGTGCTGCTGGGCACGATGGCCGCCTACGCGGTGGCCCGGCTCGATTTTCCCGGTAAGAAGCTGCTGATCGGGGCGGCGCTGCTGATCGCGATGTTCCCGCAGGTGTCGCTGGTGACACCGATGTTCAACATCGAACGCGCGATCGGGCTGTTCGACACCTGGCCCGGCCTGATCCTGCCGTACATCACGTTCGCGCTGCCGCTGGCGATCTACACGCTGTCCTCGTTCTTCCGGGAGATCCCGTGGGAGCTGGAGAAGGCGGCCAAGATGGACGGCGCCACCCCGATGCAGGCGTTCACCAAGGTCATCGCGCCGCTGGCCGCGCCCGGCGTGGTCACCGCGGCCATCCTGGTGTTCATCTTCGCCTGGAACGATCTGCTCCTGGCACTGTCCCTGACGTCCACCAACCGCGCCATCACCGCGCCGGTGGCCATCGCCAACTTCACCGGTTCGTCGCAGTTCGAGGAACCGACGGGATCGATCGCGGCCGCGGCCGTCATCATCACCATCCCGATCATCATCTTTGTGCTCTTCTTCCAACGTCGTATCGTCGCCGGTCTGACCTCCGGCGCGGTGAAGGGATAGCTCCATGGCCGACATCGTTCTCGACAGCGTGTCCAAGAAGTACCCCGACGGCTCCACGGCCGTGCACGAGGTGAACATCGACATCGCCGACGGCGAGTTCATCATCCTGGTCGGCCCGTCGGGGTGTGGAAAGTCGACCACCCTCAACATGATCGCCGGACTGGAGGACATCACCTCCGGCGAACTGCGCATCGGCGGGGAGCGGGTCAACGAACGCGCCCCCAAGGACCGCGACATCGCCATGGTGTTCCAGAGCTACGCGCTGTACCCGCACATGTCGGTGCGCCAGAACATCGCGTTCCCGCTCACCCTCGCCAAGCTCGACAAGGCGGCGATCAACCAGAAGGTGGAGGAGGCCGCGCGGATCCTCGATCTCACCTCGTACCTGGATCGCAAGCCGGCCAACCTGTCCGGCGGCCAGCGCCAGCGCGTGGCGATGGGCCGGGCGATCGTGCGCTCGCCCAAGGCGTTCCTGATGGATGAGCCGCTGTCGAACCTCGACGCCAAGCTGCGTGTGCAGATGCGTACAGAGATCTCGCAGTTGCAGCGTCGTCTGGGCACCACCACCGTGTACGTGACCCACGATCAGACCGAGGCGATGACCCTCGGCGACCGGGTGGTGGTGCTGCGCGGCGGCTATGTGCAGCAGATCGGTTCGCCGCAGGAGCTGTACAACAATCCGGTCAACCTGTTCGTCGCCGGTTTCATCGGCTCGCCGTCGATGAACTTCATTCCCGGCAGGCTCGGCGGTGATTCCATCGACACCGCGATCGGCAAGGTCACGCTGCCCGACCACAACCAGGTGGTCGCCAAGGCGAACGGCAACGGTGAGGTGCTGATCGGTATCCGTCCGGAGAACCTGGAGGACGCCGCCCTCGTCGACGCGCAGACCCGTTCGGCCGGCGGCACTTTCATCGCCGACATCGGGGTGCTGGAGTCGATGGGTTCGGACAAGTACGCCTACTTCGACCTCGATCACGACGGTGCCTCGCACGCCGACGCGGCGTCGGTGGGCGCCGGGCAGTTCGTGGCCCGGCTGTCACCGGAATCGCAGGCCGCCCGGGGTTCGCGCACCGAACTGTTCTACGACACCCGCAAGGTCTCGGTGTTCGACCAGTCCTCGGGAGCCAATCTCCGTCTCTGACAGCCGCTTCCGCCGCTGCCGACGCACTCAGCGCCGGTAGCGGCGGGCGGCGTCGGACAGTTGCGCGAACACCGCGTCGTCCCAGATGTGCCGACGGAACAACCGGTATCGTTCGCCGGCGAGCCGCAGGTACAGTTCGGCGTCGCTGGTCACCTCCGGCCGGATCCCGGCCCGGCGCGCCATCCGGACCACCGGAAGAAACTCCTCACCGAACCAGCGTCGCGCCACCTCGGGCCGCGGCAGGAACTCGCCGATCTCCTGGGTGAGCCGAAAACCCCACGCCTCCACCGCTTCCGCGAGTTGTGCGTACCGGGGCGGGTCGGTGAGCCGGACCGCGTCGGCCTGCTCGTCGGACAGCGGCACCCGGGACAGGAACAGTCTGCGGTGATCCTTGAGCACCAGGTCCGAGGGCGCGTTGATGCCGTCGGGGGAGATGCGGGTGTGGATCTCGGTGACGTAGGCGTCGATGACGGGCTGATGCCGGGCGATGGCGATGGAGACCCGGTGGTGTCCGTCGATGACGAAATGCATGGAGCCGATGCGGTACAGCTCCACCGGCGGCATCGACTCACCGCGCCGCTGCGCGGTGGCCAGCCGTTCCCAGCGGGTCCGCACATGCGACGACGTGGGCCGGAAGTTTCTGTCGAAATCCTTTGTGCGGTCCACACTTCCGACGATGCTGCGGACCTCCACCTGTTGCAGGCCGAGCCTGGTCTCGCCGGTGCGGCCGAGGGCTGCCACCACCTCGTCGAACGGCAGGATCTCGTTGACGTCGGCGGGCTGGCGGCGCATCCACTGCACGAGCCGCGACAGTTCGGCCTGCCGGCGCATCCGGCTGAAATCGTTCTCGGCGTCGGCGGCGGGGAAGCCCGTGTCACGCACCATAGCGTCTCCTTCCGACCGCCACGGCGCCGGTCGCGGGGTCGATCGTGAACTGGCAGTAGCCCACCACATTCATCGACGTGGTGCGCTCGCCGATCAGGCGGTCGTCGGGGCGGGTGCCGAACGGGTGAACGTGCCCGTGTACCAACAGGACCGGATCTAGGCTCGCCACCAGCGGGTGATAGCACCGGAAGCCCCGGTGGGGCAGGTCGTCGCCGTCGCCGACGCTGCGGGCAGGGCTATGGGTGAGCAGGATGTCGATGTCGCGCCGACGCAGGCGGGAGCCGAGGCGCAGCCTCGCGGCCCGGGTGCGCTGGGCGCGTTCGGTGTACTGGTTGGGGCCGGCGTTGTAGCGCCGGCAGCCGCCGAGCCCGGCGATGGTCAGACCGGCGACCCGCACGGTGCGCCCGTCGGCGTTGATCGCGCCCGCCGGGCCGGGATCATCGGTGGGCAGGCCGCTGCGGGTCCATCCGGTGCGTCCGCGCCGGTACCCGTGCAGGTCGGCGTCGTGGTTGCCGGGCACGAACACGCACGGGGCGTCGCACAGCGTCGACAGGATCTCCAGATACGAGAACGGCAGGTCACCGGCACCGAGGATCAGGTCGGGCTTCTCCTCGATCCCGACGCCGTAGGTGAGGGAATCGACCACCTCGTCGGCCACAGCCAGCACACGCACCACCCGTTCAGCGTAGTGATTGACGACGGTGGCCGGGCTGATAGCGGCACACGCACCACCTGTTCGGAGTGACCGATACGGTGGTCGGGTGACTGAAGTGAGCGGAGCGGTGACCGCGTATCTGACCGAACACCTGGGTATGCAGCCGCAGAAGGCGTCGGTGACATTCCTGGGTGTCGAACCGATCGACGTGCTGCGGTTCCAGACCGACTCCGGGCTCGTGTACGTGACCTCCGGGTGTGCGCGGCATCCGATGAGCGATCCGTCGGACTTCAACCCCGACCCGGTGCGTGGACCTCGCGCCGAGATCGTAGTGCGCATGCAGTCCGGAGTCGCGTTACCGGGCCTGCACAAGCGCCTGGCGACGGTGGCCGCGGCACCGGCGGTGGAGGGCCTGATCCTGGCCGCCGACGCCCTGATCGATCTCGGTGAGCCGCTGTGGGACGGGTCGGCTTGCACCGCCCTGGTCCTGGAACCCGACGACCTCGGTGCGGTGCCGTTGCCGGAGCCGATGGATCCGGTCACCCTGTTGCGGGCCATCCCGATCACCGCCAACGAGGCCGCCTGGGTGCGCCTCAAGGGCGTCGACGCCCTGCGCGAGGCCTGGACGGAAGCGGCCATCGACGTCACCTCACCCACCCGCTCGGCCGCCTCCCTCTGACCCCTGATGCCGAGTCGTGTACCTCTCTTGCCGCTTGGGGCCGGGCCGAGGAAAGCGTCGGTTACCCCTGTTGATCCCTGAGGCCGAAGCGACGAAGGAGCGAGGGTCACGAAGGGTCCGGCGAGGTACCCACATGAGGCAACCACCCTCGCACCGAACCCCGCTACAACCACCGGTGATGCCGGAACAGCACGAACAGCCCCACACAGATCACACTCAACAGCACGAGCAGCGAGAAGAACGCCCACTCGTGGTTGGTCCCGGGTATGTGCTCGAAGTTCATCCCGAAGATGCCGGCGATCATCGTCGGAACGGCACCGATCGCCACCCACGCCGAGATCTTGCGCATGTCGGTGTTCTGCTGGATACCCACCTTGGCTGTGGCGGCGTCGAGCAGCGACGACAGCACCATGTCGTATTCGACGATCTGCTCGATGACCATCGTGAGGTGGTCGGCGACGTCGCCGAGGTAACGCCGGATCTCCGTGGGCACGCCGGGACGGTTGGGTGAGGTGAGCGCGGTCAGCGGCATCGCCAGCGGCGACACCGCCCGCCGCAGTTCGAGCACCTCCCGTTTGAGCATGTAGACGGGCTCGATGTGCACCCGGCGCTGCGACGGCTGGAACACCGCGTTCTCGATGGCCTCGACGTCGGTGTCCATTTTGGTGGCCACCGCGAGGTAGGAGTCGACGACGCGGTCGGCGATGGCGTGCAGCGCGGCCATCGGCCCGAGCGCGAGCAGTTCGGGCCGTTCCTCGAGTTTGTGGCGGACCCCGGACAGGTGGGTGTGGTCGCCGTGGCGGACGGTGATGACGAAGTCGGGGCCGGTGAAGATCATGATCTCGCCGGTTTCCACCACCTCGCTGGCCTGGTCGATCGATTCGTGTTCGACGTACTTGACCGTGCGCAGCACCAGGAACTGGATGTCGTCGTACACCTCGAGCTTGGGCCGCTGGTGGGCGTGGATGGCGTCCTCGATCACCAACTCGTGCAGGCCGAACAGTTCGCCGATGTTCTGCATCTGCATCGCGTCCGGTTCGTGCAGGCCCAGCCACACGAACCCTTCGCCACTGGCGCGCACCTGTGTGAGGGCGTCGGTGTAGGTCATCGTTCCGGCGGCCCGCACACCGTCGACGTACACCGCGCAGTCGACGACGGTCCCAGCGACGGGCACGGGGATCCGTGGCAGCGGCAGGCGCGAGCGGGACAGTCCTGCCCGCAGGTGTGGCATCGAGGGCACGAACCGATGGTAGTGGCGAAAGTCCCCTCGCGCTCCCGACTCGCGGGTAACTCCCTGTGGGGCGGGCGCGGCCCCTGTGGTGGGGCGATACCGTGGGACCGGTGAGCAGGAGTGTGTGGACGCTGATGTGCGTGATCGCGGTACTGGTGCCGACGATGGCGGCCTGCGACGACCCCGGTCAGGCGCCGCACCATCGGCTGGTGGTGGGTGCGGCCGACAATCCGATGATGCGGGTGGTCGCCGACATCTACGCAGGGGCGCTGCGCCGCGGCGGCGCCGACGTGGCCGACGCGGTGGTGATCGGCGATGACCCGCAACTGCTGGAGAAGATGGCGGCCGCCGATGTGGACCTGTTCGGCGCGTTCAGCCGGACTCTGCTGACCGAACTCGCGCCCCAGACGACCCCCGTGCCGGCGGAGGATGTGTTCACCGAGCTGAATCAGTCACTGCCGCAAGGGGTGTCGGTGGGCGATCAGACCCTGGTGGTGGCCGGTGAGCCGGGGCAGGTGCTGGTGCCGGTGTACCGGTCGGCGGCATTGTCGAAGGAACAGATGAAGACGGTCAACAAGGTGGCCGGAGAGCTGACCACCGCCGACCTGGAGGCCCTCGCCGGCAAGGCCGGAAACGGCGATGAGCCACGAGACCTCGCGGTCTCGTGGCTCACCGAACACGGGATGTGAGGGCTACTTGGCCTTGCTGAGCGCGAGCGCGGTCACCCGCGCGCTCACACCCTGATACTTGGAGGCGACCAGCCGCACCGACATGTCCAGGATCTTGGCGTCGGCGCCGATGAGCACCCGCGCCTTGCCCTTGCGGACGCCGTCGAGGATGACCTCGGCCGCCTTGGCCGCGGAGGTGTGGGCCAGGTACTTGTCGAAGAACTCGGCCGTGGCCTTCTGGTCGTGATCGCCGGAGGTGGTGGAGTTGCGGGCGATGGCGGTCTTGATGCCACCGGGGTGTACGCAGGTCACCTTCACCGGATGCTTGGCGACGATCATCTCCTGGTTGAGTGCCTCGGTGAAGCCGCGCACCGCGAACTTGGCGGCGTTGTAGGCGGCCTGTCCCGGTTCGGCGAGCAGACCGAACAGCGACGAGGTGTTGACGATGGCGCCGTCGCCGGAGGCGATCACGTGCGGCAGAAAGGCCTTGGTGCCGTTGACGACTCCCCAGAAGTCGACGTCGATGACGCGCTCGATGTCTTTGAACTCGGTGTGCTCGACCTCGCCGTGGTGGGCGATGCCGGCGTTGTTGAACACCGCGTTGACGCCGCCGAAGTGTGCGGCGACGGTCTCGGCGTAGTCCAGAACGGCTTGGCGCTCAGCCACATTGAGGGTCTGGGTGTGCACCTCGGCCCCGGCCTCGCGGACCAGGCGCTCGGTGGTGGCCAGGCCGGCGGCGTCGACGTCGGAGATGGCCAGCTTGGCACCCTTGCGGGCAAGCTGCACGGCCAGTTCGCGGCCGATGCCCGAACCTGCGCCGGTGACCACGACGACTTTGTTGCGGAAGTCTTTCATGTTGTCCTCCTGAAGTGAGTTTCGCTGGTTGAGGTGCGAAGAGCCGCTAGGCGATGAGCCTCGAAACCCGGTGACCCGACGGCGTCGGCTCCTCGCGCCTCAATCGGCGAGAGGGTTGTTCGGTGTCACGCCGAGGCGGCGGCGGTCGCGCGCTCGACGTCGTAGGCGGCGATGTCGAACTTGCGGGTGATGCGGCGGAAGTTGAAGGTGAAGCCCGGCCACAGGGTGGTGATGTTGCCGTTGGCGTCCTTGTACCAGGAGGCGCAGCCACCGTTCTCCCACACGCTGTTGCGCAGCGCGTGCTGGATGCCCTTGTTGTACTCGTCCTGTGCGGAGGCCTTCACGTCGACGCGGGTCAGGCCCTTCTCGCGCACCTGCTTGAGGTAGTCGACGAGGTAGTTGAGCTGCGATTCGATCATGTACACCATCGAGGTGTGGCCGAGGCCGGTGGACGGCCCGACCATCAGCGCCAGGTTGGGGAAGCCGTGGATGAAGGTGCCCTTGTAACCCTGCATGCCGGTGCCCGCCCACACCTGGGCGAGGCTGCGGCCGTCGGCGCCGACGATGGCCTCGAACACGGGGGAGTCGGTGACGTGGAAGCCGGTGGCCACCACGATCACGTCCACCTCACGCTCGGTGCCGTCGTTGGAGACCACACTGCTGCCGGTGATCTTGCTGATGCCGTCGGTGATCAGGTCGACGTTCGGCCGGGCCAGTGTCGGGTACCAGTTGTTGGAGCGCAGGATGCGCTTGCAGCCCACCGCGAACTTCGGGGTGACCTTGTCCTTGAGCTCAGGATCGGTGATGGCCTTGGAGATGTTGGTGCGGCACGCCAGTTCCACCGGCTTGAGGGCGTTGGGGGCATACGTGAGACCGAGCGCGGTGACCTCGTTGAGGCCGTACACGGCGGCGCGCATCACCTTCTGCACGCCCGGAACGTGCTTGAACGCCCAGTTCTCGGCCGGGCGGTAGGCGCGTTCGGTGCGCGGCACGATCCACGGCGCGGTGCGTTGGTACACGTCGACGTGCGCGGCGACCTTGGCCACCTCGGGGACGAGCTGGATGGCGGACGCGCCGGTGCCGATGACGGCCACCCGTTTGCCGGTGAAGTCGTAGTCGTTGTCCCAGCGGGCCGAGTGCACGATCTTGCCGCCGAAGCTGTCGATGCCGTCGATGTCGGGGAGGTTGGGTTCGCACAGCGGGCCGACGCCGCCGACGAGTATTTGCGCGCGGTACTGCTCGCTCGTGCCGTCGCGGGTCACGTCGATGATCCAGCGGGCCTGGTCCTCGTTCCACTCGGCGTGGGTGACCTCCGAACCCCAGCGGGTCTTGGCGCCGATGCCGTACTTGTCGGCGACATCGTTGATGTACTGGTGGATCTCGGGCTGATGGCCGTAGGAGCGGGTCCAGTTGGGGTTGAGCGCGAAGGAGTACGAGTACAGCTGCGAGGGCACATCGCACGCCGCGCCCGGGTAGGTGTTGTCGCGCCAGGTGCCGCCGAAGTTCTGGCCGCGGTCGAGGAGGACGAAGTCGTCGAAGCCGTTCTGCTTCAGTTTGATGGCCGCACCGAGGCCGGAGAATCCCGCGCCGATGACGGCAACCTGAACATCGTTCGTTGTCATGGAGGACACGATAGGGTGCTATTGACCCAGCGTCAATACCCTATTGAGCATTAATCAATAAGGGTCTAGGGTGAGGGTACCGCCGGTTCGGGGTGAGCGCCCTTCAGCGGGGAAGGTGAGGGGTATCAAGCCCTCGGACCGGCGGCGTACTGGGCATACACGGCCCGCGGCGATCTGGAGGTGCAACTGTCGTGACGAGTACAGCCGAGCGTGCGGCCATTCCACCGCAAAAGCCGCGCCGCACCCGGATGAGCCCGGAGGCCCGTCGCGAGCAACTCATCGAGCTCGGCCTTGCCATGCTGCGCGAATCCCCCATCGAAGATGTCTCCATCGACGCCATCGCCGACGCCGCCGGAGTCTCGCGGGCGCTGCTGTTCCACTACTTCGAGTCCAAGCAGGACTTTCACGTCGCTCTCGCCCAGGCCCAGGCCCGCCAGATGCTCGCCTGCACCCAGCCCGACGCCACGGTCGAGAATCCGCTGGAGATGCTCGAGAAGTCGATGCGGGCCTACATCGACTACGTCAGCGAGAACCGCAATGCCTACATGGCGGTCCTGCGCGGCGCCGCCAGTTACGACCCGGCGATGCGTGCCGTGTTCGACACCACCCGCGCGGCGATGGCCGAGCGGATCTACGCCTACGCCCCGGCCCTCGGCGTCGAGGTCACCCCGATCGTCCGCCTCACCGTCCACGGCTGGATCGCTTTCGTCGAGGAGGCCACCATCAACTGGTTCGCCACCCAGGATGTCACCAAGGGTGAGCTCATCGCCCTGGTCACCACAGCTCTTCCCGCCCTGGCCACAGGCGCCGCCCTCACCAACCTCTGAGCGAGCTACTGTGCCGCAAACTGCCTCCCGCGCAACGGATACCGCGATATCCGATTTGCGGGAGGCAGTTCGTGACGCGGGACGCGGAAGCTATCTCTCAATCCTCTGGGAGGAGTCTGATCGCGGCGATTGCTCGCTGCAGACTTCCGGACCTTGTTGCTGCCGCTGACACGTCCCAGTGATCCTTCGCGAACCGGTTGATTCGTGAGACGTACTCAGGTCCGGTCAGCCCGTCAGACGTGACCACGCCATCTCGAATCGCCCGAGGCGACTTCCTGCAGAGGTCCAGCAGCGTCCGTTTGGCGTGGGGAAGGTTTTCCACATCCACTGGAATCTTGCCGATACGCACGTGAAAGAATTCGGCAAACCCGGTATTGTCGGCCATCAGCCATGCTTCAGTCATATTGTGGGCGATCCGCAAACTAAATCGTTTGCTCTGCGCACTCGTCAGCGTTGAGAGCAACTGTTCACGAAGCTGAACCGGGCAAGTCCCATCCGAATCGCGGAAAACGACCCAGCTTTGTCTTTTCGCGGCGGCATTATACTTCGGTATCTTGGGGTCGAGCCGTGTCTTGCCTCCGGCGACGGCCACTCGGTCGACTGTTCTGCCGGCCGCGATCACCACGGATTTCGCGGCTTCGCGGTCGGATTCCCCCTCCACGGCGATGTTGACCATCAGCGACCGGTGCCGACGTTGATCAGACCGGAAAGATCTTGGGGCGAGATGAAGCCGTCGACGATCTCGGAAACGGGGAGACCTGCTTCGATATCGTCTGTGGCTTTCTCGATTTCAGAGAGGAGCTGAGCAGTTGTTCCATCGCCTGTCACTTGCAGGACGAGGATTTCACGTGGCAGCACGCCCTCATCGTCGAGGAGCTCGGGCGCGTGGGTGGACAAGAGAACCTGGAGGGTCTTATCGCGTTGCGCGGTTGCCAATACGGTGGGTAGTGTCCGTACGATCGCCGAATTCAGCGATAGTTCGGGCTCTTCCAGGAGCAATACGCCGCCATTGGATTTTGAGCTGACCAATGTCCACAGGAGGCCGATGAGGCGCAGCGTTCCGTCGGAGAAATCGGCCTCGGATTGCCGGGACGGTGTGGCGCGCCAGTTTCGGTACCCGGCTTCAAGATGTGGCCGTCCTGCCGGGTCGACTTTCAGTTTCAGTGTTTGAAACTCGGGAACAGCGGCCTGGAGGGCGGTTTGGATGCGTCGCAACCAAGCGTCTCGTGTCCTGGGGGTGAGCGCATTCATTTCGGCGATGAAATCGCTGCCGTAGGGGTCGACGTCTGTCCCGCCGATGAGACGAACGGGTTCCCGGATGACCTGGGGAACCAGGTGGAAGTACCGGACTTTGGCAAAATACTCGGCCAGTTTGCGGAACTGCTGGTTGTACCCGATCTGTTCAAGATGCGTCTGGGTGAGACGCTCGGGATCGGCCTTGTCGGCGGTATCCGGCCGAGTGAGAATCACCTCACCGTTCAGCTCAACGACCTCCGTGTCGACGATGGGCTTGTTCTGACCGCCGGACTGCCCGCGGATGCGTAGCTCGTAGCGCCATCGGTCGTCCCCGTCCTGCAACTGAATATCGAGAACGAGGCGGCCCTTTTGATGATTGCGGGCGAACAGGCTGCGGACTTTCGCCAGACCTCCCCGCTTGTCCAGAGCGGCCGAGAGTCCGCCACCTGGACCTGCGACATCACCCATGAAACGGAACAGGTCGAGAAAGTTGGACTTGCCTGCCGCATTGGGGCCGACGACGAACAGTCGGTTCCCGATTTCGACGTCCAGCGACTTGAAGTTGCGCCAGTTTCCGGCGGTGACATGTGTGACACGCATAGGGTCTCCTCGTCATGGTGGTGAGGCCAGGCACTGCAGTTCGCAGGTTGCGGGCGCTGGGGTGCGTCGTCGCCAGGGTATCGTGTGGAGCCGGTCCGTTGCCGTCGGCGATGTCGTGCTGCGGCGCGCCGTGTCGGACTCGGTTGGTAGCCTCAAAACTCGCAGGTTGGGCAATCGGGAGAGGCGGGTGGGGTGTCGGTAGACGAGCGCTGGGTCGAGGTGTCTCCGTCGGAGTTCGCTCACGAGGCAGATGGTCTGCGGATGCTGCGCGAGATCATCGTTCGGCGTTGCTCACCACGCGGCGCAAGGCGCAGAATCTGGCGTGGCGGCTGAAAGAGGAGGTCCGAAAGGTCGCGCAGGAGCATGGCATACAGGCCGACAAGGTGATGCGGGTGCTGCTGTTCGATCAGGAAGTGGTGTTCTTCCACGGCGACAATTTCCACGCAGAAGACGCGATGACGGTAGCAGCGATCGGCAAGACCGAAAGCGAGAGGGTGACGTCCGGCCGATGCCCGGAGGACGTAGCGCGCAAGCCGGGTCCGGCGCGGGCGACGGCGGGGCCGTGACTCCGACAGCGGGGTTGTCGCAGGGGCGGTTGACGTTCGGGATGTGCGTCGGCGTCACGGCGGTGGCGTTCGAGTCGATCGCGGTGACCACCGCGATGCCGAAGGCGGCCGGCGATCTGGGACATCTGGCCTGGTACGGGTGGGTGTTCTCCACCTTTCAGGTCGGGCTGCTGTTCGCTTCTGTGGTGGCGGGGCGGATGTGCGACCGGCTGGGCCCGGTGCGGCCACTTTCGTTGGGGATGGCGATCTTTGCGGTCGGGCTGATCGTCGCCGGGTCGGCGAGCGACATGGTCATGTTGATCGTGGGCCGGCTGATTCAGGGCGTCGGCGGCGGTGCGCTGAATGTGGCCCTGTATGTGCTGATCGCGCGGGTGATCAGCGAGCCGGATCGGCCGCGGGTGTTCTCCTGGGTGTCCACGGCCTGGGTGTTGCCGTCGCTGGCCGGACCACCGGTCGCGGCCTATCTCACCGACCAATTATCTTGGCGGTGGGTGTTTTTCAGCGTCCTTATTCTCGTTGCGGTGTGGGTGGTGCTGACCGTGCCCAACCTGGTCACCGTGCGCCGCGCCGGGCTCGACGGTGGACACCCGGGCAGTGGTGCGGTGCCGATCTGGGCGGCCGTGCTCGTCGCGGCGGCGGTGCCGGCGATCGGGGTAGCCGGTCAGCGCCTCGATCTGTGGGCGCCGGTGATCGGTGTTCTCGTCGTGATCTTGTTTGTCATCGCATTGCCGCGGGTACTGCCCGCGGGCTTTTTCGGCCGTGGAGTCGATCGCCCGGCGTCGGCGATCCGGGCGGTGGTCGCGACGCGGGGCCTGTTCGCCGGGGCATTCTTCAGCACCGAGGTCTTTCTGCCGCTGTCCCTGGTCGAGGGCCGGGACATGCGCCTGCTGTGGGCGGGCACGTTGCTGACCGTCGGCTCGCTCGGCTGGACCGCCGGGTCCTGGGCGCAGTCGCGGCTCGGCACCCGGATGCGGCGTGACCGGATCATCGTCGCCGGTTCGTGCTCCATAACGTTTGGTGTGGCGGGTGCGGCGATCACCGCCTACCTGCCGGCGACGTGGATCGGTGTGGTCGTCGCGGTGTGGGTGGTCGCCGGATTCGGTATGGGCCTGGCAACGGCCAGCACCTCGGTGGCGATCATGCGGTTGTCCAGCGACGACGCGCAGGGACGCAATGCCTCCTCACTGTCGGTGGCCGAAGCCCTCTGCAATGCCATCCTCGTCGCGATCGCGGGCAGCATCTTCGCGGCACTGCACACGACGGCCGACGCGTCGATCACCTTCGGTGCGGTGATGACGCTCGCCGTCGTCGCCGCGGCCACCGGAATCGCGGCCGCCACCCGCATCGGCCCGGTCTACGACACCGACAGCCAGGATTCACTGGGGCGGTAACCCGGATCGTGCGATCTCCGCGGTACGGCATTCGAGGTAGCCGGCCCAGATCGCCGACGACATCATGGCGACGGACACGGCCGAGGCGACGACGACGGCGCCCGTGAGCAATGCCGGTGCCAGGGTGAGGTCGGAGTCCGACGCGGACCACAGAAGGTCTCCGGCGACGAGGGATGTCGGAAGGACGCAAAGAAGACCCATCGGGACCAGGATGGCGGCGGCGACCACACCGCAGAGCATCAGAACCGCTGCCAGCGACAGGTAGTTGTCGGCGGTGAGCTGCCAGGATCGCCTGACAGCACGAACGGGACCGCAGCGTTCGAGAGCGATGATCGGTCCGACAAGCGCGAACCTGATACTGAGGGCAACTGCGACCAGGATAACCAGTCTCGACACCATGTAACCGAGTAGGGCGACGAGTGAGTTCCCGCTGTCGGCGAGAATCCAGAGGGGCACGATGACCACGGCGACCGGCAGCAGAAGCGCGAGGTGGGCGACCAGACTTGCCGGGAGTGCGGTGGCGGCCGTGCCCAATGACGGACCGGACCCGAGACGTCTGGACAACAGGACGGGAAGGATGGTGCTAAGTGGCCACACGCTCGTCGCGACGACGATCAGACCGGCGACACACAGAATTTCTGTCACTGCGCCGATGCGGTCGAGTTCGTTGTCACCGGGCTGCGGGGTGATCGGCGAGATCAGGGTGTGGACGATCATCCCGATCGTCGCGGTGCACGTGAGAATCAGCAGGGTGATTCCGAGGTGTGTCACCGGGGCGCGGAACAACATGCGAATGCTCTGCCGGAATGCGCGGTCGACGTCGAATCGCGGCGGTGAAGCTGGAAAGTGGGTGAAGGGTGGCCGAACTGGGTCGATGGTCACGGCCCCATCGTAGGGACCGGGATCCTGGCGTGCAGGCACCTGCAGTTGGCTTTCGCGTTGGTGCAGACATCGTCCTTACCGGCCACTGGTTCCTGGCCTCTTGCCACAGGCATCATCCTGGGAATCGGCCACTGCGACAACGGTAAGCTGTATGGAACTCACGGTGGGCGAAGGATTCACGCGGACAGGAACACCTCGTCGTTGTGCCACTCGAGGAATTCTTTCGCCGGGCGGTCTGCGCGTTTGGCGGGTACGTCGATTTTGGTACCGGCGCGCTGGTAGAACCAGTCGCCGTTGCCGAACTGCTCACGTAGGGCGGGGCTGACGCGTAACCGGTGTTGGAAGTCGACGCCGAGGTAACCACGATCGAACAAAGTGTGAACATCCGAACGCAGAAGAAGTCCGTTATCGACGCGATGGATACCACCTGATGCCACCGGCAAGATATGTGCTGCTTCCAGAACTGGGCGAACCTTGTCACCGGTGACAGCACACCGGTGGTTGTAGGTTTCGGCGATCACGGCTTTGAATGCCTGCTGTCCGATTCGCGGAACCGTCAGTGTGGGACTGCCTTGCGTAGCCTCCGAGAGTACCTGTGTCCGAGGGTCCGAACTCGGTGCGAGCAGTTGATACCGAAGCAGGGCTTCGATGACTGAGTGCCCTGAGTTGATCTCTGTGAGGTCGTACTTTCGGCCGCGCACCAGACTTGGTGCAAAATCGGTTGGCGCTGGTAGGGTTTCAGATTCTTGGAAGAAGACGACATTCTGGAGAAAGACGCAGCCGATCAGCGGATCCTCGAATCTTGTGATGGGTCTGCGAGCATAGTGCTCGATTCGCATCCGCAATGATTTGAGAGAATCGACACCATTTGCATGGCCTAATAGCTCCCATGCTTCCTTGATTGTCGACCGAGCGAAACCCGAGAACAGCCCGACGCCGACGAGCCTGTTGCTGATCTCGGGGTGATTTCGCTCCACGTGAGTCTTGAACACAAATGGCTGGCCGGGGCTCAGTGCTTGGAATCCCATATTCGCGCTCGGGAACCAGAAATTGACCTCGTCGTGGTGGGGACCGTCGGCGAGCAGGAGCCGGTACCAGTCGCGATCGGTAACCCCGACATAGGCCCTCATCAGCTCACCCCTATCTGCGTTGGGACGAAGTCTAGCGATAGGGGATTGCCGTGTGTGGGGTTCGGCTGCTTCAGCCGAGTACCTAAAGACCGTCCGTCGGCGACGAGGCCTTCGATGGTGATCAGGTCCGTGAAGCGGATGAAATGCCGTTCGTTGTCGGCGACGATCGTGGTGGCACCATGTGCAGAGCGGGCATAGAAAACGCTAGCACTGGGTGCTAGCACTGGCCGTGTGCTCGCCGCGTGGAGTCTGCCCGTCGGCCTGGTGGCGTACGGTCGAAAGCATGAGTGGCGCCGGCAGCACTCGGGCACGGGACGTCGACCGCGTGGCGGTGATGGCGGTGATCGACGACGCTCACGCGGACGGGCAGCTGACCGGCGAGGAGCACCGCGAGCGCGTCGACCAGGCGCGGCAGGCGGTCTCGCTCGGCGATCTACACGTGCTCACCGCCGACCTGCAGCGGTCGCGCCCGGTGCCGTTGCGGCTGCGGCCCACTAAGGACCGCCGGCTCAGGTGGACGCTGATCGCGCTCGCGGCATCGGTGGTGTCGGGTCTGATGGCCGTCGTGGCCGTGGCGGTGATCCACCGCGATTCCGGCGACGACTCCACGGTTCCGCTGCCGACGCCCGTGGTGGTACCGACTGCCGGTGATGCACCGGGGATCCCGACGACGTCGGCGCCCGCGCCGGTGATGTACACCGCCGACGCGATCCGCGAGGTCATCGAGGCGACCCGGAACAGGTTCGGCACCACCGTCATCGAGGGAATGCACCTGTATCCCGACAGTGCGGAGGTGTACGTGTACGACAAGTCGTCCTCGGTCGGCAGCGTCCGCTATCAGTACTCACTCGGCGGTGAGTTCCACGATCCGCAGACCTACGGCGGTACGTCCGTCGGTTCGGACAACGGTGAGACGGTCGACCTCGCCGACCTCGACGTCGGCAAGATAGCCGACCTGATCGCCCAATCGCCGGAGAAGCTCGGCGTGCAGACCTCCGACGCCGGCTACCGGGTCACGATCGGCGGCGCCGACGGTGGCGAGGTGTGGATCGGGGTCAACGACATCAGCATCGATTCACACTTGGTGGCCAGGCTCGACGGCACGATCAAGGGCGTGCACCGCTGCGGCTGGGGGTGCTGAACAGCGGCCCTGAACGAGAAGAACCCCGCCCGGGTGGGCGGGGTTCTTCTCGCATGGGGTCGGCTCAGTGGCCGGTGGTGAAACGCCGGCGCACATGGTTGCGCTTGTCGATCTCGTCGACGAACGCGAGCGCGTAGTCGGTGCCGGAGATCTCCGAGCTGCCGTCCTCCTTGGTGACCAGCACGTCGCCGCCGGTGCGGTACGCGCCGGTGGTCTCACCGGGGGCGAACGAACCGAACAGCGCGGCAGGGGAGACGTAGAACCAGTCGAGGCTATCAGGGCTGGTGCGCAGGGCCTCGAGCACGTCGGCATGCGAGAGTGCTTCGGGCTTCCATTCGTCGAGGAACTCGGGGGTGTCCACCAGGCGGGGTCCGCCCTCGGCGACGAGCGCGCTGCCGGCACCGCCGACGACGCCGAGGCGCGTGTTGTGGCCGGTCGCGGCGTCGGTGAGCTGCGGAACGTACGCCGACAGCGGTTTGCCGTCGACATCGGCGCCGTGCACCGCCACCACCAGCACGTCCGCGTCGGTCGCGGCCTTGTCGAGGGTTTGCGGATCGGCCAGCGACCCCTTCTCGTAGGTCACGCCGGGCACCGGCTCGGCGGGCGCCCCGTTACGGCTGTACGAGGTGACGGCATAGCCACGCTTGGCCGCCTCGGCGACGATGTTGCCGCCGGCGTAGCCGGTTCCTCCGAAAACTGCGATTGATGTGCTCATGGGTCGTGTAACGACCCCGCGGCGTACCGGTATTCCGGGTGCAGGTCAGTCGGCGGCGTGTCCACCGAGCGGCGGCGGCCCGCAGCGGTAGGTGGGTGGGGTGACCGACAACCCGATCGGGTCGGCGACCTGCCGCGTGGCGCTGCCCGGCACGGCGACCGTCGGTGTCAGACCCAGCGACTCGGCGAACGAGAACGCCTCGGCCATGTCGTTGATCGGGCCGGCGGGCACACCCACGGCGTTGAGTTCGGTGTACCAGTGGTCGGCGCCGTGCCCGGCAAGCGCACCGGAGATGATCTCGCACAAGGCATCCCGGTTGGCCACCCGCAGTGCGTTGGTGGTGAACCGGTCGTCGGCGACCAGCTCCGGCAGCGTGAGCGCACCCGCGAGAGCCCGGAACTGTTTGTCGTTGCCGACGGCGATCGCGATCTGGCGGTCGGCGGTACCGAACGTCTGGTACGGCGCGATGCTCGGATGCCGGTTCTGCTCGATGATGCCCGGCACCACCCCCGCGCCCAGGTAGCCCGACGCCTGATTCACCATGGACGACAGCAGCACCGACAACAGGTCGACGTCGACGCGCTGGCCCTCACCGGTGCGCTCGCGGTGCCGCAGGGCGAGCAGGATCCCGCTGAGGGCATGCATTCCGGTGAGCACATCGATCAGCGCGACACCCGCCTTGGTCGGGCTGCCGGGGCCGGGTCCGGTGACGCTCATCAACCCGCCCACCGCCTGCACCAGCAGGTCATAGCCGGGGAGGGCGGCACCACCGTGATGGCCGAAGCCCGTGATCGAGCAATAGATCAGGCCGGGCCGCAGCGGGGCCAGGTCGTCGTAGCCCAGACCCAGCTTCTCCATCGTGCCGGGCCGGAAGTTCTCGACGACGACGTCCGCACCCGCCACCAGCTCGCGGGCCTGAGCGCGCCCGGCATCGGTCGCCAGGTCGATCGCCACCGACCGCTTGTTACGGTTCACCGAGTTGAAGTAGGTGGCCACGCCGGCGGCGTCGTACGGCGGACCCCAATGCCGGGTGTCGTCACCTGATCCGGGACGCTCGATCTTGATGATGTCGGCGCCGAAGTCGCCGAGCAGCATCGTCGCGTACGGACCGGCCAAGACCCTGCTGAAATCGGCGACGATGATGCCGTCGAGTGCGTGTGCTGTCATGATGCGGTACTCCTGACGGGGACGGTGCCGGCCATCGATGCCGGGCGGGCGGGGAACTTTGAGGACCCTGGTGGACAGTGTCTCTCAGCCGGGGCGCGAACACGGCAACGATGCGTCAAAGGGCCGTCGAGGGCAGCGAAAGCACCTGTGCGCCGGTAGCGTCACAGCCATGGCCGCCGACGCACCCGTGACAATTTTCGGTCCCGACTTCCCGTTCGCCTACGACGACTGGCTGCGCCATCCGGCGGGCCTGGGCACCGTGCCCGACGAGGCGCTCGGTTCGGAGGTCGCGGTGATCGGCGCCGGGATGGCGGGCATGGTCGCCGCCTACGAACTGATGAAACTCGGCCTGAAACCGGTGGTGTACGAGGCCGAGCGGATCGGCGGCCGGCTGCGTTCGGAGCCGTTCGCGCCGGGGGAGCCGGAGATCGCCGAACTCGGCGGCATGCGGTTCCCGATCTCGTCGCGGGCGTTCTTCCACTACGTCGACATGTTCGGGCTCAACGCCCAGCCGTTCCCCAATCCGCTCACCCCGGCGTCGGGGTCGACGGTCATCGACATCGGTGGCGAGACCCTCTACGCCCGCACCCTCGACGACCTGCCGGAGATCTACCGGGAGATCGCGCACGCGTGGGATGCGGCGCTGGAACGGATCGCCGGGTTCACCGAACTGCAGGACGCGATACGGACACGCGATACGGCCGCGCTCAAGGATCGCTGGAACAAGCTCGTTCGCGAGTGGGACGACCGGAGCTTCTACGACTTCCTGGCCACCTCCGACGAATTCGGGTCGTTGTCATACCGGCACCGGGAGTTGTTCGGGCAGGTCGGATTCGGTACCGGCGGCTGGGATTCGGATTTCGCCAATTCGATGCTGGAGATTCTGCGGGTGGTGGTCACCAACTGCGACTCCGACCAGTTTCTGATCGAGGGCGGCTCCGAGCAGGTGCCGCGCGGACTGTGGTCGCACGCGCCGGAGAACATCGCGCACTGGCCGGCCGGAACGAGCCTGGCCTCGCTGCATCGCGGGGTGCCGAGGGCGGGGGTCGCCAGGATCCGGCGCCTGGGTGCCGACCGGATCGAGGTCACCGACCGGTGGGGAGACGCGCACGTGTACCCGGCGGTCGTCGCGACCTGCCAGGCCTGGCTGCTGTCGACGGAGATCGACTGCGACGAATCGCTGTTCAGCCAGGACATGTGGATGGCGCTGGACCGGACCCGCTACATGCAATCGTCCAAGACGTTCGTGATGGTGGACCGGCCGTTCTGGAAGGACGTCGACCCGGATACCGGCCGCGACGTGATGAGCATGACACTGACCGACAGGCTCACCCGCGGCACGTATTTCTTCGACAACGGACCCGACCGGCCCGCGGTGATCTGCCTCACCTACAGCTGGATGTCCGACGCGCTCAAAGTTCTGCCGCACCCGGTGGAACGACGTGTTGAATTGGCTTTGTCAGCATTACGAAAAATCTATCCGAACGTGGATATTGAAAGTCATATCGTGGGGCGGCCTTTGACTGTGTCATGGGAGGACGAGCCGCACTTTCTCGGCGCGTTCAAAGGCGCATTACCCGGGCATTATCGGTACAACACCCGGATGTACGGGCATTTTCACGGCCAGGAAAGGCTTCCCGACGCCGAGCGTGGGATCTTCATCGCCGGCGATGATGTATCGTTCATGCCAGCCTGGGTGGAGGGGGCTGTCCAGACCGGTTTGAATGCCGTGTGGGGTGTTCTTTCGCATTTCGGTGGCCGCACATCACCCGATAACCCGGGGCCGGGCGACGTGTACGCTCGGTTGGGTCCCATCGACATCGGAGAATGAGTGCCGTGCCCGAGACGTTGACCATCGCCCTGTGGCAGTGCGAGCCGCTGCCCCCGGTCGAGTCGTTGCTGGGCGATCACACCGTCGCCGAGAACCTGGAGCGTCTGGACGCCAAGATGGCGGAGGTCGCGGGCACCGTCGAGCTGCTGGTCACCCCCGAGATGTTCGTCGGCGGATACAACGTCGGGGCAGAGGCCGCGCGCCTGCGGGCCGACCCGGCGCTGCGGGACATGACCGTTCCGCCCGTCGACGGTTCTGTCGCGGACGCGGTGTCGCACATGTGCGCCAAGCATGGCGTCGCCGTCGTCTACGGCTGCGCCGAGATCGCCGACGACGGCTCGGTCTACAACACCGCGCGCCTGGTCGACGCCACCGGCACCCATCTGGGCAGCCATCACAAGACGCATTTGTTCGGCGAGCTCGATCGGGAGATGTTCACCGCCGGCGCCGATCGGGCGCCGGTGATCGAATTCGGTGGCTGGCATATCGGTCTGCTGATCTGCTACGAGGTCGAGTTTCCCGAGATGGCTCGCTCGCTGGCGGCACGCGGTGCCGATCTCGTCTGCGTGCCCACCGCCAATATGGCCCAGTACAACGACGTGCAGCGGGTGCTGCTGCCGGCCCGGGCGCTGGAGAACCAGGTGTTCCTCGCCTACGCCAACGGCGTCGGCACCGAAGGTGACATCACGTACGGCGGGCTGAGCACCATCCTCGGACCCACCGGTATGTCGGTGGCCGACAGGGGCGGGGCACCCGACCTCGTCACCGCGACGATCGTCCGCACCGACATCAAACGCGCACGCGGCCAGTTCTGCTACCTCGACGACGTCAACCGCGACGTCCACTGACCCGGCATCGGCTGGCACGCCCCCGTCTCGTCGACGGCGGGGCCTGAGAATATGCCGCCGCTACCCGGCGACCACGCGGTAGTGGTCGGTGACCAACGACGGTTCGCCCTCGGGTTTGCGGCCGCCGGCGTCGGCCACTGACATCGAGAACCGTTGGACCAGTGGGGTATTGAGGCCGATCAAGTCGATATCACAGAGCAGCGCGCCGCGCTGGCACTGGATCGACCACCGCAGGTGCGCCGGATCGGACGCTGACACGATGCGTTCGGTGAAGTCGCGGCCGTCGTCGACGATCGACCCGGTGGCCGACAGCGCCTCGGACAGGCGGCGTTCCCGGACCTCGACGGGTATATCACGCAGGACATTGCGGGTGAACAGCCCCGCCGCAGCCGCGATGGGGCGCCTGCCTCGGACGATGGAGTCCAGTTCTTCGGCCGCGGCAAGGGTTTCCGGCCACGGCCTGATGGTCTCCGCCGGCGCGTCCAGCCGGGTCAGTACGTCGGCGAGGATGTCGGTGGCCACCCGTGCGGCGGGGAAGTCGTCGGAGTTGCCGAACACCACCACCCCGAAACCAGTCGCCGGATGCCAGCGCATGTGTGAGCCGAATCCGGGCAACGAACCCGAATGTGCGCACACCCGGCCGAAACGGTGATCGAGCTCGACGACGAGTCCGTAACCGTAACCGGCGCCGTCGAGTTCGCGGTCTCCCGCGTGCCGGTTGGTGGTGGGGATGACCGTGCGGGGAGTCTGCATCCGGCGCCGCGCCGCCGCCGACAGCACCTCGCCGGTGCCGGACGGGCCGAACGCCGCGCCCAGGAATCCCATCCAGGTGGCGATGTCGCCGACCGTGCTGAACAGGTCGCCGATACAGCCCAGCGCACCCGAGGCCAGAAAGGGTTCGGGCGCGAAAGTCGCACCGCCGTCGAACGTCCGGAAGCCGTATGCCAGGTCGGCATCCGCCGGATACGACGACGCCTCGTTGCGGGTGTCCGCCAGCCCCAGGGGTTCCAGGATGCGTTCGCGCACAACGTCGAACACCGATCGCCCGGTCAGCACCTCGATCGCCCGGCCCACCAGGGCGATACCGAGATTGGAGTAGCGGTATTCGGTGCCGGGGGTGATCGGCAGCCGCAGACCGTCGGTGAGAACGCCGGTCAGCCACTCGCGGGATTCGCCCAGGTGCTCATCGCCCCACGGATTGTCCTCCGCCAGGCCCGCCCGGTTGCACAGCAGGTCGTCGAGTGTCGGGTCGATCTGCTCGGAACCGTAACGGGCGGAGGATAGTTCGGGGACGAGGGTGCGGGCACGGGCATGCAGATCCAGGGTCCCGTCTTCGGCGAGCGACAGTGCCGTCGCCGCGAGGAACGACTTGGACATCGACGCGATCCGGAACACTGTGCGCGCCGTGGTGGCGGCACCGTCGCGGCGCGGTTCGCCGTGCGTGTGCGCGGCCACCACCCGCCCGGCGTAGGTGACGGCGGCGACGGCGGCCGGGGCCACCCGCAGCGCACCGCTGTCCAGCATGGACGTCAAGGCGGTGTCGGCGACCTGCCCGATCATCGTGTCGCCGGTCACCGGCCGAGGACCTCGGCCGCGAAGGCATCCGTCATCCGCCGTGCGGCGACGGTGTTGTCGGCGTCGACGCGGCGTGCGCCGTCGATCAGCTCATCCAGCGAGTAGCCCTCACCGGCGAGTGCCGCATCCTCCCATTCACGCAGGTCCTCGGCGGCGACCTCGGGATGGAACTGGACGCCGCGGACGTGCTCGCCGAGCCGGAAGGCCTGATTCGCAACAGCGTCCGAGGACGCGAGCAGTACCGCATCGGCAGGCAGCCGGGTGATCATGTCCTCGTGGTTCTCGATCATCGGTGCACCGGCACCGAGCGTGGCCAGCACCGGGTCGCCGGTGCCGGCCGTGGTCGGCAGGATCTCGACGGCGCCGCGTTCGACCGGACCGAATGACTTGCGTACCTCGCCGCCCGCGATGTCGGCGAGAAGCTGCCCGCCCAAACAGATTCCGAAGGTGGGCAGGTCGGCGTCGACGGCGCGGGCCGCCAGTTCGCGCTCGGCGCGGAGCCACGGGGCGCGATCGAACTCGTCGGGCATGAATCCGCCGCCCAGCATCACCAGTCCGTCGACACCGGACAGGGAGTCGGGCACCCCGTCCGGTGCGTGGACGGTGACCACGTCGAGCCCGGCGTCGGCGAGCCAGCCCGCCATGCGCCGCGGCGGCGACGTGGCGGCGTTGATGATGACCAGAACGGTACTCACGACTATGTGCCCACCTGTTCTCTCGGGGAAGTGTTCGCCGGACGCATACCGGCGGAGCTTGATTCGGCGGCGTGCCGGCCCGCCACGTCGACGGCGGGGACGAAGGCGGCCTCGCCGGGGAGGTCCGCCGCACCGGCGAGGAACCGGGCGTGGTCGGCGTCGGCGACCTCGAGCACGCGCAGGATGTTGGTGTGGGCGGCGGCAACCAGGTCGGCCTCCGACCAGCCGCGGCCGCGCAGTTCGCCGAGCAGTCGCTGATAGCCGCCGACGTCGCCGAGACCGTCGGGCATGGCGTCGGTGCCGTCGTAGTCGGCGCCCAGACCCACCGCCCCGATACCGGCGACCTCTCGGATGTGGTCGAGATGATCTGCCACATCGGCGATCCCGACCGGTGGCGGGTCGCCGTGCTCGCCCGCGTTCACCCAGTCGCGCCGCGCGTCGGTCAGGAACGACGGCACGAACGCCACCATCGCCACACCGCCCGCCGCGCCGATGCTCGTCAGCACGTCGTCGGGTACGTTCCGGGGGTGATCGCACAACGCCCGCGCACCCGAATGCGAGGTGATGAGCGGGCGTTCGGAGACCTCCAGCGCGTGACGCATCGTGGTGGGTGCGACGTGCGCGATGTCCACGAGCATGCCGATGCGGTTCATCTCCCGCACCACCTGCCTGCCGAAGTCCGACAGCCCGCCGTGCCGCGCCTCGTCGGTGGCCGAGTCCGCCCAGTCGATGGTGCGCGACCAGGTGAGCGTCATATACCGCACACCCGCCCGCGCGTAGGCGCGCAGCACCGCGAGCGAACCGTCGATCTGTGCGCCGCCCTCCACGCCGAGCAGCGACGCGATCCGGCCCGACGCCATCACCCGGCGCACATCGTCGGCGGTGCGGGCCACCGCCAGATGCTTCGGAAAAGCGTCGACGAGCCGGTGCACGAAATCGATCTGTTCCAGCGTTGCCGTCACCTGCTCGGCACCCCGCAACACCGGATCAACCCACACCGACCAGAACTGGCCGCGCACCCCGCCGGCGTGCAGACGCGGAATGTCGGTGTGCAGGTGGGGGACCGGGCCGTCGAGCCCGTCGACATGGTAGGCGCGGGTCTCCCGGCATGCCCACGCCAGATCGTTGTGGCCGTCGATCACCGGAATCATCGGCGCCGTCACCTCTCGCGCGCCCCGAGGGCGTCGTTCATCATCGCGGTCACGTCATGGTCGACGGCAACCGGCGTGCCGTCGAGGCTGCGGACCGGTGCAGCGCCACGGGTCGAGGAGCACAGCCACATCGCGTCGGCGCGGCTCAGGTCGGCGGGAAACAGCTCGCCCACCCGGGTCTGCGCACCGACGAGATCGAGGGCGGCGAACACGTCGCCCTGCGTGGTGCCGGGCAGCACGCCGAGCGAGGTGGGGATGGTGACGTAAGTGCTGTCGATCCGGGCGATCAGCGTCGAGTTGGGGCCTTCGAGGACGTAGCCGTCTGAGCTGACGAAGATGACGTCGTGGGCGCCGCGCCGGGCCGCCTCCCGCAGCGCCGCCTTGTTGATCGCGTAGGCGAGGGTCTTGGCGCCCTGCAGCAGCCACGGTGAGGTCTCGCTGACGTCGTGCCGGTAGCCACGATCGAGCAGTACCACGTCGATCCCGTCGAGCCGGGCCCGGGTGGGGTCGTCGGGGACGAAACCGTACGCGAAACCGGTGGGGATCTCCTCGGTTTCGACCCCGCGCGTCATCACGAACTTGACCGCCGCGAACGGGGCGTGCGGTGCCATCTCGGCGGCGGTGACCTCGACGGCGCGACGCCACAACTCCCGTTCGGGGACGGGCAGATCCATCATGGCCGCCGATCGGGCGAAGCGGTCGAGATGCGGGTCCATCGCCTGCGGCAACCCGTGGTGCACGAGGATCGTCTCGAAGATCCCGTCGCCGCGGGTCACCCCGAGGTCGTCGGTGCGCAGCACGGCGTCGGTGACCTCGCGCCGCGTGATGACGGCGTCGGGGTCGTCGCCGGCGGGCCGGGACAGGTCGAGGACGTACAGGGTGAGTGGCTGCATGCGGTGTTTCTTTCCGGTGTGTCGAGTGCCGGGGTCAGGCGGCGTCGTCGTCGCTGCTGTCGAAGCCGCGCAGGGTGTTCTGCTCCACCCAGTGCATGTCGACCTCGTGGCCGATGCCGGGCCCGGTGGGGACGGTGACGACGCCGTCGTGGGCAATCACCGGCGGTGTGATGACGTCGCGGGCGTAGTACTTGTCCGACCCCGACACGTCCGAGGGCAGGGTGAATCCGGGCAGCGACGAGATGGCGACGTTGGCGGCGCGGCCCACCCCGAACTCGTGCATCCCGCCGCACCACACCGGGATTCCCGCGTCGGTGGCCACGTCGTGGGCCTCCCGCGCCACCGTCAGGCCACCCATCCGGGACACCTTGATGTTGAGCACCCGGCCGGCCTTCATCGCGATCATCGTGTGCAGGTCGTGCACGTCCACCACCGACTCGTCCAGGCAGACGGGGGTGCCGATCCTGCTCTGCAGGCGCGAGTGGGCGACGAAATCCCTTGGTGCGTAAGGTTGCTCGATCATCGTCAACTCGGCGTCGTCGAGGGTGGTGAACACCTTGGCCGACGCGTCGTCGTCGGGGTAGGCGCCGTTGGCGTCGACGTGCAGGTCGAGGCCCGGGTGTGCGGCGCGTACCGCGGCGACGGGTTCGGTGTCCCAGCCCGGTGCGATTTTGAGCTTGACCCGCCGGTAGCCGGCGTCGACTTGGTGCTGCACCTGCACGAGCAGATCGTCGATGGTGGGTTCGATGCCGAGCGACACCCCGGCCACCACCTCGGAGCGGGTGCCGCCGAGCGCCGCCGCCAGCGGGGTTTCGGTGGTGCGGGCGTACAGATCCCATGCGGCACCGGAGAATCCGGCCTTGGCGAATTCGTGCCCACGGATCTTGGCCCAACTCGCCTCCAGCTCGGCGGGTGTCTCCCACTCGGTGTCGAGGGCGCGCGGCACGAGATAGTCGATGGCGATGTCGAAGGCCGTTTCCGTCGTCTCCGAGCAGTAGTACGGGTCGGCGGGGGAGGCGATCTCGCCCCAGCCGGTGCGGCCGTCGGCGTCGGTGGCCGCGACGAGCAGATGGGTGAGGCCGGACTTGCGGTGCGAACTGGTCTGGAAACTGTGCACCAGATGCAGCCGCACCTCGAAGATGCGGAGCCGTTCGAGCCTCATGGATGTGTCCCCTTCTCTGGTGTGTGGGGGGTGGGTGTGTGGGGCTGGTAGAGGTCCAGGGCGGTGGCGAGTTCGTCGCGGATGGTCAGCCGCCGGCGCGCACCCTTGGCGCTCGCGGTGGTCAACGTGCTGAGCAGATGGCAGACGGCGGCCATCGCGGTGGGGGAGTCGGCGTACGAGGCGCTGTCGGTGCGGACCCGGATCGTCGCGTCGGCCAGCGGGGTGAGGGGGGCGTCGTCGCTGTCGGTGACCAGCACCAGTTTGCCGCCCGCGGCGCGAAACAGTTCGCCCAGCTTGGTGGTCTCGCGGCGATAGCGGCGCAGCGAGAACGCGATCAGCAGGTCCTTGTCACGCACATCGGTCAGCACCGTCAGCGGGGTCAGGGCGTGCCCGTCGATGAGGAACACGTTGGACAGCGTCGCCGACAGATCGGCGCTGAGCAGCCCTGCGTACATCGCGGACTTGCCTTCACCGGTGATGTACCGGCGGCGGGCACCCAGGATCACCGCGGCCGCCTGCGGCACCGCGCCGCTGGCCGCGAGGTCCTCGAAAGTCAAAGCCAGGGAACGTGTCTCGGCTTGCATGACCCGGGTCTGCACCTGTTCGGAGGAGGCGTTGGTGCGCAGTCGCTCTCCGAAGCGCTCGCCGGGCGAGGACAACCGGGGGTCCTCGTTGTGGGAAGAGGCGCCGTCGTGGGAAGAGGAGTCGTCGTGGGATGCGGTCATGGCGCCCGGACCGCCAGATAGGCCGCGGTTCCGGTGGCCGTGTTTCGGGCGGGGGCGTTCCCGTCGGTCGTCGGCCGCGTGCGATGACATGACACCAGTATCAGCCCGTCGTCCAGCAGCGCCCGCACCGCCGCCCGGATCCGCGTGTTCACCGTCGAACCGGGGTCGTCACCGGCCCGCTCCGGCAGGGCCAGCCACTGCCCGCCGAAGGCCGCCGGACTGCCGTCGGCCGGAATCGGGTGGCCCCAGTCGGACTCGGTGAGCGCGGGCGGTGGCAGATGCCGGATCGAGGCGAACGGATCACCGTCGGCCGCCCGGGTCAACGACCATTCGACGACGATGCGGTCGGTGCCCTCGCGCCCGTAGTAGTCGGGTGCGTAGGCCACACCCTCGGCGCCAAGGGAACAGAAGTTGAAGTGCGCGTTGCGGGCGAGCAGCGGATCGAAGGTCCAGCGCATCGCGGTCTGCCCCCAGCGCAGGGCGATGTCACGCTGGGCGAGCTTGAGGGTGCGGCCGATCCCGCGGCCCTGACAGGAGTCGTCGATGACCGCGGCCTGCGAGTAGTGGAACGATCGGCCGTGGTGGTCGAGGCCGGCGAAACCGTAGGCGAAGCCGACGAGCTGATCGGACCCGGTGTAGGCGCCGACCGCCGACCCCCCGTTCTGTGCCAGCGCCGACAGCAGGTTGGGGTTGAGCCCGAACTCGGGCCGGCTGTAGCCGAAGACCCGCGTGTACAGCTCGCCGGCCGCCTGGAAGTCCTCGAAACGGCGCAGTGTGCGTACCTGTGGTGCGGCGGCGGGTGTGGACACGGAACGATCTCTCGGGGGCTGGGACATGGGATTCACGGACATATGAATCGTAAAAGTAACGATATCTTGCGAGTATATCCCTCACAAGACCAAGATAGGATACATAAGTGTCCTGACAATCTGTGGAGGCCACCTCATGGACAGCCCTTCCGGCAGTGCCCGGGACCGTGACTTCGAGAATATGACCGATCTCGAACGCCTGCAGGCACTCGTGCGGATCGAGACGCCGTCGCTCGACTCCGGTGCCGCCGCGCGGGTCGTCGCGGTGCTCGCCGGGTGGTGGCGGTCGGTGGGTGCCGAGGTCCGGATCGTCGACAGCGCCTCGGGCCCGCACCTGGTCGCGGAACTGTCCGGCACCGGTGACCCGGTGCTGCTGGTGGGACACTGCGACACGGTGTGGCCGCACGGCACGCTCACCGGGGACGTGCCGTGGGTCGTCGACGGCGACACCGTGCGCGGCCCCGGCGTCTACGACATGAAGAGCGGGCTCGTCGTGATGCTGTCCGCGGCAGAGCGGTTGCGCGGCCGGGACCACCGGGCGGTGCGCGTCGTGGTGGTGTGTGACGAGGAGGTCGGCTCACCCGCGTCGCGGCAGCTGATCGATGAATGCACGCGCGGGGTGTCGGCGGTCATCGGGTTCGAGTCACCCCATCCCGACGGAGCGCTCAAGGTGGGCCGGCGGGGCAGCACGAGGCTGCGGCTCGTCGTCACCGGCAAGGCCTCGCACGCCGCGCTCGACCCCGGCGGCGGCATCTCCGCCATCGACGAACTCGTCGACCAGCTCGGCGCCGTGCGCGAGCTCGTGGCCGATCCGGCGCTGCCCGGGGAGGTGCTGTGCAATGTGGGCACCATCGGCGGCGGCAGCGCGGCCAACGTGGTGCCCGCTCACGCCGAGGCCGAGATCGGGCTCAGGTTCGTCGACCCCGAGACCGAGCGCCTCGTGCTGGAGGGCTTGCGGGCGTTGCGCCCGATCCGGCCCGGTGCCGCGCTCGGCGTCGAGACCCTCAGTCACCGTCCCTCCTGGAGTCCGTCGGCGTCCGATACCCGCTGGCTCGGTGAGATCGCCGCCGCCGCCGCCACCATCGGCCAGAGCCTCGACGGCCGGCCCGCCGCCGGCGCGGGTGACACCAACCTGATCGGCAGCCTCGGGATCGCGACGGTCGACGGATTCGGCCCGGCGGGCGGCGGCGCGCACGCGGTCACCGAACACGCCTCGCTGCGGTCACTGCGTTCGCGGATTGATTTACTCGAACTGCTCCTGCGTTCACCGTGATGGTCGTAGTGTTTCCTCGACAGCCCTGACGGGCCGTTCGCTGGGCGATGATCCGTTACGGATCTTTGCTGCGGTATGTGTGTGCTGGCTGGTGGTGCGGAACCGTGAAGTCCGTTGCGGATAGGCGAATCGGACATATTGACGGCATTTCGGGTGGCTTTACCGGTGTTTCGTGCCGGTTAAGTTCTTCGGGATATGTTGCGCATGTCCGGGCCGGACCACATCATTTCTGGCAGCAGACCTTGCGGGGATGACTGGCCTCGGTCCGGTCCTGAACAGAGGAAGAACGCACATGCAATTCGGTTCCCGGGCATTGCGCTCGGCTGTCGCGATCTCCGCGGTCGCGCTCCTGACGGGATCGGTGGGCGGCGTCGGTGCCGCCCGTGCGGACTCCTCGGGGCCCATCCTGCGCATCGCCACGGCGGGGTTCGTCGACAGCTTCAATCCGTTCACCTCCATCTACCTGCTGCCCACCAACTCGATCCGGTACATGTACGAGTCGCTGGTACAGAACAGTCAGGAGGACGGATCACCCACCAAGGGTCTGGCCGACCACTGGGAGACCAAACAGGGCGGCCGTCAGTGGGTGTTCACGCTGCAGGACGGACTGAAATGGTCCGACGACCAGCCGATCACCTCGGCCGACGTCAAATACACCTACGACCAGATGATGACCGTTCCCGAACTCGGCGAGGCCAACGGCAACCTCATCACCAACTTCGCCTCCGTGGAGACCCCCGACGACAAGACCGTCGTCATCAACATGAAGTCGCCGCAGGCACCCAACCCGGGCGCCGAGATCCCGATCGTTCCCAAGCACGTGTGGGAGAAGATCAAGAACCCCGCCGACTACCCCAACGACAAGAACCTTGTCGGTTCCGGCCCGTTCGTGCTCACCGACTACAAAGCCAGCCAGCGCATCAACCTCACGGCCAACAAGAACTTCTGGCGCGGAGAACCCAAGATCGGCGGGCTGCAGTACATCTACTACACCAACTCCGACGCCCAGGTGCAGGCGTTGCGCGCCGGTGACGTCGACTTTGCCACCCAGCTCAGCACCACCCAGTTCGACGCGCTGCAGAACGCGCAGAACGTGACCACCCATGAGGGCCACAACCGGCGCTACTTCTCCATCAGCATCAACGTCGGGATGGAAACCCGCGACGGCAAGCCCTTCGGCAACGGCAACCCGGCCCTGCAGGACGTCAACGTCCGGCAGGCGATCCGGCAGGGCATCGACTCGAAGTCGTTGATGCAGAACGTGATCGACGGCAAGGGCGAGTTGGCCACCAGCTTCCTGCCCAAGGCCTTCGACAAGTGGCACCTGCCCGACGACTCTTCGGTCCTGATGAAGTACGACCCCGAAGCCGCCAAGCGCAAGCTCGACGCGGCGGGCTGGACGGTCGGTCCGGGCGGGATCCGGCACAAGGACGGCAAACGGCTGAGCCTGCGCCTGCTCATCGACTCCGGCGAGGCCCAGAACACCAAGTCGGCCGAATATCTGCGGCCGTGGATGAAGGCCATCGGTATCGACCTGCAGATCAAGGCCACTGACGCGGACACCGTCAGCGCCGACAGCATCGCAGGCAACTACGACATGTACTTCACCGGCTGGAGCACCAACCCCGATCCCGACTACCAACTCGGCATCAACACCTGCGGTAACCGGGCGCTCACCACCGACGGCAACGGCGGCACCTCGCAGGACGGCTACTGCGATCCCGAGTTCGACAGACTGTTCGCCGCGCAGCGGTCGGCGATGGACGAGAAGCAGCGCATCGACATCGTCCGCCAGATGCAGGAGATGAACTACACCGCCACACCGCAGATCGCCCTGTGGTACCCGGACATGCTGGAGGCCTACCGCTCGGACCGGTTCGACGATTTCGGGCTGCAGCCCAGCGACGGCGGCATCATCGCGAACCAGGCCGGCTACTGGGGCTTCCTGTCCGCGCGGCCCGCGTCGGGCTCCGGCGGTGGTGGCAGCTCAAGCTACAACACCGGGGTCATCCTTGTCGTGGCCGTCTTCGCCGCGGCCATCGGTGGCGGCGCCGTCTACCTGGTCATGCGCCGGCGTGACCTGGACACGACCGAGTGAGAGCGGGAAGGAGCCAGTCGTGACCGCCGACCCCGCCCAGATACTCCCGGTGAGTCCGGGATCCGAACCGGGCAAGGACATCGACGAACCGCCCCGCGGATCATCGATATACCGCTACGCCCTGACCAAGATCGGTGGCGCGCTCATCTCGCTGATCATGGTCATCCTCGTCGGGTTCTTCGCCTTCAAGATCCTGCCCGGCGACCCCGTGGCCAAACAGGCCAAGGAACGGGCGATGAGCCAGGAACAGATCGACGCGCTGCGACATCAGCTCGGTCTGGACAAGTCGCTGATCGCCCAGTTCTGGGACTACCTCGGCGACATCTTCACCTTCAAGTTCGGCACCAGCTACGTGTACCAGCAGTCGGTGTCGAGCCTGATCGGCGAATACTTCTGGAACACCATCCTGCTCACCGGTACCGCCGCCACCCTGGCGATCGTGCTCGGATTGTGGCTCGGTCAGCGGGCCGCGTGGAAGCGTGGATCCTGGTTCGACAAGATCACCTCGGGCACGTCGCTGCTGCTGTGGTCGGTGCCCACCTTCTGGCTCGGCCTGCTGCTGCTGATGGTGTTCGGCGGATCGCTGCACTGGTTCCCGACCGGCGGCATGCACAGCCCGTCGCCGCCGGACGGGGCGTGGCAGACCTTCCTCGACGTCGTCTCGCACATGACCCTGCCGGTGGTCACCATGGTCGCGGTGGTGTACGCCCAGTACGTCATCGTGATGCGGACCTCGCTGATCGAGGAGATGAGCGCGGACTACCTGAACACCGCGCGCGCCAAGGGGCTGCGCGAGGATCTGGTGCGCAGCCGGCACGCCGTACCCAACGCGCTGCTGCCGACGGTGACCCTGGTGTTCATGCACATCGGCGGCCTCATCGCCGGTGCGGTGACCGTCGAGACCGTGTTCTCGTGGCCGGGACTGGGCAAGCTCACCTACGAGGCGATCTCCGGTCCCGACCTGCCGCTGCTGCAAGGCACCTTCGTGGTGTTCTCGGCGATCATCATCCTGATGAATCTCGCCGCGGACTTCGTCTACCGAGTCCTCGACCCGAGAGTGAGACGCTGATGACCGCATCGAGTTCCGCCGCTCCGGACGGCCCGAAAGCGGGCCGGTCGCCGCGGGCGATGATCTGGTCGCGCCGGCTCGCCGGGATGCGGGAGTTCTGGAACGAGTTCCGCAAGAGTAAATCCGGCATGGCCGGGCTGATCTTCCTGCTCATCGTGATCGTGCTGGCCTTCCTGGCCCCGGTCATCGCACCCGATCACCTGCTGGATGTGACCACCCTCGGACATCAGCCCAAGTTCGGGCCACCGTCCTGGGATCACCCGCTCGGTACCGACGGCCTGCGCCGCGACATCGGAGTCCGGCTGGTGTGGGGTGCGCGCATCTCGCTGCTCGTGGGCTTCGCGGCCACCGCGATGTCGATGATCATCGGCACCATCGTCGGTATCGCCGTCGGCTACTTCACCGGGTGGTTCGGCGCGATCCTGATGCGGATCGTCGACTTCTTCCTGGTCATTCCGTCGCTGATCCTGGCGATCGTGCTGGCCGCGGTCCTCGACCGGGGCGTGTTCACCATCGTCATCGCGATCGGCCTCACCTCGTGGGCGGGCACCGCCCGGGTGGTGCGGGCGCAGACGCTCACCGTATCGGCGCGCGACTACGTCGACCGCTCCCGGGTCCTGGGTGCCGGCCACTGGCACGTCATCGTCAAGCACCTGTTGCCGGGGGTGCTGCCGCTGGTGCTGGCCAACACGACCCTGACCGTCGGCTCGGCCATCATCTCCGAATCGACGCTGTCGTTCCTCGGCCTGGGCGATGCGACCAAGCAGTCGTGGGGCACCGTGCTGCAGAACGCACTCAGCGATTCGGCGGCGACCAGTGGGTACTGGTGGTACATCATGGCGCCCGGTCTGGCGATCGTCGCGGTGGTGATGGCGTTCACCATGATCGGCCGGACCGTGGAGGTCATCCTCAACCCGACCCTCAGAAGCAGGTAGCGCAATGCCCGATCTCGTTTTCGACGACGTCTCGATCATGTACCGCACCTCGGGACGCAACGACCGCGGCGAGGTGTACGCGGTCAAGAACATCAGCCTCACCCTGCCCGCCGGCGGCACTCTCGGGATCGCCGGCGAATCCGGGTCCGGCAAGTCGACGCTGATCTCCAGCGTGCTGCGGCTGCTGCCGAAGTCGTCGGTGCTCACCGGCACGGTGACCATCGGAGACACCGACGTCAACGACCTGACGTGGGGGCAGCTGCGGGCGGTGCGGTGGGCCCAGGCATCGATCGTGTTCCAGGGCGCGATGCACTCGCTCAACCCGGTGCGCACCATCGGCCAGCAGATCACCGAGGCACTCGAACTGCACGTCACCGACAAGTGGCGCACCGAGCAGGGCCGCAAGGACCGGGTGGCCGAACTGCTCAGGGTCGTCGATCTCACTCCGGCCAAGGCGAGGGCCTACCCGCACGAGCTGTCGGGCGGACAGAAGCAGCGCGCGATGATCGCCATGGCGCTGGCGTGCGAACCGGACATCATCATCGCCGACGAACCGACCACCGCGCTCGACGTGATCGTCCAGAAGCAGATCCTGGACATGATCAACCGGCTGGTCACCGAACGCGGCATCTCGCTGCTGATGATCAGTCACGACCTGTCGGTGCTGGCCACCGCGTGCGAGCGGATCGCCGTGATGAAGGGTGGCGAACTCGTCGAGGTCGGCGATGCGTACACCATCTGCACCAGCCCCGCCGAGCCGTACACCCAGCAACTGGCGGCGGCGTTCCCGACGATCGGCGACCCGGAGTCCCGGATGAAGCCGGTGACCCGGCGCGGGCGCCCCGACCGGCCACCGGTGGGCGAGCGTATCGAGATGTCCGAGGAGATCCTGCTCGAGGCGCGCGGGGTGAACGTCACCTTCGGCAGCGGGTCGGCGGCGCTGCACGTGCTGCACGATGTCGACATGGTGGTCCGCAAGGGCGAGATCGTGGCCTTGGTGGGCCAATCCGGTTCGGGCAAAACCACGTTGGCGAGGGCCATGATGGGTTTGCAGCCGGTGGACTCCGGTTCGGTGGTGCAATTCCGCGGTGAGGACCTGCCCACCAGGGGCAAAGACGTGCGTGCCTTCCGCAAGAAGGTGCAGATGGTATTCCAGGACCCGTCCGCGGCATTGAACCCGAAGCTCAGCGTGTACGAGTCGGTCGCCGAGGGCTTGCGGGTGCAGAAGTACCCGGGCGACGAACGCGCCCGCGTCATCGAAGCGCTCGAAGAGGCCGAACTGTTGCCCGCAGAGAACTATCTCGGGGCGATCCCGCAGGAGATGTCGGGTGGGCAGCGCCAGCGCGTGGTGATCGCCGGTGCGCTGGTGACCGGGCCGGAGATCCTCGTGGCCGACGAGCCGGTGGCCTCGCTGGACGCATCGGTGCGCGGGGAGATCCTGTCGCTGATGCTCTCGCTGCGGGACCGGCTCGGGGTGAGCGCGCTGATCATCACCCACGATCTGGGTCTGGCCTGGAACATCGCCGACACCGTCGCGGTGATCAACGAGGGCCGCATCATCGAGCACGGACCCACCGAGCAGGTGCTGCTGGAACCGAAACACCCGTATACCCGCACCCTGCTCGACTCGGTACCCAAGATCGCCCCCGCGGAATCTTGACGGGCGGCGCGGGTACGGTCGCAGGGGTGTACCGGCTCGCCTATCTCGACACCGCGCCGATCGTCGCGGGTGATCACGTGCGGATCATCGCCCCGGCCGGGCCGGTGACCGCCGAACAACTCGATCGGGCCGTGCGGTACTGCCGCGGCTGGGGGTGCGAGGTGAGCGTCGGCGAGCACGTGCTCGCCGGGCATCCGTCGGTGGCGTACCTCTCGGCGTCCGACGGGCCGCGCCGCGCCGACCTGGTGGCGGCGTGGACCGACCCGGACGTCGACGTGGTGCTGTGCGCGCGCGGCGGATTCGGTTCGATGCGTCTGCTCGACGCTCTCGACTGGGCGCTACTGCGGGACGGCACCGCCCGGCGCGACGGCAGGCCGACGCTGCTGGCCGGATCGAGCGACATCACCGCGCTGCACGAGGCATTCGCCCTGCACCTGGACGTACCGACGCTGTTCTGCCCGATGCCCGCCACCGACGACTTCGACACATCGCCGACGATCCGCGCCGACGTGCGGCGGTGGCTGTTCGAGCCGTGGCGCGGACGCGACCTGATCGGCCCCGCCACCGAGACGATGGTCGCCGGCCGTGCCGCGGGTCGGCTCGGCGGGGGCACACTGTCATTGCTCGCCGCGGGCGTCGGCAGCCCGGAGGCCGCCGCCCGGTCCGGTGAGCTGCTGTTGCTCGAGGACGTCGATGAGGAGCCGTACCGGCTCGACAATCTGCTCGTGCAGCTCGACAGGTCGGGACGGCTCGCCGCCGCCGGGGCCGTCGTGCTCGGGTCCTGGCGCGACTGCGGTGACCCGGCCGCCGTGCGTGAGGTGATGGACCGATACCTGTCCGGACTCGGGGTGCCGGTGCTGTGGCAGCAGGGCTTCGGGCACGACCCGGACGCGCTGAGCGTGCCGCTGAACGTCGGCGCGATTCTCGACGCCACCGGCGACGGCCGGCCCACGCTCACCGTCGGCGCTCTGCCCGACGCCCCCACGGCCCCGTTCCTGTTGCCCCCGTTGGATACCCGTGCGCGGTGGTCGGTGCGGATCGTCAACGCCGCCGACGGCGCCGTGCTCGCCGAACACACCCCGGACGTGCTGTGCAAGACCGCGAGCATCGGCAAGATCTTCCTGCTCATCGAGGTCGCCCGGCGGCTGGAGAGCGGCGAACTGTCGCCGGAGCAGCGCATCACGGTGCCACCGGAGCTGCACGTGCGCGACTCGGGGCTGCTGCACATGATGGCCTGGCATGACGTCGCGATCGCCGACGCCGCCCTGCTGGTGGGGGCGGTCAGCGACAACCTCGCCACGAACGCCCTGATCCACCTGTGCGGTCTCGACGCGGTGCGCGCCGTCGCGCCCGCGCTCGGCTACCGCGATACCACCCTCGTCGACTACATCCGGTCCGAACGGTTGCCGGGCATGCCGTGGACCGCCTCCTGCGGTACCGGTGCCGAACTGGCCGACCTGATGCGCCGTCTGGGTGAGGGGGACACAGAGGAGAGTTGCGAGGCAACGATCCTGACGCCGGGGGTGCGGGCGCGGGTGCTGGAGTGGCTGGCCGCCGGCGCGGACACGTCGATGGTCGCGGGCGGTATGCGCCTGGACCCGCTCGCCCATGTCGATCCCGTCGAGGACGGGGTCGTGCTGCGGCACAAGACCGGTACCATCGACACCGCCCGGATCGACGTCGGACATGTGGCCGGGCCCACCGGGCGCGTCGCCTACGCGGTGGCCGCGAACTGGGACGACGACGTCGCCTCCGGACACGACATGAGGTCGTCGGTGCTCGGTGCGATGGACACCATCGGCGAACGGATCCGGGCGCGGGTCACCGGGCGCGGGTGAGAACAGGAGCGGTGGGAGTGAGTGTGACCGTTGAGCGTCCGGGCGCGGTGTCCGGGCTCGACTGGACCGTGTTCCGGGGTGAACGGATCGACGTGATGCGGGCGCTCGGCGACGAGCACTCCGACGCCATTATGGCGTGGCGGGCCCTCGTCGGCGGATCGTGGTCGGGTCTCATCGAATACGCCGACGGTTTCGCCGCGCAGCGGTTCGACGCGATCGTCGCCTCAAGCAAGCGGCTGCTGCCCACCGAATCGGCCGAACTCGCCGCGCTCGCCGACGGCGCCGGCATCCCCGAACGGGACCTGTGGGTGCTCAACCTGCGCGGTGACCTCGGCCGCGACGGCACCGGCTGCTCGGACCTGGCGGGCCTGGCTGCCGACGGGGGAGTCCTGTTGGGGCACAACGAGGACGGCGACGCCGAGGTGCGGGAGCTGATCCGGCTGATCACCCTCGACATCGACGGCGACCCCTGCGTCACGGTGCTGTGGTATCCCGGCATGTTGCCGGCCAACTCGTTCGTCACCACCTCGGCGGGACTCAGCTTCGGGATGGACCACCTGCCCACCGCCGTGCCGAATCTCGGCGGTGCGGGCCGCCATCTGGTCGCCCGGCACGCTCAGCGGCAGACCGACGGCGCCGCCGCCCGTGCCGCGCTCACTGACGTGCCGTGCGCGGGTGCGTTCGCGTTCAACATGATTGACGAACCCGGCGGGCGGGCCGATGTCATCGAGAACGTGTCCGGGCGGGTGGCCGCAGCCCGAGCCGAGACCGCTGCGATCCCACTGCGGCACGTCAACCATCCGTGCCTGGTGCCCGACGGCACCCGCGGCATCCCCGACGACGACCGCTGGCTGGCCGAAAGCCGTGGCCGCGGAGCACTGTTGGAGGCCGGATCGGTGCGGGCGGCGACGGCCGCCGACGTGATGAGCGCACTGCGGGCGCCGGGGGTGCTGAACACCGAGGAGCACCTGTACACCTACGCCACCACCGTCGTCGACACCGCACGGGGCAGGGTGCTGGTGCGCGGGCACGGCGACGAATGGGAGGGCGACCTGGCCGCGTTCGCCCGCGGACGCCGGGCGGCTCCGGTGGTGACCGCATGACCTCGCTCGCCGACCGGTTGTGTTCGGTCGTCGGGGTGCGCTGGTCGGCACTGGCCGTCGACATCGACAGTGGCCGTGAACTGTTCGAACTCGACGCCGACCGGGTGTGCGACACCGCCAGTATCGGGAAGGTCTTCCTCCTGCACCGGCTGCTCACCGAAGTCGACGCGGGCACACGGTCATTGGAGGACACCGTCACCCGCAGGCCCGTCGAGTGGATGGACAACTCCGGTCTCTGGTATCTGCTGCACGCCGACACCCTGACGCTCTACGACGTGGCCGCGCTGATCGGGGCCGTCAGCGACAACGCCGCCACCAACACGCTGGCGCGGGTCGTCGGCCTCGACGCCGTCCAGGAGCACACCCGCGACCTGGGTTACCACGACTCCGGACTGAATGATGTTGTCCGCTGGCCTATTCCGCCGGGCGCACCCGGCATGCTGTCGCACGGCACCGCCCGCGAACTGGTCCGGTTCTGTGCCCGGCTGGCCACCGGGGCCGATCTGTCCCACGCGTCGGCCGAAACCCTGCGGCGCTGGCTCGGTGCCGGCATGGACCTGTCGATGGTCGCCTCCGCGTTCGGCCTCGACCCGCTCGCGCACTACTACTTCGACCGCGGAATCTGGTTGTGGAACAAGACCGGAACCATCTCCACGGTGCGCGCCGACATCGGCGTGGTCATGTCACAGACGCGGCGCATCGCCTATGCGGTACTGGCCAACTGGGATTCGGGCGCCGATGTGCGTGACGATGTCCTCGCCGCCATGCGCGCGGCCGGGGACGTACTCCGCGCCGAACTCGGTTTCGCCTGACCCTTCGTTCGGCATCCTCCTGCGCTGGTTGAGGTGCGACGAGCCGCTAGGCGAGGTGCCTCGAAACCCGGTGAGAGAACGTTGTCGTCTCACCGGGTTTCGAGGCTCGTCGCTAGCGCTCCTCACACCTCAACCGGCGGTGGGCACCCAACCGGTGGAGGTTCGAGGAGTGAGTGTCAGTCGGCGAATGCCGTGTCGATCAACCGGCGGAGGGCACCCAACCGGCGGAGGTGCGAGGAGTAAGTGTCAGTCGGCGAAGGCGGTATCGATGATCTCCTTCTGCTCCACCGCGTGGACCTTGCTCGAACCCGACGACGGTGCCGACATCGCCCGGCGCGAAGCCCGGCGCAGACCCCTGAGGAGGTCCGGCAGCACGTCGGGCAGCCACAGACCCAGGAACGGCCACGGACCCTGGTTGGCCGGCTCCTCCTGCACCCACACGAAGTCGTTCGCGTTCGGGTACTGCTCGATCGTCTTGCGCAGCCTGCGGTGCGGAACCGGGTACAGCTGCTCGATGCGCACGATCGCGATGTCGTCACGGCCGTCCTTCTCACGACGCTCATCGAGCTCGTAGAACAGCTTGCCGCTCACCAACAGGATCCGCTTGACCTTGCTGTGGTCACCACCGCCGGTGGCGAACTTCGGGTCGTCGAGCACCGAACGGAACTTGTCGTCGGTGAAGTCGCTGATCTGGCTGACGGCGTGCTTGTTGCGCAGCATCGACTTGGGCGTGAACACGATCAGCGGGCGGCGGATGCCGTCGTGGACGTGCCGGCGCAGCAGGTGGAAGTAGCTGGCCGGGGTCGACGGCAGCGCGACCGTCATCGAACCCTCGGCGCACAACTGCAGGAACCGCTCGATACGGCCCGAGGTGTGGTCGGGACCCTGACCCTCGTGGCCGTGCGGCAGCAGCAGCACCACATCGGAGAGCTGACCCCACTTGGCCTCACCGGAGGAGATGAACTCGTCGATGATCGACTGGGCGCCGTTGACGAAGTCACCGAACTGCCCCTCCCACAGCACGAGTGCGTCGGGATTGCCCACCGAGTAGCCGTACTCGAAACCGAGCACCGCGAACTCCGACAGCGGCGAGTCGTAGACGTTGAAACGGCCAGGCTGCTCGGGGGACAGGTGGTTGAGCGGGGTGTACTCCGAACCGTTGGTGCGGTCGATGAGCACCGAATGGCGCTGCGTGAACGTGCCGCGGCGCGAGTCCTGACCGGACAGGCGCACATCGGTGCCTTCGAGGACCAGCGAACCGAACGCCAGCAACTCGGCGAATGCCCAGTCGACGTGACCCTCGCGCGACATCTCGTGACGGCGCTTGAGTACCGGCTTGACCCGCTGATGCGCCGTGAAGCCCTCGGGCACGTTGAAGAACGCGTCGCCGATCTGCTCCAGCACCGACTTGTCGACGGCGGTCTCCACCTTGAGCGCCAGGGTCTGGTCGGCCTCGACCGACGGGCTGGGCTCGGGGACGTAGCGCTCGAGTTCCTTGACCTCGTTGAAGACCCGCTCGAGCTGACCCTGGTAGTCGCGAAGGGCGTCCTCGGCCTCCTTGGTGGAGATGTCACCACGGCCGATGAGGGCTTCGGTGTAGGACTTGCGCACACCGCGCTTGGTGTCGATCACGTCGTACATCGCCGGCTGCGTCATCGAGGGGTCGTCGCCCTCGTTGTGGCCGCGGCGGCGGAAGCACACGAGGTCGATGACGACGTCCTTGTGGAAGGCCTCGCGGTAGTCGACGGCGAGCTTGGCCGCCCACACGCATGCCTCCGGGTCGTCGCCGTTGACGTGGAAGATCGGCGCGCCGATCACCTTGGCGATATCGGTGCAGTACTCGGTGGACCGCGAATGCTCGGGTGCGGTGGTGAAGCCGACCTGATTGTTGACCACGATGTGGACGGTGCCGCCGGTGCGGTAGCCGGGCAGCAGCGACAGGTTGAGGGTTTCGGGCACCACGCCCTGACCGGCGAACGCGGCGTCGCCGTGCAGCATCAGCGGCAGGATGGAGAACTGCTCGGACTCCTCGAGCTGATCCTGCTTGGACCGGACCAGACCCTCCAGCACCGGGTCGACGGCCTCGAGGTGGCTCGGGTTGGCGGTGAGGGAGACGGCGATCTCGTTGTCCCCGAACATCTGGTAGTACTTGCCCTCGGCGCCGAGGTGGTATTTCACGTCGCCCGAGCCGTGCGCCTGCGCCGGGTTCAGGTTGCCCTCGAACTCGCCGAAGATCTTCGAGTACGGCTTGCCCACGATGTTGGCGAGCACGTTGAGGCGGCCGCGGTGCGGCATGCCGATGATCACCTCGCGCAGGTTGTGGTCGGCGCAGCGGTCGATGACCGCATCCATCGTCGGGATGGTGGCCTCCGCACCTTCCAACGAGAAGCGCTTCTGCCCAACGTATTTGGTTTGCAAGAAGGTCTCGAAGGCCTCGGCCGCGTTGAGCTTTGACAGGATGTATTTCTGCTCGGCCACCGGCGGCTTGACGTGCTTGATCTCCACGCGCTCCTCGAGCCAGCGCTGCTGCTCGGGTTCGAGGATGTGCGTGTACTCGATGCCGACGTGGCGGCAGTACGCGTCGCGCAGCACCGCCAGCACGTCGCGCAGCTTCATCCGCTCCTCGCCGTGGAAACCGCCGACCTTGAACTCGCGGTCGAGATCCCACAGCGTCAGGCCGTAGGTGTGCACGTTGAGGTCGGGGTGCGAGGTCTTGGCATCGCTGTTCATCATCAGCGGATCGGTGTCCGCCATGAGATGACCACGGCTGCGGTAGGCGGCGATCATCTCGAGCACGCGGGTGCTCTTGTCCACCAGGCCGGCCGGGATGTCCCGGCGCCAGCGGATCGGCTCGTAGGGGATCTTGAACGCGGTGAAGATCTCGTCGAAGAAGCCGTCGTCGAGGAGCAGCGCGTGCACGCGGCGCAGGAAGTCGCCGGACTCGGCGCCCTGGATGATCCGGTGATCGTAGGTGGAGGTGAGCGTGATCAGCTTGCCCACACCCAGATCGGCGATCTGCTCGTCGCTGGCGCCCTGGAACTCCGCCGGGTACTCCATCGCACCGGCACCGATGATGGCGCCCTGACCCTTCATCAGGCGCGGCACCGAATGCACGGTACCGATGGTGCCCGGGTTGGTGAGCGAGATGGTGACACCCGCGAAATCCTCGGCGGTCAGCTTGCCCTCACGGGCCCGGCGCACGACGTCCTCGTAGGCCGCGTGGAACTCGCCGAAGCTCATCGTCTCGCAGCCCTTGATGGCCGCGACGACGAGCGTGCGGTTGCCGTCCTTGCCGACGAGGTCGATCGCCAGGCCCAGGTTGGTATGGGCGGGGGTGATCACATTCGGCTTCCCGTCGACCTCGGCGAAGTGCCGGTTCATGTTCGGGAAGTCCTTGATCGCCTGGACGAGCGCGTAACCGAGGATGTGGGTGAAGCTGATCTTGCCGCCGCGGGTGCGGGCGAGGTGGTTGTTGATGACGATCCGGTTATCGATCATCAGCTTGGCCGGGATGGCGCGAACGCTGGTCGCGGTGGGGATCGCCAGCGACAGGTTCATGTTCTTGACGATCGCCGCGGCCGGGCCGCGCAGCACCTTGTTCTCGTCGGCGGCCGGTGCGGGAGCGGGGGTCTTGGCGCCGCCGGCGGTGGTCGAGGCGGCCGAACCGTCCCGGCTGGCGGTGCCGCGTCCGGCCGCGGCCTTGGTGGCCGGGGCCTCCTTGGCGGGCGCCGGTTTGCGGGTGGTCGTCGGCCGGGCCGGCACGGTGTCGAGGGTGATCTGGTTGTTGGCCTTCGGCGGGGCCGCTGCGGCGGGCTTCGCCGGAGTCGCGGGTTGTGCCGGGGCCGCGGGTTGTGCGGGTGCCTTGGGCTGGGCCGGCGCGCTGCCGTTGCTCGACGCGGTGGCACCGGCGTCCGCCGCTTCGGGCTTGTAGTTCTTCAGTACGTCGTGCCAACTCGGGTCGACAGAAGACGGGTCTTTGATGAATTGCTGGTACATCTCTTCGACCAGCCATGTGTTCTGTCCGAAATCCGAAACCGAACTGCTCACTGCGCTCTCTCGCCTCAATTCCCTCTGGTATCGGGTCGCTGATCACGTCCTAGGTCTCTTGTGAAGACTCTCGTCGTGGATCAACCCCTGATGGTACGCGGTCCGGGACTGTATGCGGTGCTGGGACCTCACAGCACTCGGGATGCATTAAATGAAGCACAATCACGGCGATATTGTGGCCGGATTCTCACACCAGTTTCGCCTCACCGGACTCCCACAATTGCAGGTACAGACCGCCCTGCGCGAGGAGTTCGGCGTGGGTCCCCGACTCCACCACCCGGCCGCCGTCGATGACCGCGATCCGGTCGGCCCGCGCGGCCGTGGCGAGCCGGTGCGCGACGATCACCGAGGTGCGGCGAGCGGTCACCGCGGCCCCGGCCGCCAGCACCAGTGCCTCGGTCTCCTGGTCGAGGGTCGCGGTCGCCTCATCGAGCAGCAGCAGGTCGGGTTCGACCAGTTCGGCGCGGGCCAGCGCGACCAGTTGCCGCTGTCCCGACGACAGCTCCCGGCCGCGTTCGCCGACCTGCTGATTCATTCCGTGCGGTAGACGGGCGATCACCCCGAGCGCGCCGACCGCACGGGCAGCGGCGGTGATGGCGGCACGGTCCGCGCCGGGCCGCCCGTACGCGATGCTCTCGGCGACGGTGCCGGCGAACAGGTGTGATTCCTGCGGCACCACGCCGAGCCGGTGCCGGTAGCCGGTGAGCGTGAAGTCGCGGATGTCGGTGCCGTCCATGCGCACCACGCCCGTCGTCGGGTCGTAGAAGCGGGCCAGCAGTTTGACGATGGTCGACTTTCCGGCACCCGTGCGCCCGACCAGCGCCAGTGAGGTGCCGCCCGGGATCGTCAGGCCGACATCGTCGAGGGCGAACCGTCCGGTCCGCCCGTACCGGAAGCCGACGCCGTCGAAGGTGACATCACCGTCGAGGGCGCCCGGTGGCCGTGCCCGGGGGTTGTCCGGCAGCGACGACTCGGTGCCCAGTAGCTCGGCGATCCGGCGCAGTCCGACGGCTGCCTGCTGGTAGCCGTCGAACACCTGCGAGAGCTGCTGGACCGGACCGAACAGCATCGACAGGTACAGCACGAACGCCACCAGCGTGCCCGCCGACAGATCACCGGAGGTGATCTGGTGCGCGCCGATCGCCACCGCGGCGGCCGCCGCCACATCGGCGGTGAACGTGATGAACGGGAAGTACACCGAGATCGCCCGCTGCGAGGTCATGCGGGCCTCGACCCACGCGTACGTGCGGCCCGCGAACCGGGCGCGGGCCGCCGGAACGCCCCGATAGGTCTGGGTGGTCTTGATGCCGGTGATGTTCTCCTGGAAGTCGGCGTTCACGGCGCTCACCAGTTCCCGCGACCGCGTGTACGCGCGGGAGGCGATGCGCCGGAAGAACACCGTCGCGGCGATCAGCAGCGGGAACAGCGGCAGCATCGCCGCGCCGAGCGCCGGATCGGTGATCACCAGCGCGGCGCCCACCCCGCCGAGCGTCAGCACCGCCACCACCGCCGACGGCAGCCCGGTCTGCAGGAACGTCGACAGGGCGTCGATGTCGGTGGTCATCCGGGTCATGATGCGCCCGGACAGTTCCCGCTCGTAGTAGTCGAGGCCGAGCCGCTGGATGTGGGCGTAGCTGCGGATCCGCAGCCCGTACAGGATGCGTTCGCCCGCCCGCGTGGAGGCGATGACGGTCACCCGGGCGGCCGCCCACGCCAGGGCCACGGCCACCACACCGATCGCCGACACCCGCCACACGGTGGCCTCGTCGCCGGCGGCGTCGAGAACGGTGCGGGCCAGCGACGGGAACACCAGACCGACGAGGGTGTCCACGCCGATCCCGACCATCGTCAGGGCGATCAGCGGCCGGACCGGGCTGAGCAGTCCGCGCAGCGAGAACGGTTGTGCCTCCGACCGGGCCGCGGCGACGTCGACACGCGGGTCCTCCGTCGCCGGTGGCAACGCCGCCACGGCCGCGGCGAGTCGGGGGGTGGCGGGCATCGACCCGAGCGCACCCGATCGGCCGCGCCCGGAAGCCGGAGCCGGAGTGACGGACGGTGCCCAGGCACTGCCGGTGGGAGCGGACCCGGCGTCGGGAACCTCGGGCCACAGTTCATCGGTGGACGGTTCCGGGGCGGCGGCGATCGCTTCACCGGCGGTGTCGGGGCCGATGCTCATCAGCGCCCGGAACCGTGCGCTCCGGGCATCGAGTTCGGCGACCGTCCCGATGTCGGTGATCCGGCCGTCGTCGAGGACCACGACGCGGTCGGCGATCGCCAGCGTCGACCGGCGGTGCGCCAGCACCAGCATCGTCGTCGCCGACTCCGGTGACCGCAACCTGCTCAGGATGGTCTGTTCCGTGGCGGCGTCCACGGCCGAGGTCGCGTCGTCGAGCACCATGATCCGGGGCCGGGCGAACATCGCCCGCGCCAGGGCGACGCGCTGGCGCTGTCCGCCCGAGAGGGTCAGTCCGCGTTCGCCGACCACGGTGTCGAAGCCGTCGGGCAGCGCGTCGACGAACTCGGTGGCGCAGGCCTGGTCGGCGGCCTCCCGGATGCGCGACCCGGCCGCACCGGGCACCCCGAGCGCGATGTTGGCGCCGATCGTGTCGGAGAACAGGAACGGCTCGTCGAAGACGACCGACACCGCCGAGTGCAGCGAGTCGGCGCTCAGTTCGGCCACGTCGATGTGGTGATCACCCGCGCCCACCGACACCGTCCCGGACACCGGCCGGTAGTAGCGGCACACGAGGTCGGCGATGGTCGACTTCCCCGACCCGGGCGGTCCCACCACGGCGACGCATTCACCGGGTGCGATGTCGAGGGAGACATCGTCGAGTACCGAGCGACCGCTGAGTTCGGCACTCACCGACGACAGCCGCAGTCCCAGTGGGCCGTCGGGTGCCGCGGTGGTGCCGGCGAGAGTGGGATCGGGCCGATGGTCGGCCACCTCGTAGACGCGTTCGACGGCCGAGCGCGCCAGCTGCGCTGTCACCAGCAGGCCGGTCACCATGCGGGACAGCGAGGTCATCGACGCCACATAGGTGGCGAACGCGAGGAAGGTGCCTGCGGTGATCGTGCCGCGGATGGTCAGGTAGCCGCCGACCGCGATCACCAGCACCATGCCCAGCTGCGGTACCGCCGACAGGGTGGGCCCGAGCATCGCGTTGATGCGGGCGGCCCGCAGCCGCAGCCGGTACAGCCGGGCGCCGAGACCGACGAGCGTGTCGACGGCCCGTTCCTCCTGTCCGAAGCCTTTCACCACCCGGACCCCGGTGACGGTCTCCTCCACGTGCCCGGCGACATCGGCGGCGGCCTGCTGCGCCGACCACGTCGCGGCGAACAGCCGGCGGCGCACCCGCACCACCACGACGGCGACGACCGGGACCGTGACCAGCGCGACGCACGTCAACACCGGCGACAGATACGCCATGATCGCGACGGCCACCACCAGTTGCACCCCGGAGCCGAGCGCCAGCGGCACCTGGGCGAGCAGACCCTGGATGATCTGCAGGTCGGAGATCGACCGGGACACGATCTGCCCGGTGCGGATCTGGTCCTGAGCCGCACCGTCGAGCCGCAGCAGCGTGTCGAACAGCCGCAACCGCAACGTGTTCTGCACGACGATCGACAGCCGGCCGGCCGTCATCCGGCGGCCGAACTGACACGCGAACCGGATCACCGCGGCGACGACCAGCGCCGTCACAATCAGCAGCAGTCCGGGACCGGTGTCGGTGACACCGGTCGCGTCATCGATGGCGGCCTTCGCCAGGAGTGGGGAGGCCAGGTCCACGGCCACCGCGATCAGCGTCGCGGCGACGGTGAGCACCACCAGCCGCCGGTGCTCCAGGCACTGGGCGGTGAGCCGCCGGATCCAGCCGGGTTCGGGCTCCGTACTACCGCTCACACCCGGCCGACCGGGCGGTCACTCCCGTCGGTCGGCAGCGAACGCACGGACGGGATCGCGCCGGGCTCCTCGCCGGTGACGACGGATCCGTCGATCACCTGCCAGTGCACGGGTGCGGGACCGAATGCTTCGCGGGCGTTCTCGACGATCTTCTTGCCGATCGCCCGGTTACCGATACCGCCGATGAGCGCGCCGACACCCGCCGGCAGCAACTTGCCGAAGATCAGCGGCGCACGCTTGATGGCGTAGCGGCGGACGAACTTGCCGGCGAGTTTGCGGTTGAGCTGCCCGATCCGGCTGTCGGGGGTGGTGCTCTGGTTGAGCCGGCGCAGGGTGCCGCTGCGTGAACCCACCACCTTGCCGACGGCCAGGATGCCCTCCTCGCCGAGGGCGACGGCCAGCACCAGCGCGGTGCGCCGCTCGTTGTCGTGCATCGGGATGCCGTGCACTTCGGCGATCGCCAGGGCGAGCAGTGCCGAGGTCTCGAGGAACAGTGCGGTTTCGCCGGTGGCGGCGCCCATCGCCGTGATGGTGCCGACGCCCGGTACCGCGGCCGCCGCGCCCACCGCGCTGCCCGTTCCGGTGACGGTGCGCAGGTAGTGCTTCTCCAGTCGCTCGATGATTTGTTGCGGCGATTCGTCGGGGTGCCGGCGGCGAATGCTGTCGACGTACTTCTTGACCTGTGGGGCCTGCAGACGCTGGGCCTTGTCCAGCAGCTTGCTCACTGCCGTCAGAGTCAGCTTCGAGGGCTGCTTCTCCTGTACCTGCGCGGTCGTGGACTGCTCGACACGCTTGATGATGTTGCTCATTCGGTGGGTACCCAATTCTCTGCGGGGACTGCTTCTGCGGGCTTCGGGGGTGGCGGCGGGGTGCCGTCGCCGAACGGCCGGCCGCCGAGTTGTTCACGATGGTGGGGGGTCAGCCAGTGTGACAGATCCGGCCCCTTGGGCACGATGCCGGTGGGGTTGATGTCGCGGTGAACGATGTAATAGTGCTGCTTGATCTGTGTGAAGTCGACGGTGTCGCCGAATCCGGGGGTCTGGAACAGGTCGCGGGCATAGGCCCACAGCACCGGCAGGGCGCTCAGCGTCGACCGGTTGCACTTGAAGTGCCCGTGGTAGACGGGATCGAACCGGGTCAGGGTGGTGAACAGCCGCACGTCGGCCTCGGTGATGGTCTTGCCCACCAGGTAGCGCTGCCGTGACAACCGCTCCGACAGTTCGTCGAGTTTGGTGAACAACCGGTCGTAGGCGGCCTCGTACGAGGCCTGGTCACCGGCGAAACCGCAGCGGTAGACCCCGTTGTTGACCTCGGTGTACACGCCCTGGTTGACCTCGTCGATCTCCGCGCGCAGCGCGTCCGGATACAGCTCGGGGGCACCGTCGCGGTGGAAGGCCGTCCATTCCAGCGAGAAGTCGATGGTGATCTGCGGGAAGTCGTTGGTCACCACCGCACCCGACGGCACATCGACGATGGCCGGGACGGTGATGCCCTTGGGGTAGTCGGGGAACCGCCGCTCATAGGCGTCCTTGATGCGGGGGATGCCGAGCACCGGATCGAGGCCGCCCGGGTCGAGGTCGAATGTCCACGAATCGGCGTCGTGGGTGGGTCCGCACAGGCCGAGGGAGATCGCGTCCTCCAGACCGAGGAGCCTGCGGACGATGAGGGTCCGGTTGGCCCACGGGCAGGCGCGTGCGGCCACCAGGCGGTAGCGGCCGGCCTCCACCGGGTAGCCGTCACGGCCGTCGGCGGTGATCCGGGTCTCGATGTACTTGGTGTCGCGGACGAACCCCTGCCCCTCGGTCACGTACCTGCCGGGGTTGGCGGCGTCCGGTCCGGTTCCGGCGGCGGGCGTATCGGCCGGTGGCATGTTCGTCGACATGGTCTCCACAGTAGTGACCGGCCTGCCCGGATGGCGGTGATCCGGCCCGGGTGCGGGATGATCCGGGCCGGGTTCAGGGTTGATCGGGAAGGTTCGGGCGTCCGGACGCGGTTGAGCATCGAGCCCGTCCGGTATGCCGGGAACCTCCCGGTTGACGCGTTATACCGATTGGTCGGGGCGATCGTGGACCGTTAGCGTCGAGAGAAAGCGGGGCTCCCCGCGGTTCTTCCTGCTACAAACCCTTTCCTTCTACCGGAAGTACCTGAGTCATATGACAACCGAATCGCCCGGCGCGCAGCGTACCGTCACCACCCGGCCGTGGGTCGCGCTGATGGCGTTGTGCGTGGGCTTCTTCATGATCCTGGTGGACATGACGATCGTGGCCGTCGCGCAGCCTCAGATCATGGAATCCCTGGGCACCGACGTCAACGGTGTGGTGTGGGTGACCAGCGCCTACCTGCTCACCTACGCGGTGCCACTGCTCGTCACCGGCCGCCTCGGCGACAAGTTCGGCCCGAAGCGGGTGTATCAGGCGGGTCTGCTGGTGTTCACACTCGCCAGCCTGTGGTGCGGACTGTCCGGGTCGATCGGCGAGCTGATCGCGGCTCGAGCGCTCCAGGGTCTGGGCGCCTCGCTCATCACCCCGCAGACGATGGCACTGATCACCCGCATCTTCCCACCGGAGAAGCGGGGCACGGCGATGGGCGTGTGGGGCACCGTCGCGGGCGTCGCGACGCTCGTCGGCCCGCTGCTCGGCGGTGTGCTCACCGACGGCCTCGGCTGGGAATGGATCTTCTTCGTCAACCTGCCGGTAGGCGCGATCGGTCTCGTTCTGGCGGCAACCCTCGTCCCGACAGTCGACACCCACGACCACCGGTTCGACCTCCTCGGGGTGGTGCTGTCGGCGGTCGGCATGTTCGCGCTCATCTTCGGCATCCAGGAGGGTGAGAAGAACGACTGGGCGTGGTGGATCTGGACGCTGATCGCCGGCGGCATCGTGGTGCTCGGGGTGTTCGTCTACTGGCAGTCGAGGATCCGCACCGAACCGCTGTTGCCGCTAGGACTGTTCCGGGACCGCAACTTCACCCTGTCCAACCTGGGCATCGCGTCGATGGGCTTCGCGGTGTCGGGCCTGATGATCCCGATCATGTTCTTCCTGCAGTTGGTCGGCGGAATGTCACCCACCCAGTCGGCGGGGATGATGGTGCCGCAGGCGGTCATCACCGGAGTCCTCGCCCCGGTGGTGGGCCGGATCCTGGACCGGGTCGATCCGCGCGTCATCATCTGCACGGGACTGGCGCTGGCCGCCATCTCGATGGGCTGGCTGGGTCTGGCGGTCAGGCCGGCCACGCCGGTCTGGGTAATCCTGATCCCGATGGCGCTCATGGGTGTCGCCTCGGCCGGTATCTGGGCGCCGCTGGCCGCCACCGCGACCCGCAACCTCCCGTGGCATCAGGCAGGTGCCGGTGCGGGCGTGTACAACACCACCCGGCTCATCGGCTCCGTGCTCGGTTCGGCGATGGTGGGCGCACTCATCCAGACCCGGCTCGCGGCCGAACTGCCCACCGGCGTCGGCACCGAGAGCGCACAGGGCACGGTCGAGCGGTTGCCGGAGTTCCTGCGCGACGGCTTCTCGACCGCGATGGGGCAGTCGATCTATCTGCCCGCGGCGGTGCTGGTGCTCGGAGTGGTCGTCACCTCATTCCTGCAGCGGCCAGCCTCGGCGTATCGCGACGGCGCGTCGGCCGTGGCTCCCGAAGGCGCCCCCGAACCCGCGGGTGAGAAGAGTCGCTGACCGTTCCGCGACGGCCGCCCCCGGGCTTTCGTAATCCGGGGGCCGCGCCGTATGCGGGGATTGTCGTACGCGGCTCGTAGGATCGGGGATCAGTGACCGGTGACCATCCTGGTTGCCGTCACCAGCCAGTACGCCCGTAGGGGAACCACCGCGAGCCAGAGAAGGAGCGTCGATGACGGCGTCGTTGTTCGACCTGCCCGAGTTCGAGCCGCTTCCCGGCATGGAGTCCCTCGCCCCCACACGGCGGTCCAAGGCGCCCCGGCTGGTCACCGAGCCGGCTCAGGAGGTCGCCTCCGCCGCACCCGAACCCTCTGCGCCCGGACCCTCTGCGCCGGAACCCTCTGCGCCGGAACCCTCTGCGCCGGAACCCACTGTGCCGGAACCTTCAGCGCCCGAACCGCCCGTCGCCCCACCGGCGACGGCACATACAGTCACATTCGTCCACACCGCCGACTGGCAGATCGGCATGACCCGGCACTACCTCGACGCCGACGCCGCCCACGCGTACGCAGCCGCCCGGCGAGACGCGATTGCCCGCATCGGTGCCGTCGCCCGCGAGGCCGGCGCCGAGTTCATCGTCGTCAGCGGCGACGTCTTCGAGGATCACCGGGTGTCGGACAAGACGATCCGGCAGACGATGGACGTCCTCGCCGGCTGTGGCATGCCGGTGTACCTGCTGCCCGGCAACCACGACACCGCCGACCCGGCCGGCGTGTACCGCTCGCGCGCATTCCTCGACGCCGGGCCCGCCAACGTCACCGTGCTGTCGGCCGACGGGACCGTCCGGGTGCGCGAGGGCATCGAGCTCGTGCCCGCGCCGTGGGCGCACAAACATCCGCTCACCGACCTGGTCAACACCCAGATCGAACGCGCCGGAACCAACGACGGCAACGTGATCCGCATCGTCGTCGGGCACGGCGGCGTCGACACGATCGTGCCCGGCGACGATCCGGCACTGATCTCGGTCGACGCGCTGGAACGGGCCGTCGGGTCGGGGCTGGTCGACTACGTGGCCCTGGGCGACAGACATTCGGTCACCGATATCGGTGCGAGCGGGCGCATCTGGTACTCGGGAGCGCACGAGGTCACCAACTTCGACCACATCGAGGCCGACCCCGGCAATGTTCTGGTGGTCACCCTGCGCCGCGAGGGCGCAGACCGCGACATCGAGGTCACCCCACACCGGGTGGGCGAGTGGAGTTTCCGCAGCATCACCCGCGACATCACCGGCGCCGACGACATCGACGCGTTGCGCGGTCAACTCGAAGCCATCACGGACAAGACCCGTGTCGTGGTGCAGCTGGGTCTGGTCGGGTCGGTCACCATCGCCGAGCAAGCGCTCCTGGAGGAGATGCTCGAGGCGTTCCGGGACCGATTCGCCGCGCTGGTGCCGTGGGTCAAGAACGACGACCTCACCGTCGTCGGCGCCGAATCCGACGTCGACTCACTGGGTTTGTCCGGATATGCCACCGAGGCCGCGCATGAGCTGCTCGATGTCGCGGACTCCGCCGACGATGTGGCGCCCACCGCCCGTGACGCGCTCGCCCTGCTGCGCAGACTGGCCTCGCGATGAGACTGCACCGGCTGGCGCTGCGCGACTTCCGGGGTATCGGCGAGCGGGAGGTGCGGTTCGCCGACGAGGGTGTGACGGTGGTCGAGGGCCGCAACGAGGCCGGCAAGTCGTCGATGATCGAGGCGCTCGATATGCTCCTGAAGTACCGGGACAGCAGCAAATCCGCCGCGGTGCGCTCGATCATGCCCTCCGGGCGCGACGTCGGATCCGAGGTTGAGGCCGAGATCAGCTGCGGTAAATGGCATTTCACCTACTTCAAACGCTTCAATAAACAGCCGGCGACAACGCTGACCGTGCTCGAACCCACTCCGGAGCAACTCACCGGCCGCGACGCGCACGATCGGGTCGACGAGATCCTCGACTCGACCGTCGACAGGGCGCTGTTCGACGCGCTCAAGCTGTTGCAGTCGGGCACCGATCCGGCGCTCACCGATCTGTCGGCCGCGGCGGCGTTGTCACGAGCACTCGACCGGGTCGCCTCCGGCGGCGGTGACCCGGCCGGTTCCAGCGATGCGTCCGATGCCGTCGACACTGAAGACGACACCGTACTCCTGGATGCGGTCACCGAGGAATACGGGCGGTACCACACCCTCAAACAGGGCAAGCCGACCGGCGAACTGGCCACGGCCACCGCCCGGTCCACCGCGGCCGGCGAACGGTACGAGCGGCTGCGCCGGGCGCGCGAGGTGCTCGACGACGACATCGAACGACTGCGGGAGGCGGTCTCGCGCCGCGGCGAACTACAGCGCGCGGCCGAACTCCTGCGTGCCGATCAGGAGCAGGTCGACACCGTGTGGCAGGCAGCCCAGGCCGTGCTCTCGAAGGTGGCCGACGCCGCGCAGAACGTCGGTCACCGCCGGACGGCGCTGACGCTTGCCGAGCGGGTGCTGGACGAGCGCACCGATATCCGGCGGCAGCGGGCCGCCGCGGCCGCGGAGGCTGCCGACCTCGACGAGCAACTCGCCGGGATCGTCGCCGACGCCGCGCGGGCGCTGTCGGAGGCGACCGCCCTGGAAAGTGAATTATACTCGGCCAGAAAGGTTCTCGATAGCCTTCGGGAGCAGTTGAGTGCGGCCCGGCATGCGCAGAAGCGGGAGCGGCTGACCGCCGAGGTCGCCGAACTCACCGACAAACTCGACAAACTCGCCGGTCTCGGAGCCGAACTCGACGCCGTCGACGGCGAGTTGGCAACGCACACCGTGGATGCCGAGGTCGCGGCGGCGGCGCAGGCGCTGGCCGGCCGCATCGATGTGGCGCGCGGGCGGTTGGAGGCGGCATCGGCGACGCTGCGGGTCGAGATGCTGGGTGACCTGCCCGTGACGGTCGACGGTGCCGCCGTCGGCAACGGTGACGCCGCCGAGTTCGTGGCCGTCGCGGACCGGGTCATCGAGGCGGACGGCGTGGTGCGGGTGACGGTGCGGCGCAGCGTCGACACCCGATCGCTTGCCGAGGAACTCGACCGGTTGCAGTGGTCGGCCCAGAACCTGTGTGACACACACGGTCTGACCGATCTGTCGCAGGCCACGGCGAAGGCTGCCGCGCGCACCGATCTCGCCCACAAGCGGGCGCTGATCTGTGAACGCCGCGACGGGCTGCTCAAGTGGAAGACCGTCGCCGAGATCCGGGACTGGCGCGATGTGGTGCGCGCCGAACTGGACGGGCTCCCCGAAGCCGAGGCGTCGCAACAGGAATCGGTCGACGACCTCGTCGAGGCCGAGCGCGCGCAGGCCGATCTTGTGGGCCGGGCGCATGCGGCCGCGGTGCGGCGCCGGTCGGAGGCATCGGCGCTGGGGGAGCGGCAGGAGTCGCTGTCCGCCCGGCGTGACCGGGCCGGTAAGCAGGTCGACGACCTGGATGCCCGGCTGGCGGAACTGGTGTTCGCGTTGCCCGACGACGAGGCCACCGAGGCGGCCCGACGTGCCCGCGACGACCTCAAGGCCGCACTCGAGGCGCAGACGCGGCTCGCGGCCCAGGCCGCCGAACTCGATGCCGCCGGAATCGAGTTGCGGCGTGAGCAGATCGCCCGCGACATCGCCCACGGCGACGCTGAACTCGACGCCGTCGGGCATCTGATCACCGAACTGAGCACCAAACTCGAGGTGTACCGCAGTGAGTCCCGCCTCGACGAGTTCGATGAGGCGCAGGCCGAATGGGAGGAGGCCTGCGCGGTACTGCGCCGCGTCACCCGCCGCGCCGAGGCCGCAAAGCTGTTGTACGAGACGCTGACCCGGGCACGTCTGGCATCACGGGCCAAATATGCCGATCCGTTCACCCGCCGCCTCGACCAGCTCGGCGCCATAGTTTTCGGCGACTCGGTCCGCTTCGACGTCGACGACGACCTCAACGTGGTCTCCCGCACCGTCGACGGAGTCACCGTGCCCCGTGACGACCTGTCCGGCGGCGCCAAGGAGCAACTCGGCCTGCTGTCCCGCCTCGCCTGCGCCTCCCTGGTTGATCGTGCCGACGGCGTGCCGGTGATCATCGACGACGCCCTCGGCTACAGCGACCCCGACCGCATCGCGGCCATGGCCTCGGTGCTCACCGAGGCCGGCCGCGACGCCCAGGTGATCGTCCTGACCTGCAGCCCGCAGCGTTACGCCGACGTCCGCGACGCCCACGTCGTCACCGTCTGACCCTTCCACCCATAACCGCAACCTCCTCCGCACACGAAGGGTGGATCTTCCGGTACCGGGTGGAAATACCCGATGACCATAGGGTTTGGGGAGTTCGGTATCGGTACGCTACTCTGACTCTCGCCCAATGAGCCCCCCTAGCTCAGGGGATAGAGCGTCTGCCTCCGGAGCAGAAGGTCGCAGGTTCGAATCCTGCGGGGGGCACAGAATTTCTTTCGCGAGTTTTCTTCGCATCCGAGTTGCCTCATCTACAGGTACGGCTCGGTCAGCATCTCCAGGTAGTGGCCGGACGGGTCCTTGAAGTAGACCCGGCGGCCTTCGTCGGTGCTGATCTCCCCGGGACGCCGCATCTGCGGGTCGGCCCAGTGCTCCACCTCGTGATCCACCAGATACCGGTAGCCGCGGTCGAATTCGGCGTCGTCCATGAGGAACGCCATGTGGATGGCGTCGTTGACCGGGGCCGGGGCGAACTGCAGCAGGGTGTGGTCATCGAGTAGGAGATTGATGAACGGCCCCCAGTTGGGTGCCTCCCGGGCGCCGAGGACTGCTCTGTAAAACTCCGCTGACTCCGCGGGATTGTGCGCACCGATGATTGTGTGATTGAAACTTACTGCCACGAAACCACTTTCGTGTTCGGCGCCTCCATGCCTGACGCGGTCCGCCACCGGCACGCGACGCTGCCACTGATCCTACGTCCGGCCCGTATATGCGGCAATCATCTGTAATGTAAAGAAATCCCAACATCGGTTCCATTGCCGCTCGATGTTGGGATTTCTTGTCATCGGTCACTCGGATGTCTAATGTCGGGATATGTCAACATCGGACGACTTCGAGGTCACGGCAGAGTCCGCCGCGGGCCTGGGCCGCGCGATTCGTGCGGCGCGTCTCGAACATGGTCTGACACAGGCGGAACTCGCCGAACGGGCTCTCACCAATCGCTTCTCCATCACCCAGATCGAGAAGGGGGAGACCACCAAGGCGGTGGAGAAACTGTTCGACGCCCTCGCCGCGCTCGATCTCGAGTTGGTGGTGCGGCCGCGGCAGGGCTGGCGGACATCGTGATGGCGCTGGACATCTGGCTGAACGGACGGCTGACGGCGCACATAGTTTCCCAAGGCCCGCGGCGGCAAGATGTCGATCGAGTACACGGACTCCGGACGCGACGGATACCGGGACGGCGCGCCGATCCTGTCGTGGTCGCTGCCATCGGTTGCGGCGCCGCAACCGCCGGCGGTGTCCCGGGTGTACCTCGAAGGACTGCTGCCGGAAGGTAGGGCGCTGGCCGCCGCCGCCCGGCTGCGAGGCGTCGGCCTCGACCTGACGGGCGCACCGGCCACACCGGGTGACGTGGTGGCCCTGCTCGCTGAGTACGGCCGCGAATGCGCCGGGGCTGTCACGGTGATGCCCGCCGACGAAGGGCCGCCGGGGCCTGGGCACCACGGAAAGAACTACCGCACCGTCGGCGGGCCCGCGGAAACAGTGATCGACACGATCCGGACACGGGTGCGCCGGCTGGAGTCCGGGGAGCGATTGGGCGGTCCACGCCGAACACCCCGCCGTGCCTCCGGCACTCTCGATCAGATCTCGGCGGACAGGCGCCGGTAGCCGTTGAGAATGTCTTATCTACCCGGTTCGGAGGGTCGCTCGCGAGTGGCCGCCTGCCCCGGGTGGAGTCGATTGTCCCGGCAAGGGACCCGGAACATAGGATGAATACCCGTGACTCCTGCCGCCCTCGCTGCGCTTCTCCGCGAGATAACGCTGACCGTCGTGACCGATCGGGGACTCGATATCTCGCTGGTGCCCGAGACCGTCGTCGTCGAGCGTCCCCGCAACGCCGACCACGGTGACTACGCCACCAATATCGCCCTGCAACTGGGCAAACGCCTCGGCGTGGTGCCGCGTGAGTTCGCCGGCTGGCTCGCCGACGCGTTCGCCGCCGCCGACGGCATCGACAAGGCCGAGGTCGCCGGCCCCGGCTTCGTCAACGTGTGGCTCGCCGCCGCCGCGCAGAACACCGTCGTCGACTCCGTCCTGGCCAAGGGCGGCGAGTACGGGCGCGGCTCCGAACTGTCCGGCACCTCGATCAACCTGGAGTTCGTCTCCGCCAACCCCACCGGCCCCATCCACCTCGGCGGTACCCGCTGGGCAGCCGTCGGTGACGCGCTGGGCCGGGTGTTCGCCGCCCGCGGCGCCGCGGTGACGCGCGAGTACTACTTCAACGACCACGGCGGCCAGATCGACAGGTTCGCCCGGTCGCTGGAGGCCTCCGCGCTGGGTGAGCCCACCCCCGAGGACGGTTACGCGGGCGACTACATCGCCGAGATCGCCGGCCAGGTGGTCGCCGCGGTGCCCGGCGTGCTCGAGCAGCAGGGCGACGAGCGCCGCGAAACGTTCCGCGCCCAGGGAGTGGAGCTGATGTTCGACCAGATCAAGCGGAGCCTGCACGAGTTCGGCACCGACTTCGATGTGTACACCCACGAGAACTCGATGTTCGAGTCCGGTCTCGTCGACACCTGCATCGAACAGCTCAAGGCCAACGGCAACCTGTACGAGAAGGACGGCGCGTGGTGGCTGCGCACCACCGACTTCGGCGACGACAAGGACCGGGTGGTCATCAAGAGCGACGGTGAGGCCGCCTACATCGCCGGTGACATCGCCTACTTCCGGGACAAGCGCAACCGCGGCTTCGACCTGTGCGTCTACATGCTCGGCGCCGACCACCACGGCTACATCAAGCGGCTCAAAGCCGCCGCGGCGGCACTGGGCGATGACCCGGCCACCGTCGAGGTCCTGATCGGGCAGATGGTGAACCTGGTCAAGGATGGCAAGCCGGTGCGGATGAGCAAGCGCGCAGGCAACGTGATCACCATGGACGACCTCGTCGGTGCTGTCGGTGTCGACGGCGCGCGATACTCGCTGATCCGCTCGTCCGTGGACGTCAATATCGACATCGACCTCGACCTGCTGGTCAAGCAGTCCAACGACAACCCCGTGTACTACGTCCAGTACGCACACGCCCGGCTCTCGGCTTTGGCCCGCAACGCCGCCGAACTGGGCCTCGGGCGCAGCGCCGACAACCTCGGTCTGCTCGACGATCCGGCCGAAGGCGACCTGATCCGCACCATCGGCGACTTCGACGAGGTGGTCGCGACCGCGGCCGAACTGCGCGAACCGCATCGCGTGTGCCGGTACCTGGAGTCGCTGGCCGGCGCTTACCACCGCTTCTACGCCCGCTGCCGCGTCCTGCCGCAGGGCGACGAGGAGGCAGGTGACATCCACCGCGCCCGGCTGGCCCTGTGCGAGGCGACCCGGCAGGTGCTGGCCAACGGCCTGGACCTGGTCGGCGTGAGCGCACCGGAGCGGATGTGAGTCCCGCGCATCCGGCCGGGCCCCGGCACGCGGACATCCCGGCGGCGCCCCACCTGGCCGAGCGTCCCAACGATCCGGCGGTTCTCGCGGAGATTCCCGCGAATGTGTGGCCGCGCAACGCTGTTCGCGACGGCTCCGGTGAGCTGACGCTAGCCGGTGTGCCGGTGGGCGATCTGGCCCGCGAGTACGGAACACCGCTGTTCGTGGTGGACGAGAAGGACTTCCGATCCCGCTGCGCCGACATGATCGGCGCGTTCGGGCAGTACGGCCGCGTGCACTACGCGTCGAAGGCGTTCCTGAGCACCGAGATCGCGCGCTGGGTGAACGAGGAGGGCCTGTGCCTGGACGTGTGCTCGGGCGGCGAACTGGCCGTCGCGCTGCACGCCGGGTTCCCTGCCGAACGAATCGCGTTGCACGGCAACAACAAGAGCTCCGCCGAACTCGCCGCTGCGCTCGACGCCGGTGTCGGCCACATCGTGCTCGACTCACTGACCGAGATCGACCGGCTCGACGCACTCGCGGGTGAGCGCGGCGCCGTCGCCGACGTTCTCGTGCGGATCACCGTCGGCGTGGAGGCGCACACCCACGAATTCATCGCCACCGCCCACGAGGACCAGAAGTTCGGGTTCGCGCTGTCCGGTGGCGTGGCGATGGACGCGGTGCGCCGGGTGTTCGCCACCGACAACCTGCGGCTGGTGGGTCTGCACAGCCACATCGGTTCGCAGATCTTCGACATGGACGGTTTCGAGCTGGCCGCGCACCGTGTGCTCGGGCTGCTCAAGGAGATCGTCTCCGAGTTCGGCGTCGACAAGACCGCCCAGCTGGAGATCATCGATCTCGGTGGGGGCCTGGGGATCTCGTACCTCGAAGAGGATGATCCGCTGCCGGTCAAGGACGTCGCCGACACCCTGGCCGACATCGTCCGGCGCGAGTCGGCCGCCGTGGGACTGCCGATGCCCACCCTGGCCGTCGAGCCGGGCCGGGCTATCGCCGGGCCCGGCACCGTCACCGTGTACGAGGTCGGGACCATCAAGGATGTCGAACTCGAGCGGGGCGCGATCCGGCGTTACGTCTCCGTCGACGGTGGGATGAGTGACAATATCCGCACCGTGCTGTACCAGGCCGAGTACGACGTACGATTGGTCTCGCGTGTATCGTCGGCGCCCGCGGTGGTGAGCCGCGTGGTGGGCAAACACTGCGAGAGCGGCGACGTCGTCATCAAGGACTGCTGGCTGCCGGGTGACCTGCGGCCGGGCGACCTGCTGGCCGTGGCGGCGACGGGGGCATACTGCTACTCGATGTCGAGCCGGTACAACATGGTGATGCGCCCGCCGGTGGTTGCCGTCGCCGACGGCGCATCGCGACTGCTGATCCGTCGGGAGACGATCGAAGACTTCTTGCGACTGGAGGTGTCCAAGTGACCGAAGCCGTTCAGAACCGGCCGGCCATCGGTGTGGCCGTGCTCGGCATGGGCAATGTCGGTGCCGAGGTCGTGCGCATCCTGGAGGAGAACGCCGACGACCTGCGTGCCCGCGTCGGTGCGCCGCTGGAGATCCGTGGCGTCGCGGTGCGTGACCTGTCCAAGCCCCGCAAGATCGATTCGGCGCTGCTCACCACCGACGCCGCCGCCCTGGTCGCCCGCGACGACGTCGACATCGTCGTCGAGCTCGTCGGCGGTATCGATCCGGCACGCGAACTGATCCGTACCGCGCTGACCGGCGGAAAGTCCGTGGTCTCGGCCAATAAGGCGCTGCTGGCCGACTACACGGGCGAACTGGCCGGCGCCGCCGCCGACGCCAAGGTCGACCTGTACTTCGAGGCAGCGGTGGCCGGTGCGATCCCGGTGATCCGGCCGCTGATGCAGTCGCTGGCCGGTGACAAGGTGGAGCGGGTCGCCGGAATCGTCAACGGCACCACCAACTTCATCCTCTCGGCGATGGACGAGACCGGTGCCGGCTACGACGAGACCCTCGCGGAGGCCGGACGCCTCGGTTACGCGGAGGCCGATCCCACCGCCGATGTCGGCGGCTACGATGCGGCGGCCAAGGCCGCGATCCTGGCCTCGATCGCGTTCCACACCCGGGTCACGGCCGCCGACGTGTACCGCGAAGGCATCACGGAGGTCACCGCCGACGATCTGGCCGCGGCCAAGAAGTTCGACTGCACGGTGAAGCTCCTCGCCATCTGCGAGCGTGTCGTCGGCGACGGCGGCGAGCGGGTCTCCGCCCGCGTCTACCCGGCGCTGGTCCCGCTGTCCCATCCGCTGGCCTCGGTCAACGGCGCGTTCAATGCCGTCGTGGTGGAGGCCGAGAACGCGGGCCGGCTGATGTTCTACGGCCAGGGTGCCGGTGGCGCACCCACCGCCTCGGCCGTGATGGGCGATCTGGTGATGGCGGCACGTAACAAGGTGCACGGCGGTCGCGGGCCGCTGGAATCCACCTATGCCGAACTTCCGGTCGCCTCCATCGACGACGTGCCGACCCGGTACTACGTGTCGATGCGGGTCGCCGACCGGCCAGGGGTCCTCGCCCAGGTGGCGGGAGAATTCTCCAAGCGTGCGGTGAGCATCGCCGCCGTGCGGCAGGAAGGCGCGGGCGACGACGCCCGGCTGATCGTCGTGACCCATCGCGCACCCGACCGCGCACAGTCGGAAACCGTTGCGGCACTGGAAGACATGGATGCGGTGATCAAGGTATCCAGCGTCCTCCGAATGGAAGGAACCGATGACTGACGTGAGCCCTACCCCCGTTCACCGCGCCTGGCCCGGCCTCGTTGAGGCCTACCGCTCGCGGATGCCCGTCGAAGCCGACTGGAAGATCGTGACGTTGCTGGAGGGCGGCACCCCACTGGTATCCGCGCCGCACCTGTCCGAGCTCACCGGCTGCGAGGTGTACCTCAAGGTGGAGGGCCTGAACCCGACCGGCTCCTTCAAGGACCGTGGGATGACGATGGCCGTCACCACCGCCGTCAACAACGGCAAGCGTGCGGTGCTGTGCGCATCCACGGGCAACACGTCGGCGTCGGCGGCCGCCTACGCGACCCGTGCGGGCATCACCTGCGCCGTGCTGATCCCCGAGGGCAAGATCGCCATGGGCAAACTCGCTCAGGCTGTTATGCACGGCGCCAAGATCATTCAGGTGCAGGGCAACTTCGACGACTGCCTCGAACTGGCCCGTAAGGTCACCGCGGACTTCCCGGAGATCGAACTGGTGAACTCGGTCAACCCGGCCCGGATCGAGGGCCAGAAGACCGCCGCGTTCGAGATCGTCGACGTGCTGGGCCGCGCGCCCGATGTGCACGCGCTGCCCGTGGGCAACGCCGGCAACATCACCGCGTACTGGAAGGGCTACCGCGAGTACCACGCCGACGGCATCAGCGACAGCCTGCCGCGGATGCTGGGCGTGCAGGCCGCGGGCGCCGCTCCGCTGGTCAACGGCGCCCCGGTGAAGAACCCGGAAACCATCGCCACCGCGATCCGCATCGGCTCGCCGGCGAGCTGGAATCAGGCTGTGGCCGCCAAGGACGAGTCGAACGGACAGTTCCGGGCCGCGACCGACGAGAAATTGCTGGAGGCCTACCGGCTGGTCGCGGGCAACGAGGGCGTCTTCGTGGAGCCCGCGTCGGCGGCCAGTGTCGCCGGGCTGCTCGCCGCCCACGCCGACGGCTGGATTGAGCCGGGCAGCACCGTCGTGTGCACGGTGACCGGAAACGGTCTCAAGGACCCGGATACGGCGCTGTCCGGAATGCCAGAGGTGAACGCCATCCCGGTCGATCCGGTCGCGGTTGCGGATGCCCTCGGTGTCGGCTGATCTGGAGATGGCCGGCGACGTCATGCCGGAGGCGCCCTCGTCCGTCGGGGGTGCCGATACCGTTCTGCCCGAGGGGCTTTCGGTGCGCGTGCGGGTCCCTGCGTCCAGTGCCAACCTGGGGCCGGGCTTCGACTGCCTCGGGATCGCGCTGGGTGTGTATGACGAGCTGACCGTCGAGACGACGGCGTCGGGCATCCAGATCGACGCCGTCGGTGAGGGTGCGGCCGACATTCCGCGCGACGAGCGGCATCTGGTGGCGCGGGCGGTGCGCCGCGGCCTGGAATACGGCGGCGCGAGCGCGCGCGGCCTCGCCCTGCGGTGCGTCAACGCGATCCCGCATTCGCGGGGTCTGGGATCGTCTGCGGCAGCGGCCGTGTCCGGTTTCGCCGCCGCGTCCGGCCTGCTCGCCGCCGCCGGGGTGCGCGCACCGTTCACAGACGCCGAACTCGTGCAGCTCGCCGGCGAGTTCGAGGGTCACCCCGACAACGCGGCCGCGAGCGTGCTCGGCGGAGCGGTCGTGACCTGGACCGACAGCCCGCTGGAGGCGAATCCCGACGGCGTGGTGGCCACCGGCGACGTCTACCTCGCCCGTCGGCTCGAGGTCCACCCCGACATCCGGGCCACGGTGTTCGTGCCCGAGACGGAGTCATCGACCTCGCACACCCGGGGATTGTTGCCCGATTCCGTCCCGCGTACCGACGCGGTCTTCAACTTGTCGCGTTCGGCACTCACGGTGGTGGCGCTGACCACAGCCCCGGAATGCCTGGTCGACGCGACCGTCGACCGGCTGCACCAGCCGTACCGGGCCCCGTCGATGCCGCAGACCGCCGAACTCGTCGCGGCCCTGCGGAAACGGGGCTACGCCGCGATGGTGTCGGGAGCCGGCCCGTCGGTGCTGATTCTCGGTGCGCTCCCGGTGACCGACGATGTGGTGGCGCTGGCACACGGTATCGGATTCGCCACCTGGCCCGTCGATGTTGCGCAGGGCGTCGAGATCTCCTGGTGAGAAGCACCTCCGAACTGGTGTGATGTCCGTCGGTTGTGTTTTCGCGCGTGTTGCCCGTAGTATCCGGAAACGGCCAGCGTATTATGGGCTTCGGCCGCGCAGAGTTTTCTGCCACGCTTCTCTTCCGCAATCCGGCACATCTCTTCCCGGACACCTCACCGGGGTGCGGCCGATGTGAACAGCCGCCCGGGCACGAGCCGAGTGTCACCCGCTGCGGAGCATGAAGAAGCGGGATTCTCGTGGCGCATGCCCCAAAATAGCTTCCCTGCCGACGTCCACCCGGACGTACACCTCCCGCTGAGCGAGGGGGCAGCCTAGACCCCGATCTCACGAATCGAGATCAGGGGAACGAAAGGACATCCGTGACCGATACGGACGTGATCACCGCACCGAAGAGCAGGGCACGTGCCGGACTTTCCGGTATGGTCCTCACCGAATTGCGTGCTCTGGCCGGTGAGCTGGGCATCAAAGGCACCTCGGGCATGCGTAAAGGCGATCTCATCGCCGCGATCAAGGAACGCCAGGGCGGCGAACGTCCAAGCGGCACCGACCAGCTCACCCTGACCCCCGACGAGCCCAAGAGCGCGGACGCGGCCAAGGCCGTGAAGACCAAGGCGCCCCGGACCACCCGGGCGACCCGCGCCGCCAAGGCCCCGGCGGAGCCGCAGGACGCGCCGAGCGCGCCCGAGATGGAGCCTGCCGCACAGCCCGCCGACAGCGGTGCCGCGCAGGCACGCAGTGCCGAACCGGCCCAGAAGGAATCAGGCAAGAACGAGTCCGGCAAGAACGAGTCCGGTAGGGGCGAGTCGCCCCGGGCCGAGGGCGGCGACCAGCAGGACAGCCCCCAGGGCGAGGGCCGCGGCCGCAACCGGAACCGCAATCAACAGGGCCAGAACACCAACCAGCGCGGCGAGAACCAGCGCGGGGAGAACCAGCGCGGGGAGAACCAGCGCGGGGAGAACCAGCAGGGCAAGAACCAGCAGGGCGGTGGCCAGAACGGCCCGCGCGACGACGACGAGGACGGCGGTGGCCGCGGCCGGCGTGGCCGCCGGTTCCGTGAGCGCCGCCGCGGACGCGACCGCGACTCATCCACCGCGGGTGAGCCGCAGATCTCCGAGGACGACGTCCTGCAGCCCGTCGCGGGCATTCTCGATGTCCTCGACAACTACGCCTTCGTACGCACCTCCGGCTATCTGGCCGGGCAGAACGACGTCTACGTGTCGATGAATCTGGTGCGCCGCTACGGATTGCGCCGCGGCGACGCGGTGACCGGCGCGGTGAAGGTACTCAAGGACGGCGAACAGCCCAACCAGCGGCAGAAGTTCAATCCGCTGGCCCGACTGGACACCGTCAACGGCGGCGATCCCGAAGCCGCCCGCAAGCGCCCCGAGTTCAACAAGCTCACCCCGCTGTACCCGAATCAGCGGCTGCGCCTGGAAACCACGCCCGAGCGTCTCGACACCCGCGTCATCGACCTGATCATGCCCATCGGCAAGGGTCAGCGTGCGCTGATCGTGTCGCCGCCCAAGGCTGGTAAGACCACGATCCTGCAGGACATCGCCAACGCGATCACCACCAACAACCCCGAATGCCACCTGATGGTGGTGCTGGTGGACGAGCGTCCCGAAGAGGTCACAGACATGCAGCGTTCGGTGAAGGGTGAGGTCATCGCCTCCACCTTCGACCGGCCGCCGTCAGACCACACCTCGGTGGCCGAACTGGCCATCGAGCGGGCCAAGCGCCTCGTGGAGCAGGGCAAGGACGTCGTCGTGCTGCTTGACTCGATCACCCGTCTCGGCCGCGCCTACAACAACGCCTCGCCGGCGTCCGGACGCATCCTGTCCGGTGGTGTCGACTCGACGGCCCTGTACCCGCCCAAGCGGTTCCTCGGTGCGGCCCGCAACATCGAGAACGGCGGTTCGCTCACGATCATCGCGTCGGCGCTGGTGGAGACCGGATCGACCGGTGACACGGTCATCTTCGAGGAGTTCAAGGGCACTGGCAACGCCGAGCTCAAGCTCGACCGTAAGATCTCCGAACGCCGGGTGTTCCCCGCGGTCGACGTGAACCTGTCGAGCACCCGCAAGGATGAGCTGCTGCTCTCGCCCGAGGAGTTCTCGATCGTGCACAAGCTGCGCCGCGTGCTCAGTGGTCTCGACTCGCAGCAGGCTATCGACCTGCTGATCTCGCAGCTCAAGAAGACCAAGACCAACATCGAGTTCCTGATGCAGGTCCAGACGAACGCCCCCGGCGCCATGAAGGACGACTGAGCGACACACGACTGGGCGAGCACGACGGTCTGAACGACGACAACACCCCCGGCCATTCGGTCGGGGGTGTGTCGTACGGGTGGCAGGTGCTCAGGCGGCGAGGTCGCTGATGAGCTGGTCCCATGCCTCTGAGGCGATGGTGGCGACCGGTCCGGTCTGGGTGGCCACAAGGCTGCAGCGGCCGTGCCGGTCGTACAGTTCGATGGCCCCGGTGCGCCCGCACGCGCCCTGCGTCCAGGTGATCCAGCAGTGCTCGACCAGGTTGAAATTGATCATCACGCGGGCGGTGCCCGACGCGATCACCATGGTGCCGTTGTGTTCCCGGCATCCGTCCAGGGCGGCGTGGCGCATCTGCAGACAGCCCGCGGCGACCGCGCACAGGGTCACCGGCATGCCCAGCAGGGCGGCGTGTTCGAGCGCCGGGATCACCCGCTCGACGTCGACGCGGACCGCCGAACCCAGGGAGGGGGAGGACACGGCGGCGTCCGGCCCGGCCAGGCGCGTGAGTCGCCCGGCACCACCGTCATCGAGCAGCGCGTCGAACAGCGCGATCTGGTCGTCGTCGGGTGCCGAGGACGGCGCCGAGCCGGTGGCCCGGACCTCAGGCGGTCCGGCATCGGAGGGGGCGGCGTCGGTGCCGGCCTGCGGCGCGACGAGCGAGAGCGCCTCGAACGCGAGCCGGTCCGAATGCTCGGTCAGATACGTCGCGTGCGCGGTGTTCCCGTCGGCGTCGAAGATCCGCAGCGTCGGCGGAACGTGTGCCGCGGGCTCGGTGACCAGCGCTTTACCGAGGCGTGCGGGGTTGATGCGGAGCGAGATGTGCGCGTCGTCGGACCGCAGCGGCCCACCCATCTCACCCGGCGTGCTGTGCACACCGACGTCGTTCATGATGACCGGGCCGGCCACGGTCACGCCGACCACGCGATCGAGCAGCGACAGGTTCGCGGCCAGCTCGCAGACCGGGGTGTCGAGCACGGATCCGGCGAAACCGGGCGTGGCCAGCAGCGCATCCAGATCACTCGTGGCCTGCCGCGCCCGGCCCGGACAGTAACAGCCCGATGCGTTCGCGCATCCGTGCCCGGTGGCACCGCCGACCGTATGGTCGGCGTCGGCACCTGAATCATCGGGGGTCCTGTCCGGGGAATCTGGCATCGTTGCCGGTTCCTTCCCGCTCGCGCCGGGCGAGCCGCTAGTACACGTCGCGCAGGTAGCGCTTGTCGGATTTGAGCTTGCTGATGTAAGCCTCGGCGCCGTTGGCCGAGAGCCCGCCGTGCTGCGCGACGATCTCGTGCAGCGCCTCGTCGACGTCGTGTGCCATCCGGGTGGCGTCGCCGCACACGTAGATGTGCGCGCCGGACTCGAGCCAGGAGAAGAACTCGGCGCCCTTCTCGAGCATCCGGTTCTGGACGTACACCTTGTGCTCCTGATCCCGGGAGAACGCCAGGTCGAGGTGGGTGAGCACGCCGTCGGTGACGAACTGCCCGAACTCGTCGGCGTAGATGAAGTCGGAGGCGCGGTGCTGATCGCCGAAGAACAGCCAGTTGTCGCCGGTCGCGCCACGGTGGACCCGTTCGTGCAGGAACGCGCGGAACGGTGCGACCCCGGTGCCGGGGCCGATCATGATGACCTTGGCGTCGTCGGCGGGCAGCCGGAACGACTTGTTGGGGGTGATGTATACGCCCACCTGCTCACCCACGGGACGACGGTCGGCGAGGTAGGTGGAGCAGACGCCGCCACGGTCACGGTCCCCCGTGCGGTAGCGGACGGCGGCCATCGTGATGTGCACCGAACCCTCGTGGACCCGGGGGCTCGAGGAGATCGAGTAGACGCGGGCCGCGAGCGGCTTCAGCTCGGCGATCAGCTCCTCGGGGGTGATCGTCAGATCCGGGTCGACGTTGAGGACGTCGAGCACGTCGCGGCCGTACAGCCAGGCGTCGAGGGCCTCGTGATCGCCGGTGTCGACGAGATGGCCGATCTCCGGGTCGTGAGTGCGTTTGGCGATGTAGTCGACGAGGTACTTGGTGGGCACCCCGATCTCATAGTGGTAGGTGAGCGCGTCCCGCAGTGAGTGTTCGGTCTTGCGGTCCTTGATCACCTCGTCGCCGGTGGCGCCGATGCGCTTGAGGATCAGGTCCACCACCGACGGGTCGTTGACGGCGGCGATGCTGATGCCGTCGCCCGGCTCGTACGCGATGCCGCTGTCACCGAGGGAGATCTCGATGTGGCGCACCTCCTTGGCGGAGGTAGCCCCCGACAGCACCGAGTTGGTGACGATGGTGGCCGGATACGGGTTCTTGCGGCCCCAGTCGGACTTGCTCGTGGACTTGGCCGGGGCCGCCTCGGGTGCCGGCGGTTCCGCGACGGGTGTGTCGGCTATTGCGGGGGCGGGTTCTTCCGCGACCGGCTCAGCGGCGACCTGTTCCGCGACAACCGCAGCTGTGGCAACCGCGGGTTCTGCCCCGGCGGCGGCGAGTGCGGGGAGCGCGTCGACGATCCATTCGTCGGCGGGTCCCTGATAGTCCACGTCGCAGTCGACGCGGTCGATGACGCGGGTGGCGCCCAGTTCGGCGAGGCGGGCGTCGAAGTTCTTGCCCGCCTGGCAGAAGCCGTCGTAAATGGAGTCGCCCAGTGCAACGACACCGAAGAACGCACCGTCGAGGCGGGGTGCGTCGGGGCCTGCGACCTCCTGCCAGAAGTCCTCGGCATCGTCGGGCATCTCACCCTCGCCGTAGGTGGAGCACACGATGACCAGGTGTTTCGCCGCGGCCAGGGTGTCCAGGTCCATGTCGCCCATGTCCTTGGTCTCGGCGGCGAAGCCATGCTCGGCGGCGGCCGTCTCGACCTGCTCGGCGACGTACTCGGCGTTGCCGGTCTGCGTGCCGTAGACGATCAGCAGCGGGCGCGGACCCGCGTCGGCCGCCGCGGGCCCGGCGGCGGCCTCCGGCTGCGGGGCGGCGCCGCCACCAACAGCAGGGGCGGCGACGGCGGCGGTGGCAGCGGCCGCGACAGCCGCCGGTGCGGGCTCCGAAGGCAGCCCGATCCGGGTGTTCAATCCGGCGAGAAACCCTGCCAGCCAGGCCTTTTGTTCGCCCGTGAAGGGTACGTCCGAGGGAATGTGGGGCAGTTGCATGTCATCCGACCTTTGATTTGGCAGTGCGATTTGCGTCACTGTGATATATACCGGCCGCAATGGTAGCCGTGACATCCGGTACTGCTCTTGAGGCGAACAGCTCATCGAATCCGGGCAGTCCGCCAAGCTTCTCGCGGTTCACCGCGTCCTGGTGCAGCACCCAGCCGTAGGTCGCCGGCGCGTCGATCGACCGGACGTTGCGCAGCCACAAGGCGTTCTTGTAATCGGTGACCCGTTTGTTGCCGATCAGGGCGGCGAGCTGCTCGTCGGTATAGCCGGTGAGGATGTCGCGGGCGTACTTCTTGACCCGGCCGGTGAGTTCGAAGTCCTCGGTCAGCACCAGATTGCGTGCGGCCTTGGCGATCGCGGCCTCGCCGGCGTCGGTCTTGCGTAGTCGGCGGGTGGCCACCTCGCGGGCGAGTTCGAACACGATGAACGCACCGAGAACCCGGAACATCTGTTCGTCGTCGGTGTGCCCGAACTCGGGGGTCAGTCCGTCGGCGACGGGCGCCTTGTGCCGGATCGAGATCTTCAGCTTGCGGACCTGGTCGCCGGCGATCGCGGTGGACAGTTCGTCGAGCAACTCACGCTGCGACAGCGTGGCCATGATGGTCGTGCTGTCCTGGTGCTGCAGCAGCGCCCTGGGCATGGCGTAGCTGACGTAGTGGCGTTCGGTCTCCCAATTCTGGATCAGCCGGGTGGCCAGCGCCGATCCGGTCGCCTCCGCGTGCATGTGCAGCAGGGTGCGGGCGGCGTGCTGGTGAAACGGGGCGTACCGATCGCCCACACCGGTGATGGCGCCCACGATCACCGAATCGGAACTGATCCGCGATTCCAGAGCACACGCCGGGTCGTATTGATAGAGGAACCCGCCGCTCATCCCGTTGGCCAGGCCCTTGCCGTACCCGCCGAGGTTGAACACCGCGCCATTGGTCATGTACTCGCAGCCGTACTCGCCGAGACCCTCGACGACGGCCGTGGCACCGGAGTTGCGCACCGCGAACCGGTCGCCCGCCTCACCCTCGACGAACAACCGGCCGCCGGTGGCGCCGAACAACGCGAAATTGCCGACCAGGACGTTGCCGCCGGCCGCGGGCGAGCCGCCGCCGGGGGAGCGCACGATCACCGTGCCGCCCGACATCGACTTGCCGACGCCGTCGTTGCAGGTGCCCGTGTGGACCATCCGCATGCCGTCGGTGCAGAACGCCGCGTACGAGAGCCCAGCCGATCCGGTGGTGGGCACCGTGACGGCGTCGGCGTCGAGGTACCGGCGTCCGCGATCGTCGGTGTACACCGGGCGCAGCGTCGCGGCGGCCGCGTCGTCGATCTCATAGTTGAGGACCCGTTCGAGGTCGATGGCCAACTGCGCGCCGACGCTCTTGTTGCGATTGCCCAGGTGCACAGGCTGGGTGGTCACCGCCGTCGCCCCGCCCTCGAGGAGGGTGTCCCGCACCTGCTCGAGGAGCCGGTCGTCGACGGCGTAGTCGCGTTCGAGGTACACCGGATCGTCGATGTGCGGGTGATCGACGACCGCCAGCAGCGCGTCGGAGCGCAGGGTGCCGACCAGTGCCGGATGGTCGAGCACCGACAGCAGATCGGCACGGCCACGTACGGCCCGCAGATCCGGCAGGCCGAGCGAGGCCAGGATCTCCCGCACCTCATGCGCCACGTTGAGCAGGTACTGCGCCATCGCCCGCGGGTCGCCCTCGAACACCTCGGGGTTGGTGGTCAGGCCGGCCGGGCATTGGACATTGCAGGCCTTGGCGATGACGCAGCCCACCATCATCAGCGCCGCGGTCCCGAACTCGAAACTGTCGGCGCCGAGCAGCGCGGAGGTCACCACGTCGTGACCGGTCTGATGGGCACCAGAGGTGCGTAGGACGACCTTGTCTCGCAATCCGTTGGCGCACAGCGCCTGATGCACCTCGGCGAGCCCGATCTCGGCGGCCCGGCCCGCGTAGCGCAGGCTCGTCACCGACGCCGCGCCGGTGCCGCCGGTGTTGCCGGCCACGTTGATCACGTCGGCGCCCGCCTTGGCTACGCCGACGGCGATAGTGCCGATGCCCTCGGACGAGACCAGTTTGACGATGACCCGCACCCGTGCGGCCTTGCAGTCGTGGATCAGCTGCGCGAGATCCTCGATCGAATAGGTGTCGTGATGCGGCGGCGGCGAGACAAGTTCGACGCCGGGTGTGCCGCCGCGGGCCGCGGCGATCTCCACGGTCACCTTCGCCGCGGGTAACTGCCCGCCCTCGCCGGGCTTGGCGCCCTGGCCGATCTTGATCTCGAGCTCCTCGAGCATCGGGTCGGCCAGATATCCCGACCAGATCCCGAACCGGCCCGAGGCGAACTGTTTGATCCGCGAGGCACGGATGGTGCCGTACCGGGACAGGTGTTCGCCGCCCTCACCGCTGTTCGACAGGCCGCCCACCATGTTGGTGCCGTGCGCGACGGCCTCGTGCGCTGGTGCCACCAGCGCGCCGTGGCTCATCGCCCCCGAGGCGAACGTGGCGGTGATCTCGTGTGCGGGGGACACCTCGGACAAGGCGATCGCGGGGCCGGCAGGGCGGGCGGACAGGATGTCACGCAGCGCGCTGGGCCGTTCCTGGCGGGCCTGCGCGATATCCGCGGCGAACTCCCGGTAGGCCGGGGTGATCGCGAAACCGTCGATGGTCTCGTCGGAGAGCCGGTCGAAGCCGCTGCCGTCGTACACCGAGGCGTCGAGGCCGAACGCGGAATCGAGCGCGGTCAGGGTGAGCAGGGGCAGCGACCCCGAGGCGTCTTTGGCCGCTGCCGCCGCCGAGACCTTCTCCGCCGCCGCGTAGCTCAGCTTCTCGGAGGTGAGGCCCTCGTAGCGTTTCACCGCTCTGGTGCCGAATGAGTGCCCCGCTCCGCCTGCTCGCTCCTTGAACAGACCCAGCAGCGGCAGATCCTTGTCCGAGGCAGGCACCTCGGCCGGGTCGGTGGCCCGGCGATGCGCGTCGAGCAGAACCTCCGCGACGGCGTTGAGGCCCACACCGCCGACCGGTGACGGCGAGCCGGGGAACCAGCGGCGCAGGTCCGCGTCGGCGGTGTCGAGGAAGTTCGGTTCGAAGAATTCGCCGCCGATGTAGCTCTCGACGGTGCACAGGCCGACCCTGCCCATCGTCTTCATCAGGGACTTCTCGGCTGCCTTGGCCCAGTTCTTGAACGCACCCTCGGGGTCGGGGCGTGTCGCCGCGCGTCGGGCCACCGAATGCGGGTGCACGGCAGAGGCGCCGAATCCGAGCAGGGTGGCCAGGTGATGCGACGACTCGACCTGACCGCTGTCGACGACCAGGGAGATCCGCAGGCGCAGACCCTCCTCGATGAGCCGCTGGTTGATGGCCGAGACGACGAAGGTCATCGGCAGCGCGGCGTGGTCCGCGTCGATACCGCGGTCGGTGATGATCGCGATACCGCCGCGACGCTTGGCGAAGGCCACGATCTCCTCACCGAGATGGTCGATGGCGGTGACGATGCGCCCCCCGCCGACGTTCGCGCTGCCGGGACCGACCGGGTAGAGCGCGGGGAACGTGCTCACCGGTGTTTCGGTCTGCGCACCCAGTACCGCGAGGTGGGTGGCCGTCACGACGGGTGAGCGCAGGATGATCTGTCGCGTGCGGATGAGCGAGTCGTGGCGGTGGTCGCGACCGGACACCTCGGGCCGGATACCGAGCGCCACCCGCAGCGTCATGCCGTCCGCCTCCCGGATGCTGTCCAGCGGCGGGTTGGTGACCTGCGCGAATCGCTGCGAGAAGAACCGGGTGATGCTGGGTTCGATGTTGCTCAGCGCGTTGATCGCGTTGCCGAATCCCATCGCGGACACCAGTTCGGCACCCTTGTCGAGCATCGGATCCATGAAGTAGCGGAAGCTCTCCTGGTCCAGGTAGTACGCGCGATAGTGCTGATGGTCGGTGAGCGCCGGGGCGTCCCCGGTGCCCGCACCGGGACGGGCCACGACCTGCTGATCGGACTCGAACCCGATCGGCCCGAACGCCTGCAGATCGTCGAGGTCGACCTTGGCCGCGGCCAGCAGCGCCGGATAGTCGGCCGCGGCGGCGAGCTTCTCGTAGGCGTCCTCGGTGGTGTAGGTGCGATGTTCGCGGTGGTCGTAGAAGATCATCCCGCCGGCGGACACCCGGCCGCGGGAGATCACCGAGTCCGGATGCACGTCGATCTGGCCGGCCTCGGAGAACGCGCACAGGTATTTGTTGGTCTCCAGCGTCCGCAGGGGGCGCAGGCCGAGCCGGTCGAGCCGGGCCCCGATGATCGATCCGTTGCCGAAGACGACGGCGGCCGGGCCGTCGTTCTTCTCCTCGTACAGTGAGAAGTACTCGAACATCGCGCGCACCCGCAGCGAGAGCGAGGCGTCGTTCTCCCAGGCCGGCGGCATCATCGACACGATGGCGGTGACCAGGTCGAGTCCGTCCTCGGTGACCCGGGTGGCCACGGTCTGGTCGAGCCGCGAACTGTCGGACTGCCCGGGCGGGCGCACGATGGTGCGGCGCTGGGCCGCCGCGGCCGTCACCTGCGCGATGCGGTTCTTCTTGTCGGTGTTGAGCTCGCCGTTGTGGGCGAGGAACCGGAATGGCTGGGCCATCGTCGGATGCGGATCGGTGTTGGTGGAGAACCGGGTGTGGAAGAACAGCGTGTGCACCGCGTGATCGGGGTCGGTCAGGTCGGCGAAGTAGCCGACCACCTCGGGAGAGGAGAGCCGGCCTTTGAGCACCTGGGTGCGCGCCGACAGCGACAGCGGATACAGGCCGGCCAGCGCGGGCTCCGTGTAGCCGACCGCCTCGATGTGCAGCAGCGCCTGCTGTACCAGCAGGTCGAGCCGGGCCGGACTCGGCGTGGGCTCGGGCGCCCCGAACACCCACTGCCGGATGGGCAGCTGATGGGCGACGGCCGCCGGCCGCAGCACCGAGTTGTTCACCGGCACATCGCGAACGGCGAGTACGGAGAACCCGCGCTCGGCCATCGTGGACTCGATCAGGTGCTCGGCGCGAGTTTCCTCCCCGGCGGGGAGGAAGAAGTTGCCGACGCAGAACCGGCCGAGGGACAGGTCCTCGACCCCGGTGATCTTGCGGAAGAACGCCTGTGACAGGTCCATCGACACGCCGCCGCCGTCGCCCACGCCCTCGGCCGACATGCCGCCGCGGTGGGGGACCGAGCACAGCGCCTCGGATGCCTTGACGATGACCTCGTGGCTTTGCACGCCGTCCTTGCGGGTGATGAACCCGACGCCGCAACTACTCTTGTCGTCGCTGGGGTCCCACAGCAGGGCCTGCGTGCGCGGTTCGCGCTTCATACGTCTCCTGTATCGAGCCGGCTGGATGCTTGATACGCCCCTGCGACGTTGAAGTGGCGTCCGATCACTATAGCTAAGCCAATCCTAATTTAACTAAGCCATACCTTATTAGTGCTGGAGTGACTGGTAGTCGGGCCGGGGAATAGTGACGCCCCGGGGTTGCGTTACCGGTGCTGTGCCGACTGTGCCCGGCGGACCCGGTTGTCACCGATTTCATTCGGGATGGCCTGTCGTGGCATAGTGGCAAGGTTGAGTCCGGTACCGGTTCACACCGTCGAACATCGGCGGTGACCCGGCGACCACCATCGAAGGGACACCAGGAAATGAAGAAGGGTATTCACCCGGATTACGTCGCCACCACCGTCGTGTGTGGCTGCGGCAACACGTTCGAGACCCGGAGCACCGCCTCGAGCGGCCGGATCACCGTCGAAGTCTGCTCGCAGTGCCACCCGTTCTACACGGGCAAGCAGAAGATCCTCGACACCGGCGGTCGCGTCGCGCGCTTCGAGAAGCGCTACGGCAAGCGGAACAAGAGCGCAGCCTCCAGCTAGCTTCAGCGACGGCGCCCGCCTGGGAGTTTCCCGGGCCGGGCGCCGTTCTGCTTTGTTCAAACCGAGTGATCCACCGATTTCCAGTGAGGCGAATGTGAGCAGCACCAGCCCGTCCGCGATCGATGATGTCGTCGCCGAGCACGAGGGTCTGGAGCGCCAGCTGGCCGACCCCGCGCTGCACAACGACCCGGCCGCCGCGCGCCGCGTCGGCAAACGGTTCGCCGAGCTGGCGCCCGTGATGGCCACCTACCGCAAACTGCAGGCCGCCCGCGACGATCTGGAAGCCGCCCGCGAGCTCGCGGCCGACGACGCCGCCTTCGCCGAGGAGATCCCGGGCCTGGAAACGACGGTCGCCGAACTCGACGCGACGCTGACCGATCTGCTCGCCCCGCGCGACCCGCACGACGCCGACGACGTGGTCATGGAGATCAAATCCGGTGCGGGAGGGGAGGAGTCGGCGCTGTTCGCCTCCGACCTGGCGCGCATGTACCTCAAGTACTGCGAGAAGCGCGGCTGGAAGGCGCAGGTCCTCGGCGTCACCGAATCGGATCTCGGCGGCTACAAAGAGGCCACGATCTCGATCAAGGCGCGCGAATCGGTGCGCGACGGCGTGTGGTCGTGGCTGAAGTTCGAGGGCGGCGTGCACCGGGTGCAGCGGGTGCCGGTGACCGAGTCGCAGGGCCGGATCCACACCTCCGCCGCCGGTGTGCTCATCTACCCCGAGCCCGACGAGGTCGAGGAGGTCGCGATCGACGAGTCGGACCTGCGCATCGACGTCTACCGGTCCTCGGGCAAGGGCGGTCAGGGCGTCAACACCACCGACTCGGCCGTGCGCATCACCCACCTGCCCACCGGAATCGTCGTCACCTGCCAGAACGAGCGCTCGCAGCTGCAGAACAAGGCCCGCGCCATGCAGGTGCTCGCCGCGCGCCTGCAGGCCGCGGCCGAGGAGGAGGCCGAGGCGGCGGCGGCGCAGGGACGCGCCGCGCAGATCCGCACCGTCGACCGTTCCGAGCGGATCCGCACCTACAACTTCCCCGAGAACCGCATCACCGACCATCGCATCGGCTACAAGGCCAACAACCTCGACACGGTGCTGGCCGGCGACATGGACGCGCTGCTCGACGCGCTCGTCGCCGCCGACCGGCAGGCCCGGCTCGCCGCCGAATGACGGCTTTTCGCGTCACCGACGAGATCGCAGGCGCGACAAGGCGACTCGCCGATGCCGGAATCGAGGCGCCGCGGGCCGACGCGGAATGGCTGCTGTGCCACGTGCTCGGCATCGACCGCGGCAGACTCCTCGTCGCCGACGACCTGACCGTCGACGCCGCGGCCCGGTACCGGGACCTGGTGGACCGGCGCGCACAGCGGATCCCGCTGCAACATCTGACCGGTTCGGCGGCGTTCGGCCCGCTGGAGTTGTCCGTCGGCCCGGGCGTCTTCGTGCCCCGGCCGGAGACCGAATGGCTGCTCGAATGGGCGGTGTCCGAACTGCCGGGGGTGTGCGCGCCCGTCGTCGTCGATCTGTGCAGCGGCAGCGGCGCGCTCGCCATCGGCATCGCCGCACTTGTGCCGACGGCCCGTGTCTTCGCTGTCGAGAAGTCGCCTGAGGCGGGGGAGTGGTTGCGCCGCAATATCATCCACTGCGCGGTCGCCGACCGCTGTGTGGCCGTGCGCGCCGACGTGACCGATCGTCATGGCGCTCTCGACGCGCTGACGGAGGCGGGGTGGGAGGGTCCGGCGGATCTGGTCGTGAGTAACCCGCCGTACGTCCCCGAAGGTACCGACACGTCCGTGGAGGTCGGGTGGGATCCGCACGCGGCGGTGTTCGGCGGCGACGACGGTATGTCGGTGATCACACCGATGCTTCCCCTGATCGGGGCGCTGCTCCGGCCCGGGGGCGTGGCCGGGATCGAACACGACGAGACCACGGCGCCGGCGGTGCTCGCCGCAGCCCAGATGTCAGGTCTGTTCACCGAGGTCACCGGGCACGACGACCTGACCGGCAGGCCGCGCTTCGTGACGATGCGCCGCGCCGACGCGGGAGCGGGCGAACCTCGTGCAAGGATGGCAGAGTGAGTTTTTCGGCGCCCACCTCCGGCGGTGGGCCACACCCGGAAGTGAGTGAGGATCGTCAGTGAGCACCGTGTATGACTGCAACGAAGCCGACTCCCGGGGAGCCGGTATCCGTGCGGCGGTCGGTGCCGCGAAGGCGGGGCGGCTCGTGGTGCTGCCCACCGACACGCTCTACGGGATCGGCTGCGACGCATTCGACTCCGAGGCAGTGGCGTCTCTGCTGGCCGCAAAGGGACGTGGCCGCGATATGCCGGTGCCGGTGCTCGTCGGCTCCTGGCACACCATCGACGGGCTCGTCCTGTCGGTGTCGGCCGACATGCGGGCTCTCGTCGAGTCGTTCTGGCCTGGCGGCCTGAGCATCGTCGTCGAGCAGGCGCCGTCGTTGTCGTGGGATCTCGGCGACGCCGACGGCACCGTGATGGTGCGAATGCCCCTGCATCCGGTGGCGATCGAGTTGCTGCGCGAGGTGGGTCCGATGGCGGTCTCGAGCGCCAACGCGTCGGGACAGCCGCCGGCGACCACCGTCGCGGAGGCGCGCGCGCAACTCGGCGACGAGGTGTCGGTCTATCTCGACGGGGGCCCGGCGGCGCTGGCGCAGCCGTCGACCATCATCGACCTGACCGGTATGACGCCCCGGATCCTGCGCGAGGGCGCGGTGTCCACCGCCGACATCGCCGCGGTGCTCGACATCGATCCGGCAGTGCTGACCGGAGAGCGGTGAGCGGCCGGCGCCGCACGAGTTGTCGCGATGCACCCTGACCTGATGCAGCCGGATCTCCTGCTCGCCGCCGACTCGGGCGGGGGAGCGGGCGTCCCGTTCAGGGAGCTGCTGCTGATCGGTCTGACCGCGGCCGCCGTCACCTATCTTGTCACCTCGCTGGTCCGAACCGGGGCGATCAGGGCCGGCGCCGTCGCGGTGCCCCGGACCCGTGACGTCCACGTCATCCCGACGCCCCGGCTCGGCGGTGTCGGGATGTTCGCCGGTGTCCTGGCCGCCATCATGCTGGCCGCCAATCTGCCCGCCCTGACCCGCGGTTTCGCCTACACCAACGACATGAGCGCGGTGCTGGCCGCCGGCACGGTCATCGTCCTGGTCGGGGTCATCGACGACCGGTGGGGCCTGGACGCTCTCACCAAGTTCCTCGGCCAGGTCACCGCGGCGGGGGTGCTGGTGGTGATGGGGGTGAGCTGGTACCTGGTGCCGGTGCCGTTCGGCGATATCGACACCATCGTCCTCGATCCGTTCCAGGCCGGGCTGCTGACCGTGTTCATCACGGTCGCCACGATCAACGCGGTCAACTTCGTCGACGGCCTCGACGGCCTGGCCGCGGGTCTGGGGGCGATCTCGGCGCTGGCGATCTGCCTGTTCTCCCTGGGCCTGCTCCGCGACCAGGGCGGCGACGTCAGCTACTACCCGCCGGCCCTGATCGCGGCGGCGCTGGCCGGCGCGTGTCTGGGTTTCCTGCCGCACAACTTCTCACCCGCGCGGATCTTCATGGGTGACTCGGGCGCGATGCTCATCGGGCTGCTGCTGGCAGCCGCCGCGACCAGCGCGTCGGGGCGCATCGCGATCTACTCCTACGGCCCGGCCGACGTGTTCACCCTGCTCAGCCCGTTGATCCTGGTGGCGGCGGTGGTGTTCATCCCGATGCTGGACATGCTGATGGCGGTCGTCCGCCGTACCCGCGCGGGCGTCGGCTTTTACACGCCCGACAAGATGCACCTGCACCACCGGCTGCTCGAACTCGGGCACTCGCAGCGCAGGGTCGCCCTGATCATCTACCTCTGGGTGGGTGTGCTGGCATTTTCGGTCGCCGCCAGCACCATCTTCCCGGTCAGATATGTCGCCCCGGGGTTCGCGGCGGGGCTCATCCTGGCCGTCACTGCGACGATGGCGCCCGGACTGCAGCGCCGCTACGCGGAATGGCGTACGGGCGCCCGACACCGGGTGTGAGGTCGCAGGTCTGAGGTCGCGCGTCTGACGTCATCGGGGCTCCCGCCGGGGGCCAGGGTAAGGTAAGAGTAAAGCAGCGTGTACTATCTACCGTAGTAGAGCAGTTCTGCTCACGACGACTCGCCGGGAATCGGATACATACCCCCCGGTGACGTCGGTTTCCCTGTGTTGATAAGGTCACAGAGCACCCGCGGGTCACCCGGCTTCACACCGGCTGTCCGGAACCCCGCGCGGTACCCTGTGCCCGCTTTGGATGGGCTGAGTCCACCCGGAACGGGCTCAAAGGAGTTGAGGAGAGGCGCATGACGACATCTGCACCCGAATCAGCCCCCGTCTATCCGCAGGCACCCACGGGCCTGCGCCGCCCGGGAATCATCGCGGTCGTCGTCACGGCGATCGTGATCGGCGTGACGATCTGGCTCGGACACCCCTTGGTCGGGGTGTTCTTTCTTGTGGGCGTGGTGGGCATCTTCATCAACGCGGTCGCCGTGCGCAACGTCGTCGGCGCGATCGCGGCAGAGGCCAACCCGCACAAGAAGTCTTTGGCCCTCAATTCCGCGGCCCGGCTCGGCGCCATCACGGTGCTGGCGCTGGCGGCGGCCTTCCTGGTCCGGCCCGATGGGCTGGGCGTTATGTTCGGACTCGCGGTTGGACAGGTGATCCTGGTACTCAACTCGGTGATCCCGGTGATGAAAGGACTGCGTAAGCAGCTATGAGCGAAACCTCCACTTTGGCGGCTTCCATCGAAGTTGGTCACCACCGCGAGGCCGAGTGGCTCGGGATGACCTTCAACGTCGACACCATCATCGCCTCGGCGCTCGCCGCGGTGATCGTGATCGGCCTGGCCTTCTTCGTCAAGGCCAAGATGACCTCGGGCAAACCGAACACCGTGCAGATCTACTTCGAGACGATCACGGTGCAGATGCGTCAGCAGATCGAGCAGGGCATCGGCATGAAGATCGCCGGCTTCGTCCTGCCGCTGGCGGTCACGCTGTTCACCTACATCCTCATCGCCAACTGGATCGGCGTCATCCCGTGGCAGTACGGCGAGAAGGTCGACGGCGAGAACGTCGCCAAGGAAGTGCTGATGACGCCGTCCGGCGACGTCAACTTCGTCTACGCGATGGCCCTGTTCGTGTTCGTCTGGTACCACGCCGCCGGTGTCAAGCGCCGCGGCATCATCGGCCACCCGGTGAAGCTGATCAAGGGACACGCGATCGGCCTGGCCCCGATCAACATCATCGAAGAGATCGCCAAGCCCGTCTCGCTCTCCCTCCGTCTTTTCGGCAACATGTTCGCCGGCGGCACGATGCTCGCGGTCATCGCCATGTTCCCCGCCTACATCCTGTGGGCCCCCAACGCGCTGTGGAAGTCGTTCGACCTCTTCGTCGGCCTCATCCAGGCGTTCATCTTCTCGCTGCTGACTGTTCTCTACTTCAGTCAGGCGATGGAGACCGAAGACCATCACTGACGAAACCCCTGACCGGCGCCGCCGGGCAGGCCTATAGACCTGGCGAGTGATATCGCCAGTTTCCACCCGAAAGGAAAGTTCAGAATGGATCCAACAATTGGTATGGGCGCCCTGATCGGCGGCGGTCTCATCATGGCCGGCGGTGCGATCGGTGCCGGTATCGGTGACGGTCTGGCCGGTGCTCAGCTGATCGCGGGTATCGCTCGTCAGCCCGAGGCTCAGGGTCGTCTGTTCACCCCGTTCTTCATCACCGTCGGTCTGGTCGAGGCTGCGTACTTCATCAACCTCGCGTTCATGGCGCTGTTCGTCTTCGCCACCCCGATCTCCGCCGAGTGACATCAGGTTCAATAGAAAGAATCAATCACCATGTATCTCGCCTCAGGATCCGAGGGTGAGGGAACCAGCAACTTCCTGATCCCCAACGGCACGTTTTTCGTGTGCCTGTTGATCTTCGTAGTCGTGTTTCTGGTCATCAAGTTCTACGTGGTACCGCCGATCGTCCAGGTCCTCGACGAACGCGATGCCCGGGTTGCGAAGACTGCCGAGGACAACAAGGCAGCTGCGGCGAGCTACGAGGCTGCCACCACCGAGTACGAGGCCGCGCTCAAAGACGCTCGTGGTGTGGCAACCGGTATCCGGGACGAGGCACGGGCACAAGGTAACGACGAACTGGCAGAGGCGAAGCGGCGCGCGACCGAGAAGGCCGACGCCGCTCTCGCCAAAACCACGGCGTCTCTGCGCACCGAGGCCGACGCGGCCGCGGCCACCGCGCAGCAGGACGTCGAGCGTCTGTCCGAGACACTCGCCGGGCGCGTGCTCGGCGTCGACGTCCGGACTGGCAAGGCAATTCAGGAGACGGTGAGCTAACAGTGGGAATCTTCATCGGACAGCTCGTCGGCTTCGCCGTCGTCGCTTTCCTTATCTGGAAGTTCGTCGTGCCGCTCCTCGGCAAGATGGTGAAGAACACGCAGGACACCATCGGCCAGCAGATCGTCGACAGCGAGGCGGCCGAGGCCAAGGCCAAGGAAGCGGCAATCGCCCACGACAAGGCGGTCGAGAACGCCAAGGTCGAGGGTGAGAAGCTGCGGAAGAACGCCGTCTCCGACGCCGAGGACATCGTCACCGACCTGCGGGGCCACGCCGACCGTGAGGTCCGCCGGATCTCGGAGGGCAGCGCCAACCAGGGCGAACTCGTCCGGTCCACCATGGTGCGCAAGCTGCGCACCGACCTTGGCCTGAGTGCTGTCGGCCAGGCGGGCGAACTGGTCCGCGGGCACCTCGCCGACCCGGCCGCCAAGGAGCAGAGCGTCGATCGCGTCATCAGTGAGCTCGAGGCGATGTCTGCGGCCACGCCGGCCTCGCACACGCGTGCCGAGCTGATCGGTCTGCACTCGCTGCGGGCCACCAGCCGCGACGGCGCACAGGCCGTGGCCGAGACCTTCGAGGCCGACGCCGCGGGCAAGGACTCCGCAGATCTCATCGCGGCCTCCGAGGATCTCACCCAGATCATCGCGCTTCTCGACAAGAACCCGGTTCTGCGCAAGAAGCTCACCGAGGATGACGAGTTCCCGCAGGGCAAGACCGCCCTGGTCAACTCGCTGTTCGCGGGCAAGGCATCGCCGGTGGCAGTCGACATCGTCGCCGCCGCCGCCCGGCAGCGCTGGTCGACCACCGCCGACTTCGGCACCGCGCTGCGGCGCCAGAACTCGCTCGTCGTGCTCGCCGCGGCCGAGCGCGACGGCTCCATCGAAAGCGTCGAGGACGAACTCTTCCGGGTCTCGCGACTCCTCGACGGCAATCCGCAGCTCGCTTCGCTGCTGTCGGATCACACCCACGGCGCCGATAACCGGATCGGGCTGCTGGACAAGCTGATCGGTGGCAAGGTCGGCGCACATACGCAGACCCTGCTCTCCCACACGGTGCGGTTGCTGCACGGTCAGCCCGTGGAGCTGGCCGTCGGACATCTCGCCGAACTGGCCGCCGCGCGTCGCGGTGAGTCGGTCGCCCACGTCGTGTCGGCAGCGCCGCTGACCGACGCGCAGATTCAGCGCCTCGCCGGCGTTCTGGGCAACATCTACGGCCGCTCCATCTCGGTGCAGACGGAGGTCGACCCGGAGATCCTCGGCGGCCTGCGTATCGCCGTCGGCGACGAGGTCATCGAGGCCGACATCGCCACACGGCTGGCCAAAGCGGCCCAGACCCTGCCGCGCTGACGCGCGAGCTCACCACATCACCAGCACAGACCTGAACCGATTCAAGGAAAGACGAGAACACCCATGGCGGAGTTGACGATCTCACCAGAGGAGATCAAGGGAGCGATCGAGCAGTACGTCTCGTCGTTCGAGGCAGAGGCGTCCCGCGACGAAGTGGGCATCATCACCCACACCGCTGACGGTATCGCCCAGGTCAGTGGCCTGCCCGGTGCGATGGCCAACGAACTGCTCAAGTTCGAGGGCGGCATCCTCGGCGTCGCCCTCAACCTCGACGAGGACGAGATCGGCGCCGTCATCCTCGGTGACTTCCAGTCGCTCGAAGAGGGCCAGCAGGTCAGCCGCACCGGTGAGGTTCTGTCGGTTCCGGTCGGTGACAAGTTCCTCGGCCGCGTCATCGACCCGCTCGGCGCCCCGATCGACGGCCTCGGCGACATCGAGTCCGAGGGCGAGCGCGTCCTCGAACTCCAGGCCGCCACCGTGCTGCAGCGCCAGCCCGTCGAGGAGTCGCTGGCCACCGGCATCAAGGCCATCGACGCCATGACCGCCATCGGACGGGGCCAGCGTCAGCTGGTCATCGGCGACCGCAAGACCGGCAAGACCGCGGTCTGCATCGACGCGATCCTCAACCAGAAGGCGAACTGGGACAGCGGCGACCCGAACAAGCAGGTCCGCTGCATCTACGTCGCGATCGGCCAGAAGGGTTCGACCATCGCCGGCGTCAAGACCGCCCTCGAAGAGGCCGGCGCGATGGAGTACACCACCATCGTCGCCGCTCCCGCCTCCGACTCGGCCGGCTTCAAGTGGCTCGCACCGTACACCGGTTCTGCCATCGGCCAGCACTGGATGTACGAGGGCAAGCACGTCCTGATCGTGTTCGACGACCTCACCAAGCAGGCCGAGGCCTACCGCGCGATCTCGCTGCTGCTGCGCCGCCCGCCGGGCCGCGAGGCATACCCCGGTGACGTCTTCTACCTGCACTCGCGTCTGCTGGAACGTGCCGCCAAGCTGTCCGACGACATGGGCGGCGGCTCGATGACCGCTCTGCCGATCATCGAGACCAAGGCCAACGACGTGTCGGCGTTCATCCCGACCAACGTCATCTCGATCACCGACGGTCAGGTCTTCCTCGAATCGGACCTGTTCAACAAGGGCGTCCGCCCCGCCATCAACGTCGGTACCTCGGTGTCGCGCGTCGGTGGTGCCGCTCAGACCAAGGGCCTGAAGAAGGTCTCCGGTTCGCTGCGTCTGGAACTGGCCCAGTTCCGTGAGCTCGAGGCGTTCTCCGCCTTCGCCTCCGACCTCGACGACGCCTCCAAGGCTCAGCTCGAGCGCGGTGCCCGCTGGGTCGAGATGCTCAAGCAGGACCAGTACAGCCCGTTCTCGGTGGAGGACCAGATCGTGTCGATCTACCTCTGCGGTGAGGGCCACTACGACTCGGTGCCGGTCAACGACGTGCGCAACTTCGAGTCGCAGCTGCTCTCGCACCTGCACCACAACGCCAAGGGCGTCTACGCCTCCATCGAGGGTGGCCAGGTGCTCAGCGCCGATCAGGCCGAGGCCCTCGTCTCCGAGGTCGACGCGTTCAAGAAGGGCTACCTGACCCACGACGGCAAGCGTGTTGTCAACGACACCGCCGTCGGTGCGATGGACGCCGAGGACGTGGAGCGCGAAGCCATCAAGGTGAAGAAGTAGTCCGTGGACAACCGATTCTTTCGTCAGAAAGGGGTGAGGGTTCATGGCCAGCATCCGTGAGCTGCGCTCACGCATCCGGTCGGTGCAGTCGACCAAGAAGATCACCAAGGCGCAGGAGCTGATCGCGACCTCGCAGATCACCAAGGCACAGGCCCGGGTGGCGGCGGCCAAGCCGTACTCGGCCGAGATGACCGCGGTGCTCGCGGAGCTGGCCGGCAGTGCCGGTTCGCTCGATCACCCGCTGCTGGTGGAACGGGAAGCCCCCAAGCGTGCCGCAGTGCTGGTGGTCACCAGCGACCGCGGTATGTGCGGCGGCTACAACTCCAACGCGCTGCGTTCGGCGCGTGAGCTCATCGCCCTCCTCCAGGAGGAGGGCAAGGAGCCCGTGCTGTTCGTCACCGGGCAAAAAGGTATCGGTTACTTCACGTTCCGCGGCCAGTCACTCGCCGGGTCGTGGAGCGGCTTCTCGCAGAAGCCGACGTTCAGCGATGCCGCCGAGGCGGCCGATCTGCTCGTCGACCTGTTCATGGCCGGTTCGGGTGAGACCGTCGAGCTTCCGGAAGGCGGTTCGCTGGAGGGTGTCGACGAGATCCACATGGTCTACACCCGGTTCGTCACGATGCTGACGCAGACGCCTGAGGTCCGCCGGGTCGCTCCGCTCGTGGTCGCCGAGGCCGAGGAGTCCGATCCGTCGACGCCGGATCGCAACTACAGCTTCGAGCCCGGCGCAGACGCTCTGCTCGATTCGCTGCTGCCCAAGTACGTGGCGACGCGGATCCACGCGGCGTTGCTCGACTCGTCCGCATCGGAGTCGGCGGCGCGCCGCACCGCCATGAAGGCGGCAACCGACAACGCGGAGGAACTGTCGAAGTCGTTGTCCCGTGAGGCCAACCAGCTGCGTCAGGCCCAGATCACCCAGGAACTCAGCGAGATCGTCGGCGGCACCGCCGCACTGACCTGAGTGCGCCGGCGCGAGCGCGCCCAACCGAAACGTTTACCCAAGAGGAAGTGACCCAACCACAATGACCGCAGCTGTTTCGACACCAACGGAAGGGAAGGCGGGCTCGACCCAGGGCCGCGTCGTCCGCATCATCGGCCCCGTGGTCGACGTCGAGTTCCCCCGGGGCTCGATCCCTGAACTGTTCAACGCTCTCAACGCAGAGGTCACGCTGGCGGCCGTCGCCAAGACGCTGACCCTTGAGGTAGCCCAGCACCTCGGCGACAACCTGGTGCGTACCATCTCGATGCAGCCCACCGATGGCCTGGTCCGTGGCGCTGCGGTCTCCGACACCGGCTTCCCGATCCGGGTGCCCGTCGGTGACGTGGTCAAGGGTCACGTGTTCAACGCGCTCGGCGACTGCCTCGACAGCCCGGGCCTGGGTCGCGACGGCGAGCAGTGGGGCATCCACCGCAAGCCCCCGGCCTTCTCCGAGCTCGAGGGTAAGACCGAGATCCTGGAGACCGGCATCAAGGTCATCGACCTGCTGACCCCGTACGTGAAGGGCGGCAAGATCGGTCTGTTCGGTGGTGCCGGCGTCGGCAAGACCGTTCTGATCCAGGAGATGATCACCCGTATCGCTCGCGAGTTCTCGGGCACCTCGGTGTTCGCGGGCGTCGGTGAGCGTACCCGTGAGGGCACCGACCTCCACCTCGAAATGGAGGAGATGGGCGTTCTCGGTGATACCGCCCTCGTCTTCGGCCAGATGGACGAGCCGCCGGGCACCCGTATGCGCGTCGCCCTGTCGGCGCTGACCATGGCGGAGTACTTCCGCGATGTGAAGCACCAGGACGTGCTGCTGTTCATCGACAACATCTTCCGCTTCACGCAGGCGGGCTCGGAGGTCTCGACCCTCCTCGGCCGTATGCCTTCCGCGGTGGGTTACCAGCCGACGCTGGCCGACGAGATGGGTGAGCTCCAGGAGCGCATCACCTCGACCAAGGGCCGGTCGATCACCTCGCTGCAGGCCATCTACGTGCCCGCCGACGACTACACCGACCCGGCGCCGGCCACCACGTTCGCCCACCTCGACGCGACCACCGAGCTCTCGCGCCCGATCTCGCAGCTGGGTATCTACCCCGCCGTGGATCCGCTGACCTCGACCTCGCGAATCCTGGAGGCCTCGATCGTCGGTGACGAGCACTTCCGCGTCGCCAACGAGGTCAAGCGCATCCTGCAGAAGTACAAGGAGCTGCAGGACATCATCGCCATCCTCGGTATGGACGAACTGTCCGAAGAGGACAAGGTGACGGTGCAGCGTGCCCGTCGTCTGCAGAAGTTCCTCGGCCAGAACTTCCTGGTCGCCGAGAAGTTCACCGGCCAGGTCGGTTCGGTCGTGCCGCTCGCCGACACCATCGAGGCGTTCGATCGTGTCTGCAAGGGCGAGTTCGATCACCTGCCGGAGCAGGCGTTCAACAGCTGTGGTGGCCTCGACGACGTGGAAGCCGCCGCTGCCAAGATCGCCGGAAAGTAGCACATCACCATGGCAGACAAGTCCTTCCACGTGGAGGTCGTCTCCCCGGACCAGGAGCTGTACTCGGGTCAGGCGACCTTCGTGATCGCCCAGACCACGGTGGGTGAGCTCGGTGTCCTGGCGGGACACGAGCCTCTTCTCGGTGAGCTTGTGCCTGGCGGTTTCGTCGTCATCGTCGAGGAGAACGGCGACCGCAAGGCCGCTGCCGTCGAGGGTGGGTTCCTCTCGGTGACCGGTGAGCGGGTGACCATTCTCGCCGATACCGCGGAGTGGGCCGACGACGTCGACGTGGCCGCTCAGCGGTCGGCGCTCGAGTCGGCGGAGCCGGGCAGCGCGGAGTTCAACCACGCGCACGCCCTGCTGACGGCCGCGGAGAGCCTGCACAAGTAGACACGGCAGTAACGAAGCGATCGGCCATCCGAGATATCCCTCTCGGGTGGCCGATTTCTTATTTCCGGTGACGTGATCCGCCGGGACCGGGAAAGCACGCCCCTCGTTTTGTCACACCAGGTCCGGGGTGGCATTCTGTACAGCAAGCAAGGCCGGTCAGCGCCGATGACAGCCCATCATCGGTACCCGATCCCGGCCGCACACCTGGAGGTGCCGTCCCGGTGGATTTCGCCATCGTCGTGCTGATCGTGATGCTGCTCCTCGCAGCCGGAATGGCGATGGTCCTTGCGTACCGGATCACCAAACTGCGCAGCGTCGGAACCCCGTGCCTGCTACGCCCGATTCCGGCGGCCGCCGACGAGGGCTGGCGCCACGGAGTGCTGCAGTACAACGAGAACAGTGTCTCGTTCTATCGTTTGAGCACCCTGCGCCTGGGCGCCACTTTGACGCTGCTGCGGCAGACCACCGAGATCTGTGGCCGCAGGCGCCCGATCGGCACGGAGGCCGACATCCTCGAAGGGCTTGTCGTGCTCGAACTCGAACCCGGCGCCGACGGCCACGGGGGCGCCTTCGAACTGGCCATGAGTCAGGGGGCGGTCACCGCGTTCCAGTCGTGGATCGAAGCGAGGCAATCGGCTCGTTCGGAGCGCCGGCGCGCCTGAGTCGCGGCCGCATTACGCGCCCGGCCGGGGCCGTTCCCTGTCACCACCGGGAACCCATTTCACATCACCGTTGCCGTGTGGGGGAACAGCCGCCACGCGGGCGAGGATGAACAGCAGATCCGAGAGCCGGTTGAGGTACTTGGCCGGCAGCACACTGGTGGCCTCGGGGTCCGCGTCGACGGCCGCCCACGCGGAGCGTTCGGCCCTGCGCACGACTGTCCTGGCCTGATGCAGCAGCGCCGCCAGCGGTGAGCCGCCCGGCAGGATGAACGAATCCAGGTTGGGCAGGGGTTCGCCATAGGAATCGCACCACTGTTCCAGGGCGTCGATGTAGGACTGTTCGATGCGCAGCGGCGGGTACTCGGGGGCTTCGACCACCGGGGTGGCCAGGTCGGCGCCGGCGTCGAAGAGGTCGTTCTGGACGGTCCGCAGCACGGTGACGATGTCGGCGGGGATGTCGCCGGCCAGAGCGAGCGCCACGCCGAGCGTCGCGTTGGCCTCGTCGCAGTCCGCGTAGGCCACCACCCGGGGATCGGTCTTGGCGACCCGCGAGAAGTCGCTGAGACCGGTGGTCCCGTCGTCGCCGGTGCGGGTGTAGATGCGGGTCAGATGTACGGCCATGACTGCCAATCTATCCTGGCGTTCGGTCCGGTCCGGTGCTGACGGTTAAGGTGTGAGCGTGGCAGATCGGTTCTTGGTGAGCGGCGGTGCGCGGCTGGCGGGTGACGTGGTTGTGGGCGGCGCGAAGAACAGCGTCCTCAAATTGATGGCGGCGGCCCTTCTGGCCGAGGGCACCACCACGTTGACGAACAGTCCGGACATCGCGGACGTGCCCCTGATGGCCGACGTGCTGCGCGGCCTGGGCGCCGCGGTCTCGATCGACGGCGACACGGTGGTCATCGATTCGCCCGCCGAACCCAAGTATCACGCCGACTTCGACGCGGTGAAGCAGTTCCGGGCCTCGGTGTGTGTCCTGGGGCCGCTGATGGCGCGCTGCCGTCGTGCGGTGGTCGCGTTGCCCGGCGGTGATGCGATCGGTTCGCGGCCGCTGGACATGCATCAGGCCGGTCTGCGGGCGCTGGGCGCGCACAGTTCCATCGAGCACGGCTGCGTGGTGGCCTCGGCCGACACCTTGGTCGGGGCGGGCGTGGCGCTGGAGTTCCCGTCGGTGGGGGCCACCGAGAACATCCTGATGGCCGCGGTCCTGGCCGAGGGCATCACCACCATCGACAACGCCGCACGGGAACCCGAGATCATCGACCTGTGCGAGATGCTCGTGCAGATGGGCGCGAAGATCGAGGGCGCGGGTGCGTCGACGCTGACCGTCGAAGGGGTCGGCCGGCTGCATCCCACGACCCATCGGGTGGTGGGCGACCGGATCGTCGGTGCCACCTGGGGTATCGCCGCAGCGATGACCCGTGGTGATGTGACCGTGCACGGCGTCGCACCGGCGCATCTGCAGCTCGTCCTCAACAAACTTCGCGACACCGGCGCCGTGGTGGAGACCTTCGACGAGGGTTTCCGGGTGCGGGCCGACGCCCGGCCCAAGGCCGTGAACGTGTCGACCTTGCCGTTCCCGGGCTTTCCCACCGACCTGCAGCCGATGGCGATCGGGTTGGCGGCGGTGGCCGACGGGATGTCGCTGATCACCGAGAACGTGTTCGAGGCCCGGTTCCGGTTCGTCGAGGAGATGGTCCGGCTCGGTGCCGATGCGCGCACCGACGGTCACCACGCGGTGATCCGCGGCGTCGAGCAGCTCTCCAGCGCCCCGGTGTGGTGCTCGGACATCCGGGCCGGAGCCGGTCTCGTGCTGGGAGGCCTCGTGGCCGACGGCGTCACCGACGTCCATGACGTCGAACACATCGACCGCGGCTATCCCAGGTTCGAGGAGATCCTGCGCAGCCTCGGCGGTGAGATCGAGCGCGTTTCCGGCTAGCGGACAGCCCGGCGTGATGCCGGGCAGGTACCGGCGGCATTCGGGTGGGATGCCACCTGTCCTGATGGATAGTCTGTGCGCACAGACATATGAATGTGTGGACAGGTATCCGCGTGGAGATTAGCGTTCTCCTCTATGACGTCCACCACAACCACCACGGTCGCGATGCATATGAGTGACGGCATCGTGAACGCACCGGTGTCCTTCGCCTTCGCCGTCGTCGCGGTCGTGGCACTCGCGGCCTGCTGCTGGCGGGCCCGTGCCGATCTCGACGAGCGGGCCGTGCCGATGGCCGGACTGGTCGCTGCCTTCATCTTCGCGGTCCAGATGATCAACTTCCCGATCCTGCCCGGCGTCAGCGGGCACCTGCTCGGCGGTGCGCTGGCCGCGATCCTGGTAGGTCCCTACGTCGGGGCGTTGTGCATCGCGATCGTGCTGGTGGTGCAGTCGCTGCTGTTCGCCGACGGCGGGGTGTCGGCGCTGGGCACCAACATCACCAACATGGCGATCATCGCCACGTTCGTTGGCTACACGATTGCGATCGCCGGCCGGAGATTCCTGTCCGGGCGGTCGGGTGGACGTGGCCTGACGGTGGTCGCCTTCGTCTCGGCGCTCGTCGGGACGGTGTGCGCGGCAACCGGGTTCGTCATCGAGTACGCGATCGGTGGTGTGGGCGACTCGTCGCTGGCGACTGTCGCCGGCTACATGTGGGGCACCCACGCACTGATCGGGATCGGCGAGGGCCTCATCACCGCTGTGACGGTGACGGCGGTCGCAAACGCCCGGCCGGACCTGGTCTACCTGCTGCGTCCTACCCGTACCGCAGCCGCTTCTGCGAGCACGCGGGAGCCGGCGGCCGGAACCGAAGGAGTGCGGGCATGAGTATCACCGACAACACAGCGCACCGGAGCACCGCCACCGCGGCGGCACCGGGGAATCCCGCGACGGGCGGCTCGTGGGTCCGGCGTCACCGTTTCCTGCTGGCGTTCGGACTGGTCGCCCTGGTGATCGCGGGTGTCCTGTCCTACGCGGCCAGTTCCTCGCCGGACGGTCTGGACTCGGCAACACAGCGCGGCTGCGAGACCGTCGAGGTCAACGGTGCCGAGCAATTGCGCGGCAACTGCATCGCCCAGCACGCCGGCGACCACGCGATGGCCTCCTCACCGCTGGCCGACTACAGCGTGTCCGGGCTGGGTGACAATTCGGGCGGTGTCGCCGGCGTCATCGGGGTCGTCGTCACGGTGCTGGTGGCGGGCGGCTTGTTCTGGCTGCTGGCCCGCGGCCGGCGCAGCGGCGCGGGCAACTGACCGGGCGGGATCGCTGATGGGCGCCGGGCATGCACATCCGTTGTATCGGCAGGGCGACTCGCGTGTGCACCGCGCGCCGGCCGAGGCCAAGCTGGTGTGCCTGGTGGGCTTCGTCTTCGCCGTGGTGGCCACGCCGCGGGAGCTGTTCTGGCCCTACCTGGTGTTCGCGGCCATCCTCGTCACCGTCTGGGTGATCGCGCGGATTCCGCTGCGCTGGATCGCGCCGCGGATGCTCATCGAGGCGCCGTTCGTGGTGCTGGCCGTGCTGCTGCCGTTCGCCGAGGGCGGCGAGCGCACCGACGTGCTGGGCCTGTCACTGTCGGTGTCGGGGCTGTATGCCGCCTGGGGCATCCTCATCAAGGGCACGCTCGGTGTCGCCGCCTCCTTGACGTTCGCTGCCACCACCCGTGCCGACGAACTGCCGATCGCGCTGTCGCGGTTGGGACTTCCGGGGATGATCACCCAGATCCTGGTGATGATGCTGCGGTACATCGATCTGCTGTCGGTGCAGGTGGGCCGCCAGCGCATCGCCCGGATGGCACGTGGTGACGATCCGCGTTTCGCCCATCAGGCGGCGGCCATCGCCAAGGGAGTCGGGTCGTTGTTCATGCGGTCGTACGAGCGGGGCGAACGCGTCCACCTGGCGATGGCGTCGCGGGGGTTCACCGGCAGGGTCCCCGAGATTCCCGCGCTCATCACCAGCGCGAAGGCGACCGGCACGCAATGGCTGATCGTGACGGCCCCGGCGCTCACCGCCGCGGCCGTGTCGTTGATCGCGTGGGAACTGTGGTGAGGAGAGTCGATGATCTGGACTAAGCGGACGCGCACCGGTGCGACGGAGAAACAGGCGGCGCCGGCCGGGGTGCCGGGCGCACCGGCCATCGCGGTGCAAGAGCTGGGATTCGTCTATCCGGACGGACACGTCGCACTCGACGGCATCGACCTGACGGTGCGGGATGGGGAGCGGGTGGCCCTCCTCGGGCCGAACGGGGCGGGCAAGACCACCCTGATGCTGCACCTGAACGGGGTGCTCCGCGCGGGCTGCGGTGAGGTCGCGATCTCCGGGATCCCCATGGCCGACGACTCCGTACGGGATATCCGGCGGCGCGTCGGTCTGGTGTTCCAGGACCCCGACGACCAGTTGTTCATGCCGACCCTCGCCGAGGACGTCGCGTTCGGGCCCGCCAACTTCGGCGTCGAGGGCGACGAGCTGACGGCCAGGGTGACGCGGGCGCTCGAGGCGGTGTCGATGACGGCCCACGCCCACCGCAGCGCCACCCACCTGTCCGGAGGTCAGCGCCGACGCGGTGCGCTCGCGACCGTATTGGCCTGCCGCCCCGACATTCTGGTGCTCGACGAACCGTCGGCCAATCTCGATCCGCTGGCCCGCCGGGAGCTGGCCGAGACCCTGCTCGGACTGAGCACGACGATGCTCGTGGTCACCCACGACCTGCCGTACGCGGCCCAGTTGTGCGAGCGCGCCGTGGTGATCGACGCCGGGCGGATCGTCGCCGACGGTCCGATCCTGGACATTCTTTCCGATGAGGCGCTGCTGGCCCGGCACCGGCTGGAGTTGCCCTGGGGTATCGACGCCGAGAGTCTGCGTCGCGCACGCGCCGCGGGCGTGGGTTAGCCGCGAGCTAACTGACCATGCGGGCAGGTGTGTACCTGGCCGGTGAAGGCGCATGCAGATGTGAAGGGACGGTTTGTGTTTGAGTCTCTGGGAGTGCGGGTGTGATCCGCGTAACGTCGCTGGTGTCACCCCGTAGTCCCCTACTGCGCACTGCGCGAGGAGGTAGTCATGCAGGTAGATGAACTGCTGAAGCCGTTCCCCATCAAAGAGTTCCACCCCTTCCCGCGGGCCATGATGGGCCCGGGCGCCCACGAGATGATCGGCCCCGAGGCACTGAAGCTGGGCTTCAAGAAGACCCTCATCATGACCACCGGCCTGCGCGGCACGGACATCGTTCACAAGATCGCCGAGTCGTGCAAGTACCACGGCCTTGAGGTCGTGGTGTTCGACCAGGTCGAGTCCAACCCCAAGGACTACAACGTCATGGACGCTGTCGCCCTGTACAACTCGGAGAAGTGCGACTCGTTCATCTCCATCGGCGGCGGCTCGGCCCACGACGCCTGCAAGGGCGCCCGCATCTCCGTCGCCCACGACGGCCGCAGCATCAACGAGTTCGAGGGTTTCAACAAGAGCGAGAACCCGAAGAACCCGCCGCACATCGCCGTATCCACCACCGCCGGAACGGGTTCGGAGACCTCGTGGGCGTACGTCATCACCGACACCACCACCGACCCCGACAAGCCGCACAAGTACGTCGCCTTCGACGATGCCTCGGTGACCTCCCTCGCGATCGACGACCCGGTGCTGTACTACGAATGCCCGGTCGCCTTCACCGCGCAGTGCGGTTTCGACGTGCTGGCCCACGCCTCGGAGCCGTACGTGTCGCGGCTGAACTTCCAGCCGTCGCTGGGCAACGCGCTGCACGCCATCCGGCTCACCAACCGGCATCTGCGTGAGGCCACCTGGAACCCCACCGAGTTGGCCGGCCGCGAGGGCATGATGTACGCGCAGTACATCGCCGCGCAGGCGTTCAACTCGGGCGGCCTGGGCATCATCCACTCGATCAGCCACGCAGTGTCGGCGTTCTACGACACCCACCACGGCCTGAACAACGCGATCGCGCTGCCGCGGGTGTGGGCGTTCAACATGCCGGTCATGTATGAGCGCTTCGCCGACATCGCCGAGGTGATGGGCATCGACACCCATGGTCTGACCAAGGTGCAGGCCGCCGACCAGGCGCTCAACGCCGCGATCCGGCTGCTGCGCGATGTGGGCATCACCGAGAAGTTCACCGACATCACCCAGGACACCCACATCAAGAACCGCCTGGGCACCGGCCCGACCGCGTTCTACGCCAATCGCAAGGAGATCGACGGCGGCCCGGCCACCATCGACGCCATCACCAACCACGTGCTCGGCGACGCCTGCACGCCGGGCAACCCGAAGGAATGCACCTTCGAGACCGTCCGCCCGGTCGTCGATCACTGCTTCAACGGCGACCTGGACGAGCTGCTCACCTAAGACACCTCATCCCCTTCAGGTCCACGGGGTCCTCTCGTCACATTCGCCCGTGACGAGGTGAGCGGGTGGCGGACAATCGGTACACGTCCGCCGCCCGCCTTCCCCATATCCAGCACCGACACCGAGAGTCACAGAACCGGAGCACCACATGTCCGAGACGACCACAGCCGCGCCCGCGGCGACCACCGACGAGACCAGCGCCGCACCGGAACAGTTCGCCGACGTCGCCGACGTCATCGCGCAGTTCGCACAGGCGGGCTACCTGGCCGATCAGCGACTCGGCACGACCGTGTTCCTGCAGGGCAGGTTGGGTAAGCCGCTGCTGCTGGAGGGGCCGGCGGGGGTCGGTAAGACGGAGCTGGCCAAGACGCTGGCGGCCGTCACCGGACGCGAGTTGCTCCGCCTGCAGTGCTATGAGGGCCAGGACGAAACCACTGCCCTGTACGAGTGGGACTACGGCAAACAGTTGCTGTACACCCAGGTGCTGCGTGAGAAAATTTCGCAGGTGGTCGCCGACGTCGACACGCTGTCGGAGGCGGTGGACCGCATCGGCGCGGAGGAGAGCGTGTTCTTCTCCGAACGCTTCCTCGCACCCCGGCCGCTGCTGGAGGCGGTGCGCTCGGAGAAGCCGGTGGTGCTGCTCATCGACGAGGTCGACCGCGCCGATGAGGCTCTGGAGGCGGTGCTGCTGGAGTTGCTCGCCGAGTTCCAGGTGTCGGTTCCTGAGATCGGCACCTTCGTGGCCAAGCACGCGCCGCTGGTGATCCTCACCTCCAATAACACCCGTGATCTCTCGGCCGCCCTCAAACGCCGGTGCCTGCACCTGTCGCTGGACTACCCGGCCGCCGACCGTGAGCTGGAGATCATCAAGTCCAAGAACACCGGACTCTCGGATGCGCTGGCCGCCAAACTCGTTCAGATCGTGCGTGGTCTGCGCGACCTTGATCTGCGTAAGGCCCCGAGCATTTCGGAGGCCATCGACTGGGCACGCACCCTGGCTGTGCTCGGCGCGGACGAACTCGACGCCGAGATCCTCTCGCAGACAGCGAATGTGGTGGTCAAGTACGACCGAGACCTGGCGCGCGCGGTGGACGCGTTGCCGCGGCTGGTCGACCCGAACGCCGAGGTGCCGACCCACCTGCACTCCCACGACCACGGGCACTCCCACGATCACGGACATTCGCACGATCACGGACATTCGCACGACCACGACCACAACGATTCCGGCCGGGAGAAGCGGGCGTCGAAGGACGAGCCCGGCCGTCATGGCGACGACTACTACGGCGCGCCCGGCAACAGCAGCGACATCGGCAAGCGCACCGTCAGCGCGGGGCAGGGCAGCCGCTCCTTCGCCTCCCGTGGCGGCGGCGCCCGCAAGCGGCCGTTCTAGGAGCGGGGGATGGAAGGCGCGATTCACCGCTTCGTCCGGCTGCTGCGGCTGCACGGAATCCGGATCGGCGTGTCCGAGGCCATGGACGCGATGGCCGCCACGGCCGCCCCGGAGATCCTCGGCGACCGGGAGCTGCTCCGCTCCGCGCTCGAGGTGTGCCTGGTCAAGGACCGGCGCGACGAGGAGACATTCCACGACGTGTTCGACCGCTTCTTCCGGTTACGGCCGGTACTGGAAAGCGATGACGGACATGGTCATTCGCACACCCATGACGACCTGTCCGACACCGGCGACCTCAACGAGTACAGCCTTTCGGACGAGATCTCCCAGACACCGCAGCAGGGCCACAGCCACGGCCCGCCGTCGAACCTGAAGGACTACTTCGACCCGGAGGACCTGGCCGAGCAGTACAACCTGCACCAGGAGGCCAACAGGCTCGACATGGCCTCACTCACCGACGAGATCGTGCTGTCGGCCGACGAGGTCCCCAACTCCGAGGCCGCCGCCCGTGTCCAGCTCACCGTGTCCCGGCTGGCCAACCCGGGCAAGCCCGGCGAACTGGTGGCCGACGACCGGACCCGGCTCGACGTCGAGCTGTCGGTGGCGCAGGAGATGGCGCTGCTGAACTGGCTCGACGACGAGTCCGAGGACGTCTCCCAGCCCGATGTCGAGGAGATCGCCGCGCTGCGGCGCATCCTCGCCGGCCTGCTCGACGGCCTGCCGGAGAAGCTGCGCGATCACCTCGAGCAGCTCATGGCCAGCGACCACGAGATCGAGGAACGCGAGGTCAAGGCCGAGGTCCGTGACTTCATCCACGAACATGAACGCGCGAGCCTGGAGGATTCGATCCGCCGGCTGATCCGCAGCCTGCACGGGGCGCCGCGGTCACGGCGCAAGGTGGCCGCCCGCGGCTCGGTCGACGCCGCCCGCACGATGCGCGCCAACCTGCGCTACGACGGGGTGCCGTTCCGGCCGATCACCGTCGCCAAGGTCGAGGACCGGCCGAGTCTGCTGATCCTGGCGGACGTGTCGCTGTCGGTGCGGGCGGCGGCCCGGTTCACCCTGCAACTGGTGCACGGTCTGCAGTCGATGGTCTCGCACGTGCGCTCGTTCGCCTTCGTATCGGACCTCGTGGAGATCACCGACCTGTTCGCCGAACATCCGATCGAGGACGCGCTGTCGCTGGTGGTCAGCGGCCTGTCCAACGGCGGTGTGCTCGACACCTCGGCCGACTCCGACTACGGCTCGGCGCTGGGCGCATTCCTGGAGGAGTACGGCGGCGCGGTCAACCGGCGCACCACCGTGATCGTCCTCGGCGACGGCCGCGGCAATGGCGCAGACCCGAATTTCTCTGCGATGGAGGAGATTTCGCGCCGCGCCCGGGAGGTCATCTGGATCACGCCGGAGCCGTCCTATTCGTGGAAGCTCGGCTCGTGCGACCTGCCCGGCTACGCCGCGTACTGCGACCGGGTGCACATCATCCACGACCTGGCGGCGCTGGAGCAGGTGTCGGTGGATGCGATCAAGGTGTGATGGCGCAAGTCCACCTGCGCCTTTCCGCTTTGCAACGTCGCTGCATGACCCGTCGACGTAGTCTGGCTCACAGTGTCAGTGGATGAGGTTATCGAGCGGGTACCGCAGTCGCGGGCCGGGTTCACGGGTGGACCGGCGGCCCGCGATGTGGTGCGCGTGGCAAAGTTTCACACCCCCGAGGTGATCATCGGGCGTGGCTCCCTCGCCGAGATCCCGCGGGCGGCCGAGGGCCTCGGACTGAGTCGGCTCCTGATCGTGTCCGATCGCGGAATTATCGGTACCCCATGGTTTTCCGAACTGAGCGACCGGCTCAACTCGGCGGGCATCCACACGTCGTCGTTCACCGGGATCAGCCCCAACCCCCGCGCCGGTGAGGTGGTGGCCGGGCTCGAACGCTACGGCATGGCCCGCTGCGACGGCATCGTCGCGCTCGGCGGCGGATCGGTGATCGACGCGGCCAAGGGCGTCGCGATCCTGGCCGCCAACGGCGGGCACATCCTCGAGTACGAGGGCATCGACAAGGCGCGCAATCCGCTGCCGCCGCTGCTGGCCGCTCCCACCACCGCCGGCAGCGGCTCGGACGTGTCGCAGTTCTGCATCATCAACGACTCCGACCGCATGACCAAGGTGACGATCATCGGGCGTGGCCTGGTGCCCGACGTCTCGGTGATCGACCCGAGGGTGTTCGGCACCATGCCGCCGGAGGTGGCCGCGCAGTCCGGGATGGATGCGGTCTCGCACTGCGTCGAGGCATACGCTTCGCTGGCGCACACCCGGCTCACCGACGGCGCCGCGCTGGCCGCCATCGGCACGGCCTGGCGCAGCCTCGAACGGCTGGTCAACTCGCCGGGCGATCCCGACGCCGGGATGGATATGGCATACGCGGCGCTGCAGGCCGGAATGGCGTTCACCAACGCGATACTCGGGGCGACGCACGCGCTCAGCCACCCGGTCGGCGGCATGTGCGACGCCCCGCACGGGGCGATCAACGCGATCATCCTGCCGCACGTGATCCGCTTCAACGCGCAGACCGACCCGTCGCCCTACGTCGACCTGGCCCGGGCGATAGGTCTGCCCGAGTCCCCGACACCGCACGTGGCGGCGGAACGCTTCGCCGACGAGATGTCGCGGCTGACCCGTCGCGTCGGCCTTCCGGCCTCGCTGTCGGCGTTCGGGGTGCGGGCCGACGACATCGGGTCGCTGGTGGGCAACGCACTTGCCGACGCCTGCATGCGGACCAACCCGCGTACACCCACCGCGGCCGACGTCGCCGCCATGTATCGCGAGGCGCTGTAGCGATGGCCACCGTGACCAGGAGACAACCGCCCGAACCCTCGGGGTCTGACGGTCGGGTGCCAGACGATACCGAATGGCTGAACTCGCTGATCGGACTGCATTCGGTCAAGGGCGGCCACTACGCCCAATACCGGGGCGTCGAGCAGCGGCTGACCAGGGTCGTGGGTGCGCTCGACCGCATCTCACGGGCCCTGGTCGACACCGCGGAGGGGCCGGAGAATCTGGTGCTTTCGGTGGCCCGGGCGGTCAGCGAACACCTCGACGCCCAGTGGGTGGTCTTCGCCCTGTGCGATGGCGAGCTCGAACGCACCGGACCCCGGCACCTGATGATGTCGGCCGACGGCACCGTGTACGCCTTCGAGGGGGTGGCCAGCGCCCGGGTACCGAGCAACCTGCCCGACGACGTCCTCAACCGGCTCAACGACATCCTGCGCAGGCAGACCGACCGGCTCGAACGTCCCGTCGTCGACGAACACCACCTGCATCTGCCGCTGCAACTCGACGGCCGTGTCGTCGGTGGTCTGTCGGCATGGACCCGACAGGGCAATCCCGTCGACTCCGCCGACCTGGTGGTGATGCGGATCCTGGCCCGCCAGGCGGTGGTCGCGCTCCTCAACGCCGCGTTGCTGGAGGAGAGCAGACACCAGCTGGCCCGTGCGGAGGACGCGTACCGGCGAGTCAGTGAGCAGGCCGCGGTGCTGGCGGCGCGCAACGAGGATCTCGAACGCACCCAGCGCGAACTGTCGGCGGCGATGCGACAACGCCTGGTCACCGAAGAACGCGAGCGCATCGCCCGTGAGCTGCACGATTCGGTGACCCAGTCGGTGCTGTCGGCGGGTATGCAGATCGAGGTGTGCCGGGTCGAGTCGGATCCGGGCACCGCGGCCCGGCTGGAGGTTGCCGGGCGGCTCACGCGTCACGCGGTCGAGCAGTTGCGGTCGGTGATCTACGCGCTCAACCAGGCGCCGTCGGTGGGTGGGCTGAGCCTGGCCGAGATCCTGGACGAGCTGTGCTCGATGCACATGCCGGCCGACCTGCGGACCGAGGTAAAGGTGACGGGCCGGACCCGTGACCTGCCCGACGATGCCCAGCACGCCATCCTGCGGATCGCGGGGGAGGCGCTGTTCAACACCGCGGTGCACGCCGGGGCGACCCGCGCCAAAGTGGTGCTGACCTACGGTGAACGGGATGTGGCGCTGTCGGTCGACGACGACGGATCCGGCGATCCTGGTCACCTGCGGCGAGTGCTGCAGGCCGCCATGCTGGGCGACCTGGCCGGCAGGCATCGCGGGCTGGCGAATATGACGGCGCGGGCCGACGATCTGGGCGGCACGCTGCGGATCAGGCGTTCCCGCATGGGCGGAATCCGGATTGCTGTCGAATTGCCTGCCGAACCCGCCCGGCCGGCCCGTTCGCAGGAGGCGAGGCGATGACAATTTTTGGTGCGCAACACGGTGTTCCGCGGCGGACGGTTCCCCAGCCGGGCCGATCTGTCCAAGCGGGACGGCCCGTGCAGTCGGGACACACCGGTATTCGCACGATGCTGGTGGACGACCACGCGTTGCTGCGTGAGGGAATCCGGTCGCTGCTCGACCGGGAGCAGGCGATCTCGGTGGTCGGCGAGGCCGACTCGTTCGACGCCGCACTCGCCGAGATCGCCCGGTGCGAGCCGGACGTGGTGGTCGTCGACCTCAAGCTCAGCGCGGGCACCGAGTACGAGGGATTGCGCCTGGTCACCGAGCTGACCTCGCGCTACCCGAAGGTCGCCACGCTGGTGCTCACCACCTTCCTCGACGACGACCTGGTGGTGCGCGCGGTGAAGGCGGGCGCGCGCGGTTACGTGGTGAAGGACGTCGACACCACCGAACTGGTCCGTGCGATCCAGGCGGTGTGGGGCGGCGGCAGCGCGTTCGACGCGCGCAGCGCCGCGATCGTGCTGCGCACGGTATCGGGGGAGGCAGACGCTCCCGACGCCCTCACCGAACGCGAACGCGAAGTGTTGCGTCTGCTGGCAGATGGCATGTCCAACAAGGGAATCGGACAGAAGCTATTCATCTCCGAGTCGACCGTCAAGTTCCATATCCGCAACATCATCCGCAAGCTCGGGGTGTCCAAGCGCACCGACGCCGTCTACATCGCGAGCAAGCGCGGACTGATCTGAGCGGACGTGCCCCGGCGTCTGGACACGCGGGTCGCCTACTGACGTGGCGTGAGAACTAGCCACCCGCCGTGATCGGTGAAGATGTCGGCGCCGCCGTGATCGACCTTGCCGGCCCATCGCCGCAGGTCAACCTCGGTGAGCTGGAGCAGGTGCCCGAAGTGCTCGGTCGGCTCCTCCTCGAACGGCACCGCGATCACCACCCGCTGCCGGGCCACCCGCAGCGCCTCGTTGATCGCGGTCGTCGTGTCCTCGTCATCGAGGTGTTCGAGCAGGTGGATCAGGGTGACGGTGTCGACGTGGTTGTCGGGGTAGGGCAGTGCGCGCGCATCCGCGACTGCCGCGTCAACGGGGAGTTCAAGGCTTGCCGACGCCCTGGTGAGCAGGTCGATCGCGCCGGGTGAGATGTCGCAGGCGCGCACCGAGTGCCCGTCCCGGGCACAGGCGAGGGCGAAGAAGCCGAAGCAGCAGCCCACCTCGAGGACGTCGTCGCCGACGATCAGCGACCTGGCCCGCAGATGGACCGGGCTGAAAGGTGAACTGCCGTCGGCCAATTCGTCGACCGAGTTGGAGTAGTACGCACGCCAGGCTGCGTCGTCGCCGTCAGCGGAGGAGCGGATCATCTGCACCGCGGCGTCCTCGAACTGGTCCTGACCGTGCAGGACGCCGAGTTCGACCAGCTCCGACAGCGAGGACACCATCACCGAATCGGCGATGGTGTCCTCGGTAAAGGGGTGCGCGATCTCCACTCTGCCGGCGTCGCGGCGCCACAGGAGTTGCGCACTCGCCGAGAAACCCTGTTCGGCACCGGTCTTCGCCCTGACCAGCACTACTTGGCTGTCCGGCGCGGCCGTACCTGCGTTCACCATGGTCATCGGTCCAGCGTAGGTCGTGTGCGCACTCGCGGGTACTGGCCGAAAAGGCACTGTCCGACCGTGCCAAGCGTTCCGGAATTGCGGGGAATGACGCAGATCACATCCAAGCAATTCGGCCGGATTTCGGGATCAGTGCCACTCGCGCCGTCGATTGCAACCGCTCTACCTGCGTGAATGTAATACGACACCTGGAGTGACCTGGCGATTTGTACTGGCCGACATGATCGCGTAACTTTCTTCGAGTCAGAGCGACACGGGGCCGCCCCGGGGAGCCGGACCGGGACGAAAGTCCAGGTCAGGAGCCCACAGGGAAGACGGAACGAGTTCGCGACGACCACCTTAGATGTTTTCCGCGGTGTGCAGTGATGTGCACCGGGGTTCGGGGTGGGCCGAGCAGGTTCGGCCGGCGGGATCCGGGTGACCGGGTTTGCGGCCGGGGATCGGGTTTGCTAGGCTGGTGGAGTTGCCCCGGAGAGGGTGGCAAATTCCAAAACTGAGCTTGTGCTCGCTGAAGTTCGCCGGCTGTGTTGCT
>NZ_BAED01000047.1 GCF_000241345.1 Gordonia amarae NBRC 15530
ACCCAACCTGGCAACCCCCTCGCCGGTTGAGGTGCGAGGAGCGCAAGCGACGAGCCTCGAAACCCCGTGAGACGACTACGTCACCGCACACACACCCGCCCTACCGGAAGATGACGTCCGCGCTCGCCTTGCTCAGCAGCAGGCCGTCGCGGGTGCGCATGGTGGCGTCGAACGAGCCGATGCGCCGCCCGACCTTCACCGGCTCGACGTCGACCACGACCTCGCCGCCGAGTTCGGGCGATCGGTAGAAGCCGACACTCATGTCGGTCACCTGGTACCCGACTCCCGGCGCCGTATGCGCCTGGGCGGCAAACGAAATACCCTGCCCGACGATGGCGGCGATCAACCCGCCGTGCATGGTGCCGAAGTGGTTGCCCATCCATTCGGCGGTGCGCACGATGAAGCGGCCGTCCTCCAGGCCCCCGCCGAGCAGCCGGATGATCGGTCCCGGATCGAGGACGCCCGCGGCGATCGCGTCGACGATCTCCTGACCCGACAGCGCGGGGTCGATGGGGTCGGGCAGGTATCCGTCGTCGGGTCCGTCCGGAGCGACGACGGCGTCCATGTCGACATCCGACTTCCCCCGCCCCACCCGCACGCTGCGGGCAGTGCCGGTCATCACCAGGTCGCCGCCGGCGGTCCGCAGGTCCACAGACGTCACGCCGTACGATCCGTCGTCGATCCGGATGTCGGCACGCCCGGTGAGCCGCTCGGTGACGGCGACACCGGCGAGCAGCGACATCGCGAGCCGCGACTGCAGGGTCGACGCACCGGCCTGGGCACGGGAGAACGGGAAGCCGCCGATGTGGTCGAACAGCACCGCGAGCGCGGGGAGGTCGATCAGTCCGCGATGGTCGGCAAGGCGCGGTGAGAGCTGCCCCACGGACGTTCCCGCGGCCCCGTCGCGGACGAGGTCGCCGAGCCCGAAGGCGCTGAGGGGGTCACCGAACGTGGGCACCATCCGGGGTGTATTCGCAGAGCTCATGCACCGTGTCTACCAAGCACCCGACCTGAGACGCAGTTCAGGTTGGCTGGGAAGTAGGAGAGATCACACCGACAACGAAACACAACAGTGCCCGGTGGTGGACGCATCATCGTCTACCACCGGGCACGGGCGTTGAGCAGTCGGGTTAGCTACCGAAGTTCATCCCCAGAATTCCGACCTCGGTGTGCAGACCCGGCTTGGTCCGCGCGATCGCGAACGCGTTCGAGTCGAAGTCCCGATGCAGGTTACGCGAGCCGCCGAAGCCGGTGTTACACAGGACCAGCACCGAGTATCTGCCGGCCCGGTACGGTCGCCACGACACCGTCCGCGTGGTTCCCGGCGAAACGACCAGGTTCGTTCGTCGCGCGATGGGCCAGCCCAGCGACTGTTCCTTGCCTCGGGCCTCCCACTGCAGGTGGCTGCCGTTTCCGTAGTCGCCCGACCTGTAGGCGGCGCGCGCGGCGAGGTACCCCTGTGAGACCTGGTAGACCCCGGCCTGCTGATTCAGCGGATACAGGCTGTATTCGCAGGTAATGGGCCGGTTGATCCGGTTGGTCAGCGTGATGTTGACCTTGCCGTTCGACACCGAACCCCCGCCGGTGCTCCCCGGGTACGCGTCCCAGGCGTGGGCGGTTCCGGTGCCCACCATCACCGATGCGGCGAGGCCGGCCAACACCCCAGCGATCCGTCGGCTTCGTAGATTCATCACAACTCCTTTGTCTCCCCCACGTGGGGCCGTCTGAACCGGCACCGATCCCAGTGTGCCCAGCCACCCTGGTCACCCACAACCCTTATCGTCGTTGCACCCGACATCGCTACATCCTCGCGCCACTCTCCTCAGGCACCCCAGGGACGGACAAACCCGACGGCTGCAAATCCGGATCACCCTTGGGAGAAAACGAGAACATGTTCTAAATTGGTGTGATGGCCGACACCGTGACGCAGCTGCTCCTCGAACGCGCCGAGGACGACAATCCCGCCATCATCTACGACGACAAGCGCTGGACCTGGCGCGAGTACATCGCCGAAGCATCCCGCTGGGCGGCGGCCACCATCACCGCGGCCGACACCACCCGCCCGATGCACGTCGGCGCCCTCCTCGGCAACACCCCCGAGATGCTCATCGCACTGGCCGCGGGCGCGCTCGGCGGCTACGTCACCGTCGGCGTCAACAACACCCGGCGCGGTGAGGCGCTGGCCGCCGACATCTCCCGCGCCGACTGCCAGATCCTCCTCGTCGACGCTGCGCACCGCCCGCTGCTCGACGGCCTCGACCTGCCCGCCGTCACCATTTTCGACGTCGACGGCGACGAATGGCGCAGCCGTGCGGCGCAGGCCGGTGAGCTGACCCCGTATTCGGTTCCGGGACCGATGGATCCGTTCATGCTGATCTTCACCTCCGGCACCAGCGGCAACCCCAAGCCGGTTCGCTTCGCGCACATGATGATCCCGTTCGCCGGCCCCCCACTGGTGCAGAAGTTCGGCATCACCTCCGACGACGTCTGCTATCTGTCGATGCCGCTGTTCCACTCGGCGGTGCTGCTCGGCGGCTACTGCGTCGCGCTGGTCGCCGGTGCGGCGATCGTGCCCGCCCCGTTCTCGGCGTCGACCTTCCTCGATGACATCCGCCGCTACGGCGCCACTTACGCGCACTACGTCGGCAAGGCCCTCGCCTACGTGCTGGCCACGCCCGAAAAGCTCGACGACGCCGACAACCCGCTGCGGGCCGCATTCGGCAACGAGGCCACCGACCGCGACCTGAACGAGTTCAGCAGGCGGTTCGGGTGTTCGATGTGGGACGGCTACGGCTCCACCGAACTCGCCGTCATCATCACCCGCGAACCGGGAACCCCCGCGGGCTCCATCGGCAAGGGCTTTCCCGGTGTGGCCGTGTACAACTCGCAGACCCTCACCGAATGCCCGCGCGCGAAGTTCGACGAGAACGGCGCGCTGGCCAATGCCGACGAGGCGATCGGCGAGATCGTCAACACCAGTGGTGGCGGCCTGTTCACCGGCTACCACAACGACGACAAGGCCACCGGCGAACGCCTGCACGACGGCATGTACTGGTCGGGCGACCTCGCCTACGTCGACGACGACGGCTGGTTCTATCTGGCCGGGCGCACCGGTGACTGGATGCGCGTGGACGGTGAGAACATGGCCGCGGGCCCCGTGGAGAGGGTGCTGCTACGGCTGCCGCAGATCAACCGCGTGGCCGTGTACGCGGTGCCCGACGAGCACGTCGGCGACGCCGTGATGGCGGCAATCGTTCTGGGCGATGATGATTCGCTGACCCCGGCACAGTTCGAGGAGTTCCTCGGCGCGCAGCGCGACCTGTCCCCGAAGGCGTGGCCACGCTATGTGCGCATCAACTCCGACCTGCCGACGACGGCCACCAACAAGATCCTCAAACGCGAACTCAAGAACGAGGGTGCGACCGCCGCCGGCGGCAACCTGTGGATCAGGCCCGCCCGCTCCCGCGCCTACGAAGTCGCCGGCCGGTGAAACTCGTCATCGGAGCCAATGGCTTCCTCGGTTCGCATGTGGTGCGGCGCCTGGTCGCCGACGGCGAGCAGGTCCGCGTCCTGACTCGAAAGACCAGCGACACCAGGTCGATCGACGAGATCCCCGCCGCCGACGGCCAGATCGAGCGGGTGACCGGCGACCTGTTCGACCGCCCGTCGCTGGATGCGGCGCTGCGCGGCATCGACGACGTGTTCCACTGCGCCGTCGACACCCGCGCCTGGCTGATCGATCCGGCGCCGCTGTTCCGCGCGAACGTCGACGGCCTGCGCAATGTCCTCGACGCCGCCGCCGACGCCGAGCTGCGCTCGTTCGTCTTCGCCTCCACCATGGGCACGATCGGCCGCCACGATCGCGTCGTGGACGAGACTGATGAGTTCAACTGGGGCGAGGTGGCCACCGACTACATCAAGTCGCGTGTGGCGGCCGAAAACCTGGCCCTGGGCTACGCCCGCGAGGGCAGGGTTCCGGTGCGGGCGATGTGCGTGTCCAACACCTACGGCCCGTACGACTGGAAACCCACCAACCACGGCATCTTCGTCAAGGGTCCCGCGCTCGGTAAGTTCCCGTTCCGCACCCGCGGCATGGCCACCGAATCGGTGGCCATCGACGACGCCGCGCTCGCGATGATCCTGGCCACCTCACGCGGACGGGACGGTGAACGCTACATCGTCTCCGAGCGGTTCCTGGACATGCGTGACCTCATCGAAACCGCGGCGACCGCGGCCGGTCACGAGCCCCCGCGACTGATCCTGCCGCGCCCCGCGATGTACGCCCTCGGCGCGGGCGGCAGCGCGCTGGCCAAGGTCACCGGCAAGCCGCAGCTGCTCAACATCGACACGGTGCGCCTCATGCATTACATGTCGCCGATGAGCCACGCCAAGGCCGAGACCGAACTCGACTGGCACCCGCGCCCCGTCCTCGACGCCGTCGCCGAAGCCGCCCGCTTCTGGGTCGAGCGTCGCGCCACCCGCCGCGCCACCCGCGCCTAAGTGGAAGTTCCGTGCGCATATAGCGCACGGAACTTCCACCATCGCGACTTGGCTATGTGAGGAGGCCGGCCAGTTCGGTGAGGCTGTACGGCGCCGTGTCGGTGTGGTCGCGGTAGGCGACGAAACCGGGCTGGTGCGGCTCGAACTTGCCGATGAAGCCACCCGCGGCGCTGAAGATCTGGCCGTTGATGTGGGCTGCGGCGGGACTGGCGAGGAACACGTACAGCGGGGCGACGTAGTCCGGCGGTGCCGGGTCGAGGGCGGCGTCGCGGGTGAATTCGTCGAGGATGCCGCGGTCGTGCAGGCCGTGGATGTGCCGTTCGTAGTCCTCGCCCGTCGACAGCCGCGACTTGGCGCCGGGGCTGATCACGTTGACGCGCACCCCGGACGGGCCGAGGTCTGCGGCCACGGCCAGGGCGAGCGCGTTCACGCCGCCCTTGGCGGCCGGGTAGCCGCTGCCGCCGAACATGCCGAGCGAGGCCGCCGACCCGGTGAGCACGATCGACCCCGACCCCTGCGCCGCGAACACCCGCCCGGCCGCCTGGGTGAGGTGAAAGGCGCTCATCAGGTGGGCGTTGAGCTGTTCGCGGAACTCGTCGGGGGTGATGGTGAGGATCGTCGATCCGGCCGGTTCGGCGATGCCGGCGCAGTTGATGGCGATGTCGAGGGCGCCGAACTCGGCGAGCGCGGCGTCGACCATCTGCTGTGCCACCCCGTCGTCGCCGGCCGACCCGCAGACGCCTACGGCGTAGCCGCCGCTGCCGCGGATCTCGGTCACGGTCGCCTCGACGGCCTCTGGGTCGCGGCCGTTGACCACCACCGACACCCCGCTGCTGGCGAGCTGATAGGTCACGGCCAGGCCGATGCCGCGGGTGGCTCCCGCGACGATCGCGACCTGACCGGCCACACCTGCTGTACTCATCCGACCTTCATACCTACCGGGGTGATGGGGATGGACCGGCCGCGGTTCTCGAACTCCCAGCTCGCGCCCTTGCTGAACCGGGCGATGGCCACCTCACCGGATTCTCGTAGACTCTTCTCGCCCAGGGCGATCCGGACCCGAAGCGCACCCTCGTGAGCCTCGGCCGAAGCCACCCAGCGGTCGCCGACGGCGGTGGCCGCTGCCTGCAGCGGTTCCAGATGGTCGGCGTCGAGCACCGACACCCAGCCGCCGTCGATGGCCGCGGGCGAATCGGCGGGGATGGTCACCAGCACATCGTCTGTGCCGTAGGCATTCTCGACGACCTCGGCGGTGACACCGGTGTACTGCACCGGCCCGAAGCACGGGTGCAGCCGCAGTACCTGCACCAGATCCGCTGCCTCCGAAGATAATCCGAGGGCGTTGCGGATCCGTTCGGCGGCGATCCCGGCGATGCCGCTGAGTTGCTTGCGGTAGACGTCGAGCACCTGCTCGGGGTCGTCGGTCTGCCGCCGCACGCTCCACAGGAAGCCGAGTGCGAGCAGTTGATGTTGCAGCGCAACCTCTTCGGCGACCCGGGTGAGTGCGGTGTGCGACCATTCGCGGAACTGCAGGTCCTCCACCAGCGGCCCGCGATAGTCGACCCAGCCGTCGGCGGCGGCAGCGTCGATCGGCGACAGCGCCACCGTGCCCGCCCGCGTCATGAACATGCGCGCCGCGTCGTCGGGCAGCGGCAGTTCGTCGCGGTCGGGTTCGATGGTGACGGTCCACGCGCAGTGCGGATGCCGGTCGGCCGGTGCGCGCGGCGGCCGGTGGATGGGCCGGATGCGGGCGCGCCGATTGGTGGCGATGGCCGTGGCGTCGAAGGTGGGGTCCTCGATGGTGTGGCACATGGTGGTGACGTAGTCGTCGCCCATCGGTTCCACATCCAGCAGCGCCCCACAGTGATTGAGCACGAACGAACCGTGGTACTCGTCTTCGATCTCGTACCGGAAGTCCATGAACTGCGGCGGTGCGCCGATGTCGAGTTGGAGGCATTTGAACATGTCCTCCACCCCGTCGCCGTCGATGCCGAGGGCGGTGCGCATGCGGTGGGTGTACACGGGGCTGGCCGCCATCCATTCCTCGATGGCGACCTGCCCCATGATGTCGCGGCCGAACGCACCGATGAGGTGCGCCATGCCGCTGCGGTCGATCAGCTGGCCGGTCAGGAGCAGTTCGGGCACCAGCGTGGCCAACTGCTCCTGACTCAGGCCCGCGTAGGGGGCTGCTTGGGTCATCGGACTACCAGAACTTGACCGGGGCGGTGCCGTAGTCGTACCAGCCGGGCAGGTTGCCGGGGGCGGACTTCTCCACACGCTTGAGCATGGAGTCGCTCATTTTCTTGTCCACCATCAGCTCCAGGAACAGCGCCGACACATTGCCGTAGTCGAAGAAGTCACGCTGCCAGGAGAACTGGAAGTTGCCGGCGTACTTGAACCAGGAGCCCTGGATGCCGTCGAGGGCGTAGTGTGAGCCGTCCTCGCGGGTGGCCTCGTACACCTGCTTCCACAGGCCGATCATGTCGCCGGTCTTCTCGTCGATCACCCACGCCTGGTACGGGTAGGTCCAGCCTTCGAGGCCCTCCATCTCCTGGCCGAGCGCGATGTCGCGGATCTCGTCGCGGCCCACGGCCATGAAGTCCTTCTTGGGGCCGTAGTTCCAGCCGTAGGTGGCGTCCTCGGTGTAGAACTCCGCCAGCGGCTTCCAGTCGCCGGCCTTCTCGGCCTCGATGTTGGCGGCCAGCCAGCGCTCTTTCATCTCTTCGAGCTCGGCACGATCAAAAGACATGTGTCTCTCCTCTTGTCAGTAGTCGTCAGTCTTCGACGATTCGTAGTGCTTGGGTGGGGCAATACTGGACGGCGGCCCGCACCTGGGCCCGCAGGGATTCGTCGGGTTCGGAGTCCAGGATCTCGACGTAATCCTTGTGCGCCTCGAAGACTTCCGGGGCCTCCAGTTCACACATGCCGTGTCCTTGGCACAGATCCAGATCGACTTCGATACGCATCGCGATCGCCCTTCTTACCGGGCGGCCGGGACGACCCGGCGGCGGTAGCGCACCTTGCACGGCTGGGCAAGCTGCACAACCATTTTGGAGTGGTCGTTGTGGTAGGACTCCGGCGGCTGCGACAGCTCGAACTCGTAGTTCTGCAGCAGCACCGAGAAGATCGCCTTGAGCTGCATGATCGCGAAAGGCGCCCCGACGCACCGATGCCGGCCCGCGCCGAACGGGATCCACGTCCACCGGTTGGCCAGATCCTCCTGCCGCGGATCGAAATACCGGTCCGGGTCAAAGGATTCGGGGTCGACGAAGTCGGGCTGCAGCCGGTTGGACACCGCGGGCGACACGGCGATCGACTGACCCTTGTGAACGATATGACCCTCGATCTCGATGTCCTGCTGCGCCACCCGCATCAGGATGATCAGCGGCGGGTGCAGGCGTAGCGCCTCCTTGAGCGAGGCCTCCAGCTTGGGGATCTGCCGCATCGCGGCAAAACTGTAGGCGGGCTTGCCTTCTCCCTTGTCGGTGTAGATGTCGTCGAGTTCGGCGACGACCTGTTCCATGTAGCCGGGGTTGCGCAGCAGTTCCAGCAGCGTCCAGGCGGCGGTGCCCTGGGTGGTGTGGTGGCCGGCGAACATCATCGAGATGAACATGCCGGTGACGGTGTCGGCGCTGAACATCGGTGTGCCGTCGGCGTTCTTGAGCGAGACCAGCACGTCGAGCAGGTCACGCTTGTCCTTGTCCGACTCCGGGTTGGCCTCGCGCTCGGTGAGGATCTCGGCCATGAACTCGACGAGTTCGGCGCGGGCGGCGTCGCGGCGGCGGAAGCTCTCGATGTCGGCGTGGCAGTCGACGTAGGCCAGCGGGTCGGTGCCGCGTTCGAGGTCGTGGTAGATCTCGGAGATCCGCTTGGACAACGACTCCCGGAACTTACGGCCGATCAGGCACGCCGACGAGGTGTACAGGGTGAGCTCACCGAAGAATTCGAGCAGGTCGATCTCGCCCTCCTCGCCCCAGTTCGCGATCATCCGCTCCACCTCGTTGGGGATGGTGATGGCGTGCTGCTTCATGTGGGCGCCCTTGAGGGCCTGATTGTGCAGGGCCTTCGAGCGTTCCTCGGGGCTGGTGTCGAACACCACCCCCTCCCCGAACACCGGGGTCATGAACGGGTAGGCGGCGGCCTGGTCGAGCAGTTCGTCGGGGGCGCGGAAGAATTCCTCGTTGGCCTGGGCACCGGTGACGAGCACCACCTCGCGGTCGGCGAGCTGGAACTTGCCGACGTCGCCGCATTCGTTGCGGATCCGCCAGAACAGGGCGATGGGGTCGGTGGCGAGCTCGTCGAGATGGCCGTGTTCGCCTTCTCCGCCGGAGACGCGCTGGGGTTCTTTCAGGTCTTCACGCAGGTCCGATTCATCGATGACGGTCATGACGTGTCAGTCCTTTCAAAGTCTTAATCTTGCCGGTTGAGGTGTGAAGAGCCGCTAGGCGATGAGCCTCGAAACCTCGTGAGATGACGATGTCCGCTCACCGGGTTTCGAGGCTCGGCCGCTGGGCGGCCTCGCACCTCAACCGGCAGGGTGGTTGGCTGGGCAGTGATCATGTTCAGTGCTTGGTTTTGGGTACGGCGCCTTCGGCTTCCACCTCGACGATCCGCATGTGCGAGCCGCGTGGCATGGCGATCATCCCGGCGATGGCCTGGGCGATGTGTTCGGGGCCGAGAAAGTTGCCGTGCCGGGCGATGCCGAACTTGATCCAGTCGTTGAGCATGTCCTCGGTGGTCTTCTGATCGAGGTCCATGCCCATGCCGGTGAGGGTCTGGCCGGGCCGCACCAGGCCGGCGCGCACGCCGGTGCCCTCAAGTTCCATCTGCACGGTGGCCACCAGGCCGTCGATGCCGGATTTGGCGGCCACATAGGCCGACGAGAAGGTGCGGGGGCGCTGGGTGACGTCGGAGCCGATGAACACGAAATCGCCTCGGGCACGCTCGATCATGCCGGGAATCACCGCCCGGTACAGCCGGTAGGCACCGTTGAGGTGAATGTCGATCTGGTCGACGAATCGATCGACGGGCTGCTCGTACGACCGGCCGACGGCCAGATCACCGGCGCCGGAGACCACCACTTCCAAAGACCCCAGGGCCGCTTCGGCTTTGGCGACGCAGTCGAGGACCGACTGGTCGTCGGTCACATCCAGCGGCACCGCGACGGCCTCGCCGCCGGCGGCGGTGATCTTGTCGGCCAGCTCCTGCAGTTTCTCGACGCGACGCGCGGTGAGTGCCACCGGATATCCCGCCGCGGCAAGCCATTCGGCGGTTGCCGCACCGATCCCGGAGGAGGCGCCGGCAACGAGCACCGGACGACGTTCGGGGTGAGGGATGAATGCCATGTCAGCGGGCCTGCACTTTCATCGGGAGTTCGGCGAAGCCGCGCACATTCACCGAATGCACCCGGACGGCCTTGTCGAAGTCGATCTCGTAGTTCTTGACGGTGCCCGCCACCTGCGCCAGGCCGATATTGCCTTCGAGCCGGGCCAGGTGCGAGCCCAGGCAGAAGTGGGTTCCGATACCGAAACTCATCAGGTTCTGCCCGTTGTCGCGGCCGATGATGTACTTGTCCACGTCGGGCCCGAACACGTCGACGTCGCGGTTGGCGGAGCCGATCAGCAGTAACACCCGGTCACCCTCGGGAATGGTGACCCCGCCGAACTCGGCGTCGGCGATCACCTTGCGCAGCACCATCTGGCTCGAATTGTCGTAGCGCAGAGTCTCCTCGGTCCAGTCGGGCACGAGTTCGGGGTCGGCCAGTACGCGCGCGAGCTGGTCGGGGTTGCGGGCGCCCCAGTAGACGGCGTTGGCGAGCAGCTTGGTGGTGGTCTCGTTGCCCGCCACGATCATCAGGACCATGAAGCCGATCAGCTCGTCGTCCGAGAGGGAGGTCTTCTCGCCGGTGGCGTCGTCGAGGATCTCGGCGCTCAGCAGCGCCGACACCATGTCCTCGCCGGGGTTCTTGCGGCGGTCGGCGATCAGGGCGGTGTAGTAGCGGTGCAGTTCGACGTAGGCGAGCACGGCGGACTCGGGTACGTCGAACACGCCCTCCTCGCGGTGCACCAGGGCGTCGGACTGCGCCCGCAGGTGGGCCCGATCGGATTCGGGCACGCCGAGCAACTCGGACACCACGTCCATCGGCAGCAGGCCGGCGAAGTCGGCGACGTAGTCGAACTCGCCCTTGTCCAGGCACGCCTGCCAATGGCGGGCGGTCAGTTCCCGGATGCGGGCGCCGAGTTCGTTGACGCGGCGCGGGGTGAATCCCTTGGACACGAGCTTGCGGATCCGCATGTGCTTGGGGTCGTCCATCGCCAGGAACGACATCGCCAGGTGCGCGTCGGGGCCGTAGGAGGCCGGGTCCATCGACACACCCCAACTGTTGGACAGCCGGACGGTGTCACGAAAGGCGTTGCGCACGTCCTCATGCCGGGACAGCGCCCAGAAGTCCTGGGTGGCGTTGTAGTACACGGGCGCCTCGGCGCGCAGCCGGGCGTAGGTGGGGTACGGGTCCTCGTGGAAATCGTAGGAGTACGGGTCGAACGGAACGAGGTGTTCCATTCCCGCACGCGTGGCGGTGTCGGTCATCACTGGTTCTCCATGATCATTCGGGCTGCGGCGACAAGTCGTTCGGAGGTCTGTTCGTAGCTCAGATGTCCCATGCCCGCGTGGACGAGGCCACCGGCGTACAGCATTTCGAGGGCATCGACGACGGGTCCGGGATTCTCGGGATCGACGCCCACGGCCTCGGCGAGACGGACGCGGATGAATCCGCCGATCCGCCAGCGCAGGTGTTCGACGTCGGGGTCGGTGCCCAGGAGCGCGACGGTGACGGCGCCGCCGAGCTGCCCCTCCCCCGCGACCACCAGTGACACCGCCCGCAGTACGCCGGCCACCCGCTCGAAGGGCGGGAGATCGGTGTCGGGAGCGGGCACGCCGTCGGCGAGCCTGCGCCAGAACACCTCGGCCACCAGGTGGCTCTTGGAGGAGAAGTACGTATAGGCGGTCGCGGGAGCGACCCCGGCACGCTTGGCCACCATCCGCACGGTGAGCCCGTCGAAGCCGTCGGTGTTGAGCACCTCGACGGCGGCGTCGGTCAGCTTGGCCACGGTCTCGGCCTGCTGGGCCGACAGGCGGCGGCGGGTACTTTCCTGCGACACGGGGCTGGACATGTGAGGGACACTACACTAGGTTTGAACGCGAGTCCAGACACCTGTCCAGATGGAGTTCCAGAACATGACACTTCGCCCGGCCGTTGCCTCCGATCTACTGATCGA